>CACZWL010000004.1 GCA_902784865.1 uncultured Bacteroidota bacterium | reverse complement strand
CATCAGCGGCCGTGTTAGCGGCGAGTGGAGGACGGAGAGCGGCGAGCTGACGATCGACGTCACGGGCCTGGCCAAGGGCGCGTACTTCGTGCGCGTGACTGGCGAGCAGGTGAACGCGATACGCAAGCTCATCGTCAGATAAAGCCTCACCCCCCGGCCCCCCTCTCCTTTCAAGAGAGGGGGGAGGGGCGGCCAAAAGGCCGCAAACACTACAACCGAGCTGCGGGCCCCGTCGGGGCCCGCAGCTTATTTTTCTAGAGATTCTAGAGATTCTAGAAAATCTAGAAAAACTAGAGATTCTAGAAAAACTAGAAATTCTAGAAGCCGCCCCTGGCCACCTCCTAGGTATCTGGCAGGAGAATCCTTCGACTCCGCTGCGATTTGGCGCGATTTGAACAGGTTAGTGCCCAGATTGATGATAATCAGCATGTTACAAGTTTTTCGCATTAAAAACGGCAAAAAAGGGACAGAGAGGGGGCAATTTGGGGTGGAGAAAGATGCCGAAGGAGGTGTTTTTGCGGGCGGAAGGGTAGTGGTGTTGAAAAAAGTGTTAATTTTATATATCGGATAATCAGCCGATTAAGAAAAAATAATGCAAAAAATCAAAAAAACTTTTTTCTGTTTTGGAAAAAAGTAGTATCTTTGCAACCTCAAACCGAGAAAAAGAAGAGTTGTTTGAAAGGTTGAAAGAAGCCGATGTAACTCAGTTGGTAGAGTAGCTGATTTGTAATCAGCCTGTCGGGGGTTCGAGTCCCTTCATCGGCTCGAAAGAGAATCCTGGCGGCCACGATAGAGTGGCATCGGAAGCAGAAGAAGATGGGGGAGTCGCATAGTGGCAATTGCAACAGACTGTAAATCTGTCCTCGGAAGAGTTCGGTGGTTCGAGTCCACCCTCCCCCACGAAATGCCCAACTTCAACAGGCGGAAGTAGCTCATTTGGTAGAGCGATAGCCTTCCAAGCTATAGGTGGCGGGTTCGAGCCCCGTCTTCCGCTCCAAGCCAGCGGGGACAGACCCCACCAGAACCGCCCCGCGAACAAAAGGCACTCGAAAAGAAAGAGAGTGACGAAAACAAGCCGCAGTAGCTCAGTGGTAGAGCGCATCCTTGGTAAGGATGAGGTCACGAGTCCGACTCTCGTCTGTGGCTCTCCTTTTTGCACCGAAGTGCAGCAGGGAAAACAAAAAGTATGAGGACGCAAGCCAGTAGGCTCGCCCTCTTTGAACGTGAATTAATATTATTGTTAACATTTAATACGTATTAAACAATGGCAAAAGAAAAATTCGACCGCTCTAAACCGCACGTCAACATTGGTACTATCGGCCACGTTGACCATGGTAAGACCACCCTCACCGCCGCCATCACCAAGGTGCTCGCCGAGAAGGGTCTGTCCGAAGTTAAATCGTTCGATTCCATCGACTCTGCTCCCGAAGAGAAAGAGCGTGGTATCACCATCAACACCGCTCACGTCGAGTATCAGACTGAGAACCGCCACTATGCCCACGTGGACTGCCCCGGTCACGCTGACTATGTGAAGAACATGGTTACCGGTGCTGCCCAGATGGACGGTGCTATCCTCGTTGTGGCCGCCACCGACGGTCCCATGCCCCAGACCCGTGAGCACATCCTGCTCGCCCGTCAGGTTGGTGTTCCCCAGCTCGTCGTTTTCCTCAACAAGTGCGACCTTGTTGACGACCCCGAGCTGCTCGACCTCGTCGAGATGGAAGTCCGCGAGCTCCTCAGCTCCTATGACTTCGATGGCGACAATATCCCCGTCATCCGTGGTTCCGCCCTTGCCGCTCTGAATGGCGAGGCCAGCGGCGTCAAGAACGTCGAGGACCTCATGGCTGCCGTCGACAGCTGGATTCCCCTGCCCACCCGCGCTGTGGATAAGGACTTCCTGATGCCCGTCGAGGACGTCTTCTCGATCACTGGCCGCGGCACCGTTGCCACTGGTCGTATCGAGACCGGTATCATCCACACTGGCGACCCCGTCGACATCATCGGTATGGGTGCCGAGAAACTGAAGAGCACCGTCACCGGCGTCGAGATGTTCCGCAAGATCCTCGACGAGGGTGAGGCTGGCGACAACGTCGGTCTGCTCCTCCGCGGTATCGACAAGAACGAGATCCGTCGCGGTATGGTTATCGCCAAGCCCGGCTCGGTGAAACCCCACCACAAATTCGAGGCTGCTGTCTATATCCTGAAGAAGGAAGAAGGCGGTCGTCACACCCCGTTCCACAACAACTATCGTCCTCAGTTCTACTTCCGTACCACTGACGTCACCGGTACCATCATCCTGCCCGAAGGCCGCGAGATGGTCATGCCTGGCGACAACCTGACGATCACTGTGGAGCTGATCGCCGACATCGCTCTGAACGAGAACCTGCGCTTCGCTATCCGCGAGGGTGGCCGCACCGTCGGTTCCGGTCAGGTGACCAAGATCCTCGAATAATCCCGAGAAAAACCCGTAGGGGCGTACACAAGTACGCTCCTACTTACAGGGGCATAGTTAAATGGTATAATGACGGTCTCCAAAACCGCTGTTGGGAGTTCGATTCTCTCTGCCCCTGCCAATAAAACTAGTTTATAGAACATGTCAAAGTTTGGTGAATATGTGAAGTCGAGCTACGACGAACTTGTGCACAAAGTGTCGTGGCCCACGTTCAAAGAGTTGCAGAGCAGCGCAGTGGTCGTTGCTATCGCTTCTATCGTGATTGCCCTCATAGTCTTCCTGATGGATATCGTCTTCGGTGTCCAGTCTGGAGGATGGAAGGGTTTGTTAGGAAACTTCTATCACCTGATTGGCTGACGGTTGCTGCGAAAGCGCGAGGGTCTTGCTTCCCAAAACACATTTTGAGACTCTTGGCAACCAGAAGACAGTCCGGTCGGGTAATTAAGTTTATTTTCACTGTCCTTACACTGCCTTTAAGAAATGGAACAACAGGAAAAAAAGTGGTATGTCGTCAGAGCAATCAGCGGCAAGGAGAAGAAAGCCAAGGAGTACATCGAGAGCGAAATGGCCAAGCGTGGCTGGAGCGAAGATGTGCCCACTGTGCTGATTCCCACCGAGCAGGTGGTTGCCATCCGCAATGGCAAGAAGGTTGTCAAAGACCGGAACTACTTCCCGGGCTATGTGATCATCGAGGCCGACTTGCGCGATGAGATCATCCCGGTGATCCAGAACCTGCCCAATGTGCTTGACTTCCTGCGCGAGCGCGAAGGCAAGCCCATACCTATGCGTCAGGCCGAAATCAACCGCATCCTCGGCAAGATGGATGAGCAGTTGGAAGGTGCCGATGCACTGGACCATTTCATCATCGGCGAGAATGTGAAGGTCATCGATGGTGCCTTCAACAGTTTCACCGGTGTGGTCGAGGAGGTCAACGAAGAGAAGAAGAAATTGAAGGTAACCGTCAAAATCTTCGGTCGCAAGACGCCTCTCGAGTTGAGCTTCTCGCAGGTGGAGAAAGAGCAGTAACCGATTCAACTAACCTAATTTAAAATTTAATTCAATGGCAAAAGAAGTTGCAGGATTGATTAAATTGCAAATCAAAGGCGGTGCTGCGAACCCCGCACCCCCTGTCGGACCGGCTCTCGGTGCGAAGGGTGTGAACATCATGGAGTTCTGCAAGCAGTTCAACGCCCGTACACAGGACTTGGCCGGCAAGGTTGTGCCCGTCATCATCACTGTGTACACGGACAAGTCCTTTGACTTTGTACTGAAAACCCCTCCTGTCGCTGTCCAGCTGAAAGAGATGTCCAAAGCCGCCAAGGGTTCCGGCGAACCCAACCGCGTCAAGGTCGCCTCGGTCACCTGGGAGCAAGTGCGCCAGATTGCCGAATCCAAAATGCCCGACCTCAACTGCTTCACAGTGGAGAGCGCCATGAGCATGGTGGCCGGCACGGCACGCAGCATGGGTATCACTGTTACGGGTGAGAACCCCCTGAACAAGTAAAAAAAAGTATGAACAAGTGGTAGCATGTACACGATGCATGCGTTGACCACAAAAACAGACAACATGGGAAAATTAACCAAAAAACAGAAAGAGGCTATCGCCAAATTTGACGGCAGCAAACTCTACTCGCTCGAAGAGGCTGTGAGCATCGTCAAGAAGATTACCTTCACGAAGTTCGATGCTTCTGTCGACATCGACGTGCGTCTGGGTGTTGACCCCCGCAAGGCCAACCAGATGGTGCGCGGTAGCGTCACCCTGCCCCACGGCACGGGTAAGACCGTCCGCGTGCTCGTCCTTTGCACCCCCGACAAAGAGGAAGAAGCCAAGAATGCCGGCGCCGACTACTATGGTCTTGACGAGTATGTCGAGAAGATCAAAGGCGGTTGGACCGACGTTGACGTTATTATCACCATGCCCAGTTGCATGCCCAAGATTGGAGCTCTCGGCCGCATCCTCGGTCCCCGCGGACTCATGCCGAACCCCAAGACGGGTACTGTCACCATGGAGGTAGGCAAGGCCGTTCAGGAAGCCAAGGCTGGTAAGATCGACTTCAAGGTCGACAAATTCGGTATCATCCATACCGCCGTTGCCAAGTGCTCGTTCGACGACCAGAAGATTGTCGAGAACGCCCGCGAGGTGCTCCAGATGATTGTGAAGCTCAAACCCAGCGCCGCCAAAGGCACCTACGTGAAGAGCATCGCTATCAGCAGCACCATGAGCCCCGGCGTCAAAGTGGACACCAAAGCCGCCACCTTGTAACCCAATTTAATTTAGAGAAACATTATGAGAAAAGACCAGAAAGACCAGCTGATCGATTCCTTGTGTGAAGAGGTTAAGTCCTACCCGAATCTGTACATTGCAGATATCGGAGGCCTCAATTCGGTGCAGACCAGCAAGCTGCGTCGTGCCGCCTTCCGCAAAGAGGTGAAGCTGGAAGTTGTAAAGAACACTCTTCTCATCAAGGCTCTCGAGAAGTCGGGTTTCGACTATTCCGAGTTGTTCCAGGTGATCAAGGGTGAAACCGCCATAATGCTTTCGAACACCAACAATGCCCCTGCGAAACTGATCAAAGACTTCCGCGCCGCCGAGAAGAACGCTGCCAAGCCCATTCTCAAAGGTGCCTATGTCGAAGAGTGTTTCTACATCGGCCACGAGCACCTCGACGAACTTGTCAACATCAAGTCGAAGAACGAGCTCATCGCCGACGTGGTCGCCCTGCTGCAGTCGCCCGTCAAGAACGTGGTTTCTCAGCTCCAGTCGGCAGGCAATACCATTACCGGTGTACTGAAAACTTTGGAGGAACGCTAAACAAGAACAGCGTTAAAACAAAGGGCCGGCCCCCCTTGACAAGGCCAAAAAGTAAAAATTATTAAAAAACATTGTAAAACATTAAAAAACAATAAAGTCATGGCAGATATCAAAGCTATTGCTGAAGAACTGGTTAACCTTACCGTTAAAGAAGTTAAAGAACTTGCTGACGTCCTGAAAGAGGAGTACGGCATTGAACCCGCCGCCGCCGCTGTGGCCGTTGCTGCTCCCGCCGCTGGTGGTGCCGCTGCTGCCGCCGAGGAGAAGACCTCCTTCGACGTGATCCTGAAGGGTGTGCCCGATCAGACCAAGAAGTTGGCCGTTGTGAAGGCCGTTAAGGACATGGCCAGCCTGGGCCTCAAGGAGTCCAAAGAACTCGTTGACGGCGCTCCCAAGACCGTCAAGGAAGGCGTCTCCAAGGACGAGGCTGACAGCCTGAAGAAAGCCCTCGAAGAGGCTGGTGCCGAAGTCGAGGTGAAGTAAGGTTGCCCCTTTCTAACATCCACGAGGAATAGGGCCTCCAGCAAGGACTGGAGTGCCTATTCCTTGTTGCCGTGGAATATATTCCACAACAGACACCTGCCTCCCCCACGTGGGATTACACCCTCCCAATAATCGCGATCAACATATAGAACACGAATAATTTATAGTCCCTTGGCAAAAAAAGAACCCACAGTAGTAAATTTCGCGTCGGTGCGAAAATTTGATTACCCGGATTTTCTTGACATCCAGGTCAAATCTTTCAAGGACTTTTTCCAGATTGAGACCAACCCCGACAACCGTCTTGACGAAGGTTTGTACAAGGTCTTCAAAGAGAATTTCCCCATCACGGACGCGCGAAACAATTTCGAACTCGAATTCTTGGATTATTATATCGACCCGCCGCGCTACTCTATAGAGGAGTGCATCGAGCGTGGGTTGACCTACAGTGTGCCGCTCAAAGCCAAAATGAAGCTGAGCTGCAAAGACCCTGAAAACGAGGATTTCCAGACACTGGAGCAGCATGTCTACCTAGGCATGATTCCGTACATGACCCCGAAAGGGACGTTCGTCATTAATGGCGCTGAACGTGTGGTGGTTTCGCAGTTGCACAGGTCTCCCGGCGTGTTCTTTGGTACGCAGTTCCATTCCAACGGTACGCAGCTTTACTCTGCCCGTATCATTCCTTTCAAAGGCTCGTGGATGGAGTTTACGACCGACATCAACAATGTCATGTATGCGTACATCGATCGTAAAAAGAAGCTGCCGATTACCACGCTGTTGCGTGCTATAGGCTACGAGTCTGATAAAGACATCCTCGACATCTTCCAGCTGGCTGAGGAGGTCAAGGTCAACAAGACCAGCCTCAAGAAAGCCATGGGCAAGCAACTCGCTGCCCGCGTAGTCGAGACATGGACCGAGGACTTCGTCGATGAGGATACCGGCGAGGTTATCTCCATGGAAAGAACGGAAGTCATCATAGAGCGCGATGTTGAGCTCACCGAAGAGCACATCGAGAAAATCCTCGAGCTCGATGTCAAGTCTATCCTGGTCAAGACCGAGGATAAAGATGGCATTGACTACTCTGTGATTTACAACACATTAAGAAAAGATACGGTCAACAATGCCAAAGAGGCGTGCGAGTATATCTATCGCCAGTTGCGCAATGCTGAACCGCCAGACGAGGAGACTGCCCGCAGCATCATCGAGAAGTTGTTCTTCTCGGAGAAGCGCTACGACCTGGGTGATGTGGGCCGTTACAGAATCAATACGAAACTTAACCTTGATGTGCCCGACAATGTCAGGGTCCTCACCAAGGAAGACATAACCTCCATTATCAAATATCTGGTTGAACTCATCAACCAGAAGGCTGAGGTTGACGATATCGACCACTTGTCGAATCGTCGTATCCGCACCGTCGGCGAGCAGATTTCCAACCAGTTTGGTGTCGGTCTCGCCAGAATGTCGCGCACCATCCGCGAGCGCATGAATGTCCGCGACAATGAGGTGTTCACCCCAACAGAGCTTATCAACGCCAAGACTCTTTCGTCGGTCATCAACTCGTTCTTCGGTACTAACCAGCTGAGCCAGTTCATGGACCAGACCAACCCGCTGGCTGAGTTGACGCACAAACGCCGCATCTCTGCCCTGGGTCCTGGCGGTCTGTCGCGTGAGCGTGCAGGCTTCGAAGTTCGCGACGTTCACTATACCCACTATGGCCGTCTCTGTACTATCGAGACCCCTGAAGGTCCCAATATCGGACTTATTTCGTCGCTCTGCGTCTATGCCAAAATCAACGAGCTTGGTTTCATCGAGACGCCGTACCAGCGTGTGGAGAATGGCCAGGTCCAGTTGAATGAGGCCCCCATCTATCTTTCGGCCGAGGCTGAAGAGAACAAGACGGTTGCCCAGGCTACCACGCCGCAGGACGAAAATGGCAAGATCACCGAGGCTAAGGTCAAGGCCCGTAGGCAGGCCGACTTCCCCATCGTATCGCCTGAAGAGATTGACTTGATTGATATTGCGTCCAACCAGATTGCATCTATTGCCGCCTCGCTGATTCCGTTCTTGGAGCACGACGACGCCAACCGCGCCCTGATGGGCTCGAACATGATGCGTCAGGCTGTTCCTCTGCTCAACCCCGAGATTCCCATCGTTGGAACTGGTATCGAAGAAGCCGTTGCCCACGACAGCCGTGTGTTGCTCAATGCCGAGGCCGACGGTGTGGTGGAATTTGTCGATTCTACTAAGATTGTCATCCGCCACAACCGCACGGAGAAAGAACGCCTTGTTTCTTTCGACGACGATGTTAAAGAATACCACCTCACAAAATATCAGCGTACCAACCACTCGACGGCCATCAATCTCCGTCCCATCGTCAAGAAAGGCGACAAGGTCAAGAAGGGTCAGGTCCTTTGCGAAGGCTATGCCACCCAGGCTGGCGAACTCGCCCTGGGTCGCAACATGATGGTCGCGTTCATGCCGTGGAAGGGTTACAACTTCGAGGATGCTGTCGTTATTTCCGAGCGCGTTGTCCGCGAGGACATCTTTACCTCGGTCCACGTCGAGGAGTTCACCCTCGAGGTCCGCGAGACGAAGCGTGGCAACGAGGAGCTTACCCGAGACATCCCCAACGTCGGTAACGACGCCACGAAAGACCTTGACGAGAACGGTATCATCCGTATCGGAGCCGAGGTCAAGGAAGGCGATATCCTGATTGGTAAGATTACGCCCAAGGGCGAGTCGGATCCCACCCCCGAGGAGAAACTGCTCCGCGCCATCTTCGGCGACAAGGCCGGCGATGTGAAAGATGCTTCCTTGAAGGTGCCTCCCTCAATGCACGGTGTGGTCATCGACAAGAAGCTCTTTGCCCGTGTCATCCGCGACCGCAAAGCCCGTACCAAAGAGAAGGAACTGCTGGCCAAGCCGGAGGAAGAGTACAAGTTTGAGTGCGAGGAGCTGAAAGACAAGCTCATCTCTCGCCTGTTGATTCTCCTCAACGGCAAGGTCTCCAATGGTGTCTATACCAACCACCGTGAGGAGCTTATCCCCAAGAAAGTCAAGTTCTCTGCCAAGACCCTCAAGACGATTGATTACACTGAGGTCAGCCCCAGCAAGTGGACTACCGACAAAGAGACCAACGCCCTCATCAAGGAGTTGTTGAACAACTACAATATCAAGTACCGCGAGATTTCCGGTCGCTTCACCCGCAACAAGTTTGCTCTCACGGTGGGCGACGACCTCCCCAGCGGCATTGTCCAGATGGCCAAGGTGTATATTGCCATGAAGCGCAAACTGCGCATCGGCGATAAGATGGCTGGCCGCCATGGTAACAAGGGTATCGTGTCGAAGATAGTCCGTGCCGAAGATATGCCGTTCCTCGCAGACGGTACGCCTGTCGACATTGTCCTCAACCCTCTGGGCGTGCCTTCGCGTATGAACCTCGGTCAGATTTACGAGACAGTGCTCGGATGGGCTGGCAAGAAACTCAACAAGCGTTTCAAGACCCCCATTTTCGATGGCGCGACACTCGAGCAAATCAACGGCTACATGAAGGAGGCCGGCTTGCCCGAGAATGGCCGTACCTACCTGTATGACGGCGAGACGGGCGACAGATTCGACCAGCCTGCCACGGTTGGCTATATCTACATGCTCAAGCTCCACCACATGATTGACGACAAGATGCACGCTCGTTCCATCGGTCCCTACTCGCTCATCACCCAGCAGCCCCTTGGCGGTAAAGCCAACTTCGGCGGCCAGCGTTTCGGTGAGATGGAGGTGTGGGCACTGGAAGCCTACGGCGCATCGCATGTGCTGCAGGAGGTGCTTACCGTCAAGTCCGATGATGTTATTGGCCGCGCCAAGGCCTACGAGTCTATTGTCAAGGGCGACAACATGCCGATTCCCGGTATTCCGGAGTCGTTCAACGTCCTTGTCCACGAACTCCGTGGCTTGGGTCTGGAGGTAACGTTTGATTAATCATTTTCAAGTAGAAAAGGAACATGGCTTTTAAACAAGAATCACAGTTAAAGACCGATTTCAATTCGATTACCATCAGCCTGGCGTCGCCCGAGTCAATCAAGCGTCGCTCCTTTGGTGAGGTGACGAAGCCTGAAACCATTAACTACCGTACATATAAGCCTGAGCGTGACGGCTTGTTCTGCGAGCGCATTTTCGGCCCTACCCGCGACTGGGAGTGCCACTGCGGCAAGTACAAGCGTATTCGTTATAAAGGTATTGTCTGCGACCGCTGTGGTGTCGAAGTGACCGAGAAGAAGGTCCGCCGTGAGCGTATGGGCCACATCGAGTTGGTGGTTCCTATTGCCCACATCTGGTTCTTCCGCTCGCTGCCTAACAAAATCGGCACCCTCCTCAATATTCCGTCGAAGAAACTCGAGCAGGTCATCTACTATGAGAAATATGTGGTCCTGCAGCCTGGCAAGGCCATCCTCAACGAGAAACCTGTCCAGAAACTCGACCTGCTGACAGAAGAAGAATACTACTACATCCAGGATTCGCTGCCCGAAGGCAACGAGCAGTTGCCCGACAGCGATCCCGACAAGTTCATTGCCGGCATGGGTGCCGAGGCTCTCTACAAGCTCCTCACCGAGCTCGACCTCGACAAGCTCTCCTACGAGCTCCGCGCCAAGGCCTCGCGCGAGACGGCTGTCGCCCGCAAGCAGGAGGCTCTCAAGCGCCTGAACGTCATCGAGTCGTTCCGCGAGTCGCAGAAGTCTATGCAGGCACGCGGCATGGACAACCGTCCTGAGTGGATGATTATGGACATCGTCCCCGTCATTCCGCCCGACCTGCGCCCCTTGGTGCCCCTCGATGGCGGCCGTTTTGCCACGTCGGACATCAACGAGCTCTATCGCCGCGTCATTATCCGCAACAACCGCCTCAAACGCCTTGTGGAAATCAAAGCCCCCGAGGTTATTATGCGTAACGAGAAGCGCATGCTTCAGGAGTCGGTCGACTCGCTCTTCGACAACAGCCGCAAGGTTTCCAGCGTCAAGTCCGAGTCCAACCGTGCCCTCAAGTCGCTCTCCGACGCCCTCAAGGGCAAGCAGGGTCGCTTCCGTCAGAACCTTCTCGGTAAGCGTGTCGACTACTCTGGCCGTTCGGTCATCGTCGTCGGCCCTGAGTTGAACATGCACGAGTGCGGTCTGCCTAAAGATATGGCTGCCGAGCTCTTCAAACCCTATGTCATCAGAAAACTCCTCGAGCGTGGCCTTGTCAAGACCGTCAAGAGCGCCAAGCGTATCGTCGACCGTAAAGAGCCCGTCGTTTGGGAGATTCTTGAGAATATCCTCAAGGGACACCCCATCCTCCTCAACCGTGCTCCTACGCTGCACCGTCTGGGTATCCAGGCCTTCCAGCCCCGCCTGGTCGAGGGTAAGGCCATCCGCCTCCACCCCCTCGTCTGTACGGGCTTCAATGCTGACTTCGACGGCGACCAGATGGCTGTCCACGTGCCCATGGGCAACGCCGCCATCCTTGAGGCTCAGCTGCTGATGCTCTCTACCCACAACATCCTCAACCCCGCCAATGGTGCTCCTATCACCGTTCCGTCGCAGGACATGGTGCTCGGTCTCTACTACATGACCAAGCCCCGTCGCACGGCAGGCAACGATGTTGTCAAGGGCGAAGGCCAGCGTTTCTATTCTGCCGAGGAAGTCATTATCGCCTACAACGAAAAGCGTGTCGACCTCAACGCCTGCATCACCGTCCAGCTCGACGAGTTGCACTGCCAGGAGGAATACACCTATATCAAGAGCGACAAAACCTTCATGGAGGTCGTCAAGGACAAGGACGGCAATGTGCTGACCGATGTCGACTGCGCCACCCCCGCCGAGGTCGCCCTCCACAGCCGCACCGAGTTCGAAATCAAGCGCGACGGCAAGGGCAACCCCGTCGTCGACGAGAATGGCCACTACATTAAGACCAACCGTCTCCGCACTACCGTCGGCCGCGTCATCTTCAACCAGGTCGTCCCCTCGCAGTACGGCTTCATCAACCAGGTCATGGGCAAGAAGTCTCTGCGCGACATCATCGGCGACATCTTCACCGAGTGCGGCAATGCCGTCACCGCCGCCTTCCTCGACGATATCAAGAACATGGGCTACCGACAGGCCTTCCGTGGCGGTCTCTCCTTCAATTTGGGCGATGTCATCATCCCCGCTGAGAAAGAGGGCCTCATCGAGAAAGCCAACGAGGAGGTTGAAGAGGTCATGGCTCAGTATGCCATGGGTCTCATCACCAACAACGAGCGCTACAACCACGTCATTGATATCTGGACCAATACCAACAATCAGCTCACCGAGACGCTCATGAAGCAGCTCAAGGCCGACAACCAGGGATTCAACCCCATCTATATGATGTACGATTCGGGCGCCCGTGGTAGCAAAGAGCAGATTCGTCAGCTCTCCGGCATGCGCGGCCTCATGGCCAAGCCTCAGAAGGCCGGTGCCGCTGGCAATGAGATTATCGAGAACCCCATCATCTCCAACTTCAAGGAGGGTCTGTCGGTGCTCGAGTACTTCATCTCGACCCACGGTGCACGTAAGGGTCTGGCCGATACCGCTCTGAAGACGGCTGACGCCGGTTACCTCACCCGCCGTCTTGTCGACGTGGCCCACGATGTCATCATCAACGAGGAAGACTGCGGCACCCTCCGCGGTCTCCCCACCACCGCCCTCAAGAAGGGCGAGGATATCGTCCAGAGCCTCGCAGAGAAAATTCTCGGCCGCACCTCTGTCCACGACATCTATCACCCCCAGACTGGCGAGCTCATCGCCCGTGCAGGCGAAGAACTCACCGAGGACATCTGCCGCAAGATTGAGAACTCCCCCATCGAGGAGGTCGAAATCCGTTCAGTACTGACCTGCGAGTCCAAGCATGGCGTCTGCGCCAAGTGCTACGGCCGCAACTTGGCTACCGGCAAGATGGTCCAGAAGGGCGAGGCCGTCGGCGTCATCGCTGCACAGGCTATCGGCGAGCCTGGTACGCAGCTCACGCTCCGTACCTTCCACGTCGGCGGTGTGGCCGGTGGCAATATCGGTACCACCTCCAGCCTCCAGGCTAAATACGAGGGCCGTCTCGTCATCGACGAGCTCCGCTCCATCCCCTATTCCGACAGCGAGGGCAACTCCTACCATATCGTCATGGGTCGCTCCGCCGAGATGCGTATCATCGATCCCAAGACCGAGATTACGCTCTTCTCCTCGCTGCTGCCCTATGGCGCCAAGCTCTACAAGGCCTCTGGCGACACCCTTGCCAAGGGCGAGCTCATTGCCGAGTGGGATCCCTACAACGCCGTCATTATCTCCGACGTTGCCGGTAAGGTCTCCTTCGAGAACGTCATCGAGAACATCACCTATCGCGTCGAGAGCGATGCCCAGACAGGCCTTCAGGACAAGGTCGTCATCGAAAGCCGCCAGCGCACCAAGAACCCCACCCTCAACGTCGTCGACTCCGAGGGCAACATCCTCAAGGTCTACGACCTCCCCGTCGGTGCCCACATTGGCGTCGAGCAGGGTCAGGAGCTCAAGGCCGGCGACATCATGGTCAAGATTCCGCGTTCCTTCGGCAAGGCCGGCGACATCACGGGCGGTCTGCCCCGCGTCACCGAGCTCTTCGAGGCCCGCAACCCCTCCGACCCCGCCATCGTGGCCGAGGTCGACGGTATCGTCTCCATCGCCAAGAAGCTCAAGCGCGGCAACCGCGAGGTGACCATCACCTCCAAGACCGGCGAGCAGCGCTCCTACCTCATCCCCACCTCCAAGCAGATTCTGGCTCAGGACAGCGACTACGTCAAGGCCGGCACCCCGCTTTCCGACGGTGCCATCACCCCCAGCGACATCCTCGCCATCAAGGGCCCCATGAAGGTGCAGGAGTACATTGTCAACGAGGTTCAGGAGGTCTATCGCCTGCAGGGTGTGAAAATCAACGACAAGCACTTCGAGGTCATCGTGCGCCAGATGATGCGCAAGGTCGAAATCGAAGACCCGGGCGACACCCGCTTCCTCGAGGGCGACCTCGTCAACAAGCTCGACTTCAACGATGTCAACGATAACATCTTCGGCATGAAGGTGGTCGAAGACGCCGGCGACAGCGAAGTCCTCTCCGTGGGCCAGATTGTCACCGCCCGCGAGCTGCGCGACGAGAACTCCTCGCTCCGCCGTCAGGACAAGAATCTCGTCTCCGTCCGCGATGCGCGCCCCGCCACCTGCAAGCAGGTCCTTCAGGGCATCACCCGCGCTTCGCTGCAGACCAAGTCCTTCATCTCTGCCGCCTCCTTCCAGGAGACCACCAAGGTGCTCACCGAGGCCGCTATCAACGCCAAGCGCGACACCCTTGTCGGCATGAAGGAGAACGTCATCGTCGGCCACCTCATCCCCGCCGGTACCGGCCTGCGCGAGTATCAAGACCTCGTCGTCGGCAGTGCCCCCGCCATGAGTGCCGCCAAGGAGGACTGATTGCCTGATTGACAACATCTTCAACGGGCTGCATCGCGAAGCGATGCAGCCCGTTTTCTTTACCCCCCTCGAGACGCGTGGCAAAAAGGTCCCCCTATTTTCCCACCGATGGGAAATGATGGGAAAGAGTCGAAGTATTCACCTACCAGATACCTACCAGATACCTACCAGATGCCTGCGGGATACCCTAGGGGGGGCTGGACCCCATAGGGCATTCTGGGATACCTGGCCGCAGTGGCAGCCTGGAAACGGTGCGGGCGCCGGCAGCAATGCCGGCGCCCGCACTTCTGTCGCTCTTGCGGCGGCCTTTTATTTCAGGCCGAGTTTCTTCTTTACCAGGGGCATGATGTCGTCGCTGTCCTGCGAGTAGAGGATGGCGGCGGTGCCCGAATCGAGGATATAGGTGTAGCCGCCTTCGCGGGCCACGTCCTCGATGGCCTTCTTGGCGCGGTCGATGATGGGCTTCAGCAGCTCGCTTTCGCGCTGCTGCAGCTGCTTCTGGGCGTTCTCTTGGAATTCCTGTATGCGGGCGCCCATGTCCTGAATTTCGCGCTGTTTCGTGTTGCGGATCAGCTCGGTCCAGCCCGACTGGTTCTCCATGTAGTCGTTGTAGCGCTTCTCCATCTCGCCCTGCATCGACTTCAGGGTGGTCTCAAGTTCCTGCACCTCAGCCTGCAGCACCGTCTGTGCCGAGTCGCGACCGGGCATTATCTGCATCAGGTCGTTCGAGTTGATGTGTCCGAACTTGGGGCTCTTTTGAGCCATGGCGCTGCCTCCGCACAGGAAAAGGCAGGCAAAAACTGCAATTAGAATCTTTTTCATTTTGTCTATGTTTGTTTATTTTTTAAAGTTTCTCGGTTGTATGTCGCGCTCGCGGCCAGGCATGCTGCGTTGCGACGCATCGCGGCCGGGCATGCGCATTTCGGGGTTCGTGGGGCGCTTTTTCTCGCCCTCGGTGCGCTCCGGCTGCGTCGCCGCCGCGGCGTTGGGCTTGATGCCCAACAGCTCGAGCACGTCGTTGCTTATGTCGTACTTCTTGTTGGCAAACAGCAGGGTGGGGCTGCCCGCCTTGTCGAACACGAAAGCGTAGTTTTTCTCGTTGGCCACGCGCTCTATCATAGTGTACACGCGGTCCTGCACGGGGCGCAGCAGCTCGGCGCGCTTCTTGTCCAGGTCGCCGCCTGCGCCGAAGCGCTGTTGCTGCAGCTCCAGGATTTCCTGCTCCTTGGCCTTCAGCTCTTCCTGGCGCCGTTTCTTGAGGTTCTCGGGCAGCAGGTAGCTCTCTTGCTCATAACTGGCGCGCAGGGACTCCAGCTCGCCCGCCTTCTCTGCCAACTCGCCCTGCCAGCCCTCCACATACTTGTCCAGCCGTTGCTGCGCGGCGGTGTAGTCGGGCATGCTCCTCAGGATGTAGTCTGTGTTGACGCAGGCATACTTCTGGGCCGCTGCGGTCAGCGGAGCCAGCGCCAGCAGGAGTGCGGGTATCAGGTGGCGTATCTTCATGGCTTAATCAAGGCTTTGTCCGATAGAGAAGTGGAACTGGCTGCCGCCCGTGGTGCCGTCGAAGCCGTAGCCCCAGTCGATGCCTATCAGGCCCAGCATGGGCAGGTAGAGGCGCACGCCGAGACCGGCCGAGTTGTACATCTTGAACGGCTGGAACTGCGAGAGGTCCTCCCAGCAGTTGCCGCCCTCGAGGAAGCCTAGCACCCAGATGGTGGCGTTGGCGCTCTCCACGATGGGCTGGCGCAGTTCTATGGTGAAGCGGTCGAACACCGAGCCGCCGGTCATGGGGCTCAACGAGTTGTTCTCATAGCCGCGCAGCGGTATCACCTCGCGACCGTCGAGCACCCACGACGACAGGCCGTCGCCGCCCAGGAAATAGCGTCCGAAAGGCGCCAGGCCGATGTCGCTGTTGTAGTAGCCCATCCAGCCGAAGCGGAAGCGTGTGCTCAGCACCATGTCGCCCACCAGGTTCAGCATCCAGGCGCCACGCAGGTTCACCTTGTAGTACTCCACCCAGCGGAAACGCTCCTGCGCGCTCATCGACGGGTCGCCGTAGTCTTTGCCGCTCAGCAGCGAGTAGGGAGGCGTGACGAAAGCGCTCACCGACAGCTCCGAACCGCTGCGGGCATATATCGGCGAGTCGAACGAGTTGCGCGCCAGCGTGAACGAATAGCTTAGGTCATTGGCCGAACCGTCGGTAAACAGCGACGACAGGTTGTTGTAGTTCTCAAGCATGTAATGCTTGTAGGAGATGCCGTGCGAGACGAAGAAATAGTCGTCGGGCCACTTCAGGCGCTTCGAGAAACTTACGCCGGCACCTGTAATCTGCAGGCTGTAGTAGCTTGCGCTCTCCTTCTTGTACCACAAGCCGTTGCTCATGAAGTTGTGGTACACCTGGCCCGTCAGCGATTGTGCGCGGCGGCCGCCAAGCCACGGCTCGGTGAACGAGGCGCTTATCGAGTAGTACGAGCTGCCGTTTGTCGTCGCATTCAGCGACAGTTTCTGTCCGTCGCCTGCGGGCAGCGGCACCCATGCGTCTTTTTTGAAAATATTGCGTACGCTGAAGTTGTTCAGCTGCAGGCCGATGGTTCCGACAAACATGCCTGCGCCATAGCCGCCCTGCAGGTTGATGGTGCTGGCATTGCCTTCCTCAACCTTGTAGACGATGTCCACCGTGCCTGATGTGGGGTCGGGTCGGGGCTCGGGGATGACGCTCTCTTCCTTGAAGAATTTGAGCTGCAGCAACTCGCGGCGGCTGCGCAGCAATGCATCGCGGCTGAAGAGGTCGCCCGGGCGTGTGTACAGCTCGCGCATGATAATCTTGTCGTTGGTGATGGTATTGCCCTCTACCGACACATTGCGTATGCGGGCCTGCTTGCCCTCCACGATGCGCACCTCGATGTCGATACTGTCGTTCTCTACGGCAATCTCCACGGGCACGGCTTTGAAGAAAAGGTAACCGTTGTCCATATACAGCGACGAGATGTCGGTACCCGAGGGGTTGTATTGCATGTTGGTCTCCAGCAGCAGTTTGTTGTAGGGGTCGCCCTTGCTGATGCGTAGGGCGCGGCGCAGCGTCTCGTCGCTGTACACCGTGTTGCCGGAGAATGTAATGTTGCGGAAATAGAACTTGTTGCCTTCGTGAACCTTCACCTTCACCTTCAGGCGCTCTTGGTCGGCCTTCTTGCTCGGTGCGTCCCACACGGTGTCGTTCACAATGCGCGCGTCGCGGTAGCCCTGCTCGTTGTAGTAGGCCACCACGCCGTCGAGGTCTTCCTTGAAGTCGCTCTCCACATAGCGCGATTTCTTCCAGAACACCTTCTTCCAGAAGCGCAGCTTCTTGGGGAAATTCACGTCGCGCGTCTTCTGCATCTTGCCGGCCAGCGTCAGGTCGCTCACCTCGCTGTTGCCGTCGAAGATAAGCGAGTCAATCTTGACCTTCTTGCCGCGCTTCACATTGAATACCACCGTCAGGCGGCCATTGCTGTCTGCAGTGCTCGTGGGGGTCACCGACACCCGCGTGAAGCCCTTGTCGATGTAGTATCCTTTAATCTTGTTGGTCGAGGTGCGCAGCAGGTTCTCGGTCACCACATCGCCGGTGACCATCTTGATTTGCTCGCGCAGCTTCTTGTCTTCGCCTTTCTTCACCCCCGTGAAGCCGAACTTGTCCAGCCTCGGGCGCTCCTTGAGCACTATCTTCAGGAAGGCTATGTTGCCCTGCAGGCGTGTCACGCGGATTTGCACATCCTCGAACATGCCCTGCTTCCACAGATTCTCTATCGCGCCTGATATCTTGTCGCCAGGCAGCTTGATGCGGTCGCCTACCTGGAGGCCTGCCACCAGTTGCACAACCCTTGTGTCGAAATTGTCGGCACCTTCGAACGAGATGCCGCCGATTTCGTATGTTTTTGGGGTAAGATAGTCGAAGTCGTAGCCGCCATCACCTCCCACAACCGTCTGTGCGCCAGCAGTCAGCGGCGCCATGAGCAGCACTGTGGCCAGCAGTATGAGGCGTATTGTCTGTTGCATTGCAGTCTTCATCATAACCCATATATAACTAATTCTCGTGCGATTTATTATATAGGGGGTGTAAATTTTTTGCAAAATTCTATATCAGCTGTCGCTATTGGGCCGATTCCACCTGGGCGCCTGTCTTGCCGAACCTCCGTTGGCGGTTCTGATACTCTGCCACTGCGGCGTAGAAGTCTTCGTGGCGGAACTCGGGCCACAGCTGCTCGCTGAAGTAGAACTCCGTGTAGGCCATCTGCCAAAGCAGGAAGTTAGACACCCGCAACTCTCCGCCCGTGCGTATGAGCAGGTCGGGGTCGGGGTATTCGCTAGTGGTCAGGTATCTGCGCAGGGTGTCTTCGTCAATGTCCTCGGCCTTGAGTCCTTCGCGGCAGATGCGCTTGAGTGCTTCGGCAATCTCCCACCGCGAGCTGTAGCTCAGGGCCAGGATGAGGGTCATGGCGGTGTTGCCTGAGGTCTCTTCCATGCAGCGTTCAAGCTCTGTCCGCGACCGCTCGGGTATGCGTTCCAGGTCGCCTATCATGGTCAGGCGTACGTTGTTGTCCATCAGCGTCTTGGTTTCTTCTCTGACGGCCTTGATGAGCAGTTCCATCAGTCCGTCCACTTCCGCCTGGGGGCGGTTCCAGTTCTCGGTGCTGAAGGTATAGAGGGTCAGGTATTTGACCCCCAGGTGAACCCCGGCTTCCACGGCCTGCCTCACCGCTGTGAAGGCGTTCTGGTGGCCGAAGATGCGCTCGTGTTGCTGTTTCATGGCCCAACGGCCGTTGCCGTCCATGATGATGGCCACGTGCTGCGGTACGCGGGTCTTGTCGATTTGGTCTATCGTTGTCATAATTGTTGATGGTGATTTAGTTTCTGCATCGTTTGGAGCGCATCCACCCCAGCAGGGTTTCCAGGCTGATGCCCACCGTGACGTTCAGGTAGGCGTACCAGTCGTCGAGCGAGTCGTCGCCGCGTTTGATGCCGGGGGCGTTCTCGTAGCCGGGAACAACTTCGCCGCTGCGGTCGGCAACAATGGCTGCGGTGCCGCCGTCGTCGACGTTCTGCACCAGGTAGGAGCTGCCCACGTAGGTGGTGCTCACGTCGTCAAGGTAGTCTGTCCAGGTCTTGCGGAACCCGTATTCGGCCGACAGGCTGATGGTTTTTCCCAGGCGCCATTTCACGCCCACGCCGAAGGGGAGGCTCAGCTGCGTCAGCCGGTAGACCTTCCTGCCGGGGTAGCCGGCGGTGCCTTGGCCTTCGGTGCGCAGGGGTTGCAGCTCTACCCACCTCACCGTGCCGTCGGCCTGGGTGTAGTTTGTCATGGGGTTGTAGTGGAACAGTGCCAGGCCGCCGAAGATGTAGGGAGTCCAGTTGCGCTCCGTCTGGCCTGGGCCATAGGGGGCGAAGTTGAACTCGCCGACCAGCGAGGCTTCGATTATTTTCGACTCGAAGTTCAGGTTGCGCAGTTCGTTGCGGTCGTCGCTGCCCACCTTGCCGTAGCTGCCCTGCAGGCGCAGGGCCCAGCGGTTGTCGAGCCTCACCCGCCAGCCTGCGCTTGCTGCCGCCTGGGGCAGGGTCAGCGCGCTCTGGTCGTTCAGGTCGCCGATGTAGAACATGCCGCCGCCCGTCAGCAGCAGCTCGCTGCGGCTCAGCAGGTCCTGCCGTTGCGCCCATGCGGGGAGGGCCAGCAGCGCTGCCGCCAGTATGAGGACATTCCGCTTCACGCCTACTCCCATTTGATTGAGTTACAGATGCCTTCCACCTGCATCAGGTAGTCGCGCTTGTTGAACCGCGGGGCGTAGACATAGCCGATGACGTCGATGATGTCCTTGCCGTCGGGCGAGAGGAGCGAGTAGCTGACGAAGGGCCCGCCCATGCGGTCGGTGGTGGCCACCAGGCGCCACAGGCCGTGTGTCTCGATGCAGTACGAGCTGCCTGGGTAGTCGTGCGTACGCGTCTCGAAGTCGACCCTCCGCTCGGTGCCCATGTAGCCGTCTTCCGAGGGGCTGGGCACATGGCGGCGCATGATGGTGTCGAGCCGGTTGTGTATCTTCTCGGGCGAGAGCTGGTCCTGGTTCCTGTAGGGCGTCACGTTGATCAGCACGCCGAGGCTTATGTCCTTGGTCTCCTTGCGTATCCAGGCGAAGCCGTCGTCCTCGGTGGCCCACGAGAAGTCCTCGCTGAAGGTCATCTGGAAGCCGAACTTTTCCTTCACCCGTGTCATCAGGTCCACGTTGCGCACGTTGCGGAAGGCTTTCTGGATGCGCAGGTGCTCGGCATCGTAGATGGCGCGTACGATGTGGGGTTCGTAGCGGCGCAGCAGCCGTTGCAGCGAGGTGTCGCTCTTGGCCAGCACCTCTATGACCACCTGCGGCGCGGCCCAGCGGTCGCGGCTGATGTAGACCTTGTCCGGCTGGTCCGCGCCCACCTCGCACAGCACGATGTTCCTGTGCATCTGGAACATGCCGGTGTTCATCAGCGACGAGACGGGTATGCACACCAGGTCGAAGCGGGGCTCCGGCTGGGGCAGGCACCCTTGGGGCTGCTTGAAGATGGAGTCGATCAGCGCCTTGGCGGCACCGCTGTAGTGCCCCTGGTTGGCGGCCAGCAGCACCTCGAGGGTCTTGCCCGACGAGCTTTTCTGCGTCAGCGCCTCGTTCTGGCGGCCGCCGCACGCGGCCAGCAGCAGCGCTCCGGCCAGCATCAGTGTCATTCGTTTCATATTCATGTGTTTTCTTTTCTCCATTGGTGGAACTCTCTGACGGCCTGCGAGATGGGTGTCTCGTGCATCCCTAGCTCGTGCCTGGCCGCGGTGTTGTCGTAGTGCTCGTGGATCGTCAGCATCCTCACGTTGCGCGTGCTCAGCGCCGTCTTCACCCCCACGGCGCGCAGCGCGTCGCCCACATGCCCGGCCGCCAGCAGCAGCCAGTCGGGGAGGCTGAAGACAAGCTGCCTGTACCGGCACGCCTCGGCCTGGAGCCGGTAGAGTTCCTTGACCGACAGGCAGGCACGGCTGTTGACGGCTATGTAGCGACGCCCGCTCTCGCCCTGCGTCAGCGCGTTGACGATGGCCTGCGCCACGTCCTCCACGTGCACGAACGCCTTGCCGCCCTTGGGGGCCGGCATCAGGGGCTTGCGGTAGGCCGCCAGCAGCATACGGCCGCTCGACGGCTTGGCGTCCCACGCCCCGAGCATGAAGCCGGGGTTCACCACCACGATGTGCCGCCCCTCCAGCCGTTGCGCCGCCTCGAGCACGATGGCCTCGCCCTCGCGCTTGCTCTCGGCGTAGAGGCTGCCCAGGCAGGGAGCCTGCATCGGCGCCGACTCGTCGGTGGGGTGCGCGGCGGTGCCGTAGCCGATGGTGTTCACCGTCGAGGTGTGGACCAGCGTGCCTATTCCCTCCTCCTCCAGCAGGCGCACCAGCAGGCGGCAGAGGTCGCGGTTCATGGGCAGGTAGTCCTCGCGGCGCAGCAGCGCCATGTCTGTCGTGCCGGCGCAGTTGACCACGGCGTCGCACCCGGCGGCGGCACGCGCAAGCGTAGCATAGTCGAGCATCGACCCCTCGCGCACCTCCCACGGGCCCGCAGTGCGGAGGCCGTCGGCACGGCGCACCAGGGCCACAACCTCGTGGCCTCCGTCGGCAAGCTGCCGCAGCACATTGTGCCCCAGCAGCCCCGTAGCTCCAAGCAACAGTACCTTCATACAACACACATAACGCGCGACCTTCTCTTTTATTGTGTGCCCCCTCGCCATATCCTGCCGGCCGAAATTCCGAAAACAGGGCGTAAAAACTCCAAAAACGCCCTTTTTAACATTTATTAGGAAAGTTGGCGGCCTGTTTTCGAGAGTTTCGTCGGAGGGGTCATCAGGGGTCGCGGAGGGGTTTCGGACGCTGTAAGCGGCTGTATAACAGTTTGATATGTTTATATGGTTAATATTCAGTCATTTAAGCCATCTGGTAGGTGAATGGTAGGTATATGGTTCGACTCTGGTAGGTGACAAAAAAACGGAATGTTAATAGATGTTAAACGCACCCTTGTTTAACATCTATTAACATTCCCCCGACAGGGGGGGCTTATGGGTCGAAACAATTCCGTCAGTCGAGCAGGTACGACATGCCCAGCGACAGCTTGTCCAGCGTGCAGCGGTAGCCCGGGGCGTAGGGGTGGCGCAGCAGCCCCTTCTGCCACGTGGCGTGGAACATACACTTGTCGTAGTGCAGGCTGATGCCCAGGTTGAGCGAGAGGTTGAAGCGGTTGATGAAGTCGCTGCCGTAGGTCACGTCCAGATTGGGGGAATAGGAATCGTCCCAGGCAATCAGCTGCCCGAAGCAGCTGAAGTCGGCCCCCAGGCCGGCGCGCAGGTGTAGGGCGCTCTTCCACGGCTTCAGCGGCAGGTAGAGCACCATCTCCAGCGGCACGTGCAGGTTCATCTCGGCGTAGGCGTCGTAGTAGTCGCTCGGCGCGCCCTTCCAGCGGTCGAAGAGGAACTCCATGTAGAAGCCCGTGTTCATGCCGATGATTTCTTTTTTGCCCATAGGGTTGAAGTGGAATCCGAACTGGAAGCCCTTGCTCCACCCCTCGTTGCCGAAGATGTCGTAGTGGCCCGACGCGCCGCTGCCGGCCTCGCGGCCCAGTATGGCGCGCTGGATATAGGCGAAGTGGATGCCGTGGCTGATGCCGTCGTAGTACCACGGCCAGCTGCCGTACTTGTTCCGTGTCTTCCTGCTGCTGGGTTGGCTGTAGGTGGGGGTGTAGGATTGCGTGGTCTTCTGAGGCTGCGCGCAGGCTGCGGTGTTGGCCAGGGTGGTCTCCAGCAGCTGCTGGCGCGCGGCGCTCAGGGTGTGCTTCTTCGCCTCGGCCTTCTTCAGCCACTCGTGCGCCTTCTGGCAGTTCTCGCTCACGCCTTCGCCCATGTAGTAGCAGTAGCCCAGGCTCAGCTGCGCCTCGGCGTCGCCCATGTTGGCCGCCTGGGTGTAGAGCTCGACGGCCTTCTGCGCATTCTTGGCCACCCCGTTGCGCCCGTAGCGGTAGTTGTCGGCCTGTGCGAACAGCTCCGCCGCCGAGGCTTGGGGTTTGGTGGCAGAGGCGGTTGTGGTAGTGGTCGATTGCGGCGTGGTCTTTGTTTGAGTGGTTTGGGACGAGGATTCTTTAATCATAGACTCGCATACGCGGATAAGATCGTCTAGGAGGTGCACGTCCCTACTATCAACATACCCATTCTTTTTGGCTTCTTTGGACCAATATAGTGCCTGCTTGTAGTCTTCCTTCAGAAAGTAACATTTGCCGAGGTAGTATTGTGCCCGGGCATACCCCTGGTTGGCGGCTTTGGAGAACCATTGTATGGCCTGCTTGTAGTCCTGCGCCACGCCGTTGCCTGCAAAGTAGCAGTCGCCGAGGCAGAACTGCGCCACGGCATCCCCCTGGTTGGCGGCCTTGGTGTACCATTGTACGGCCTGCCTGTAGTCCTGCGCCACGCCCTTGCCGTAGTCGTAGCAGTTGCCGAGGTAGAACTGCGCCTCGGCATTCCCTTGGTTGGCGGCCTTGGTGTACCAGTAGACGGCCTGCTTGTAGTCCTGCGGGGCGCGGTCGCCGTCGTAATATCTCGTTCCCAATACGCTCTGTGCCGTGGCATCGCCGTTGTTGGCCCTTTGCCGCAGCTCGTCGGTGGTGGCTTCGCCGTAGGTGCGTTGCCCCCACAGCGGAGCGGCCAGCAGGGCCAGGAGGAAAAAGATAAGTGTCTTCCTCATCGTCTTTCTTTTTGTTTTGCCCGCCGCCCCTCGCGCGCATACACAAATGAATAAAGAAGCGTGGGCTGATATACAACGTCTCTAACGGAGGTCGTGAGAATAACCTATAACAGCAGATGTAGTACATAGTCCACGCATAAGCGCGAACCATTAATACTCGCTAGCTGTTATTTTTTAGAATTTCTCACGTTCCGTTAGCAGCCGAGCATAACGCTTCGTTGTTTAATTCACTTTCGGCCGCGGCCGCCAATGCGGCCGAAACCGGATGCAAAGATACGAACTTTTTTGGAACTGGCAAAAAATATTTTTCTCTGGCAGCCCGCCGGGCTGCCAGAGAAAAGGCAAGGACGGCAGCTGCCGCTACTCTGTGTCGGACTTGGATAGCAATCGCCGTATCTCCGGCTTGACGGCAGGGAGGTCGCTTTTGACCACATCCCACACCGCCTCGGGGACGATCTTATAGTAATCGTGAACTAGCACGTGGCGCATCTTCTCCATCAGAATCCATGGCACAGTAGTGTGGGTGGCTTTGTATTCGCGGGTCAGTTTATAGGTTGCCTCGCCGACAATCTGGATATTGTATATCACAGCGTGCATCCTCATGCTGTCTGATGTGAGTTAGTCGTATGAGATGCCGTCGGTATACTCTTCTATTTTGTCGATGGCCATCAGGATATGCTCCAGCCTGCCGGGGTCACGCTCGGGGTCTCTCATAGATAAGTTTTTTGTCGCGGTTGGCAGTTCTTTCGGCGAAGGGCAGCAGGGCGCCGTCTTCGACCAGGTCCACTTCGCGCTGGAGCAGGTTCTCTAGGTCAATGGTCATGGCGGCATACTTGAACAGACCAACTTTCGCGTTTTTCCGGTCGAATGCTACCAAGAGGTCGATGTCGCTGTCAGGGCGTTCCTCGCCCCGGGCAAACGACCCAAAGACCCAGGCCTTGAGCACGGGCTGGGTGGCGAAATAGTCGCATATCTGCTGCTGCATCTTGCTGTCCATACTGGGTGCAAAGATACGAACTTTTTTGGAACTGGCAAAAAATATTTTCCGGCGGTATGTATGGGGGCGCAGGGCCGCTATGTTCTGTATGAATTATCGCAACTGCGTAATTATCTAATACACAGTCAATTACCACCACCCCCCCACCGTGCAGCTTCCACCGGACCTGTAGGTTCCAGGTCTGGCGGAGGGGGCCTTCGGTCTGGGCGTCGCCGGTGCCGACGGCCTCCTGGTCGGGGTAGGCGCTGAGGGTGTATTTGGCGCCGATGTTCAGCGTGGGGGTGACGTCGCACCGCAGCACTGCCGACAGCCTGGCCCCGCGGCCGTTGAGGCTGGGTATGGCGAAGTGGTATTGCAGGTTGCCCTCGCTGAGGTAGATGCGGGCGTAGTAGCCTCCGATGTCGAACACGGCCGCCTGTGCCGCCAGTTGCCAGCGGTCGGAGGTGCGGCGCACCTCCTGTGCGACGAGCCATCCGTGCTGCCGTTCCACCCGCTCGGGGTCGAACCATACGGCTATGGCCCGCGTGGTCAGCCGCCAGGCTCCCCGCTGGTACCGCAGCTGCAGTTGCAGCTGTTGTCGCAGGGTCTGCTCGCTGAGGTAGAGGGTGCTGTCCAGGTTGGGCACATTGCGCTCTTTGCGTCGCCAGGCGTAGCGAGCCTCGACGGATGCGTGCCTTCCCAGCGGGCGGCTCAGCTGTGCGCGCAGCCAGGCGCCGGCGGAGGGTTTGTAGCTGCCGTAGCGGAGGGCGTCGAAGCGGTGAAGGTCGGCGCTCAGCAGTGCCGTGGCCTGCAGCGGCAGCTGCAGCCGTGCGTCGAGGGTGGCGCCGCGTTCGCCTGCTGTGGCGCCGACGGCGTAGGCCTGGGCGTGCAGGTTGTGGTAGTGCGGCGAGTAGTAGCGTGCCGTGAGGCCGAAGCTGTTGCCGCCGCCCACGCTGACCCTCAGGCCGCCGATGCCGGCGGGCGATCCGTCGCTGTCCACGGCCCCCTCGCCGAAGAGCAGCAGGCGCCCGTGTTGCCACATGAAGTCGGCGCCGATGTTGGACAGGCGGTCGCCGCGGAAGTGGGTCCGGTTGTAGGCATAGTCGCGCAGAAGCAGGCTGTCGTCGAGCCAGGTGGCCACGGCGGTGATGCCTGCGATGAGGTTGCCGTGGCGGTACTCGACGTGGCTGCCGCCCAGCCACTCGCCCTCTTTGCGCGAGCCGAAGGCCGAGAGGCTCAGCCCGCGCCCCACGGCGACGGTGGCGGCGGCGCCCTGCTGCCAGTCCTCCTCGTTGAAGGGGCCGGCGGCGCACACCCCGTTGGCGTAGCGCAGGGGCATGCTGCCCGTCACGGTGAAGGGCGCCATGCCGGTCCAGAGCGTCACCCCCTGTCCGAACCGCAGGTTGTAGCGTCCCACGACGAGGGATTTCAGCCGCCCCATGTCCTTCAGCATCAGGTGGAAAGCGTAGTGGTTACCCTTGCCCCAGGCTTCGCCGGGGTCTTTGTCGGCGCTGAGGCGGAAGTTGATGTTGTTGCGATACTTATAGGTATAGCAGAGTAGTGCCCTGTTGCGGTCGCCTTCGTAGCGGCCGTTGCGGTAGCCCTCGGGTTCCTCCAGGGTGCCGCCCATGCCGCTGACCAGCGTGTGGCGTCCGCGCCACCACTGCATGCGCTCGTACTCCACATAGGGGCGTGCCGTCAGCAGCGGCCGCAGTTGCGCCAGCGAGGCGCTGTCGAAGCCCGGCACCATGCGCAGCTCCTCGACGGTGAGCAGCTGGCCGTAGAGGGTCATGTAGTTGCGCAAGGCTTTCAGCTGGAAAGGCGAGAAGAAGGGCAGGGTGGCGAGGGCGGCGGTGTCGTTGATGTTGACGGGTTCGTCGCGCAGCTGCAGCATAAGGTCGCTCATCTCGGCAGCCCATTCCTCGTTGCCCTCCTCAGCGAGCCATTGCTCAAGGGCGTCCTCGGTCTGTCCCCTCAGCGCCAAGGCGACAAGCAGGGTCAGCAGTAGCAGCAGTGGGCGTTTCATGGGCATAGGGCAAGGGTGATTTGAGGGGTGATGCCCAGGTGTTCGTGGCTCTCGATGGCAAGGTCGATGGCATAGAAGCTTCGCCGCAGGCCAAGGCCAAAGGTGAGGGTCGTGGGGGCTGTTGCCATACCGGCGCGGATGAAGTAGTGGCTGCGGTAGCAGTATTCCACGCCTCCGCGTATGCGCAGCCGCTCGTCGCTGTCTGCCTCTACCACGGTCAGCAGCCCTTCCACCGGCCGCCATGCCGTCCCGATGCGGGCCGCCCACCTTTTGTCCGCGTCCCATGGGCGGGTGCCGCCGGAGGCATAGAGTGTCAGGCGGTCGCTCGGCGCGGCTTGCATCCTGCCCTCAAGGGCCAGCCATCGCTGCGGCTCGTAGTGGGCATCGTTGGTGGCCAGTCGGCAGTAGCGCCCCCCGACGCCCAGTGTGAGCCATCGGCTCACGGCCAGCCCATACCCCGCCGCAGCCTGCTGCTCATGGTAGGCGGGGTCGCCGAAGTGGCGATACTCACCGGCCAGTTGCCCGTGCCGCCCCAAGGTCCACCCGGCGGCGATGCTGCGGGTGGCCATGCCGGCCATGGCATAGCCCTGCCGGTAGTCGAGCATGAGGTATCGTTGAGCCTGTACGGGCACGTGGGCACCGCCAAGCGATTGGCTGCGGGCACTGAAGGGGGTGGGGGAGAATTGCGCTGCGGTAGGCGAGGCGATGAGCAGAAGCAGTGCTATGGTCAAGCCATTCTTCATACGGGTCGCCCTATGCCTTTGAAGTGGCTATTATGCCCTTGTTTTGCAGGTCTTTGTATGTTTTTTCGGCTGCCAGCTGTTCGGATGCCTTTATGGAGAACTCGATGGCCGACTGCTGGGGGGTGCCGTCGATGAGGACGCGGCTCTCGTACTGGCGGCGACCGCCGCGGCCTTGGTTGAGCGTCCGGACTATCTCGAAGGATACCTTCCGATGGCTTTTCTGGCCCCAGTCGATGAGTTTGCTCTTGAAATTCCAGTCGGCAGAAGCCAGGTTCTCGACATCCACGTAGGTGCGCAGCACGCGGTCGACCAGTATCTTTCGCGTGCGGCGGTAGCCTTTCTCGAGGTATATGGCACCCACCAAGGCCTCGAAGGCATCGCCCCCGATAGACTTGAAGGTGCTGGGGGTGTTGCGTTGGTAGTCTATCAGCTCGAGGAGGCCGATATGTTTGGCCAGGCGGTTGAGGTTGGCGCGGCTGACAATCTTGGAGCGCAGCTCGGTGAGGAAGCCCTCCCCTTGGAAGGGGTACTTCTTGTACAGGTAGTCGGCCACGACAGCACCCAGGATAGCGTCGCCCAAGTATTCAAGCCGCTCGTTGTTGATGCGGTGGCCGTTGTGGTTGCCCGAGAGGGACCGGTGGGTGAGAGCCACGTGGTACAACTCAGTGTGCCGCGGCGAGAAGCCGAGCACGTTCTTGAAAAAATCGTAAAACTCCTTGCTTTCTTTTTTTCTGCGGAAGAGACCCATCTTCAATACTTTCTGAAAGCCAAGCAGACGTTGTGTCCACCGAAGCCGAAAGCGTTGCTGATGGCGAAGTTGACCTCACGGCGCTGGGCTTTGTTGAAAGTGAAGTCGAGGGCCGGTATTTCGGGGTCGTCGGTGAAGTGGTTGATTGTTGGGGGTA
Organism: uncultured Bacteroidota bacterium; assembly: GCA_902784865.1. Taxonomy (GTDB): domain Bacteria; phylum Bacteroidota; class Bacteroidia; order Bacteroidales; family P3; genus Colimorpha. The sequence goes on along the minus strand of CACZWL010000004.1, from coordinate 93,167 downwards.
CGATGCCGTTCTTGATGGTGAGGATGGTTGCGATGGCCTCCACTGCGCCGGCGGCTCCCAACAGGTGGCCCGTCATGGACTTGGTGGAGTTGATAGCCATCTTGTAGGCATAGTCGCCAAAGAGCCCCATGATGGCTTTGGGCTCGGAGATGTCGCCGATGGGAGTCGAGGTGCCGTGGGTGTTGATGTGGTCGACATCGGTCACGGCCATGCCCGACTCTTCGACAGCCTGACGCATGGCGTTGATGACGCCGAGGCCGTCGGGGTGCGACGCGGTGATGTGGAAGGCGTCGGCGGAGAGGCCCGTGCCGGTAATCTCGGCGTAGATGTGGGCTCCGCGGGCCTTGGCGTGCTCTAATTCTTCAAGGATGAGGGCGCCGGAACCTTCGCCAAGGACGAAACCGTCGCGGTCTTTGTCGAAGGGGCGCGAGGCGGTCTGCGGGTCGTCGTTGCGGGTGGAGAGGGCGCGCATGTTGCCAAAGCCACCGATGCCTGATTCGAGGACTGCACATTCCGAACCGCCGGCAATCATGATGTCGGCCTTGCCGAGCCGGATAAGGTCGAAGGCATCGCTGATGGCGACGGCCGAGGTGGCGCAGGCTGCGGTGGTGCAGTAGTTGGGTCCGCGAAGGCCGTGGCGGATAGCGATTTGGCCTGCGCAGATGTCGACGATGACTTTGGGAATCCAGTAGGGGCTGAATCGGGGTTGCCCGTCTTCTGAGCGGGCAAAAGCCATCAGCTCGTCCTGAAGGCTGCGTACACCGCCCATGCCGGAACCCCAGATGACGCCGAAGCGGTTCTTGTCGACATTGTTGTCGTCAATACCGGAGTCACGCAGGGCCTCGTCGACGGAGACGATACCATAGACGCTGTAGTCGTCGAGCAGACGCAACTCTTTCCTGTCGAAGAAGTCGAGCGGGTCGAAGCCTTTCAGTTCGGATGCAATTTGGCACTTGAACTTGGATGCATCAAAACGTGTTATTGGCCCGGCACCGCTCACTCCCTTGACCAATGCGTCCCAAAGGGCGGGAACGTTGTTGCCAATAGGGGTGAGCGCGCCGAGGCCGGTAACAACAACTCTTTTCAACTCCATAAAGCGGAAAGAGCGATTACTGTTTAGAAGTTACTTCTTTGCGTTCTCGATGAAAGCGATGGCGTCGCCAACGGTGACAATCTTTTCGGCTTCCTCGTCGGGAATGGAGAGATCGAATTCTTTCTCAAGCTCCATAATCAGCTCAACGGTGTCGAGGGAGTCGGCGCCGAGGTCGTTGGTGAAGCTGGCTTCGGGGACCACCTGGCTTTCTTCCACACCGAGTTTGTCGGTGATGATGCTGGTTACTCTAGTTGCAATTTCTGACATTTTCTTAAGATTTTAAATGTTAAAACTGGCTGCAAAGAAACGAAATATTTCCGACATGTAAACATTTTTTAACATTTCAATTTTATGTTAAAATATCTAAAATGTTGAGATAAAGCGCTGTAGTGAAATAAAAAAAATTATTTTTTCAAGTTTTTGAAGGCTTTGAAAAGCGTAATTTCGGAGGTGTCGGGCTGCTAAATGAGGGTTTCTTGGCTATTTTTTCTCCGTCAAAGAGTGTATATCTTTGTAATATACTGATAATCACTACTATGCATAAAATATGAAACTTTTCTGGTTTGGGGGCATTTTGGGGTGTTTGCAACGTGTTGATTTGATGCGTGTTAGAGGTATCCTCTTCTTCCCTTCTTCGTCTATGGTAGGTAGGTGGTAGGGGAGGGGTAAAATGAGAGGTAATATTTTTTATATGAATAATTTGCCGCTGTTTCAGGAATTATTCTTATCTTTGCACTTTGAAATATATGCAATCAGATATGACAAGACTAGCCATACTTGGCTCGGGCAACGGCACTAACGCCCAGCAAATCACCGAGTATTTCGCCGGAAGGAACGACGTCGAGGTCGCCTGCATAATATATAATGTACGCGACGCATTCATCGCCGAGCGGGCCCGTCGCCTGGGGGTGGAGGCGCGTTATTTCGGCCGGAAGGATTTTTACGAGACCGGGGTGGTGCTCGACTACATGAAGGAGCGGAATGTCGACTGGGTGATCCTGGCCGGGTTCCTCTGGCTCGTGCCCGAAGAGATGCTCCGTGCCTATCCCGCGCGTATCATTAATATCCATCCGGCGTTGCTGCCGGCCTATGGCGGCAAGGGCATGTACGGGCACCATGTGCATGAGGCCGTCGTGGCCAACCATGAGAAGGAGAGTGGTATCACTATACATCTGATTGACAGTCAGTACGACCGCGGCACGACCCTGTTTCAGGCACGTTGCGCGGTCTCTCCCGACGAGACGCCCGACTCGCTTGCCGCAAAGATACACCTGCTGGAGAAGGAGCACTTCCCCCGCGTGATTGACGAAACAATCAAGGCCAGCAAGTAGATGCGCATAGCGGTTAATACCAGACTGTTGATATCCAACAAGATGGATGGTATCGGGTGGTTCACCTGCGAGACGCTCCGCCGCATGGTGCTGGCCCATCCCGAGCACGAATTCTATTTCTTCTTCGACCGCAAACCCTCGGAGGAGTTCCTGTTTGTCGAGAATGTCAAGCCCGTGGTGCTGTGCCCACAGGCGCGCCACCCGGTGCTGTGGTACCTCTTTTTCGAGTGGGCAACACCTTATGCATTGAAACGGAATAAGATAGATGTATATCTCTCGACCGATGGCATGATGCCGGTGCAGCCCAAGGTGCCGACGCTGACGGTCATTCACGACCTGAATTTCGAGCATGCCGACGGCAATCTCAAGCGGTCGCATCAGCGGTATATGAAGTACTATTTCCCGCGTTTTGCGCGTGCCGCGACGCGCATCGCCACCGTGTCGGAATATTCCAAGACGGACATTGCGCAGACGTACAAGGTCGCCCCTGACCGGATTGATGTGGTGTACGATGGTGCGCACAACCACTATCGCCCTCACAGCGAGGCGGAAAAGGCGGCGGTGCGCCAGCGCTTTACGGACGGGAAGCCGTATGTCATATTCATCAGCACCATACTCAAAAGAAAGAATCTGGCCAACCTGCTGCTGGCTTTCGATATGTTAAAGATCAAGGAATCAGTTGACTGGAAGTTGGTCGTGGTGGGTTCGCGCGTGTGGTGGCAGGACGAGCTGGCCGAGGCGTACGACGGGATGACCTACAAGCAGGACGTGGTGTTCTGCGGCCACACGGCTACTGCAGAGCTGTCGGCGTTGCTGTCGGCATCAGAGATGCTGGTGTATCCGTCTTATTTCGAGGGGTTTGGCATACCGATTCTGGAAGCGATGTATGCCGAAACCGCTGTTGTGGCGTCCAACACCACCTCGATGCCAGAGGTGGGTGGGGATGCCGCCCTATATGTCGACCCATCCAGTCCGGACGATATTTGTCATGCTATCAGTAGGTTGCGCGACGGTTCGTTGCGGGAAGAGATGATAGAGAGAGGTCGGAAGCAGCGCGAGAAATTCAGCTGGGACAGGACTGCCAACCTGCTGTGGGACAGTGTTATGAAAACCGTACAGGGCGTATGAAGAAGCGATGGATATCTGTGGCAAGCCTGCTGATAATGTTCCAATGGGGCGTTGTCAGGTGCCAAATGGCTGATAACATGGTGTATAACCCATCGTTTGAAGAATATAGGGATTGCCCGGTCAAGGTAGATGCGTTGGGTGTGATGAGGGAGGTCGATGCGTGGTGGCAACCCACCCGTGGCAGCAGCGACTATTTCAATGCCTGCGGCGGCCGTGACTGCCAGGTGCCCCGCAACAAAATGGGGTTGCAGGCAGCGCACAATGGCGTTGCATACTGCGGAATCTATTGTTCGCAAGAGAGTTACAGAGAATATCTACAGACAGAACTTAAAGAGCCACTGCAACCTGGCAAGCGCTACAGTGTGAGTTTCTGGGTGAGCCTGGCCGACAAATCGCCTCAAGCGATTGCCTCTATCGGTGCGCTGCTAACCGCGTCGCGCGTGGAGGACTCCACATGGGGTATCTTGATGGAGAAGGAGGGCACGGACTATGGAACCGGTACGGCCCAGTATATAGCTGCATACTATGACCCACAAGTGCAGAACCCGCGCAACACGCTGTTGGACAACAAGAAAGAGTGGGTGGAGGTGAGCGGCGAGTTTGTGGCCAAAGGCGGCGAGCGGTTCTTGACGATAGGCAACTTTCTGCCATTCAACAAGTCGGGAGTCGTGGCGCTGGACGACAGCGGCACCCCGCTGTCAGGGGCCTACTATTATATAGATGACGTGCGCCTCTATTGTATGGATACGGTGGAGAGGCCAGTCCGACAGGCAGGGCCGATGCCGCAGGAAGGCGAGGTTGTGCTGATGGAGAACCTCTTCTTTGCCACAGGCGAGAGCGAGGTGCTGCAGCAGTCGTACAAAGAGTTGATGCGCCTCAAGGCGCTGCTGGAGGCAAATCCCGCGATGACGATAGAACTCCGCGGACACACTGACAGCCAGGGGACCCAAGAGTACAACCAGAAGCTGTCGGAGGCCAGGGCCAAGGCGGTGGCCGACTACTTGGTGAAGCGAGGTGTTGAGCGTCGCCGAATCGAGTGGACGGGCTTTGGCGAGAGCCAGCCTGTCGACAGCAATGAGACTGCCGAGGGGCGCCGCCGCAACCGTCGCGTGGAGTACAGAATACTTACCCGATAAAGGGATGCGACACGGCACAGAGGAAAAGAGAACGGAGTCTCCGAAAGGGGACTCCGTTCTTCGTATCTGAAAGTCTGGATGACTATTCGATGACGCGGTAGAAACTGACGCGGCGGTTGAGGGCGTACTGGATGTCGCCGAAAGCGACGCTCTTGCCCTTGTACTCGGTCTGGATGCGATCCTCGGCAATGCCGTAGCGCTTGGTGAGGAGGCGCTTGACCTCGTTGGCACGTCTCTCGGAGAGCTTCATGTTGTAGTTGTCGCTGCCAGTGTAGTCGGCGAAGCCAACCACGAGGACCTTGACATCGGGGTTGTCCTTGAGGACGCGGGCGACGGCCTTGACCTTAGCCTCTTCGTCTTCGGAGACATTCCACTCGTCGACACCATAGAGGACGGAGAAGGGCATGGCGTAGAAGGTGAGCTGGTCAGCCTTGATCTGGTCGATAACGGCCTGGAGGCTGTCGGCAGCGGCGCTGTTGCCACCCTGGCCGCCATTGGCGAGGGCCTGGGCGAGCTGGTCCTCGAGTTCGGCGATGCGGTTCTCAAGGCGTTTCTCGTTGTTGCGGGAACCGGCGACCTGACGCTCGAGGTTGTTGACCTGCGAGTTGAGGGCGCTGAAGTTCTCCTGGGTCAGCATGGCCTTCTGGGCAGCGATGGCTCTGTCGGTAGCGGTGGGGCCAAAGCAGTAGAAGTAACCGAGGCGGATGATGTTGTTGACGTTGTGCCAACGCTCGTAGGTGTTGATGTCGCCTTTAAGCAGGTCGGGCACATCGGTGAAGTCCATGGTGTACTCCAGGAAGAGGTGGTGAGCCTCGCCGAAGCGGTAGCTGGCACCCAGACCGGCGTCGATCATGACGCTGGCGCGGCCTTCGGTGTAGTTGGTGTTGTAGCGCTCCTCATCATCTCTGGTGAAGGGGTTGCCGCTGAACTTGACACCGGCGCCGCCAAGCAGGTAGACGCTGAAGCGACGGTCGGGGTTGTAGCCCAGAATGGCGTTGTTGAGGGAGAAGAGCAGGTCGGCAGTGATAGTCCAGTGACGATCCATGTCTTTACCTGTCACACCGGCGTTCTCGGTGCGGGGACGTCCCCAAGTGGGGCCACCGAAGCGGAGGCGCCAGTCGAAGGCGTGGTTCAGGCGCTGCTGGAGGAAGAGGTCCATACCCATGTTGGTGGTGGTGCGCCATGTGTTCTCGGTGAAGCCCATGGGACCTTGACGGATTTCCCAGTTGAGGTCGAAGGCGCCACCAATTGACCAATTGCTCCAGAAGCCGTAGCGAGGATAATCGGTCTTGCCGGTCTGTGCAAAGGCGTTCATGGATGTCAGCATAAGAGACATCACAACGCCCATCTTGATTAATTTTTTCAGCATATTTGATGTTTTTAATAGGTTATTATTTCTTTTTATGTCCTTGTATTTTTGTAAGGCGCTAATAATGTGCAAAGATACATATATTTTTTCATATGTGGAAAATATTTTTTTTATGTATTCGTTAATGTGAAGAAAATAATGCAGTTACAAAACCAAAAAAAATATTTTGCCTCTTCTATAGAGGTGTAAACATGAGTGAATTACATAATAAAAAGCCAAAAAAATGGAGCAAATCAAAGTGAAAATTGGCCAAGTGGCCAATAAGGTAGAGCAAAGCGCTGTGAATCAGCTGCTAATAGAGGCTCAGGCGGCCAAGAATCACCTGTTGAAGGGTGACGCTGCGGGGAGCGATTTCCTGGGCTGGGTGAACCTGCCGGAGGAGATTGACGGGCAGATGCTGTCGAGGCTGAAGGCCGATGTGGCGCGGCTCGGCGCGAAAAGCAGGCTGTTTGTGGTGATCGGTATCGGGGGCTCGTATCTGGGTGCCCGTATGGTCATCGAGGCCCTGCAGTCGGAGTTTGCCTGGGCGCGCCGCGACGGGGCGCCGTATGTGGTGTATGCCGGCCATACGCTGGGCGAAGACTATTACAGTCAGCTTTTGGATCTTCTGGACAAGGAGGACTACAGCGTGGCGGTCATCTCGAAGTCGGGCACGACGACGGAGCCTGCCGTGGCGTTCCGCATTGTGAAGGCTCACCTCGAGCAGAAGTACGGCAAAGAGGAGGCGCGCCAGCGTATCGTGGCCATCACGGATGCCCGTCGCGGGGCGCTGCACGGTATTGCGGAGCAGGAGGGCTATCCTTCCTATGTGATTCCGGACGATGTGGGAGGCCGTTTTTCGGTGCTGACGCCTGTGGGCCTGCTGCCGATAGCCATGGCGGGTTACGACGTCGACCGCTTGCTGGAGGGCGCCCGCGCCATGCGTAAAGTGTGCATCGAGGGCGACAGTCTTGAGGACAATCCGGCTCTGATGTATGCCGCCGTGCGCAACGCGCTGTATCGCAAGGGGGTGAAGGTGGAGGTTCTTGTCAGCGGCCAGCCCAGCCTGCGCTACATGGCAGAGTGGTGGAAGCAGCTCTACGGCGAGAGCGAGGGCAAGGAGCACAAGGGCCTGCTGCCTCACAGCCTGAGCATCACGACCGACCTGCACTCGATGGGCCAGTATGTTCAGGACGGCGAGCGCCTGATGATGGAGACGTTTGTGCGCGTCTGCAAGCCATCGAGCCGGGTGCCGGTTCCGGAGGACAAGGATAATCTGGATGGGATGAATTACCTTGTGAACAAGAGTCTTACGGAGATCAATGACTGTGCGGCGGAAGGCACCATCGAGGCTCATGTGTCGGGCGGGGTGCCTGTTGTGGAAATCGAGGTGGATCGCATTGACGAGTACACTCTCGGCCAGCTGATCTACTTCTTCGAGTTTGCCTGCGGCGTCAGCGGCTACATGCTGGGGGTGAATCCTTTCGACCAGCCCGGGGTGGAGGCCTACAAGAAGAACATGTTCCGCCTGCTGGGCAAGCCTGGTTTCTGATGCCCGAACAGACCCGCATACCTGGGCACCTGGTAGGTGTCTGGTAGGTATCTGGTAGGTGAATGATAGGACATTTTCCGCGATTTTCCCACCAATGGGAAAATCGCGGAAAAATGTTTAGAAGGGCAGGTCTCCCAGCGGCTCGGTGTCGGCGTTGAGGATGTCGACCAGAGGGTTGTTGGAAGAGGCGTTGTCCTCGTTGCGTTGGCGGTTGGAGAGGAGGAGAAGGCTGTCGGCCACCACTTCGGTGATGTGGCGTTTGTTGCCGTCGCGGTCCTCCCACGAGCGGCTCTGGAGGCGGCCTTCAATATAGACTTGCACCCCTTTGTGGAGGATGCGCTCGGCGACATCGGCCAGTCCGCGCCAGCAGACGACGTTGTGCCACTCGGTGATTTCCACGCGTTCGTTGTCGCGGTTCCGGCGGCTCTCGGTGGTCGCCAGGGGGAATGATGCTTTCTTGACGGGCATGGCTCCCTCGGAAGGGAAGGTTACTACATCTGGATTTTTTCCTACGTTTCCTACAAGGATAACTTTGTTTACTCCAATCATACTGTCTTAAATCGTTATATTGTTTCGAGTTGAATTAGGGCGCGAAAGTACTACTTTTTTTTGACATTGCGGAATAAAGATATTCACAAACTATGCAAATACCTGTCAATCAATCTCGGCAAGGGGGTATTTTTTATTTCTTGGCAGGTCATACGGAGCGAATTCGAGGGGTGGAAGGGGGGCTCTTCGGGCAGTTCTGCGGCTATGAACCGGGCGTGAATGGTGCGGTGGGTCAGTTGGTGGCGGTGCTCGTCGGAGATGGTAAGTCCGGCATGGGTGATGCCGAACGACTGCTTCAGGAAGTCTAGGGCGCGGGCATGCAGGCCGTCGTCGGGTATGGCCCCCTCGGTCTCGAGGAGCGGGAACTCGAAGAGCCCGCGCCAGATGTCGTGGCCTTGCCTCCGCTGCATGAATGTGCAGGTGGTGTCGCCCTCCTTCCAACAGATGTGGAAATAGTAGAAGAAGCGGTGCTTGACCTGGGCTTTTGGCATACGTACCGGCAGCAGGTCGACCTTGCCCGTGCCGAGCGCCACGCATTCGTCGGCGAAGGGGCATGCCGTGCAGTCTGGCTTGGGCTTGCACTGCAGGGAGCCGAAGTCCATGAGTGCGGCGTTGAAGCGGTCGGGGCGCCGACGGTCGATGTGCTTGAGCAGCAAAGCCTCGAATTCGCGGTAGGCGGCGTCGGTAGCGATGGGTGTGGCAATGCCGTAGAGTCGGCTGATGAAGCGGTAGACGTTGCCGTCGATGACGGGGTGGGGCAGGCGGAAAGCGAAGGAGGCGACGGCGGCAGCGGTGTAGCGGCCGACGCCCTTGAGGCGGGCGATGCCTTCGTAGGTGGAGGGGAACGTGCCGCCAAGCTCGCGTACAATATATTGCGCGGCTGCGTGCATGTTACGCGCGCGCGAATAGTAGCCGAGGCCCTGCCACAGGCGAAGCACCTGTTCTTCTGAGGCCGCGGCCAAGGCTTGCACATCGGGGAAGGCCTCGACGAAGCGGTGGTAGTAGTCGCGTCCTTGCTCGATGCGCGTTTGCTGAAGGATAATCTCGGACAGCCAGATGCGGTACGGGTTGTCGATGCCGCGCCAGGGGAGCGTGCGTCCGAAGTCGGTATACCAGGAGTCTAATTTTTGGGAAAGTGCCATGCCGAAAGGGTGAAAGAAAGAGTCTAAGTGCCTGAAAAATGTATGTTAAAATTCAATTTTGGTTTTTGTGTAAGATGCTGATGTTTAGCAGTGTGCGATTGTCAAAATGTTAAAAAAGTTTAAAATTCGGTTTTTCTGGGGTGAAAGGTTTTGCCATGTCGGAAAAAGGTAGTACTTTTGCACCCGTTTTCGCTTCAAAAAAGCATAACAATAACGTAAATAAACAATAAAAATTATACTACAATGTCAAAGAAATGTGAAATTACCGGAAAGAAAGTGATTGTCGGCAACAACGTATCGCACTCGCGCATCCACACCAAGCGCACCTTCTCCCCTAACCTGCAGACCAAGAAGTTCTACATTCCTGAGGAGGACATGTGGATCACGCTGAAGGTCTCTGCCAAGGGCATGCGCATCATCAACAAGAAGGGCATCATCGCCGCCCTGAACGATGCCGCCGCTGCCGGCCACCTGCAGTTCTAACCACCGAAGACATCACAAGTCTTAATAATTCAATCAATTTATTAACCTTAAACAAGAAAGAGGTATTAACAATGATCGTAGTTCCAATTAAAGAAGGCGAGAACCTCGAAAGAGCGCTGAAGAAACTGAAACGCAAATTCGAGAAGACCGGCGTGGTGAAAGAGATGCGCCGTCGTCAGCAATTCACCAAGCCCTCCGTCATCAATCGCGAGAAGAGACTGAAGGCCATCTACGTTCAGCACCTGCGCCAGCAGGAACTGGACAAGTAGTGCCCAAGTCAATGGAGCAACGCCATTGAAAGGAAAAGCCCCGAGCATCGCTCGGGGCTTTCTTTTTAGCATAAAAGAAGGGGCACCTGGAAGGCGCCCCTGTGTTGTGTTACTGCTGGCTGGAGGTGATGCGCTCGAGCCACTTCAGCATGCCGAACATCACGGCCATGGCGATGATGCAGATGGCGGCGAAGGTAATCCAGGTGTACCAGAGGTGCGAGAAGTTGTTGAGCATGGTCACACCGAGGAAGATGATGAGGTTGCCCAGAGCGGTGGCGGTGAGCCAAAGGCCCTGGCAGATACCCTGTAGGTGCTTGGGAGCAATCTTCGAGACGAAGCTCAGGCCCAGCGGGCTGATGAAGAGCTCGGCGACGGTGAGGAAGAAGTAGGTCACAATCAGCACCCATGCGCCGCACTTCTGGCTGGCGATGGCAGCGGCGTCTTGGGCCATGAAGGCAGTGCCGGAGGGGTAGCCGACTACCATGCTGAAGATGGTGAGGAAGATGTAGGCGCAGGCGGCGAAGCCCATACCGACGGCAATCTTCTTGGGAGTGGAGAACTTGCGTCCCCAAGGGGTGTTGAAGAGCCACATGATGACGGGCGTCAGGAAGATGACGAGGAAGGGGTTGAGGAACTGCCAGACCTCAGGAGCCACCTGGTCAGAGTTGACGAAGTTGCGGGTGAAGATGGTAAGCGACTGGGTGTTCTGGTGGAACGAGAACCAGAAGAAGATGACGATGCCAAGAACGGCGTAGAGGCCGGCCATGCGCTGCTTGATGTCCTTGGCCATGGCGACGCGCTCTTCGGAAGTGTAGTTGACGACTTCTTTCTTCTCTTTTTTGGCGGGGTTGGGGTACATCTTCTTGGTGATGAGGAAGATGATGAGGGAGAGGAGCATGGCGGCCACGGAGGCGATGAAGCTGTAGTGGATACCGGTGTTGAAGACCTGGAGGTAGCTTTCGCAGGCGGCCTGCATGTTGGCAGGGTCGAAGTTGGTGTTGGAGGCCTCCATCCAGGTGGAGAGGTTGGCCATCTGTGTGGCGTCGGCGGTACCGTTGAGGTACTGGTGGCAGACGGCGGGGAGGTCGGAGTTGTAGGTCATGCCGAACTTGCCGAGCCACCAGCTGCGGATGGCGGGAGCCACGAAGGGGGCGAAGACGCCGCCGATGTTGATGAAGACGTAGAAAATCTGGAAGCCGGGGTCGCGTTTGCTCTGGGCGTCGGCCAGGGCTTCGGGGCCTTTCATGGCGGCTTCGGCCTCGAGGTTGTCATACATCTGACCCACGATGGCCTGCAGGTTGCCCTTGAAGAGACCGTTGCCGATGGTGATGAGGAACAGCGCGGCGCAGATGAGCACCAGCATGGCTGTCTTGCTTTCGGGGCTGACGGTGGTGGGGATGGAGAGCATGACATAGCCCACGGCCATCACAACCAGGCCGGCGGCGATGGTGCCCTTGAAGTTCTGCAGTTTGTCGGCAATGATGCCTCCGGGAAGTGCCATGATGTAAATCATGAAGTAGAATACCGAGAAGATCAGGCCTGCAGTCGAATCGTCGAGGCCAAACTTCGAGCAGAGGAAGAGCACGAGGACGGCATTCATGATGTAATAGCCGAATCGCTCGCCCATGTTGCTCAGTGCTGCCCAGATTAGTCCTTTGGGGTGTCCTTTGAACATAATTTGTAAGTTTTTGGTTTATAATTTATTGGATTAATTAATATGCTATATATAATATGCAAAGATACGAAAAAAATTGGATATGGCAAGGGTGGTGGCGTTTTTTTTTGTATTTTTGCAGCATGAATATCCATTCTCTAATCGGACAAGCCGTTGACATTCTGCGGAATGGAGGTACGATGCTTTACCCTACCGACACCATCTGGGGCGTGGGATGCGACGCGCGACGGGCCGACGCCGTGGAGAAGCTCTACGCCCTCAAGGAGCGCGACCACGCGAAGAGTATGCTTGTCCTCTGCACGCCGGAGTTGCTCGATTGTGGCGTGTGGAGTCCGCGGCACGAGGAGAGGCCGACGACCTATATCCTGCCGGAGCAGGTATGGCGCAGGGCGCTCAAGGTGACGGTGGCCGACAATCTGTGTGCCACCGACGGTTCGCTGGGTGTGCGTGTGCCGCGCCATGCGTTCTGCCAGGAGGTTATTGGTCGGCTCGGGGCTCCGCTGGTGAGCACGTCGGCCAACCTCTCGGGGCGTCCCTCGCCCTCGGTGTATGGCGACATTGAGGAGGAACTGATGCGCAGGGTGGATTTCTGTGTGCCCCCGTTGGTGGACTTTCTGTCTGCCGAGCGGTGCGGAAGCCGTATTGTGCGGCTCGGCGCCGACGGGAGCGAGACGGTTATACGGCCATAGTGATGGCTATGGCGGCCGTGGTGTCGGGGATGCCGCAGGGGATGTCGTAGACATGGCAGCCGCTGTCGGCCAGCGCCTGCTGCATGCTGCCGAAGCCGCGGATGCCAGTGCCACGGCATTTGAGGACGGCTTCTTTGCGGGTCCAGTAGCGAAGGAATTCCATTTCGGGGTCGTCGCTGGCCAGGATGGCGGCTTGTTCTTGCCGGGTGCAGACGCGCCGGATGAGTTCGGGGTTGATTTTGCGCCGGCATTCGATGTCGATGCCTATGCTGCCTGCTGGGTTCAGGGCCACGGCTACGGCCTGACGGCAGTGGCTGATGCTGACGGCGAGGCCCGGATGGCCGGGGAGGTAGGGGGCGCCGAGGGCGTCGTGGGCGAGTTGCGGTGCGGGGTCGATGCCGTCGAGTACCCGGCACAGTAAAGAGTAGGCCAGCGCTCGCTCACGCTCGCGCTGGCTTCTGTCGTCGTGGGGCAGGGGCGCCACGAGGTGTCTTATGTGTGTGGTTGGATCCACAGTGTCTGGCTATGCTTTGCCGAGGATGTCGTAGGGGACGGTGTCGCCCTGCGGGGCGATGCGGGGTTCCTCGATGGTGCCGAACTGCTGCTCGTATTTGCGCAGGTTGTCGTTGAGGGCGGCTATGGTGCGCTTGGCATGGATGGGGTTCATGATGATGCGTTGGCGTACGGCGGCGCCGTCAACGCCGGGGAGCATCTGGGCGAAGTCGAGGATGATTTCGGTGGGGTTGTGGCTGATGACTACGAGGTTGCTGTAGGTTCCTTGGGCCACTTCGGGGCTGATGTTCAGCTTGAGGTTCTGTTCTTTCTGGTTTGCCATGATGGTTGTTGTTTTTTAGGTTAATAACGGAGTGTGTCCGGGTTTATTGTGCGGGGTGTCAAATTTTGGATGGGTGGGGACAGGTATGTGGTAGGTATCTGGTAGGTGAATAGTTCGACTCAAGTGCGATTTGGCGCGGTTTGAACAGGTTGAAAAAAACAGATGCGGCACTTGTGTCGCATCTGTTTGATTATAATTGCGTTATGCGTTGTTTGCGTCAGTTGCGTTTCTTGGTCCAGCGCTCGACGATTTCCTCGGTGACGGGCGTGCGCATGATGAGCATGGCCATACGGTTGTTCTCCTGAGGCTCGTACTCGGTGATACCGCCGAGGGGCACCTGGATGAGCTGGTTGCCGTCGACACCGAAGTCTTTGGTGAGCATGTTGTAGGTGACACCGCAACGTTTGCCGGAGAGCCACTTGTTGTGGGGGATGGAGCCGGTGAGGGAGTCGGCGGCGCCGATGAGGTAGAACTCGACGGTATCGTCCAGTTTGTTCATCTCGCGGGCGAAGTCGCTCAGGCGCTTACGTGCATTGTAGTCGATGTCGTACTTGTCGAGCTGGAAGTAGATGATGGTGGCGGGGAGGTTGAGGGTCTCGTTCATGAGGATGAGCTCGCTCAGCAGGTTGGTGGGGGAGTCGTGGACGACGGGGCGCTCGCTCAGCTGTTTCTTGAGGTCGTCGAGTTCCTTGTTGATGCGGTCGATTTCGGCAGCGTTGTTGCGGCCAAGGTCGTCGGCGAGGTTCTCGAGGGAGTCTTTCTGGCGATAGAGGTCGTCGATGCGGGCGGGGATAGTGGAGAGGTAGTTGTGGGAGCCGTAGGAGGAGAAGCCTTTGTCGTGGACGAGGTCGACGTCGTTGGTCTCGGAGTTGAACTGGAACATGTCGCGGAGGAAGTTCAGTTTGACGCCGAGGTAGGCGGCGGGAATCCAGTCGACGACACGGTACTTATGAGGAGCGCCGGCCATATCCTGGGCATAGGTCCAGTCGATGGTTCCGCGTGTGCCAGTGACGTCAACACCAAGGTTGAAGGAGAAGTAGCGCGTGGCGTAGTACTCGGCCATGATACCGGCGTTGAAGGTAAGCTCCTTGTTTTTGCGCATGTCGCCCATCTCGAAGTCGGGGTGTTTGTTGCCGTCGTTGATCTGCTTGGCATAGAGCCAAGCGCCACCCATACCCACGGGGGTGTAGAAGTGGAGGTGGCGGCGTTTGCCACGCTCGTAGCCGTGGAGCAGGTTGGTCCAGTCGAGGTAGGCATGGGCCGAAATCGAGATTCCGTGGGCGAACTGCCAGTAGTACGGTGTGATGGGGCCGATGAAGGACTCCGCATCGGACGGGTCGGTCTTGTCCAACCAGGGGTTCTGGTTGTAGAGGCCCTGGCTGTGGAGCGAGAAGGAGTTGACGCGCAGGGAGATGGCAAGGTCGGGGATGATCCATTTACCAATCTCGATGCGGGCACCGTTGTCCAGTTTCAGTTTGCCGTGGTACTTGTAGTTCCAACGGGCGTCAGCATCCTGTTCGTTGCCGATAAAGGTCTGGAAACCGACACTGAAGTTTACCCACCAGTTGTCGAACGGAGAGGCAATGATGTAGGCCAGCGTGTCGCGGTCTACGCCAAGGCGTATCCATTTCTTTTTGGGCTGTTCCGTCTGGGCTGACAGGGTTGCGGTTGTAATTAGTAGCAGCAAAATCGCAAACGCTTTTTTCATAGGATTTTTATATTTTTAAGTATTATTAATTCAATTGATTTGGTTTGTATCGTTATATATGTGTGTTCTTATGCAATTGGGTTGGTGTTGTCATCCTTTTCGTTATCAATGTCTTTGTCCTCGCGCTCGTCGTCGCCATAGCCGTAACCATAGCCATAACCGTAGCCGTATCCGTATCCGTAACCATAGCCATAACCGTAGCCATAACCGTATCCGTAACCATACTTCTTCTCGTAGGGGGTCAGTTTCTTGTATTTGACGTCGTTAAGCACGATGGCGAGGTTGGGGAACGAGTGGTCTTTGTACAACTCATCGACGGTGTTGAGCAGGCGCTTGTCGAACTGGCCGGCGCGGATGACGAAGAGGGTGTCGTCGACCAGGCTCTTGATGATATCGGTATCCACAACGAGTCCGATAGGAGCCGTGTCGAGGATGATGTAATCGTATTTTTCGCGCATCTCGGCGAGCATCTTGTTGATACGGCCGTTGCTGAGGAGTTCGGAGGGGTTGGGCGGAATGGGGCCAGTGAACAGAGATTGGAGACCTTTGGAAATGATGTCTTCCTTGACAAGGGACTCCCAGTTGTCGTTGCGGCCGACCAGGTAGTTGGAGAGGCCGGAGTGTTTACGCGAGTAGAAGTTGCGGGTCATGGAGCCGCGACGCAGGTCAAGGTCGACTATAATAACTTTCTTGCCGGTGATGCTAAGGCTGGCAGCCACATTGGACGAGATAAACGTCTTGCCCATGCCAGGCAGCAGCGAGGTGACCATGATGACACGGCCTTTGCCCTCGGAGTCGTGGCTGTTAAGGAAGTCGAGCTTGGCACGCAGCAGGCGGAAGGATTCCGACATGGTGTCGTGGTCGTTTTCGGTAACCACCAAGTCGCGGGTGTCGTCTTTCTCGCGGGCGGGAATCTCGCAGAGGAAGGGGGCTGAGGTTGCTCTGGCGACATCGCTGTGGAACTTCACCTTGGTGTCGAGGAGTTTGCGGAGGAAGAAGAATCCCACCGGGATGGCCAAGCCGATGAGCAGGCCTGTCATGGTGGACCTGGACTCATTGGGAGCGATGGGAGCACGGTTGACGCGAGCCGGGTCGAGAATCTTTCCGTTAGGCTCGATGGAGGGCTGGCTGATCATAAGCTCCTCGCGGCGGCTGAGAAGGTGGAGGTAGAGGCTCTCCTTGATTTTCTGGAGGCGTTCGATATTCTCAATGTAGATTTGCTGTTGCGGCACCTGGCTCATCTTGGCCGATGCGGCGGAGGCAACAACCTGCGTCTCTGCAATGCGCTCCTGCAGCATGCCGATATATCCGTCGAGCAGCATGTTCATGTTGGCCCGCAGGTTTTTGATATCATCCAGCTTGGACTTCACTACAGGGCTGTTGGGCGACTGATATTTCTGCAGCTCGAGCACAATCTGGTTGTGGCGGGCAATCATGCTGGTGATGCTCGGATCCTCGACGCCGACACCCTGGATGAGGGTGGCACCGTCGCCGGTCTCGTTGAGGTGGGCTAGGTAGCGAGCCTGGGAGAGCTGCTTCTTGAGGCGCTCAATCTCTTCAGACGACTCGATGCTCGACTGAAGGTAGGTCTGTCCGAGATTGGAGATGTTGAGTAGTTTGTTTTCGCGCTTGAAGCTGGCGAGGGCGTTGTTCTGTATGCCCAGGTCGTTTTGCAGCAGGTTGAGGCGTTCGTTGATGTAGTCGTAGGTGTATGCAATGATGCGTTTTTTGTCGTTTACGGCATCGTTATTATATACTTCAATAGCTTTATTAATAATCTCGGCGGCGCGGATAGGCGAGGCGTCGTTGATAGCGATGTTGAGGATGGTGTTGCTCTCGTCGGCGCGGAAGACAGCCAGCCGGGCGCGGTAGAAGTCGGCGGCGGCGTTGACGCTGATATGCCGGACGGTGACGGGGGTGTTGACGTAGTCGGGGGTGAAGAACCATGTCTTATGGGCTACGATACGGCCGAAGGGCAAGGCGACAGTGTCTTCGAACGGGACGTTGATGGCGGGGATGCCATCCATGTCTATCACGATGCCGTTTTCGTCCTTGGCTGTGGCAGTGAAGGTGACGTTGCCCTCTTCGTCGTTGTCGATAAAGTCAATGGTGAAGGGCGACTCGCCGTAGAGGTCTTTGACACGGCTGACATAGCGGGTCTTGGTGGTGTAGTAGGTATTAAGTTTCAGGTCGCGAGCCACCTGGAGCAGTGCCGACTTGGAGGTGAAAATCTGGATTTCGTTGTTGACATTGCTGTTGTACAGGGGGTTGCGGTAGAACATGTTCTTGACCGAAGCCTCGCGCAGGGTCTGCTCGTCGCTGTTGCTGCTGGTGGAGGTCTTGACGATGAGGATGCGGGCGCTACTGCTGTACACGCGGTTCTGCTGGCGGACCTGGAAGCCGGCGATGGCAGCGCCGATGGCACCACAAATCACCAGCCAGTGCAGGTTGCGTAGGATGGTGAAGAGAATGTCCTTGATATGGATTTTCTGTGTCTTCTTTTCTTCCAAGAACGAGGTGTCGGTGTTTTCAGCCATGGGAGTGAGTGTTTATTTGTTGATGGAACGGAAGACTGCGAAGGAGGTTATCAGGGAAGCGATGGAGGTGAATGTGCCGATGAATCCCATCCAGAAGTTGAACTGCTGGAGTGCGGTAGTGGAATTGTAGGCGTCCACGATGATGAAGTCGTTCTGCTGGAGCATGTAGAAGGGGTCTTTGAAGACTTTGGTAGAGCGGGGGTCAAGGTAGCGCATTACCATCTTGCCGTTGACTTCGCGCATGACGCCGATGCGGTCGCGGCGGGTGTAGTTGTCGAGACCACCCATCTGAGCCAGCACCTCGAGGAATGGGGCCTTCTCGTCGCCGATATTGATGACGCGGCCGCGGCCGTCGCCACCGAGGAAGAAAATTTTGAAGTTCTTGAAGTGGACGATGACGATGGGGTCATCGATGTAGCCACCATCGCGAAGCATGGCGGTCAGGGTGTCTTGCAGGCGTAGGCGGGTGAGACCGGCAACGTGGACTTTGCCAAGGACAGGAAGCAGAATGTCGCCGTTGATGTCGACCTGGTTGTCGCCGGCCATTTGCTGGAACGGGGTGGAAAGCTCTTGGCGCAGGCCTGAGGTGCTGACCAGGATAGAGAGTTTGTCGTAGGGTGCGATTTTGGCCTCGAAACGGTTCTCGATTTCCACTTGAGAGCCGTGGGTCATGTCCTGCAGGTAGTTGATGCGGGCAGGAGTGACGCAGGCCGTCATGGATATGGCGACTGCAAGGGAGAGGATGAGTGCCTTGATATGGCGTAGGCTCTTCATGTCGTTTACTGGTCTTTTATTTATATTTTGCGCGGCCGTAAATTGGGCTTAAACGAAATGCAAAAGTACGAAAAAAAAAGCAATAATCGGGAAAATATTTTACCGATTTAGTTCACTTTGTTGATTTTTAATGCTTTGCATTTTGTTTTTTAACAGAAACCATGCTGATTCGGGGGGTACAAATTGGTTTGGTTTAGGTGTCAAAAAAGCGGAATTTGGGTGCTCTTTAGGAGGCGATTATTGCAATATGTGCCGGAGAATTGTGTCGGCAGCCTTGCCGTCGCCGAATTGGGTGGGGGAGGAGGGGGAGGTGTGCTTGAGCCGGGCGGCGGCTTCGAGAATGCGGTCGCCGTCGGCATCGGCAAGGATTGCGGCGCCGGCATTGACGATTTCAACCCATTCTGTCTCAGGGCGTAGGATGACGCATCCGCGTCCGCAGAAGTAGGCTTCTTTTTGGAGTCCGCCGCTGTCGGTGAGTACGAGCCACGACTGCCGCATGGCGTCGAGGGTTTCCAGATAGGAGAGAGGGGCTACCGTGCGGATGCGTGTGGTACGGGGTGCATAGCCCATGGAATCAATCTTTTGGCGGGTTCGTGGGTGCACGGGGAAGAGTATGTCGGTATCGAAGCGTTCAACGAGGTCGCCGAGGGCGTTCAGGATGGCTTCGAGGCGTTGGGGCGAGTCGGTGTTGAAGTCGCGGTGGATGGTGGCAAGGATGAAAGGGGGCTTGTTTACAGCAGGTTGCAGCCGCGAGATGTAGTAGCGGACGTTGTCGAGCATGACGTCGCCGCTGAAGATTGCATGCTTGTTGTCAAAACCCTCGTTTCGAAGGTTTTGCATGGCGGTCTGGGTGGGGGCGAAGAGGAGGGTGGAGGTGTGGTCGGTGACGATGCGGTTGATTTCCTCGGGCATGTCGCGGTTGAAGGAGCGCAGGCCGGCCTCGATGTGGTAGACGGGTATGTGCTGCTTGGCCGCTGCCAGGGCTCCGGCAAGGGTTGAGTTGGTGTCGCCGTAGACCAGCACGCCGTCGTAGCGGTTGTTCAGCAGAATCTCCTCGATGCCGCTGAGCATCAGTGCGGTCTGTCGGCCATGGGGGCCGGAGCCGACGCCGAGGTTGTAGCGCGGCATCGGGATGTCAAGCTCGGTAAAGAAGCGCCCCGACATGGCATCGTCGTAGTGTTGGCCGGTATGCAGGATGTCCTCGGCCAGTTCGTGACTGTGCAGGTCCCTGATTGCGTGCGAGATGGCGGCGGCCTTGATGAACTGGGGGCGTGCGCCGACTATGGTCAGTATGTGTTTCATTGGCGGTTGGAAATTGGTTGGTGGATGATGGGCATCTGGTAGGTGTTTGGTAGGTATCTGGTAGGTGAATGGTTCGACTCAAGTGCGATTTGGAGCGGTCTGAGCAGGTTGGTTGGTAGATGTTTGATAGCCAGTTCGGTGCGAATTATTGCCGCGTTGCGATGAGCGCTTTTTTCACCACGTTCTTGGCGTTTTGTTTCAAAAGCTCTGACAGCCAGCCTATTCCGAACGGCATCCAGCGTTGCGGATGGGTGTTGATGAGGATGTCGTGGCGGAAGATGGGGTGGTCGGGTGAGTGGAGGGCGTCGATGATGTCGCCGGTGGAGTGGAACGTCAGACCCTCTCTCGTCCATTCGTCCTGATATAGAGGTACTTTGTCGCGAACGCTGACGCGGAAGCCGTCCCAGCGGCGACCCGTGTCGGTGAGGTAGAGGGTAGTGGCAAAATCGGTGTCGAGCATCGACTCGTGTTCTATCCCAAGAGCCTTGTAATCGTATTGTTTCCATAGGTCCATGCTGTTGTGCGGCGAGCGAGGGCTGCCGTGGGCGCAGGCTTTGGCAATGGGGGCGACTTTGCGGAGGCGCTCCAGGTTGCGGCAGAAGTCGTCGTAGGCGGCTTGGAGGTTGCCGTTGCAGGTGGTCAGGCATTCGTAGTGGTAGCCGGCCTCATGGCCCAGGGCGACGATGCGACGGATGTACTCCTCGTCGTAACTCTCTGGCACAGTGCGGAAATAGTAGGTGGAATGCAGGCCTTCGGCGGCTTCGATTTCGGCTATGCGGAGCGAGAAGTCAGGTCTTAGGTCGACGTCGTGGCGCAGGGTGAAGCGGCCGTGGCGTTTCAGGGCGACGAGCAGCTGGCGGTATTTTTCTGTGGTGAAGTCCATCACTTGAGGTTTTCGATGAATGAGATGAAAAATTCGGTGACGTCGATTTTGTCGTCCAGCATCCGTTGCCTGCGACGTTGGTATTCGTCGCGTAGGTTGTCTGTGGCAAGCAGCTGGTTTATAGTGTCGTAAAGCCTGTCGGGTTCGGATGTCGGGATGCCGGTTGTAAGGCGGTAGGTGTGTTCCAGCTCCTCGAGCACGCCTATGCGGCCAGCGAAATCGTTGAAGCGTATGGAGGGGGTGCCCAGCATGGCTGCTTCGACGGCCATGCTCTGGCTGTCGCCGATGTAGAGCGAGGCGTAGTACATCACATGGTGGATGTCCAACGGATTGATCTTTAGTCTGTAGGGTTCAAGGTCGGCGCCTAGTGCGCGTTCCGAGGTGATGTACACCTTGCCGTGGGGTTTCAGCAAGGCGATGAGTTTCTTGGCGATGTCGTTGGTGATGCCGCCGGCATGGGCGCTGACGTCGTGATAGGCAGTCAGTTGCGCGAATCGCAGGAGGAAGTATGGCTCGCTGTGGGGGAAGTAGCGGTCCACCACAGTGGGGTTGGGGGTGAAGCGGTTGGGGTGCAGGTAGGCAAGCTTGTGGAAACCAGCGTAGTGAGTGGTCTTTGCCTCAAGCGGTCCGTTGTTGCAGCTGACGGGCGAAAGGTACTGGTCGGCGAAAGGCTTCACGGCATTGATGAATTGCGGCACGATAGCTGCATCGTCTTCGGCGAAGATGGCCGAGCGGCGGCGCAACAGCCAGGCCACCTGTGCCACCTCGGGCGTCGAGCCTGCCAGCACGTCCACGCCATGGCGCAGCGTGAACCTGAATACACGCCACAGCCTGAGCATCAGGGTGAAAGAGGATTTTTTGCCGCTGGGCAGAATGTTTACGTAGGGCAGCCCGGCAGCCTTGAGCAGGTCCTCGAGGATGTCCTTCTTGCGGATGAGGATATAGGTCTGGTGGCCGTCGCGGTTGAGGCCCTCGATGGTGTTGCGGAAGAGGTGGAAGTGGGCGGGATGTCCCAATTGGAATAGTACTTTCATTGTAGTATATAGTTCTGGTTTATAGCTGTTTCACCACCTTGGCTGGGATTCCGGCCACCAGTGTCCGTGGGGGCACGTCCTTGGTGACGACGGCTCCGGTGGCCACCACTGCCTCGTCGCCGATGTTGACGCCGTAGATGATGGTCACGTTGGGCATAATCCACACCCGGCTGCCGATGTTGACTGGCTTCACAGTGAGCGGATATATCTCTTTCAGAGGTGTCTGTGTCGGTATGCAGCCATGGGCGGTGATGGTGCAGCGGTCGCCGATGGCGGTGTCGTCGCCGATGGTGATTTGCTCGGGGAAGGCGCGGTCGAAGAGCATGTCGTGGCCGATGTAGACACGCTTGCCGATGTTGATGCCGCTCCAGCGGTACATCTTGGCTCGCCACCCCTTGAAGGGAACAAAGAAGGCCAGACGCGACAGGCTGAAGCGCCACAATTGTATAAAAGTGTATTTCAAACGACCTGCACTTGTGTCAAGTCCGTGATACTGAAGGATTTCTTTGCTAGGCATAGCTATTCGTCAATGATGGTGAGGCGTTTGTTGTTTTTCATCAAGGGTATCTCGTCCACGAGCTCCACGTCAATCGGCACCTGCAGCCGCTCGTGCCAGAAGTCGACGATATAGCGCTCGATTTCAGCGTTGTACTGCTCGTTGACCACCAGGCGGAAGGTGATGGCTCCGCTTTTGCGCTTCACCACCTGGTAGGCCGTGACCGAGCGCTTGGTGGGGCGGTCGTCCTCCTGGAAGAAACCCACGAAGTTGTGCACCATATATCGCTGACCACCAGCCACTATGAGGGTCTCGCACTCGCGGCCCATGATGCGCTGTATGCGGCCGCCGCGCACCTCGACCAGGTCTTGCGTGTCGTAGCGCACGAAGGGTGTGGCCAGGTTCCAGAGGTCGGTGCTCACCACGCGGCCGACGCCGTCGCTGACGGGTTTGCCGTCGTCGTCGAGCACCTCGATGATGCCGTAGGCGTCGGTGACGTGGTAGCCGTCATGTGCCGTGGTCTCGTAGGTGTTGGGGGTGCCCTCGCAGCTGTACGAGTCGATGACATCGCACCCGAAAGCACGCTCGATTTCAGCGCGATAGGCATCGGGCAGGAGCGAGCCGGTGGTCATCACATGCCGGGGCGTGAAGCTGTAGCCCGGGTGGTTGTTGCGGTATTGCGCCAGCAGGTACAGCGGCATGGGGTAGGAGCGGATGAACGAGGGTCGAGTGCGCTCAATCTGGTCCAGGATGGTGGCCAGCGTCTCGTCGCCCATGGAGTAGAAAGGAACATAGACACAGCGGTTTACGCGGTCCTGCAGGGTCTTCAGTTTGCCGTGGCGGGCACCGTTGGCAATCTTCATGTAGCGGTCGCCGAGGCGGTAGCCCGCCTGGTACCACGTGCGCAGCTTGGCGGCCATGTTCACCGAGTAGGCTTCCTTGCTGATATAGAAGGAGAAAGGCTCGCCCGTGGAGCCGCTGGAGCGGGCGTTCATGCGTTTCTTCGGGTCGTAGCGTTCGGCATTGAACCGGTCGATGCCGATGTTCCGCATGGTGGCCTTGTCCACGACAGGCAGGCGGCGTAGGTCTTTGATGTTCTGTATGTCGCTGGGCTTCAGGTTGTTTTTGGCAAACCATTCGTGGTAGAACGGCACCTGCGATGCAATGTGGTCCATCAGCAAGCGCAGTCGCTGGCGTTGGAAAGCATCGATTTCTGCGGGAGTGGCAGCCTCTAGTCGCCTCAGCATGCGCAGGTGGCGGTGGGTGCTTTCGCCTTTTGCCAAGTCGCTCAGCGGTAGGATGATATGTTCATGAATGAGTCCCATAGGCAGCGTAAATATTGTCTTTTATGTTCTCCCATCGGTAGGCGTTGACAGCGCGGTGCGCCTGCGCGATGAGGGTTTGGCTTATGGCTTGGTTTTCAATGGTCCACAGCATCTTCATGGCCAGCTCGCTGCTGTCGTCGCTTCTGAAAAGCAGGCCATTGGAGCCGTTGCGGATAATATAGGGTACCCCGCCGACGCTCGAGGAGATGACCAGCAGGCCTGCGTTCATGGCCTCGAGCAGTGAGACGGGCATATTGTCAACCGTGGGGGAGGAGACGTAGATGTCGGCATTGTCCAACTGCTTGTATATTTCGCTGTTGTCTACCTTTCCGGTGAAGGCCACGTTGCGCAGCCCCATCTCGTTGACTAGCGCCACCAGCCGTTGGTGATCCGAGCCTTCACCCACCAGAGTCAGTGATGCCTCAGGGAGTTTTGCCTGTACTTCCTTGAAAGCGTGTAGGATGCACGGGATGTTGTAGAGCGGCTCATGGGCGCGGGTACATATAAAGTTGGGTTTCAGCGTCTCGCGTTGGCGGAAGAGTGCCGGGTCAAGTTCTATGATGTTGGGTATGACGGTGTAAGGCAGTTGGAAGCGTTCGAATACCTTGGCTAGGAATCCGGAGAGCACGATGTTCTGGTCGGTGCGCGTCAGGTAGTGGCGCACCAGGCGGGTATGCTTCTCGAAGAACTGCTCGCCGCCGCCGCCGTGGTAGGTCAGCACGATGCGTTTGCTCAGTCGCCGACCCGCGGTGATGCCCACCACTGCCGGCAGGAAACCCCAGTCGGAGCAGCAGTGGATGTGCAGCACGTCGTATCCGCGCCCCATTTCTTTTAACCTCCCAATGAGGCTAAGTCGCTTAAGTACAGATGCTTTTGTGTTGAATATATCGGCCGTGTGACCCTCTTCGCGCAGCTTGCGCTGCAGGATCTCCACTTGCCCTGAGATGCCGCCCACACCGGGGCGGTAGTTGCATATCAGCAGTATCTTGCTCATAATCTGTTTGTAAACGTTCCAGTTGCCCTTCTCCTACCCATTACCTACCAATGACGAAGAGAGGAAGAAGAGGGTGGGTGTAAGTTTGTGGTAACCAGTAGTTTGTGAAAGTGCTAAAAATTGTCGATGCCCGAAAAAATTATAATTTTTGTACTTTGCTGGTTTTCAGATCATTCCTCGTGTACCCAGTTTGAAGAATGCCCAACCGACTGCCATGGCCGGCACCACATAGTACCATATCCGGACAAACCGCATGTTTTTTGCGTTGAGTTGGGTGATGCCGTAGGCCGCTATGATGAGTAGGCACGGCAGGCCTGGCAGCAGAAATCGCTCCGAGTTGTTGAATCCGCTCGTCGCTATGATGCCCAGATAGGCTACGGCGAAGGAGCCTATCAGGGCAAATTCTCGCCACCTCTTTGTGATGAAGATGGCCGAGAACAGGCCTATCAGAACAAAGCAACCCAGGAAGTTGCGGACGTAGTTGCCGCCGCTGAACATCAGCTGGTTCTCCTGCTCGAAGATGTGCACCATGGTCGGGAACGGCAGCACGAAAATCATAGGGGCCATTACCGAGGCGGTGGCGTATTGGGCCCACTGGTTGCCGCGCATGGTCTGCACCATACGCTTGTGTTCCAGGTTCTCGGTTCGGTTACCCCATGTATCTTCCACCTCGGCCATGATGATGCCGCCTGCCAGGGTGGAGATGGCCAAGGCCGCGTAGCCTATCATCATCCAGCGTCGTGCTTTTCCCACGACCTTGCTGTTGGAGAACAGAAGGGCAGATGCGACTGCGAAGATGGCAGCTCCGCCCAGCACCGTGCGGAAGGTGAACATCGATATGATGAGTCCTGTGATTAAGGCGATGTTCGGAAGCATGTGTTTTTTGCTGCGAAGCACATAGTCTGTGCGTTCCAGGAAGAGGGTGATAATGAATACCATCACGGTCTCCTTCATGTGCAGGCCGCAGTGGTAGATCAGGTTGGGGAAGAGACAGGCAAATATACCTGCAATGCGGGCGCCTTCATCGCCAATATTGCGCTTGGCAAGGGTGTAGACCTGCACAACGGAGAAAGCGCTCAATACGCTGTGGATCAGTCGGGGAATGATAATGCTCTCGCCAGTGATCTTGGCTAAAAGGGTCAGATAAAAGAGGTAACCAGAGTCGGAGACGGAAGGTGTGTTCACGAAATATATGTTCCATAGGTCAATGAACGACATACCTCGGCGGTCGACACTGACGTAGTAGTACATCATGGCATCGCGCGCCAAGAATTCGAAGGGCATGCCCGTCTTGGCCTTGTAGAAGTAGTAGCTGAAGAAGACCCATGCCACGCGCAGCACCAAGGCGTAGATAAAGAGTTGCGTGATGAACTTCTTTTCAGGTATGGCCTGCCACTCTTTGGTGAACCTGTTGGCCAAGGTGAAGAACCCCGCTACCCACATCACACCGATGAGCATGAACTCAATCGACATTGCATGCTTGAAGTAGATGAGCGTCACCGCGGCCAGCGAGCCGAGGTAAAGATAGATGCCTTTGTCGGCAATCTGTTTAGGTAGGAATGTAAGCATTTATCTAAAAAGCAGTTTGATTTTCAAAATAATGTATTGCCGCAGGTTGGGCAGGGTATACACGGGGCCGTAGTTGTCGATGGATTCGGGCCGGTAGTCGGGCTGAGCCACTCGCCGCAGGGCCTCGTGCATCATCTCGGTACTCTGGTCCAAGGCTCTGGCGCAGAGGGCTTCCACTCGGTCGCCCTTCTCTATGGCGATGGTCTTCTCCACAATGGGCACCCCCTTGTCTATGCCAGCGGCCAGACGCTGAACAGTGACCCCCATCTCGTGCTCGCCGTTGTACAGCTCCCAGAATCCCACCGGTTGGCCGCGGTATTTGCGCATGTTGCCGTGGTGGTAGGACAGGATGCCCCCGGGGGCCAGCGAGAGCAGGGGCTCTTTCACAATGCCGAAACCGCCCAGCATCACCATCGCTTCGGGCTGCAAAGCCTTTAGCCGCTGTATGGTTTCCTCGGCGTATGGTTTTGTGGTCTCTGTGCATCGGTCGGCGCTCACGCCGTGGACGGTGAGGAATCCTTTGGCATCGGCCGAGGGGCGGTGCTTGGCGAAGCGGCTCTTGAAGAGCATCACCAGCATGTAGCCGCCGCGGCCGCGCTTGAGGTTCTTCACGAATCGCTTCTTGGCCGACGGTTTGGGTCGGCAGTCAATCAGGGCCTCCACAACCTCTATCGTTCGGTCTTCCAGTATCGGGGCCAGTGCCTGTTGCTGGAATTCGTCCAGCGAGGGGCTGCACATGAGGGCTATCTTCATTGCAGTGTGGGTTTGAAGCCGTAGGACGGCTTGTGCAACTTGTGTTTAATCAGGGCATAGAGGCCGCAGGCCTTCACCATCAGTTCCTCGGTGGTGTGGGCGTCGTTGACTGAGAAGCGCTTGAGGCGGAAGAGGTCGGTATGGAGCGTGTTGTAGCCCGCGTCGACGGTAACGCCACAGGTGTAGCCAGCCTCGCGGGCCAGGCGTATGTCGCGCTCCGAGTAGTCGCCGTTGGGGTAGGAGAGGGTATTGATTGCCAATCCGTAGCGCTCCTCGAGCTGGCGCTTCGAATCTATGATTTCGTGCCGTGCCGTAGCGTTGTCGCATTGCGGCAGGATGGGGTGGAAGCAGGTGTGCGACTGGAAGTCGACCGCGTGCTTCATCTCGCCGATTTCGTCGGCCGTCAGTGCCTGTCGGTCGCCGAACTCCTTCTCTTGGCTGAATCCCAGGGGGGCCAACCGCTGTAGGCGCTCTGTGTTAGGGATGCGTTTCAGCGCCTCTACCTGGGGTTTGGCCTCGCTGTGGCGGAACCAGAAGTGTCGTTGTGTACCAACAATTTCCGAGCATAGGAATATGGTTACCGGCACCTGCATCCGTTGCAGTGCGGGCAGCAGAGCGCGGTTGCTGGCATGTCCATCGTCGAAGGTGATTACCAGCGCCTTGCGTGGCAGTTTCGTGCCTTTGTGTACCGCCTGAAGGTAGTCTTGCAGGCCAATGATGTTGTAGTGCCGTTTGAGGTAGGCGAAGTTGCGCTCGGCGTCGGCGGCCTCCATGTCGTGGAAGAGCAGGAAGGTCGCCTTGCCGCGCTGCACTGTCTCGCGCCATAGCCATGCGGCACCGCTGTAGCGCAGCGCTTTATATATAATGTTACTCATCCCAGAAGTTTTCGTTTCAGTTTGATGATGCGGGTCATGTTCTTGCTGCCAACGAGTCGGGCGAACTTGTGTATCAGTCCGTTGCGGTCGGTCCAAGAACCCATGCCCAGATGGTCGCTGTAGGTGTTCTCGGTGCGGATGTATTCGCCTGTGGTGTGGCGCGGACTGAAGTAGTCTACGGGGAAGACATGCAGGTCTTTATAGTCCTGTTCCTGACCGTTCTGCACGAAGCCGTTCTCGCGCATGCGGGTGGTCATGTAGAGCACGTTGGTGGTGTGGTCCTGGCTGCCGTCGGGCAGTATGAAGTGGCGGTCGTTGTAGTGGGCGAGTTGTTCGCGGACCCACTCGGTGCCGGGTTCCGATGCCATGACGCAGGTGGCCACCAGCACCCGTTTGCAGCCCTCGAAACCGGCGAAGGCGTGGTAGCCCAGCAGGGGCTCGAAGGAACGGAACACCTCCACGTCGGTATCGAGGTAGAGGCCGCCTTCGTCGTGCAGCGCTTTCAGTCGCGCCACATCGCTCACAAAGGCATATTTACCAGCCTTGTAGGCTTCCGAGCAGTAGGCGTTGCAATGCACGTCGAAGTTGTCTTCGTTCCACAGCTTGTACTCCCAGTCGGGCATGTACTTGCGCCATGTGGCCATGCAGTCTTTGGCGGCTTGCGGCATCTCGCCGCGGCCAAACCAGCAGTAGTGTATCTTTTTGGGTATCATTTCTTTCTGATGAATTGGAATGCCTCGCGGTAGCCTTGCGCCATGGCGCCTATCACGGGCCAGTAGCGGGGGGTGATGTTGTTCAGCAGGTTGTAGACGAAGTAGTTGGTCATGAAGTAGATGCCGCCAGCCAGCGTCTTGAGGCCCTTGTGGCTACCCCAGATATGGCGGTGCCAGAAAATGATGCGGTTGCGGGCCATGGCGTAGATGCGTATGCGCTTGGCATCCACGGGGTTGGTGGCCTGTCGTCCAGCGGCGGCGTCGAGGTGCAGGTAGCCCGTGTCCTGCGCATAGGCGATGCGGCCGCCCTGCAGGAAGAGTTTGTAATAGAATACCCCGTCGTCGAACGAGGCATAGCGTGTGATAGTGCCTTGCTCGAGCCACAGCTCGTCTTCCATCCTCACCCGCTTGGCGGCCTCGTTCTTGATGAAGAAGCATTGGAACGAGCCCGTGGAGCACAGGCCTTGCTCGTCGCGCAGGTAGGTGCGGTGGCCGGCGGTGGTGGTGGTCACGTCAAAGTATTTCGACCGGCGGTTGGTGTAGAAAGCCTGCCCGGTGAAGGCGCTGCGCAGATTGCGTATCTTGTATTTAAGTTGTTGTTTCAGCGGTGTTTTTTGGGGGGCGGCAGGAGCGCTCGAGGGTGCCGAGGCCTCGGCGTGGCCTTCGCTCCAGCCGCGGCAGAAGGAGAGCACGCAGTCCAGCTGCTTGGCCTGCAGTGTGTTGTGCAGCTTTTCGGCGAAGTCGGCCGGAAAGTCGAGGTCGTCGTCCACCACCAGCAGGTAGTCGCCCTTGGCCTCGCGGATACCCACCACGCGCTGGGTCACCATGCCCTTCTCGGAGCGGACGATGCGCTCGGTGCCTAGCTGGTGGTCCAGTTCGTAGCCGTGGGGGATGACCACGAGGATTTCCTCCGGCGCCACCGTCTGGCGGCTGATGGCCTCCAGCATGCGGCGGTATTTCTCGCCGGTGTTGCCAAGTGTCCGTATGACAATCGAATAGCTGAACAAATCCTGCATTTCTTTGTTGTTCTTGGGAAAATGAGGGAAAATAGGGGAAAGAGTCGAAGTATTGTCCTAGTTGTCACCTAGTAGTTACCTACTAGGTATGTAGTATCTTCTGTTTGATTTTCGACCCGAGGGTCAGCGTCCGGTAGCGCACGGTGAGCAGCCATGCCGGCATGCTGTAGAGGTGCCGCAGGCGCTTGGGCTGGCGGCTCCAGTCTACCTTGGCCAGCATCGCGCGCGCCGCCTTGCGATAGCGGCGGTCCACAATGTAGAACTGCATGCTGTAGGTGCGCAGGCTGTCTATCATCAGCTTGTAGTCGGGGTTAGACTGCTCGTAGGGCTCCAGGTCGTCGATGTGCCACAGCATGTGGTGCTCCGGCGGGTGCACTCGGTGTGTGCCGCGCCAGGCGACGTCCACATCCTGGTTGTAGTTGCTCAGCGGACGGTTGAGCATCACCGTGCGGTGTTTCAGCACCACGTGGATCCACAGCACAAAGTCTTCGCCCAACTTCAGGCCTGGCTTGAAGCCGCCTTCGGCCATGAAGACGCTGCGTGGCATGCACACCGCGCCGGTCCACAGCGGCATGCACAGCGTGCGCGCGTAGACCTGGCAGTAGTTCACCTCGCCTTCGGAGAAACCCTTGTCGAAGCCGATGGGTGCGGGGGTCTGCTTGCCGTGCTTGACCATGTAGTAGGCTGTGCCGTATATGCCGGCGCCGGGGTGGCGCGCGATGAGTCCGTCCATTTCCTGTAGGAAGGTGGGCTCCCACCAGTCGTCGGCATCCAGGAAGCAGAGGTACTCGCCGCCGGCCATGGCTGCGCCGGTGTTGCGGGCCACGCTCACGCCGGCGTTCTCCTGCCGGTGGAGCCGTATGCGGGGGTCTTGATATTGCTTCACAATGTCGCCGCTTCCGTCGTGCGACCCGTCGTCCACCACCACCAGCTCCCAGTCGGCGCAACTTTGCGCCAACACGCTCTCCACGGCCTTCCCCACATAGGGCGCCTTGTTGTAGAGCGGCATGATTACCGTGAATTTCGTCATAGGTTTCAGTATGGTATGGCCCGGTTGCGCAGGCCGTTGCAGATTCCCCTCACGATAGCCTTGATTTTGGCGTATTTATGGCTCTCGAAGAGGGCTATCTTGACCACCGTCTTCATCCGGTTGGCCAGCATCTGCCGCTTGAACCGCCGGTCGGCGTCGTAGGGGAACTCGTGCCAGAGCAGTATGCGGTTGCGGCTGTCGTAGTAATGGCGCAGGGGGCTGTAGTCGGATACCTCGACAGTCTTTCCGAAGCGTTTCACCTTGCGACCCGACCCAATCTCGTGTGCAAGGTTGCAGCCCACCACCTGGTATATCTTGTAGCCCCGCTCGGAGGCCTTGAGGCTGATTTCGGCATCCACCATCCCGATGAACAGGTCTTCGCGGAAGCCGCCGATGGATTTCAGTATCTGCAGGGGGAATATGCTTCCCGACTGGCAGGGGATGCGGTAGCGGTAACCGGGGGAGTCTATGTCGTGGTTGACGGGGGGGGTGAAGATGGCAATCTTCTCGTCTGTGCATTCGGCCGCCTGCCGCCGGTAGTTGGCAAAGTCCTCGAAGCGCGAGTCTTGGTCCATCGTCATCAGGTGGGTGCAGCCTGCCTCCAGCGCATGCTCCATGGCGCGGTTGTAGGCGTAGCCGAGTCCCATGTTTGCGTGCTCGTGGTGCAGCACAATGCCCGTGGCCAGCCCCGCCAGCAGCGGGCTGCCGCCCGGCGTGTTGTCCCACACATACAGCTCGTCGCTTGCAGCGGCGTAGCTGGCTATGTTTTCCAGCACCTTCGCGGTGGGGTGGTAGGCTACCACTACCGTGGCCAGCTTCATAGAGTCGTGTTTGTCCATCCAGGCAGTATGATGGTTGGTTGGATCGTCAGCGGCTCGTTGCAGAGAGTCGTTTCAGTTGGAAGTATCTCATCGTCAGCGATGCCCATCTCAGCGGGAATGGTAGCGTCATGAGGATGGCTGCGAGGGTCCTGTGGTGTATCAGGAAGTGTGTGTACTTGTCCCATTCCAGGTGGCGGAAGGCCTCCCACATGTAGGGCTCTATCTCGCCGCACCCGTTGCGGTTGAATACACGCCAGGGGCAGGCTCTTTTCCAGGCTATCTTCAAGTGCAGCGATATGTTGAATTGCCCGTCCTCTTGCACCACATCGGCAAACTGCGGCGAGTACTGGCGAAAGAGCTGGCTGTTCTTGATTTTACGATAGCCGTGTGCGACATAGGCGGCGATGAGCCGCGACGAGCTCAAGTGGGTGATGGACAGCTGGTTCTCGTGCCAGTTGTAGATGGGGCGGTTGAAGTTGATGATGCTTTTTGCAAAGAACAAGTGGTGTTGCACCCAGTCCACGTCCTCTAGCAGCGTGTGTTCCGCCATGGGGCGTTTCTGGTCGAGTAGGAATTGCCGACGGTAGATGTTGCTCCACGGGCTGGAAGTGAAGTTCAGGTTGTAGTAGTGTTCGCAGAAGTCGATGCCCGACAATTGTTGGCTGTCCGAAAGGTTGTGGGCATAGGTATCCACCTTGCCGCTGGTTCTCAGCCGGTTTGCCTGGCAGACAATGACATCCGGTTGTTGCTCAATTGCCACATGGAGGATGGCTGGTATATGTTCTGGGACAATAGTGTCGTCTTGGTCGGCAAAGGCAACATACAGTCCGTGAGCGGTTTGTATGCCGGTGTTTTTGGCGCCGCCCTGTCGTTTGTTTTCCGTATGGCGCACGATGGTGAGCCCGGGATAGGCTGCTTTCAGGGGTTCGAGTGCGGTTTCGGCAGGGATGGGGGAGAGGTCGTCAACCAACACAACCTCAAGCTCGTGTGGCTGAAGAGGCAGCGAGTAGATGGAGTCGAGCTGCCGTTTGATGGAGGCCTGCCCGTTGTAGTAGGGTATAACGTATGTTATATACGGCTGGTTCATATCCGGTGTTTGTTGATGAGTCTGAACAATCTAGGCGAAAGTCGCATGGCCATGTAGTTGAGCCGGTGGCGGGCTTTGGTTCGGCTTGTGCGGCGGTAGGCGGCCCAGTCCATCACCTCCAGCAGGTGGCGGTCCTCCTCGCGCGTGTTGTCCGAGAAGGCCATCTGGTAGATATGCGTAAGCGCCTGGTAGACAGTGGTGCGGTCCAGCCCGTCCATACGGCCGAACAGTTCCGACAGTTCGTTGCCTATCAGCACAAAACTCTCCTTGCTGCGCATGCCGCGGGTGGTCATGATGCTCCCTTCGCGCACGCGATAGTAATACAATGTGTCGGGCAGCACCTTCACGCGCTGCGCTTTCACACAGGCGCGGGGGGTGAACTGGTTGTCCTCGTGCAGGATGCCTTCGCGGAAGCGCAACTGGTTGCTGTTCAGGAATTCGCGTCGGTAGGCCCGTTGCCACACGCACACGAAGGGCACCACCCGTGCCTCGAGGGCGTGGCGGCAGTAGTAGTCCCACCCGCCGCACTCTTCGGCGGCCAGGCGGTCGCGCCGCTCGTTGTCGGTGCGCTGGCAGGCGTAGCATATAATGTCCGCGCCGTCGGCGGCAGCGTCGAGCTTCTGCAGCATGTTGTCGCTCACCCAGTCGTCGCTGTCAACATATACGATGTATTCGCCCGTGGCCGCCTCGGTGCCGCTGTTGCGCGCAGCACTCAGGCCGCCGTTCTCGCGGTCCACGATGCGCATCTGGGGGTAGCGTATGGCCCACTCGGCCAGCATGTCGCGGCTGCGGTCGGTAGAGCCGTCGTTCACACATATCACCTCATAGTCGTCGTAGGTCTGCGCCTGAAGGCTCCGCAGGCAGTCGTCGAGGTATTGCTCAACGTTGTATACCGGCACTACTACCGAGAATCGTTTCATACTATTTTACCAGAGGTTAAGTAAAGACGAAGAGAGGAAGAAGAGGATATCCTTAGGGCGTTGTATATTAGCTGGTTGTATTTCTGTAAATTTGGGGGTACCAGAAGGTTTCGTTGTCGTATTTGTACCACATGTGGCAGCCCATCGGCAAGTGGTTGCCGTTCAGCTTGTAGCAGGTGGCGGGACGCATGTCGAAACTGAAGCCGAGGGCCTCCTTGGCCTTCGGGATGCGCATCAGGCCGTTGTATTGGCATTGGGCGAAGGCCTTGTCCTCCTGCCCGTTCTGCCGTATGTAGTAGTGCAGTGTGTTGTGGTAGCCCGTCAGGGCGCGCATCGCTAGCCATACCCACAGCAACGGGTTGCCCTCCAGGCGTTTGCGGTTCTCCTTGGCCAGTCGGCCTATGCCTTTGAGCGGTTTGCGAAGCAGCAAGGGGCTGGTCAGCACCCGCAGGAAGGTGTTCACGTTGCGCAGGCTGAATCCGCCGTTGCCGGTCTCCCAGTGGTCGATGTTCTCCACCTCGCTGCTCCAGTGGCACAGCCAAGGGCCGCCCACATAGTCGTAGCCCCGCCCGCACCACTCGTCCAGCCGGTCCTCAAACACGTAGGCGTCCAGCTGGTAGATGAGCATATAGCTGTATTCTGCAAAGGCCTCGTAGAGCATCGAGCTGAAGCACAATCTGTTGTACCCCTCCACGCCCTTGAACCACTCGCTGCCGAATGTCCTCTTGCGGAACTTCACTCCGGCTTCGGTGCATGCCTGTTCGTAGAAAGTGGTGTCCAGTTCATGGCTGCAGAGATAGCATATATCTCTCTTGCCAAGCACCTTGAGGCACCGCCGCAGCGATTGCAGCTCGTCGCCTTTCACGGTGTGGGCGATGATGGGTATCACTATAACTACTCGCTTGCTCATTGGTTGTCAAGCATTTCCATCAGTCGGTCTGATGCCCCTCGCTCCATCTTGCGGGCAAAAAGGGCGCCGGAGGCCTTGATGTTGTCGAAATCTTTTTCGGTCAGCACCTGCGGGTTGGCCCCGTCGGTGCCCCAGTCTATGTAACGCATATAGTTGTTTGTGAGGGCGATGCCGCTGTTGGCCCACAGGGTGGGCAGGCACACCTCCTCGGCGATGCTCGTGTGGCGGAAGCGGCGTAGGTAGCCGGGATGCGCCTGGAGGTATTCCATAGCCACGCCCATCGCTTTGCGGCTCATGCTCCAGTAGGTGCCGCCGCCATAGAGTCGGCCGCCGAAGTAGCCGAAATTGCGCTTGAGGTTCAGACGGCGTTGCAGACTGTTCAGCTTGCGCGTCAGCCAGGCGCCGGCGGTGCGGTGCGCGTTGGGTCGCAGCCACCAGTACATGATGCGGTTCAGCCCCCCCTCGGCGCCCCATTCGTCGTGCGGCAAAGGGAAGTGTTCCAGGTAGTTGTCCTCCTTGTGCTGCTCGCAGTAGGCCTTGAAGTCCGCCAGCGGCATCGCCGGATAGTCGCTCCCAGTGATGAGGTGGAAGTATTCCAGGTCGCGGTGGGCATAGGCCTCGGCCATCAGCATGATTATGGCCTGCAGGTGGTTGAAGTCGCCCCACTCCACGTTGTAGCGGCTCATAAGGTGCACGTTCTGCCGCCGCCCTATGGCGGCGTAGTCCTCCCTGCATTTGCGGTCCAGGTGGATGAATATCTCGAAATCGGCGTCGAAGAGGTCGGCCAATCGCTTCAACTGCTCCAGGTCGCGGTAGGCTGTGATGAGTATGGCCTGCCTCATTTCTTTATTAGTGCTTTTTTGGTGGCTACCAGGCACTTCATCAGTGCGTTGCGGCTTCGCGCGACGAGGCTTTCCATCGTGTCGCCGAGCGGGCTGCGGTAGTTGACACCCTGCTTTGTGCAGGCCTCTTTGAAGGCTTGGTTGATGCGTCGCGTGTGGAAGCGGTCGTTGTTGTAGAAGCGTGAGTACCAGGTGTGTATCAGGAAGGGTTCGCCCAGGTGGTTGCAGAGCACCGTCGATTCCCCATCGGGATGGGTGAAGGCGTTGAGGTAGAGTGTCTTGCAGTGGTTTCCCATCCAGATGAGCATCGGATAGTAGGGCTCTTCGCCTGTGTTTTGGAAATTGTGGTCGTCCACTAGCAGGTCGCGCTGCGTGAAGCACTCTTCTTGCGGCTTTTCTCCTAGGTCGAGGTGCTTTATCTCTTCGCGCAAGGCTTTGGTGCAGAAGATGTTGAAGTAAGGATTGGTCACCAGCGGGTTGC
The DNA here is from genome assembly GCA_902784865.1 of uncultured Bacteroidota bacterium. GTDB lineage: Bacteria > Bacteroidota > Bacteroidia > Bacteroidales > P3 > Colimorpha. Next base: position 57,867 of record CACZWL010000004.1, on the reverse strand, counting down.
CGTCGCGCAGGTGCACCACTCCGCCGTCGGGCATGCCGCAGTTGAGGTAGCCGTTCTCGCGGCAGTAGGCCAGCAGGCGCTTCAGGGCATCGATGTCGGACACAAATGCGTCCTCGTCGATGTTGATAACCCAGTCGGCTTCCGTGTCGCCAATGACCTGCATCAGGTAGCCGTCGGCGGTGGTGCCCACAAGTCGTTCCTTCCGGTAATGCAACGTGCAGAGTGCCATCGACTTGTGGTAGAGCACACGGTTCATCGACCGGGTGTATATCTTGATTCTTTCGCTGTCGTTCATGGTTGCTGTTTGTCGATGCGGGGCAGTGGGTTGGGCCATTCGCCGCGTCGCAGCGGACCGCCCCAAGATTTTACGGTAGTGCTGAATTTCAGTTCATTGCAGATGTCTAGGGTGTCTTGGTTGTGTGCTCCATGGGGGAAGGAGAAGTGCTTCACCTCGCGTCCGATTATCTCCTCAAGCATCCGCTTTGAGCCCTCTATTTCAGCGCGTTGCTGCTCGCGCGTAAGGGTGTCGAGTTTCGGGTGGTCTACCGTGTGCGCCCCGAGGGTGCAGAGTGGTTCGGTGGCGAGGGCCTTCAGTTCGCCGAGGCTCATGCCCAGCGCTTGGCCGGGATACCACCAAGCTTCCATCTGGTTGTCTATCAGTGCGGTGGTGACGTATATGGTGAACGGCACACCGAGGCGTTTGAGCAGTGGGTAGGCCAGCGTGTAGTTGTCGCGGTAGCCGTCGTCGAAGGTCACCACCACCCAAGGGCCGCGGCAGGGTAGCGTGTCGAGTGATACGAAACGGTAGCCTTTTTGTTTATAGGTGTTTATCTCCGCCTCCAGCCACTGGGGCGTTACCTCCAGTTCGCACTGCTCCTTCGCTTCGCTGCGCACTTCCGCCACGCGGTGTAGCATCCAAATCTCCCCCTCCACCGGGTGAGTGAGTTTGTATATTTTCCGACCTATACGGTTGATAATCATATTTTTTTGTGCAGCAGGCTCTTCAGCAGGAATTTTGTTTCGTACTTGCGGCCGGTGCGCAGGGCGAGGCCGCTGCGGAGGTATCTCAGGTAGGCGGGCAGCGAGTAGCCGTTGCCGAAGTAGCGGTTCACGATGGTGTCGTAGAGGCTCAGGGTCAGGTGCTTGTCCAAGCGGCGCCGCAGGGCGACCTCCTCGAAGTGGCCCACGCTGCGGTTCAACGCCACCATCCGCTCGGCGAAAGCCTCGCGCTCGCGCAGGTCCGCGCGCGTATCTATCTCTTTACGTGTAAACTGCTCCACGTAGTAGCGTTTCTCTTCCTCGCTGAACCTATCGCTCAGCCACTCAAGCATATATCGCCTCACCTGCGCCACCTTCTCCTGCTGCACCACGCGCTTCTCGGTGCATATCTGGGTGGGGTGCATGCGGTAGTGGAAGAGGGTCTCCTGTATGTTGTAGAGCTTGGTAACGCGCAGACATTCAGCCCAGAAGCGGTAGTCCTCGGCGGGGAAGGCCTCGCTGCTGTAGCGCAGGCCGTGGTCGCGGTAGAGGCTCATGCGGTAGGTGGGCACGATGACCGTGCACTCGAAGAGCATGTTGGCCAGCGCATCCTCGTGGCGCTCGGGGAAGCGCACGAGCGACTGCTGGGTGCCGAAGCGCTCGAAGCCGCCGCTGCAGATGCCTATTTCAGGGTGATTGTCAAGCACTTCCACTTCGCGCTCGAGCCAGAATGGCTCGGCGATGTCGTCGCCGTCCATGCGCGCCACCAGTTCGGTGGTGATGAGGCTCAGGCCGCGGTTGAGGTTGTCGGCCAGGCCCAAGTTGCTGGGGTTGCGCTCGATACGTATGCGTGGATCGCTGATGGAGCGCACCACGTCGAGGGTGCCGTCGGTCGAGCAGTCGTCGATCACCAGCAGCTCGAAGTCGGTATAGGTCTGCCGGAGGACACTCTCGATGGCCTCGCGGACATATTTTTCGACATTGAATGTCGGCATCAGCACTGTTACTCTAGCCATACTCCTATCATAGACGAAGAGGGGAAGAAGAGGGTGGGTCCTAAACGCTGAAAATCATGCGGTTGCAAACCTCGGATTTTCCCCTGTTTTGAAGGTTTTGTTCAGTTTTTTCTCAAGAGTTGTTTTGCTCTGTATATCAGGTGGTAAGCCTCGATTTGGGGCCATTTGGCGGCGAGGCGCCTGCGGACCTCCTTGCGCACGCTGGGGGGGTAGCTGTACTGCCGCTCGTAGGTGGCCCAGAGCTTGCCCCAGCCGCGGGCGTAGTCGGCCGGTTTCAGGCCGCAGCGGTCGGTCATGTACTCCAGCACCTCGGCGCCCTCCAGGAAGGTAAGTCCCTGGCGTTCGGCGCTGTTCGACACGTTGGCGGTGTGCTGGCGGTAGTAGTTGAGCGGCGTTTCGAGCCTGATTACGCGGCCCTGTTCGGCCAGCAGCACGTAGAAAAACCAGTCGCCGCAGAGGCGCATGTGCTCGTAGCGCGCGGTCTCCGAGGGGTGGTAGGCGCTGCGGCGGAAGATGCACTCGCTGACGTTGGCGATGCCGTTGGCGCAGGCCATGTGGCGACGGATGAAGTCGCGGCCGTCGAGGTTGAAAGTGGTGCCTCCGTCGCCGTTGTGGAACATGCGGTTGCCCTGCTCGTCGACCCACCAGGTGGTGGTGTAGGCCAGGGTGCAACCGGCGGTGTTCTCTGTGGCATTCAGGAGGCTCTCGAGAAAGTTGGGCTCGCAGTAGTCGTCGCTTTCCGCCACCCATACCCACTCGCCCTTGGCCAGCGCGATGCCTTTGTCCCACTGTCGGAAGGGGATACCGCCGTTGGTTTCATTATATATGATGTGGCTCACCTTGGGGTGCTGGCGGTATTGCTCCATCACCTCGCGGCTACCGTCGGTCGAACAGTCGTCCAACAAGATGAGTTCCAGGTCTGTATAGGTCTGACCCAGGATGCTCTCTATCCGCTGGCGCAGGTAGGGGGCGTGGTTGTAGTTGGGGACTATGACCGAGATCACTTCAGCAGTTTTAGTGGACTTAACAGTTTTTGTCCCAGTTTGTAGGGCTTTGAGCGGCGTATGTTTTGATGGTTTGCGTAGCCACGCCATAGCTCGTTGAGCTGGTCTAGCTCGAACTGTGGCTTGTCGATGCCGCGGGCCATGGGCAGGTGGTCGCGCCATTTGTCGTAGAAGCGCACCGAGGCGCGGTAGAGGGGCTCCATGGTGGCGGGGTCGTTCCACTTGCTTTCGCTCCAGCGGTGCTCGTTGAGCATGCGGCGCGTCACCACGGCGCGCAGGCCGAGGGCCTGGACCTGCAGGCTGATGTCCATGTCGTAGCCGTGCCATGCCTCGTAGGTCTGCTCGTCGAAGCTAATGCGGTCGAAGAGGCGTCGGGGGATGAAGAACAGCTGCCCGTCCACGGCCACCACGTCGGCCACCCCGTCGCGGTAGTAGAGGTCGATGTCCTTCTCGCGCAGGGTGCCGTTGTCGTTGTCGATATTGTAGATCGAAAGGTAGGGCGACTGGCTCCAGTATGCCGGCGCCGACGGCATGAAGTGGCTGCCGCCCACGCCCACGAGGCCTATCGTTTCGTCCTGCAGCAGGTCGCAGGCCACTTGGCCCCAGCCCTCGCTGCGGTGCATAATGTCGTCGTGGCGGAAGCAGAGCACCTCGCCTTTGGCGCGGCGTACCCCCTCGTTGTAGGCTGAGAAGATGGTGTATTCGTTCCGGCTGTTGTCGATGATGACCAGCTCGTGGTCGCAGCCCACGGTGGCTTCTATATTGTCCACCTGCTCCTGCGGCAGTCGGCCGTTGCGCGAACATACGATGATGGAGAGCATATCTAGATGACTTCTATGGTTTCTGCGTAGTGGCGGTCGAACTCCTGCCCCATGCGTTCCTCGGTGAGCAGGTAGTGGAAGCCCATCTCCTGCTCCTTGTTGGCGTCGGAAAGTTTCTTGCCCAGCTGGCGGTTGCGGGCGATGACCTCGTCGCGGCCCAGGTATTTGTAGTGCAGCAGCTTGAGGGGTTCCTTGCTGGTGCGGACGATGCCCCAAGGCGATGCCGTGTGGCACCCGGGCGAGTAGTTGGTCTCCACGATGCGGTGCGGGTCGAATATCATGTGCTTGGTCATGTACTCGCTCTCGTAGCCGCGGCGCACCTGGTCGGTGATCAGGCCCTGGTCGGGGGTGGGGTAGGTGAGGCTGTACATCTCGTAGCCCACGATTGCGGGGAAGCTCACCCCCTCTTTCTGCAGGGTGCGGAGGTGGTTGCGCAGGTCGGGGTGGTAGACGAACTCGTCGGTGTCGCAGACCACCACCCAGTCGGCCTTGCCGCGCGACTGCTTCCAGCAGTGGTTTTTCACGCGTTGGTTCTCCGCATCGTCGAAGACTCCTTTGATGCCGAACTTGCGCATCGCGGCGTCGGGGCGGGCGGCGACGAGGGCTTCTGACGAGTCGGTGGAGTAGTTGTCGTAGATGGTGAAGCGGGAGACGAAGCGCTCGTAGTAGCCAAACACGAAGGGCAGCATGCGCTCCTCGTTCCAGCAGACGCAGTAGTAGTGGACAATCGGGTGCTTGATGCCGTGCAGAAGCTTGTAGATGCGCAGCTTGAGCCTGAGTACGTAGTTCCACAGCAGTTGCAGCACGATGTGCAGGTTCTGCCCTTTGTGGAGCACTATGTGGTGGCGCGAGAGCCAGTTGTGGAGCATAGCTATTGGTTTTTCTTGCGGAATAGCGAGGTGGGGTGGAGGAGCAGCTTGCCGAGGCGGTAGGCTTTGGAGCGGCGCACCTGGTCGGCGCGCTCGTAGCGCCACTGGTAGTGCGACCACATCTCGCGGAAGTATACAATGTCCTGCAGATATGGCTTGTATAGCTCCTCATGGTTATGGTATATCTGCCGCAGGAGGGTTTGCATGTTGTTGTCGGCGTCGAGCGAGCGCGACACCTCGAGCACACGCCAGTGGAAGAGGCGTTCCTGGATGCAGTGGACGCGGTCTTCGGGGCGGAGCAGGTAGAGCCAGAAGTCCCAGTCCTCGAAGCCTTTGACCATGTTGGGGTTGTAGCCCTCGGTGCGGTCGAAGTCTTCGCGGCGGTACATGGCGCAGTAGTGCACCATGTTGGTCCAGAGGAGGGCGTCGAAGGAGTAGGGCGGCAGGTCCCACGCGCCGGTGCGGTTGCCGAAGGTGTCGGCGAGGGTGTAGACGAGCTTCACCTCGGGGTGGGCCGAGAGGTGGTCGGCGCAGCGCTCGATGTAGGCGGGCTCGATGGCGTCATCGGCGTCGAGGGCCATGACGTAGGTGCCCTTCGAGGCGCGGATGCCGCGGTTGCGGGCGGTGCTCACGCCTGCGTTCTCCTGGTGGATGTACTGCAGGTTGTGCATGGTGGCGAGGTAGGGCTCGACAGCCTGACGCGTGTTGTCGGGCGAGCCGTCGTCCACCACGATGATTTCCACCGCGGGGTAGGTCTGCCGCTGCATCGACTCCAGCGTGGTGCCGATATACTGCGCCTTCTTGTAGCAGGGTATGATGACCGATACGAGTGGTTTTTCCATGTCGGGATACTTGGTGTCTGGTAGGTATTTGGTAGGTATCTGGTAGGTGAATAGTTCGACTCTTTCCCATCATTTCCCATCGACGGGAAATAATGGTTACTTGTCGACCTCAATCCATTCGAAGCGCGAGGTCTCTATTCCGGCGGGGAATGTCTTGCCCACCTTGTGGCCGATCCAGTGCTTTGGCGCCAGCACGCGTGCGGAGGGCTTCTTCGACAGGTAGGCTGCCCACCAGGCGAAGGTGCTGTTGGAGATGACGGCCACGTCGGCATGCTGGATGATCTGGAAGTCGACGATGGGCGAGTTGCTCTCGAAGCGGTAGTTGGCAGGGCCCTCGAAGTCGCGGCGCACACTCTCGATGTCGTCGCTGACGAAGAGCACCTCGTACTGTTCGAGGTTGGGTATCAGCGACAAAGCCTTGCGGTAGTAGTCGAGCGGCAGGCTCACGTCGCGTCCGCCGAGGCCCTCGAACTCCACCTCCGTGTAGTCGGTGCGTCGCAGGTGGACGGCGACGACTTTGTGGGTGGCGAAGAACTGGCTGTATTTCTCGTCAAAGGCGCGTCGGTACTGCGGTTTGATTTCGAAGGCGCGGCGTATTTTGGGCAGGGCGTCGCGGAAGTAGACGTCGCCCTGGAAGAAGCCTTCGTGGTAGCCCTGCGCGGCGTCGGGGTCGATGGTTATGTATCCGTCGCGGTCGCCAATCTTGTCGTGCATGAACCACCCTATAAGCTTCTGGCACACACGGCGGTAGGCGCGCTCGGCCCAGGGGTGGGAGTAGACATAGCGCGTCAGGGGGTCGAGCTGGAAGTAGCCGAGTTTGAAGCCGTACTCATACGAGCTGGCCCACGGCAGGGCGATGCCGCGGCGCGCGCGGGCAAAGGCATACTGGAACATCTGGTTCCCCATCTGGCAGAAAAGGGCTACGATACGCATCGGGTGTAGAGGTCTAGGTATTTTCGGGCGATGAGAGATATGTCGAAGCGTGCGACGGCGTCGTCGCGGATGGCCTGGCGGTCGTACTGCCGGCCGAGGGCGGTCTGCAGCCCCGCCACCAGCGCCTCGACACTGAAGTCGGCGCAGCGCACTCCGTTCTGTTCGGTGATGAGTTCGTCGATGATGCCGCAGGGGAACGCCACCACGGGGCAGCCGCAGGCCATGGCCTCGATGGGAGTCTGGCCGAAGGCTTCTTGGAATGAGGGCATCACGAAGAGGTCGGAGGCGGAGTAGGCCACTGACATCAGGCGCGGATTGGCGATGGCGCCGGTGCCGACTACAGGAAATTCGGCTTTCGGGAGCGCTCCACTGCCCACGCAGAGGAGCGCGACCTTGTGGGAGTCGTGGACTCCCGCAAGGGATTGGATAAGAATATCCAATCCCTTGTGGGAGTCGTTAATGTCTGTTGCACAGAATGTTACGACTATTGTGTCCTGCGGCAGCCCCAGCACCTGACGGCAAAAACTGCGGTCGAGGATCTGGAAATCGTCGGGACGGATGCCGTTGTAGACAATCTCCACGGGGAGGTGCGGAGCGAGGGAGTGGTTGCGGTGGAACTGCTCCATCTGCCGGCAGAGCGCCACCATGTGCAGGTTGTTGGCGGTGGCGAGCGCGTTGCGTTTAAGCTGTGCCAAAGGCGTTTCCAGTGTGGCATACGGATCTGCGAGGCGGCGAGCCTCGTCCGTGTAGTGGAATCCGCCGAAGGCGACACTCTCGTCGTGGAAGGTCCAGACGATGGGTTTTCGCACGCGCGTAAAAAAAGAGGGATAGTCCACGAAGTTCTCCACCCAGTGGAGGTGCACCACGTCGGCCTCCTGCACCAGAGGGTGCTGCGCGAGGTCGAAGTTGGAGATGGGCAACGTGAACGCGGCGCCATACTGACGGTCGAGTATCGCCATCTGCCGCTCGTAGCGCTCCACCTCGGTGAGGTATTTGCCGCGGCGGCGTTGCATCTGCTGCCATTTGCGCAGCAGCTTGTTGCTGGGCGGGCGGTAGAGGCCCATGTCGGGCTGTGCGGCGGTGACGTCGTCGGCCGACGAGCGCTTGAAGCGGCAGAGCACATGGCTCTCCACCCCCAGGCGCAGCAGCGCCTCGTGGATGCGGCGCGCGGCGATGCCGGCGCCCCCATGGTCCATGGTGCAGATGTGTACTACTTTCATTTGGCGCGTTTAGGCGAGAGTATGTTTTTGATTTTATTGAAAGGCATCAGTATGGTTTTCCCTAGCTTGTAGGCCTTTGAGTTGCGGTTTCCGTCCCACTCGTGCATGGTGCGGAAGAGAACAAAACGGAATTCGTCGTTCCACTTGTCTAGCTCGTCGCGCAGACGTTGGTCTTTGACAACGCTGCGGATACTGGCATTCATGATGAGGTTTTCAATCAGGTTCCGATACCAAGTGCTGGTGCTCCAAATGCCCGTGTTCTTTCGCCACACCGACATGTAGCCTGGGAGGCCGGCGATGCGGCCACGGTCCATGTAGAGGTATACGGTCACAATATCCATACACTTTACCCATCCGATGTCGCGCCGCAACTGTTCGGCTTCGGCATTGACTCGTATCATGAATGTCGAGGTGTGCATGTAGCCACCCCAAAAGAGTTCTTTGACGGAGAGACCGTCCTTGGGGGCGGGATTGTCGTGCGGTTCATAGTCCTGCTTCAGCTGGTCATACTCGCGGAACTGGTGGTAGCAGATGCTCACGTCGGGGTTCTGCTCCATGAAGTCGGCCTGGCGCTGCAGCTTGTGCGGGTCGCACCACCAGTCGTCGCCCTCGCAGAAGGTGAGGTACTTGCCGCGCGCCTCGGGGATGAGGAAGGTGGCCCAGATTTCCTTACGCTGCGAGAACTGGTTCTCCTTCTGGAGGATGGTGCGTATGCGGTCGGGGTAGCGCGAGGCGTACTCGCGGATAATGTCCTGCGAGCCGTCGGTCGAGGCATCGTCGTGGATGATAATCTCGTAGTGGAACGTCGTCTCCTGCGCGACCAGCCCGTTGAGGCACTGCCTGAGGTAGGGTGCCTGGTTGTAGACCACGCACAGGGCGCTGACCAAGGGGGTATTTGTGTCTGTAGCCATTACGAGGGTCTAGTATTAGGTTACCATGTTCATCAGCACCTGGGAGTACTGCTCTGTGGAGCGCTGGTCGTTCAGTTGGCTTGTGAGCCAAACTTTGCCTTTCTCCCCCAGAGCCTGACGTTTGTCGGGGTGGATGCAGAGGTCGTGGAGGGCGTCGGCCATGCCGTCAAGGTCGAGATATGGAACGGAGATGCAGGCGTCGCCTTGCTTGAGCAGTTCCACCGCACCAACACAGTCGTCGAAGCCTACCACGGGTTTGCCAATCATGGCGGCCTCGGCCACTACATTGCCGAAACTCTCCTCGCGCGAGAGGATAAGGAAGATGTCGAAAGAGTGGTAGTAAGGAATGGGGTCTTTGATGAGTCCTGCCATGTAAATCATGTCGCTGGTGCACGAAGTGTCGGTGTCGTATTCCATCTGTTGGCGGGCGGCATGGGAGTAGTTACCAGTCCACACGAAAAGCACTCTGTCGTCAGGGTATTTCTTGCGGTAGGCAGTGGTCAGCAGTGGCAAAATATCACATCCTTTGCGCCAGCATACCTCGCCCGAGAGGCCAATTATGCAACACCCAGGGGTCTCATATGGGAGAGGTGTGGAGGTGTCGGGACGTTCCAGCTTGAACGAGGGGAAGTTGTGTATGACCTCTACCATCGTCGGCGCGATATTGTATTTCTGCACAAGGATGGTTTTCACTAAATCACTGACGGTAACTATCTTGTCGCAGAACGAAAGGTCGCGCTCAAAGCCGTCGTAGATGCGGAAACTGTATTCCGACTCGCGGAGGCAAAACACTAGTGGAATTTTAAACCTCTTTTTCAATTCAATGCCCGGGGCTAGCGCCACCACAGTATTGGCCACAATGACATCATATGATTGCCTCAACAGCTGACGATAGGAGAGATACTTTTTTATTTTGTTGCGGATAGAGTTGGAGTAGGTATTCTGCACAAAGAAATTGTCTGCTGCTCGGAAAAATTCCTCTTGCATGGCATTTCCGCCAAACATCAGCAATATATCCTGCCGCCAGTCACCGTGATGCTTTTTTAAGTTGCGTATGATGCGCAACATCTGCATAGGTGCCCCTGAACGTGTGGCCTCATGTATAATATAGAGGATTCTCATCTCAGGAGGTGTGTTATCGTAGCTTGGGGTAGAGGTTAAAGTAATTTAAAACATTCTGCATTTGGGGATCGTTCATGCAACTTTCTGTAGTAGCATTGGTATCTTTGAGAGCGTTTATATAGGCGGATGGCAGTTCAATAAAATATCCCTCAGGGTCGGGTGTGGGCACTTTTATTACGAGGGTGCCTTGTAATTTAGCCATAGCGAAAAACCATATATCGTCGGCAGTGGGGCAAAGCTTCATGAAAAGGTTTTCGTCAGTGGTTTCTTTTGCCAGACAGCCAGGAGGGTAGAGTGTGCCGCCACATCCTGTGGCAAAGTTCAAAGGGGACGGGCTAGTGTCGTTTATACATTTTTCCCAATGCAAGTAACTTATAGGTAGATTGTTGGAGTCAAGGATAATTCGGTGTAAACGGCAGGCACAAATGGCGTGGGGATTGGCAATATGGGCGTTGATAAGGCGCTCTACAATGTCAAATTCATATAGGAGGTCGTCGTCGATGGTGATAATGCAGGATTCGGGATTCTGCTGGAGGCTATATATGAGTTTTTTGTAGCTACGGATATCTTTGCAGAAAAATATCTCAAGGCCACGTTGTTGCTGATACTTGAGTGTGGCAGGCAATGGCTTGCCGCGAAACTCCTCCTCCGAAAGCCATAAGATTATGCGGTTGGGTTTTAAGGAGCCTTGCATAATGCTCTCGATGGCAAGGTGTACGTCATGGATTCTTTCGCCGAAAGATGTAAGAGACACGATGACCTCATGGTCGCACAGTTCTTTTTTCGATGTGCCGGGCTCCTGACATGTTAAGGTGAGATGACGGAAGTGGTTGATGCGCATCTTTAAGTAATACTGTTCAGCTTCTTTTTGTCTCCTATGCACTTCACGTAGCAAAGCGCGAGTATTGCTGTCGTGGCGTAGCCAATTGTTGATGTAGTTGAAAAATCCCATTATTTTTTGATTAGGCTGTATATTCTTTTGACAGGGCGTTTGATTAGCGGACTATATTTCATGTAGAAATAATTTCCGTATAGTTTTCGATGGAACTTGCCACGATTCCATCCGATTGTAGACCAAAAAAATGGATCGGTAGCATTGATGTATTTCGCAGCAATTTCGAACCCTTCTTTTGACGATGATGCAAGGGCAAGATCCATTTGTCTTTTTAGATATAGCAGTTTTGCTTTGGCACTTTCGCAAAAATATTCATTGTTCTTTTGCGAAAAGAAGTCCTCGGTGGCCTGTATGTTTCCTATCTCCTGTTTAAAGGCGTTGAGATTGAATTGGTTGTTGGCAATGGCTGCTACAAGGGAGTTCTCATTCAGTCTGTTGTAGTGATAAATAGGTTTGTTTAATTTGCAGAATCGTTCAGAATAATATGCGAGTTGCGATAAGATATACTTGTCTTCTGCGTAGTTGAGACCCTCAATCCATCGGATATTGTTTTCGGAAAACAAGGATTTGCGAATTAGACGTCGCCAAATGACCATGGTATAGCCTGGGGTAAATCGACTATAGCAGAGCATCATGTCGCGTTTGTCTCTATATTCACACTCTTGCAATTCACTGATTTCAGATGCCGTGTGCATGAGAGCATTCCCATAGACAATGTCTGCATCTGTCTCCTGCTGTTTCTGTAAGAGAAGCTCTGTGGCATTTTTCTCAAGCCAGTCATCGGCATCAACAAACATCAAAAAGTCAGCTTTGGAATTGTCTAATCCAGAATTCCTCGATGCTGCAGACCCCCTGTTGCTTTTATGATGTACGATTTTAACATGTGGAGTTCTATTAGGATATTCACGAAGAATATTTTCAAGAATGGCAATGCTATTATCGGTAGAACAGTCGTTGACAAACACGTATTCAATATTTGAATAAGTTTGCTCGAATAGACTTCTCGCGCACCTTTCAATATATTTTCCGACGTTGTATATTGGAACTAGAATACCGACTCTAATCATTTTTTCTTCTCCAAGTGTTCTGCAATTAATGACAACAACGTAAACCCCTTTTTCAAATACGTATGTTGACGGATTTTTCTAATGGAATTAATCAGAGATAAATCGTCCAAAATCATTTTGGGAAACATTTCGTTTCGTAACCGTACATCTCTTTCGTAGAAACGGGCCTCATTGTCTGACACGCCTCCACCTTCAAACACTGCTACTTTTAATGGAATAAATTTGTAGGTGGCATTCTCCCACACAAGGGCTTTTACAAAAAATTTCGTGTCTCCTGCAATTTTGTACGACTCATCGTACATGCCATATTTTTCAAATAATATACGACGAATGAATGAGGCCTGATGAGGTAATGTGTTTCCAATAAAATCTTCCCAATGCAGGGTGGGTTTGGCAAGGTTCACAGTGTCTCCGTCTTGGTTGTCCCGCATCATGTAGCCAAATAGGATATCGGCATCATGACTTTCACTGAAAATTTGCTGTAAAACATTCTCTTTGCACAGCCAGTCGCCACTATTCAGGAATAAGCAATATTCGCCTTTGGCGACACGTATTCCTTTGTTCATGGCGTTGTATACTCCCGTATCTGATTCGCTGACCCAATAGGCGAAGTAGTCGGAATGCTTTTCTATCAGTTCCTTGCTGCCGTCGGTAGAAGCGCCATCAATGACAATCCATTCGAAATCACGGAATGTTTGCCCAATAACGCTGTCAATAGTGCGCTGTAGACCTTCGCGGTTGTTGAGGTTTATGGTAATGATAGAGAGTTTCATGTGGATATATTATACGAGGGATGTGTATAGGTTAATATAGTCTTTGCTGACCTTCTCGATGCTGTATCGGTCTATAATGGTTTGACGGACAAGGGGTGCATCATAGTTTCTTGTCATGGCCTCTTTTATGCCATTGGCCAAAGCTTCAGTGGTGAAGCCTGAACACAAAATTCCGTTATTTTCGTTGATGGCTTCAGGGGCGATGCCGGCAGGGAATGCAATAGCAGGTACGCCACATGCCATGGCCTCTACGAGGGTTTTGCCAAACGACTCCTGCGATGAAGGCATAACGAAATAGTCGGATGCAGAATATACCATGGAAAGGATGCGTGGTGAGTTGACAGTGCCAAGAGTTGTTATGCGGATTTTGTCGCTGTGAATAGGGGCACCTCTACCAATACAGATCAACTCAATGTCAGGACGATTTAGGCTTTCCAGTGCCGCTATAAGTTTTGGTAATCCTTTTCGGTTGTCCTGCAGATAAACAGAGCAGAATGAAAATACCAAATTGTCTTGGTTGCAGCCGAGGGCAAGTCTGGCTTTTTTCTTATCACGAACAGAAAAGGTCTCGGTGTCGATACCGTTAGGAATGGTAGAAACAGGGAATGTATTGTTTATTTTGTTGTTTTGGTAAAACTCTTTTGTGATGTTGCTCAAGGCAACCATGTGGATGTTTTTCTTGTTGGCGAGAGCCTTCTTCTTTATCTCCGCCATTTTTTCCTCAATCTCCCCAAAGTAATTCACGTATTTATAGTACTCTTCACTATAGTGGAATCCACCAAAGCCAATGTTCTCATCCCGAATAGTCCAAACAATGGGTTTGTGGATATTTTCAAAAAACGATGGATAGTCGAGAAAATTTGCCACCCAATGGAGGTGTATCAAGTCTGCTCGCTGGATTGCGGGGTGCTGGCTTAAATCGTATCGAGAAATGGGTAGTGTGAAAAAGGTGTGGTGCTGTGCTTGCAGCTGTGTGACTTCTCTTTCTGTGGATTCTATTGGAAGTAGACACAGCCCGTGTCGACGAAGGACTTTGTGTGCCTTTCTTAATAGTGGATTTTGAGGAGGTTGATAGATGTTTATATTTGTTTCAGCCTGGATGGTTCGAGGGGAATCAATTTCTTTCTTTGCAACAAGTAAGGTGCTGTCAGCCCCCAGTTGGCACATGGCTTGGTGCAAGCGAGATGCTCCGAGCCCCGCTCCGCCACTATTTGATGTGCTTATATGGACAACTTTCATTGTGGAATGTCAGGTGTTTGAATAGATTGATTTCGCAACATGTAGAGATAGGGAATGCGACTGATTTGAGTTTGCCTACAGAATGAGGTGTAATCTCGCCATGCTTTCTTTTTCCCAAGCAAAATGGCTTCTTTTACAGCACAGTACAATAGCAGGTTGTATTTGTTGTAAAAAAAAGCAGCCGATAGTAAATTGTAATCGGGGACTTGAGTGCCATGTTTTTTCAAATATATTTCTTTGCGAAGGTAAACATTCCAGCGAATCATGAAACGTCGCTTGTTTGTGGTTGATTCGACCAGTCCAGTTGAAAGTCGCACATGATGATAAATCGGCATATTGACTTTTCCATAATAATGGATTGCCAACGCCACTTTTGTGCAGAAAAGTTCATCGTTGCTGAACATTACTTCTTCGAACCGAATATTGTTGTCCACCAACAGGTCTTTCCGAACCATCTTAATCCAAGGGGTTACAAGTCTACGGTAGAGAAATTGCGGGTAGTCCATTCGTTCAATCGACATGGAGTTGGGCTTCTCTGGATCATACCATCCATACCATTTGTGTGAACCATCGAGGAATACATATTTTGCTCCATAAACAATCACCTGATATTCGGATGGTATGTTACTTGATAGCATGATTTCAAGATTCTTGGTGTAAAAGTAGTCATCTGCATCAGCAAATAGAACCCACTCTCCGCTAGCATGGTCAAGACCAACATTGCGAGCGTAACCAGCCCCCCGTCCTTCTTTGGTAAAAAGGACTAGTGTTTGGTTATCATTGAACGATTCAATTTTTTGTCGTTCATTAGGTGTAAATGTACTGTTGTCATCCACCACAATCACTTCGATATCATCTCGGACGGGAATGGATTTGAGGCAACGTTCAAGTAGATCAACGCTGTTTTTGTGTGGGATGATAATCGAAAAGCGTGGACTCATGAGTGTGGATATTTAAAGCCAAGTTTGTCCTTTTTCCATGTTCTTTTTTCTTGATTTCTCAATCAGGTGCAGGCATTCAATCTTGGCATTGATGTTTTTTAGGCTAGAGAATTTACCACGGAGCAGTTTTAGGATCTTTTTCTTTTTTAGATTGTGGAATTCTTGAGGAAAGTTTATTTCATTATTGATATCGCCATAGTATTTCCGCTCTTCAAAGAATGGAGTCTGCGCAGTGAAAGAGATGTACTTATTATCGACAATGTTCCTTTCTTCCCGATCGTGGCAGATGGTGCATTGGGTGGTTACAATAATTCGAAACCTATGATAGTGCATCCGTTGGCAGTAGTTCCGATCCTCTCCATAGTGGCGGAACAATGATGTGTCGAATCCTCCAACGGTCTCTATGCAGCAGCGATTGATAAGCCAGGCGGCAGCATTTACAAACGGTACCTCGTAGTAAGTGCGAAGGGTGTGCATATATGCATCAGATGCAAATTGCGGGCCAAGGTAATTAATGAAACGGTGGTCAAGGCCAGTATAAGATCCGTTTAGATGGATGGGAGCAGCAATGCCAGTTTTGGGGTTATCTTTGAACGTTGTAATGAGGCAACTGATGGTATTTTTTTCAATCCATGCGTCTTGGTTGAGTAGGAATATGTAGTCTGCACCATAGTCGTAAGCTCTCCGTATACCGATATTGTTGGCTTTGGCAAAACCAAGGTTTTCATTCGATTCAATAAGATGAACCTCGGGGAAGTTTGCTTTGATATAGTTGACGCTATCGTCAGACGAGGCGTTGTCGATGACAATGGTCTCCACTGGAAGCTCTGAATTGCGCAGGCTGCCCAGGCAGCGGTCGTACCAGCGCATGCCGTTGTAGGTGACTATAATGGCTGTTATTTTCATGCTATTTTCCAGTCGTCGATACGTGCAGTTTGGGTGGAGAAGTTGATGCCGATTTTGAAAAGTTTGCGTTTGTCGGTTGCATGGGCTTGTCGTATTCGTCCACGAGGATGACCACCTTCTTTTCCGGTCTTCTGAGCAGCGGCTTTGATTACGGCGCCAAAGCGTTCCTCGATGGCGCGGTCGCTGCGCTGGCCGCAGTAGAGCATCTCCCATTGCTCGAGGTGTTTGTTCAGTTCGGCGATGAGGGCATCGCGAGAGGAGTAGTCGCGGGCGTTCAGATCGAGGTACAGAATTGGATATTCCGTCCAGTCTTGCTCTAGATGCTCAATGGCCAACCCTTGGAACAGGTGGCGTTTGCCCTCGAAGTAGGCTCGCATAGTGGAGAGCCGCAGGCTCTTGCCGAAGCGCCGTGGGCGCGACAAGAAATAGTATTTCCCCTCCGCTACAAGTTTGTGGATCAATGTCGTCTTGTCGACATAGGCATAGCCGCTGGTGCGGATTTCTTCAAAACTCTGTATGCCGATGGGGTATTTCATAATTGCGGAGGTTGTTTAAGCCCCATACATCTTGAATTCAACAAAAGTGACGTTTTCCCAACGCGCCGACGCCCAATAACGGTTGTCATGATTAAATGCTCGCGCGACAGCGCCCTGTTTTCTTTTTTTTATCAAAAAAATCATGTGTCCGCGCATATATTGATTTTTTTGTGTATCTTTGCAAAATCATTCCCCGATATGTTTTTCTTGCAACTATTTGATTCCCCAACATCTGAGCCTCTCCGATTGCTGCGCCCTGGGCACAGGTTGGGCCACAGGACGAAGAACAGACGAAGAACAGACCTAGTTGCCCCCTGGTATCCACCTACCATTCCCCCAGCCGTCCCCCACACACTGCGCACCCCAGTTTGGCTACTGATTGGGGCTTGGTGTCGATCCCATGGGTTGCATCTCAGTAAGACGCTATTTCGATATATCGGATTCTTGCGGATAATCATTTTCATTAAATGTACAATGGAAAAAAGCTGTGTAGACGAGAATCATATGTAGGCGTTTTGCCGGATGGTCAGCAACATTTATGTATTGCAAATAGATTTAATTGTCTTGTAAGCTTTCGCAGCTTTTCTTCGGATAATCTTCACGAAGCTTTGTTTCGGTATGTATTGGTAATCATATGGTATACCTTTAAGTATAGGACAAATTTTGTTCACAATTTTTTCTTCGTGTGTTTTTGCCACTCTTTCTCGCTGATCAAAACCTATCAATAAACTTAAAAATAGCCTACAGTTGCAAGGTTGAATAGAGGTGATACCATCCATTAAATCAAAGGATTGTTCGATAGAAGACAGCCAACACCCAGTGCGCAGTTCCCACAAGATACGATTCCAAATGGAAATGTCCTGGTTAAAGATATCATCCCTTGTATAAGAATACCATTCTTGTAGCGATTCGCCCAAAAGGGCATCCTTTTGCGCATAGGGATAGAATTTACTGAAGTCCAGCGAACCCTCATTGCAGTAGATAGAATAATAATCGTTCACATTTTCCCAAATACTGTTTCTTAAAATTACAATTTCTTCCGCATTCTTCTCAATAGATGCGTATTGGTTGTAAGCATAAAAATTCCAATCTTCATCCACGGCCATACCTGCGGTGTGCGCGCGATAGTCATCATATCGTTGCTGGGAGTATTGGTCTGCGGAGCGATGGATGTAGCGATGCTCCTTTTTCAATCTGCGTGCAAGGATAAGCGGTATTTGCACGTCAGAGGACGTGATATGCTCGTGCCAAAGAGTGAATGTGTGATACTTTATTCCAGACTTTTCCAGCATTGCTAATGCTGCGCGACTATCTCGACCACCAGTAAGCGATAGCCATATGGGAATTCCATGAAAATGACTTGCCATATTCTGTAGTGAATACGTAAAGTATTTTTCAAGCATCTCAATCCTTTGATTGTCATTTACTGTTGAAATTGCCCCATCGGGTACAAGTGGACGTGTCTTGATTTCTCCTGTTACATAGTTGTATATCTGGCTAGGAATTAGCCTTCTGACACCATCATAACATGTTTTCATCCCAGGGATAAAGTTTGGAGAATGCCCATGGATTATGTTAGGATAAACAATGGTACGGTTTTCTGCGCGACACAGTACATGGAGACTGCTACTAACATGAGTGTTGCTATAGAAACAACCAAGACTTCCAATGGTATCTAAATATATCCACTCTCCAACAATTAGAAGATACCTTCCACACCAGGACTTCTCAATCGAATATACTTCGTTGTGAGTGTATTTGTCATTAGATGCAATTTGTTTCAGTTCCTCGATAGGAGCTGGGAAGTCTGGATTGACCTGCCATGCATTTCCAAGAAGAACGATGGAGCACCTCTCATCATGCCATACGTTCAACTTATTGTGATATGAAAGGATGAATCCGGATGAGAGTTTTAGAGATACCCATGAAGTCTCTTCATAAATGTCTTTCCCTAATAGGAATTGTTTGTCGTCAATCATAAAAAGGGAATGTCTATTGGTATATTGAGAGCCTGTTTTGCCTCAGAGACTCAAATGAGAAGTATTGACGAACCATTTGATTGGACGCAATTGCAAATTTTAACTGGAGGTCGTAGTCTCTTAGGTCAAGGATTCCTGTGATGAAGTCTTGAGGTGTGTCTGCGATGATGCAATGAACGCCATTTTCGACAGGCAGGCCTTCGGCGCCCACGGAAGTGCTTATAAACGGTGTTCCACGGCCGGCTGCTTCCAAGATTTTCATCCGAATTCCTGAACCGATGGTTATGGGGACAATCATAATCGTATTATGTATGGCCAAGTCTAGATTTTCTACGAATCCGAGAAATTCGATGTCATTATGTTGTGAGCAAATGATATTTACGAAATCTTCTGGCCACCGACCAATGACTCTGAGGGTATACGATGGGTCAATCGCTTTAAGCTTCTTCCAGCAATTCTCAAGAAACCATAGCAGACCATCTTTATTGGGTGGGTTATATCCAGATCCTAGAAAAGAAAGTATATTTCCTTTGGGTTCAATCCAGTCAATCTTTTCTATGGTATCAATGGTTGCAAAGGAGGAGCTGATAGGTTGGGTTACTCCAGCGTGTGTGAGTTTTAGGGTGTCGATAGTGGATAAAGTGACAATTTTGTCATATCTGTTAAGAAATTCTATTTCCACATTCTTCAATAGGTTTAGGGTATTGTCGCATTTGCGGTGATTCCTATGCTGAATCAATTCAAGTTCTCTTTTTACAAACCGAATTTCATGGTGGACAAATACTTTGAGGATGTTTTTGGGGATATAAGACACAAATGCAATATTACACATCATTTCACATTGTACGATATCAATGTGATATGTTTTGATAAGCTGCTTTACATGGTGGACATATTTACCATCGCTTATTCTGAAATCGGGGTCAATTTTAGCCGCCTTTTTAAGATTTTTTATGCCGATTTTTGTACGTGGGTAGATTTTCCATTGAATAAAGGTTCTGTTGAGTTTCCTGCAAATACGGCTTATAATATCCCGATGGGGAGTTTGGTGTATCGACGGTCTGTATGGCAGCACAATAATGTTAGCATCAAGAGCTTTATGGAATTGTTGCAGGTACTCATCACTAGAAGAATCACTGTAGTCCAAATAAGTGATGAAAATATTCATGTGGTCTTTTATTGCACGAATGCCATTATAGATGGCCTGGTGTCCGCCACTTTTTAGTGGATAAGGCAGCCAAGGGAGTATTAAAAGAATGGACTTCCTGTTATTCATTGCTAAAAGAATCGATAATTAGTCTCATCCCCTCATTGTACTCCGCTGCTTTTTGTTTGGCAAATTGAGAGCAGGTTGCATGGTCGAAGGACAGAAGCTGGCCTATAACATTGGAAGGTGTGGGTATGGGATCCAGACCCTGGTATGAATACAGATTTGCGAGAAGTCCCGCTTCAGATACAATCAGATAGGTCTTGCTGGATGAGGGATTGTAGATGCCGTTCATCGTGTTTCCATATTCGTCAAAACAGTAGAAAGGAATAGAATTGTGAAGACAAACGACAATGGGATGCATGCGTTCTCCGATGTATCCGTGAGAATGGATAATGAGGGCATACCAGTCGATAGGCGATAGGGGCAATTCGATTTTCTTTTCTATTCCTGCGGCATATAGCTCTTCTGGCATGGGGAGCGCAACAGGTTGTAGACCTTCCTTTTCTGCCTCAAGGGCGATACTATTAATGTAGTCCTGTGAAATTCGCCTACTGCGAAAACTTATTAATATGTATCTTTCATTGAGGTTGTATTTGTCCACAATCTCTTGTCGGGTAGGTATGCGCAGATAGCAGTTCTGTTGGAAAGAGAAGACGGGATCAGGACACACTTGGATATCCTTCACTCTCATTATTTTCTCAATCATGATCTTTGTCCAGTTGTCTCTGACGGTGATAAGATGATAGTTAGCCAGAGACATCCTCATGTGTCTCCGTTCAAGTGGGAGCATTCTGTCGAATGGGCAATTTTGGGAGGAGGCAGCATAAACTGAAGCAGGAATGCGTTTGGCCAGTTTGTGCAGGAATCCACCAAAGAAGGGGTTGTTTTCCACCAACTCACAAGAGATAACATTACGATACACGTATTTTAGCTGTCGCTTGCTAAAATGGCGTCGATTTTTCTTTGGTATGTATTTGAAAAGAGCGTCGCTCCCCACAAAGATTGCGTCTAACCGTAGCGCATCTATTTCGGCAATGAGTTCTGTTTCAGTTTGGCACTTCTTGCTTAACGGGAAAGCTGTAGCTGTGAACTCTTGGTGGCAATTGATTTGGTATGTGGGTATCCGGTGAGAATACATCTCCTCAAGATCCGCAGGATACCAGTTAAGAACAATAGGCTCATGTCCTATCTTCTTCAGGTATCCCACAGTGGAGATTGCTTGAAGTTGAGCGCCGAAATTGGGTGGACAATGATATGTAAGGATGCCGATTCTCATTTTCCAAATAGAATCATAGAAAGGAATTTGCTTCTTTTTAGTACCCACGCAGACACAAGAGACAGCGATATGGCAATTCCACCGGCGAAAAATGCAAAAACGATTTGAGTGGTTATGCAGGTTATAGGGTTGGTGGAAAGCCAAAATGCCCCAATGAGTGGAATCTGTATCGCAAAAAGTAAATGTAGTATGTAGACTTCAAGACTATTCTTTCCGATGAAGGATAGGTAATAAGATATTCTTTGAGGAATGCCTTTTTGAAAGAAAGATAGCACCATCATGGAACCAATGATGGCCAACAAAGAATGTCGGTTTAACGTATGGAAAAATCCATATACCGAGCCGGAGTACCCCCAATATGGACTATATTTCAATATGAAAAGGGCTGCAAATAATATGAGCCAGATTGTGAAACCTTTTGATAAAGTATCGAATATTTTTTTATGCCGACGAAAAAAAATGCCCAGCAAATATGGTAGTAAATAGTTGGCGGTTTTCCCAATGTCCCCGAAGGGTTGTATGTTTATTCTTTTCAGCAGGTATGAGAATAAAAGGTAAAAAAGAATAATTAAGGCAATGTCTATTATGACGTATTCTCGTTTGTTTATAAGGGGGTATACATGGTTGCAGAGTATTCCGATGATAGATAAAATCCACAAGGATAAAAGAAACCAATAGCCGAAATAATCCTTAATCAGTAGCATGATAAATCCGGTAAATAGGTATGGAACTAATAGTCGCGTGGTTTTCTTTTTGATGGATTTCCACAATGTGCTAGCACTGAGAGTGTAGCCAGAAATCATAAAAAGCAGGGCCATATGGAAAGAGTATATCAGTTGCCACCATACACCTGCGATAAGAGTGGTGCTGTTTTGGAAGTTATTAAGTAATACAACTTGCCTCCAGTCAGGGAAATTCCAGGCGATGATGTGTCCAAAAACCATTAGAATGATTGCGAACCCCCTACTTTCGTCAATGAATTTCAGTCTTTCCATGATGATTTAGGAGCAATGCTCTTTGCTCGTCTTGGAGTTATATCCATAATCATAATCAATTTTTTCCCGTTGCCCAATTATCGTGGCAGGGATGCCAGCCACAATGGCATAGGGGGGGACATCTTTTGTTACAATGGCACCAGACGCCACTACTGCACCTTTCCCTATATGAATACCTGGCAGTATAATGGATCTACTACAAACCCATGCATAATCGTCAATAATCACAGGTGCTCCTTTCCCACAGAAATGCTTGTCATTATAATCATGGTTAAGTGTCCATAAGATTGCTTCATAGCCGATAACGACACTTTTGCCTAATGTGAGACCTTTCCTCCCATCGAGCAAAACCCTTGGGCCGATGGACGATCCTTCCCCAATAGCTATGTTATGTGGGCTACGTATGTGAAATCCAGCGTAAAATCTAACATTCTTGTCCAACTTCATACCCATCCGAACAAGCTTCCATGCCCTGTATCGCTTACTTGGGATATTGCATAACCAAGTATTGGTATACCACCAAAGAAACCCTCGATAGTATTCGGTGTATTTATTCTTTATTCGACGTATCATATCCAAGAACATGTTTCTTGACAATTTTTTTTAACTTCTTAAATTTGCTTTCTCTAGAGTGCGAAATACTTTTTTTGTATAGCATTCTGATATCTATACCTAACAAGCGATTGACGAGTTCCCCATAGTCTTCTTTCAGAAGTTTACCGTAGAGTTCGGCTCTTTCCACAGGGATTACCCTATTAGTTGGGAGAAGAGCTGGTTGTACAAAAGCCTGACTTTTCTCTAATTTGAACAGATTTAACTTTTGCGAAATCATATTCATTATGTCGTGACCTTTGGATGTGTTTATTAGTAATAATGAAATCCCATTTCTGTTGTTTTCTCCACTGAATATTTCGGGAAAGTTTTTTTTCATAAACCAGGAGTCGCCAACCGTAATATCGCCATAGCGTTCCTCTGCTCTAAATTGACAATGATAGCAGCTTAATCTCAGGTTATAATTAATGCCATTTCCACTATAGGCGTAACAGCGATATGTTGGAGAATAAGAGCCTAAAATCTCTATGTGTTCAACTTTGTTTTTCTTATTAGTTACATCAAAATTAATCACTCCACCACGTTCCCATGGATAGACTCGTTTGCTTCGAAACCTAAAGTTATTTATTACCCCGTTGTATATTTTTCCCCAATACTTTACTTCCTCTTGTAGGATTTTGTAACTGTACACCCCATGACAAATCAAATCAATCGTATATAAGTTGTTGTATGCGTGAAATAAGAAAGATTTTAGTCCGGCTATTTGGCACGGTGTTCCAACAAATAGAACCGTTTTGCCTGATTTAAGGTTATTTTCAACATCTCTTAAACACTGGTGGATTTCACTTTGAGTGTACTTGGAATTCCTTATTTTCTCTATGTCAGGCAGTGTTGAAATGCAAATGTGTTTGCATTTCAACGTTGTCTCATCTAACCATGCTCCATAAACAACACCGCCTGTGTTAATAATGGATTCGGCCAGCATTGTACATACACCTATGGTCGCACTTTTACTGAAGTACTCGCTAATGGGTGTGGTGGCAAGGTAGAATTCCCTATTATCTTTTGTGTTTTGTTGTGAGAAAGCAATGGGGCAACTTTTTATGCAAAGCCCACATCTTGTACATAAATTTTTGTTGATGTCAGGAAAGAAAAAACCTTCAATGTCTTCTCTCATATCAATAGCATGGTGTTTGCATACAAATGAGCATGCACCACACCCCGTACAATTCTTTTTTTCTTTGTTGCTTAAGTACGAATGTTGGTCGGGCATGGTTTTTTACAATACGTTAAGCAAATGTGGATTTATGTAAGATTCTGCAGCGGCAAGATTATCTTTGAGTTGTTCAAGACTTGTACAGCCTGTAACCACACAGGGATGAACTTCGTTGGAAAAAGCAAACTGATATGCAATTTTTGAGATTTTTTCGGGTTCAATCGTTTTTACAATTTTTTCAACTGCTGCAATTTTATTAAGATATTGCTTGTGCGCTTTGCCTCCAAGATTCCATGCTTCTCGACAACTTTCATCAAATGAAGAAGAAGCCGTATATTTCCCAGACAATATTCCGCGTTCTAAAGTCCCTCTTGTGAAAATTGCAATGTTGTTTTTGTGGCAGAATTTAAATAATTCAGTTTCTGCACGACGATTTAATAGAGAATAGTCGCATTCGCATGCTGCGCATTCCCCATTAGATAATTCATAGAACCGTTGAAGCGCGCCAATATCATTGGTACTAATGCCGTAGTATCGAATGAATCCCTCATCTCGGAGCTGGCGAAATGCGGTAATGAATGAACTTGCATCTTTGGGTTTGTCGTCGTGGCATAAAAGTATATCGACATAATCCGTTTTTAGACGCCCACAGCATGCATGCCCACAAAGTCGAAGTAACTCTGGCGTACGATGATTGAAATCTACCTCCTTAAAACGATAGAGCTGGTTGAATGCTTTTTTGGCCTGTTTCCGCCAATAGCCATCAACGGCGGAAAAATGATCGGCTGTTCTTCGTGCGTACCATCCGACTTTACTAATCAGAGTTACTTTCTCTCGATAACCATTTGCGAGTGCCTCCCCCAAGAGTATTTCACATTGCCCATCAGGGATTCCATAAGATTCAGCAACATCGACGAATGTTATTCCATGATCAATGGCATAACGAATAATTTCAATGGCTGCATCTTTTGATACCTTGTTATTCCACTGTCCACCAAAATTCCAACAGCCAAGACCTATTACTGATTGTAATCCGACTCTCCCATTCTCATGATACAACATAACTATTCGCTTTTGTGCCAAACATGCTCGTCAAAAACTACTTTCCCCTTTAGATTGGCAGAAATCTCACGCCCATACTGGAAATAGTCATCATCAATAACGTCCAATTTAATTTTATTTTCTAGATGGTCAGTTCCGACACCATTTATACCGCACCACAAACTTACTCTATAACTCCCCCCCGTTAGGGGAAGTTTGGGAATATCGCAGTCAAAATAGTGGGTGCCTTCTGCCACGTTGAACGCAGGAGTGGACATGGATGATGGGTATATAAGCATTGGATTAGCCATGCTATCGGATATTGTAACTGTAAAAGTGGCGGCTTTAAACCCTGGTGATGAAACATGAACCCTAACACGTATTCTTAAAGGTTGTCCAGTGTGAGGTGTAATGCTGTTGTTGTTGAAGTCGAGAAATTGAATTTGGGTATATTTGATATTGTTGTTCAGTTTTCCCTCTCTTGGAATTTCGGAAATAGGTATATTTTCGCTGGACACCATACTGCTCATGTATTCATTTATTATGGAGCCGATCTCACCAATCATTTTTGTCTTGCCATTTTCTAGCAAAACTCCATTTTTGCACAATGCACGAACACTGGCCATATTATGGCTGACAAAAAGGACGGTGCGACCTCCGCCTTGGCTGACATCCTGCATTTTTCCGATGGCTTTCTTTTGGAATTCGGCGTCGCCGACGGCGAGGACTTCGTCGACGACGAGGATGTCGGGGTCGAGGTGGGCGGCGACGGCGAAGCCGAGGCGGACGCGCATGCCGCTGGAGTAGCGTTTGACGGGGGTGTCGATGTAGCGCTCGCAGCCGCTGAAGTCGATGATTTCGTCCAGCTTGCGGGTAATCTCGGATTTGGTCATGCCGAGGATGGCTCCGTTGAGGTAGATGTTCTCGCGGCCGGTCATTTCGGGGTGCATGCCGGTGCCCACTTCTAGCAGCGAAGCGATGCGGCCGCGGGCACGGATGTCGCCGGTGGTGGGGGCGGTGATTTTGGAGAGCAGCTTGAGGAGGGTGCTCTTGCCGGCGCCGTTCTTGCCGATGATGCCTACGACGTCACCCTGCTCCACCTTGAAGTCGATGTCGC
This sequence comes from uncultured Bacteroidota bacterium, assembly GCA_902784865.1. Lineage (GTDB taxonomy): Bacteria > Bacteroidota > Bacteroidia > Bacteroidales > P3 > Colimorpha. The sequence continues at coordinate 32,408 of CACZWL010000004.1, read as the reverse complement.
GCAGGGCCCAGACGAACTGGCTCTCGCCTTTGGTGCCGCGGTCGTTGGTCTCGCCGATGGTGAGGTAGGGGTCTTCCTTTTTTTGCACACTGGTAATCCACCAGCGTTTGATGTCTTCGCGGAAGGTGCCTGTGGAGACAAGACCGAGGCGGTAGAGTTTGCTTACGTGGTTGAATTCTATTGCTGTTGCCATTCTGTATGGTTTAGAAAGTCGTTGTATGCGAGGCGGATGCCGTCGTTCAATTCGGTGTGATAGCGCCAACCGAGGTTGGTGGCTTTGCTCACGTCAAGGAGTTTTCGGGGTGTGCCGTTGGGACGGGTGGTGTCCCACAGGATCTGGCCACGGTAACCGACGATGTCGGCCACGGTCTCGGCGAGGGCTTTGATGGTGATTTCCTTACCGGTGCCTGCGTTGACGGTCTCGTTGCCGGAGTAGTTCTGCATGAGGAAGAGGCAGAGTTCGGCCAGGTCGTCGACGTAGAGGAATTCGCGCAGTGCGCTTCCATCGCCCCAGCAGGTGACGCTGGGCAGGCCTTGCTGCTTGGCTTCATGGAAGCGGCGTATCAGGGCGGGCAGCACGTGGCTGTTCTCGGGGTGGTAGTTGTCGTTGGGGCCGTAGAGGTTGGTGGGCATGACGGATATGTAGTCGGTGCCGTACTGCCGGTTGAGGTATTCGCAGTATTTGAGGCCGCTGATTTTGGCCAAGGCGTAGGCTTCGTTGGTGGGTTCGAGGGCCGAGGTGAGGAGGCAGCTTTCGGGCATGGGCTGCGGTGCCAGTCGGGGGTAGATGCAGCTGGAGCCGAGGAAGAGCAGTTTCTTGACGCCGTTTTGCCATGCGGCGTGTATGGTGTTCATCTCGAGGGCCATGTTGAGGTACATGAAGTCGGCCAGGGCGGCGCTGTTAGCCGCTATGCCGCCCACTTTGGCGGCGGCGAGGAAGACGTATTCGGGCTTCTCCTCGGCGAAGAAGCGCTCCACGTCGGCCTGGCGCGTGAGGTCGAGCTCGGCATGGGTGCGGACCACGAGGTTGGTGTAGCCCTGCCGCTGCAGCTGGTGCACGATGGCCGAGCCTACCATGCCGCGGTGGCCGGCGACATATATTTTGGAGTCTTTCTGCATGGAAACTTTCTTACTTTACAATGCCTTTCTCGAGGTATTCTTCGAGATTGACTTTCACGCGGAAGGCGGCATCATCGGCGGCCACTTTGCGCATGTCGTGGTCCACCATGAGGCGCACCAGTTCGCGGAAGGGTGTCTTCGACGGGTTCCAGCCTAGCCGGGCTTTAGCCTTGGCGGGGTCGCCGAGGAGGTTGACCACGTCGGTGGGACGGTAGAAGTCGGGGCTCACCTCGACCAGCACTCGGCCGGTGGCGGTGTCGATACCCTTCTCGTCAATGCCCTCGCCCTCGAAGCGCAGCTCGATGCCTGCCTCGCGGAAGGCCAGCTGGCAGAACTCGCGCACGGAGTGCTGCTCGCCGGTGGCCACCACATAGTCGTCAGGCTCGGCCTGCTGGAGCATGAGCCACATGCACTCCACATAGTCGCGGGCATAGCCCCAGTCGCGCAGCGAGTCGAGGTTGCCCAGCAGCAGTTTCTGCTGTTTTCCTTGCTTGATGCGGGCGGCGGCGAGGGTGATCTTGCGGGTGACGAAGTTCTCGCCGCGGCGCTCGCTCTCGTGGTTGAAGAGGATGCCGTTGCAGCAGAACATATTGTAGGCTTCGCGGTATTCTTTGATAATCCAGTAGCTGTAGAGTTTGGCCACGGCGTAGGGGCTGTAGGGGTGGAAGGGGGTCTCCTCGTTCTGCGGCACGGCTTCCACGCGGCCGTAGAGCTCGGAGGTGCTGGCGTGGTAGATGCGGCAGGTGTCGGCAAGGCCGCAGAGGCGCACGGCCTCGAGGATGCGCAGGGTGCCGGTGGCGTCGACGTTGGCGGTGTACTCCGGCACGTCGAAGCTGACCTGCACGTGGCTTTGGGCAGCCAGATTGTATATCTCGTCGGGACGCACCAGGTTGACCACCTGCTGTATGCCCATCGAGTCGGCGAGGTCGCCATAGTGGAGGTGGAAACGCTCGTGCCCTTCGAGGTGGGCTATGCGCTCGCGGTAGTCGACGCTGCTGCGGCGTATGATGCCGTGCACGTCGTAGCCTTTTTCCAGCAGGAATTCAGCCAAGTAGCTGCCGTCCTGTCCGGTGATGCCGGTGATGAGGGCTTTCTTCATGTGGGGTTACATTTTGTGCAGTATGCTGCGGGGTTTGGCGGCGTGGGCAGCCAGGCTGGCGGCGAGGCGGCTCCACGCGGAGTCGTGGCTGTAGACGAGGCGTTGTTTCCAGCGGTTGGCGCTGTAGCGGCGCAGTTTCCACAGCAGGCGGCCCAGGTTCTCTTTTTTGTGTTCTTGAATTGAGCCGTATAGTGTGTCGTTTTCTATCTTGAGGGTGGTCTCGCGGTCGGCGCTGAAGGGTAGGGGCACGTGGTTGCCGAAGCGGTTCTCCACGATTTGGTTCACTGCTCCGGCGAAGTCGGCCATGCCCGAAGTTTCGCTTTCTCGCGCCACGCAATCCCAGTCGGCGCTGTCGCGGTGGGCGCGGGTGAGTAGGTGCCAGTCTACGAGGTCGCGCAGGGTGATGCGGCTGGCGGCGAAGTGACTCGCCATGTGGCGTAGTTGGAAGAGCACCTCGAAAGTTGGTGTGGGGGCCAACTTCTTGAGCACCTCTTCAAAGCGGCGGTTGCTTGGCGGGTAGTGGCGATTGACGAAGTCGTAGTGGCTTTCGATGGTCACGCCGCGATAGTTGTATTTTGAGTGGTGGTGGGCATCGTTGCTGACGGTTATGCCCAAGTGCTGCTGTGTCAGCCGGTCGGCTTCATTGTGGTTCGAGAAGTACAGGTCGAGGTCGCTGAATTCGCGCAGTTCGGGTTTCGGGTAGAATTGTGCCAGGCGAGTTCCTTTCAAGGCGAGGGTCCCGATGCCGTGCTGCTGCATGAGGGCTTCGATTTCCTGCTGCACACTGAGTTGGTGGCGGTACCATGCGGTTGCTTTCTCGCGTTCGGAGAGCCATGGTATCAGCACTTGGCGAGGCGGCTTCTGCCCTGCAGGCAGGTTGGCGAAGACTTCGCTGACAAGGGCGGCAACGTGGTTCTGTTGCAGCAGGGAGAACAACCGTCGCCAGTCGGTACCTTCGGGTATGTTGTCTTGTCCGCCTCCGAGCGCGCTGCGCAGTAGCCCAAAGATGATGTCAATCTCCATGCCCCATCCCAAGTTTCGGTCGTCAGACCGTGTCCATGAAGTTGCGCTCTTTCTGGTTAAAGACGATGGTGCCGAAGAGCAGCAATACCACCATCACGATAAAGCTGTAGGACAGCCAGTTCCAACTAAATTCGCCGGCTCCGAGGAAGCCGTATTTGAAGCCCTCGAAGATGCTGGTCACGGGGTTGATCTGCATGGCCATTTTCAGTCTCGGGTCTGTCACTGTGCTCAATGGGTAGATGATAGGCGTGGCGTACATCCATAGACTGGTGACGTAGTTGAGCAATATGCCGATGTCGCGGTATTTGGTGCTGAAACTGGAGAAGATGATGCCGAATCCGAGCCCCAGGCCGGCAAGCATCACCACGTAGAGTGGGAAGAGCAGTGCGGTGTAGTTCATAGAGAGGTGTTCGGAACCAGGCAGGTGGCCGAATACGTAGACGCAGTACACGACAGCGAAAAGTAGCATCTGTATGCCGAAGGTGAGCAATCCCGACACAAGGCCCGAGATGGGCACGATAAGTCTGGGGAAGTATACCTTGCCGAAAAGGTTTACGTTTCCGGTGAAGGTGCTACGCGCCCTGCCAAGGCAGCCGCTGAAATAGCCCCAGAGGCTGACGCCGGCCAGATAGAACAGCGGCTCGGGGAGTCCGTCGGTGGGTATTTTGGCGATGTTGCCGAAGACCACTGCATAGAGCAGCACCGTCATGGTGGGCTGGATGATGAACCACAGGGGGCCGAGGACGGTCTGCTTGAAGGCCGTGGTGATGTCGCGGCGGATAAAGAGACTGCACAGGTCGCGGTAGTCCCATAGCTCCTTCAGGTTCAGCTTCCATAGGCTCTCTTTTGGTCTGATGATGGTGGTCCACTCTCCGTTGTTGTTTTTAGCCATGTGTGTTTGTTTAGCTTGATTTTTTGTGGTGAAAGATAATGTTTCCTACGATGCCCCAGAAGTAGCGCCAGTCGGTGCGGAAGGGGGCTTTGAGGTAGGCTTCCAGGTAGCGGCGTTCGCTTTCCTGCACTTCCTCGATGGTTTCGGGCGACTTGCGGTCGTAGTAGAACGGCGGCAGCAGCCCGGGTTTGGTCCGTGTGCGCAGCTCCTGCATCTCGGGGGTATAGAGGCTGAAATAGTGGCGGCTCAGCGGGCGCACACCCACCAGCTTCATGTCACCCCGCAGCATGTTCCACACCATGGGCAGCTCATCGAGCCACACCTTGCGCAGGAACGTGCCCCAGAAGTTCACACGGTAGTCGTCCTTGAACTTGCCGCCCTTTTCCAGGTGCTGGTACTCGTAGACATACGATTGGATGTACTCCGAGTAGGTGTACATGGTGCGGAATTTGTGCACCTGTATCTCCTTGCCGTTCAGTCCGATGCGGCGCAGGTGGATGATGGGCGACCCGGTGGGCGGGGTGTCGTTGACGGGCTCCTTTACCTTGTGGGCCACCACGAAGAACTCGCCGTGGCGGAACTGCTCGTCGATGACCTCGAAGCCGGCGCGGTAGATTCGGCCGAGTACCTCTACGCGGGGGAAGGTGCGGTTCTTGCCGTGCGTCACCGCATAGTACAGTTTGTTGGTCAGCTTCAGCTTGGGGCACACGCGGTGCCACAGGTAGTGCAACCCCACCACGACCGTCCGGATTCCCTTCGGGTACTTCTGCTCGAGCATCATCCGCTTGAGCGAGGCTGTCATCGAGTGGCAGCAGATGAAGGCGCCGGTGTCCAGATGCTCGTTGGCGGTGTAGAGGAACTTGTTGAGGTTCTCTATCGTATGCAGCGGACGGGTGATATACAGCAGCTTGGGACGGTTTTCTCCTATGCGGTAGCTCAGCGCTTCGGGCGTGACCGTAGTTAGTGGCACAATCACCGTCGAAGGGTAAGCGTCCTTGTTGCGGTTGAGCCACTTAAGCAGGTCTTTCTGGGTGAGCCCTGAGGTCTCTTCCAGCAGACTTTTCACCTCTTCGTTGTCGATGTCGTCTATCGACAGCTTGGCACCGTTGTCGGCACCATTCTCGGTGTAAGCCTCGTCTTGCTCTATTTCATATTGCAGATGAAAAAGCGGTGTTTTCATCTAGTCCACTTTCTTCAAGAAGTCCGGGTGGATATAGGCCGTGGCCACAGCCACCACGCCCGGTATCGTCACCACCAGCCGGCGGTCTTTTTTGATTCGTTTGATATGCCCTTCGGCACCTTTGAACGGCCCTTGTGTCACCACCACGCGGTCGCCTTGGTGGTACTCGGGCTTGTCGTCGCCCAGCAGCGTGAGCCCTTGGCGACCCGAGGTGACCACGAATCGGAATATCTCCATCTCGCGGTCGGGTATCATGGCCGGACGACGGCTGCCTTGCAGACGGTATACCATCATGCGGTCGAAGTTCCGTGCGGCAAACTTGTCGACCTGCGCCTCGCTGCAGCGCACAAACAGCAGCGACGCTATCACCTCGTGGGGGCAGAACTGCTCCCAGCCTTTCTCGTTCAACTCCGCCAGCAAGGGCGCCAGCCTGTTGTAGAACACCCGGATGGCATACCAGTGGGGACTGTCGTCGGGTTGTGCGGTGTAGTATGTGCTGCGGTCGGTCGTATCGGTCATTTTTTTCTTCTGGTAAAATCTTCACCTCCCCGAGGTTAATATCGGAGTTTTTGGCAGGTTTTTCAGTCGTTCGGTTCTGAATCGCGGGCGCTCCTATCCAAGAGTGTTGCCGTAACCCTATCATTTCCAGCGCAAAATGAGTATTTTTGCGAAGAAAATTCTAAAGCAAAGATACAACTTTTTCCTTACGTGCGCAAAAAAATGTTATATATATAAAATTTGCCACTCCCGACGCGACCCTTTGGCCCCCCTCTCCGGCCATTGCCTAACCAAGGACGAAGAGGGGAAGAAGAGGGTGTGGTTAACCCGCTGAAAATCATACATCTGCGGATGGCCGATTTTTGGTCTTTTTCCGACTTTTGAATCAAAAATGTACGCTGTATGTAATTCTCTTGTTTCCAGCGAATTGGTGCAAGAAAGGCCGGAAAGTGGACTTTCCGGCCTGAGGCTGTCCGGCGGCGGGGTTCGCCGTCGGCTTTGGGATGGGTTTCGACTACAGTCCGAGCACCGAGGCACCCTGCTTGTAGACGATGTCGCGCGGGATGTTGGCGTCGCGGATGGCGTCGAGGTCTTTCTGAAGCTCGGCGCTGATCTTGCCGTTCTTCTCGCTGTAGGCCTTGGCGGCGGCCATGTCGCCCTCGCCTTCCATGGCGATGATGATGGAGGCCCACTCGCGGGCTGCCTGGCGGGCTTTCTCGACGTCGATGACGTACTTGCCGTCGGCGTTGCGGCTGAAGGCGCCGTGCTCCTGGAAGTAGTTGTAGCACATGATGTTGGCACGTCCGTGGGCCTCGGTGGCTCCGAAGCGCACCGAGCGCAGCAGGCCGGCAATGAAGGTGATGTAGTTCTGGGCCACGGTGGTGTTGGTAATCTCGCCGCGTTCGATGAGCTGCTCGGTCAGGAACAGGCCGCACACATCGGCTTTGGCCTCCTCCCAGGCGCTGTATTCGGCGCCGAGGGCCTGGCGGCAGGGGCCGCGGCCGGTCACCGTGTTCTTGATGCCCAGTCCGTGGGCCACCTCATGGTAGCAGGTGTTGCCGAAGAAGGCGTTGAACGTGACGCTGTCCACCTGCTCGGGGCAGAGGATCTGCTTGGCGATGGGCACCATGATGTTGTCGTACTTGGCGCGCATGGCGTTCTTCAGCTGCAGGCGGCGGCTGCCTTTGGCCAGCTGCACGCGCTCGTCGTTGGGCAGGTTGATGGCGATGGTCTTGCTGCCTGCGTTGCAGTCGCCGGCATAGTAGACCACGTCGTAGACGTTGATGTCGCAGTCGGTGCCGGGCACCTCTTTCTTGTACTTCTCGTCGCAGGGCAGCAGCTTCTGCATCTCGGGCAGCATGGCGGCGAATTTGCTCAGGTCGTTGCTCCACTGCTCGTCTTTCACCAGCACGAAGGCCTCGTGCGAGCACTTCAGGCCGTGCAGGGCGTCGTCGTAGTTCTCGATGGGGCCGACCACGAAGTCCAGCTTGCTGTCCTTCATGTCCATCCACACCATGTCGCTCGCGAAGTAGTCGTCGGTGCGGAAGGCCTCGCGGCGGGCCTCGAGGTAGCGCCTCAGGCCGGCGTTCTCGGCCAGCTCGATGGCTTTGCCCATCAGCTCGTCCACCTTGGCCAGCTGCTCTTTGTAGGCCTCGTGGTAGGGCAGCACATAGAGCTTGCCCTCGGCATCGCGGCGGATGACGCTGTACTGGCTCTCCTTCAGCGGGTCTTCCAGCGCCTTGTACTCCTCGGCCGTCATGTCGGCGGGGTAGAAGTTGCAGCCCGCAGGGCGCTCGCCGTAGCCGGGCAGGAAGGGGCGCTCGCTGTCCAGGCGGTCCCACGCGCCGTATTGTATGTTCGCGAAGGCGCGCATGGCGGGGTCGGTCAGCGTGTCGAGGCTGGCGCGGTTCTCACGGCCGAAGTACTGGTCCCAGTAGATCTCGTCCATGATGTCGCCAATCTGGATGAATATCTTCACCAGCTCTTTCTCGTTGGCGCTCAGCGTCTGGATGAGGTCCGAGGTCAGGGGGAACTCGGCATACTCGTCCACTTTTTGTTGAATTTCCGATTTCGGTTCGGCTGCTTTTTGGTTTTTGCAACCCACCGCGGCTAACATTCCTATAGCCATAGTGCAAATCATTAATTTTTTCATTATCAATATGTTTTAATGTTTTTTCTGTTGCTTTTCAAAATGCAAAGTTACATTTTTTTTGTCATATCAAAAAAAAGTAGTACTTTTGCACCCGATTTTGGAAACAAAAATCAACACACGGAAAGGTGCTCGAGTGGTTGAAGAGGCCCGCCTGGAAAGCGAGTAAGCGTTAACAGCGCTTCAGGGGTTCGAATCCCCTCCTTTCCGCCAGGAAGAAGCAGCGAGGCGCCGCACGTCAGTGCGGCGCCTCGTGCTATGCCTCGCGTGGTCGTCTGTAATATTATATTATTGGTTCATGTTTTCTTGGGCCAGGCTGATCAGTCGCTCGTCGCAGCCCAGGATGGCGGCGATGCGGAGTGCCTCGTGGGGCACCTCTTCCGAGCTGTCCTCGGTGAGCGAGTAGTCGATGAAGCGGTTGATGCTCTGTGGCGTCAGCGGCACGTCGGCCAGGTCTTCGACGAAGCCCCGCACCCGCAGCCGTCGGCAGTTGCTGCCCAGCTGGCTGTAGTGGGTGGTGATGAGGGTCGTCGAGCCGCATTGCTGCAGCAGGCCGATGATGGCCTGCACCAGCGCCTTGCCCTCGACGGGATTGGTGGTGCGCGCCGGTTCGTCGATGAGTACCAGCATGTTGCGCTCGCGGCAGGTGCCGATGATGTTGCTGATTTTGGTAATCTCCGACGCGTAGCTCGAGAGGCCGTTCATCTCGTCCTGCTCGTCGCCTATCGAGGTCATGATGCCTTCTGCCAGGCGCACGGTGGCCTCCTCGGCGGGCACGAACATGCCGCATTGCGCCATCAGTTGCGCGGAGCCTAAGCTCTTGAGCAGCACCGTCTTGCCGGCCATGTTGGCGCCGGTGACGAGGCAGACGCCGGGCTCCAGGCTGATGTCGACCGGCTGGTAGCGCATGCCCAGTTCCTCGTTGCGGTGGCGCAGGCGGGGGTTCCACAGGCTGCGGTAGCTTGTGGTGTCGCCCAGAGTGGGGCGCGTCAGGTGCCAGCGTATGGCCAGCTCGGCCCTGGCCAGCAGGCTGTCGGCATAGGCCAGCCGGTTCAGCGCCTCGGTCAGGTCGGCGGTGCGCGGTAGCAGCCTGTCGCTCAGCTCGGTGCACACGCGGCTCTGTATCTCGCTTTGCTCGCTGAGCAGGGCGGCGATGCGCGAGGGGTCGCCGTCGTGTTCCTGCAGGGCTTTCAGCTCGCGGCGCAGCGCGGGCAGCCGGTTGTCGTAACTGTCGTAGATATAGAAGTTTGCCATTCCTGTGCTGTCGGGGTCGAGCAGGGCGAACACCTCGTCGAGGTCGGGCAGCGGCAGGGTGCAGGCCAAGCCCAGTGCGGCGGTGGCGCGGCGAGCCTGGCGGGTGAGCAGGCTGAGGTTTTTCACCTCGAACAGCTCCACCTCGTTCAGCGGTGTCCGTGCGGCCAGCGAGGCCAGCGTGCCCTGCAGGTCGTGCAGCTGCATCAGGCAGTGGCGCAGGTCGGTATACTGCCGGCGCGTCTCTGTGTCGCCCGTGGCGCGGATGGCCTCTTGCAGGTTGTCCCATTCGTGCTCTAGCTCGGCGGCGTCGGTGCAGAACGCGCTGTTCAGCAGCACCCTGCGCCCGGCCGACGACATCAGCTCCAGGCTGTCGATAATGTATTGGAAACCAGCGTCCTGTTTTATCAGTTCTTTTATCTTCATAGGTCTTAACTCCTTAACTGCCGCCTCCCGCTTCCTCGATCTTCACCACATCGTAAACCGGCATCTGCAGCGCTTCGCTCAGGGCGTCGCACGTGCTCTTGGAGTCGAGCACGAAGCCTTGCGGCGAGGTGGGGTTCAGCGTCACCGCTATCAGCTTCGACCGCTGCAGCACTTGCATGCGGTGTCCGTGGCGCACAAAGTCGGCGTAGGCTTCCTGGGTGGCGAATATCTTGGTGAAGTCGCTGACAATGAGCGTGATGCCGTGCTCTTTCCGGGTCAGGGTCTTCAGCAGGCGGTCGCTCACGGCGCCTGCGGCGAAGAGGGTCTTGCCGTGGCGCAGCAGGTCGTCGCCGAGGCTGTCGATGAGGAAGACCGACTGAATGCCGAGGTCGTGCACCTCGCCGTCGTCGCCCACGGCCCAGATGCCGCTGCCGATGGGGCTTAGGCGTTGCCGCAGCGCGGGGGCGACCTCCTCGAGGTTGATCAGCCGGTGCAGGTGGCGCGTGCGCGATACCAGTTGCTTGACGTTGGCGCTCACGGCGGCGCCGGTGGCCAGTATCATCGCTTCGGTCACCGTCGGCGACGCCAGGCTGAGCCTCGACAGCGCGCCGTCGACTATCGTCAGGTCTGCGCCCAGGGCTTCGAAAGCCTTGATTTGCTCGCGCAGCACGCCCGTCGTGGCGGCGCCGGAGAGGAGCACTTTGCCCCCTATCAGCACCCGCGCCGTCACCAGCGGACCCAGCGACGTCCGGCGGCTGTCGACGGCCACAATCTCCGACACCGCCTGCCGCTGCAGGTAGTGCTTCTCCGAAGTGATGAAATGGGTGCCGCCGTAGAGCGTAATCTCGGGTTTGGCGGTGGCAAACACGGCGTCGACCTGCTCGCCGTCGACCCCGATAGAGGTCACTCCCACACCCACGCCCAACGCGTTGAGCCGGCGCAGTATGTAGTTCAGGCACACGGTCTTCCCGGTGTTTTTCTCGAGCCCCACTATCGACAGGCTCTTGTGCTGCAGTATGTCCTTGACGAAAGGCATTTTCAAACTGCAAAGTTACGAAAAAAAAATCACATGCAAAAAACTCTTTTTTCCGGCCCCGGCGAAACTTTTGTTTACAGGGGTTGTTTAACATCTATTAACATTTCCGAAACCGGACACGAACCATATACCTACCAGAGTCGAACCATTCACCTACCAGATGCATCTTTTTTGCTGAAAATCAGTCGTTTTTGTTTTTGAGGTTGTATAGTATTGGTTTTCAAGATGTTGTGAAATTTCCGGGCCGAAATTCCGCCCTTTTTAACAAATTTTAATACCGTTCGATTTCGATGCTCCAACTTTCCTAATAAATGTTAAAATGGCGGTTTTTAACATCTATTAACGCCGCCAAAATAGAGTATCGAAAGTCCCGTTTTGACCCCCGGAGGGCTCGCGGATGAATATTTTTCGTGCAACTTCGAAAAAAAACGTATATTTGCAAAACGATACGCCTGTGCGGTATTGCCGTAGTGGGCTGAAAACGAGTTTGTTAATAAGAAATAATAATAAAAAGTATGAAAAATATTCTATCACGGAAATCCCTCTTCCTCGCAGTGGCCTGCCTGGCCCTGCTCGCTTCCTGCGGCTCCACGGCCGACATTGCCTACGTCAAGGATGCGCCCCGCGACACGGCGGTCCCCCAAAGCGGCGAATTCTCCAAGGGCATCCAGTCTAACGACCTGCTCTACATCTACGTGGAGAGCCGCACTCCCGAAGCCACCATCCGCTTCAACCAGGAGACCAACAAGGTGGCCATCAGCAACGGCGTCGTCATGAACCCCGGCACCGCCGGTGTGCAGGGCTACCTCGTCAGCAACGAGGGCGACATCATCTTCCCCGTCCTCGGTAAGATGCGCGTCCTCGGCATGACCCATGCCCAGCTTGCCGCCGAGATTGAGCACCGCCTGGTCAGCGAAGGCCACATCCTCGACGCCGTCGTGACCGTCAAGCTCCAGAACTTCAAGGTCAGCGTCCTCGGCGACGTCGCCAGGCCCGGCCAGATTGTCGCCAGCGGCGAGCGCCTCACCATCTTCGAGGCCCTCAGCATGGTCGGCGACCTCACCATCTACGGCCAGCGCACCAACGTCACCGTCATCCGCGAGGAAAACGGCGTCCGCACCGTCGGCGAGCTCGACCTCACCTCCAAGGACGTCTTCAACTCGCCCTACTACTACCTCCACCAGAACGACGTCGTCTACGTCGAGCCCAACATGAAGAAGAAGCGCACCGCCGACCGCGACCCCATGGTCATGACCTACATCTCCACCGGCGTCTCCATCGTCTCCATGCTCATCTCGGCCTGGTACTACTACATCCTCTCCCAGCGCATCAAATAGTCCCAAGAATCCACTAACCCATCATAATCCGAAACACTTAACAAGATGGAAAAATTCAGAACCCCCCAACCCCAGCAACCCAACGTCGGGGCCAACGGCGAGGCCGAAGGCGAGAACATGATCTCCATTCGCGACCTCATCTTCATCGTGCTCAACAACTGGTATTGGTTCGTCATCTCGGTGGTGGTCTGCCTCGTCGTGGCCGGCTTCGCCTACAAGTCGCAGCCCAAGACTTTCACCGCCAGCGGCACCATCCTCGTCCGCGACAACGGCAACCAGGTCCGCTACCAGTCGCGCAACATGGACCAGATCCTCAACAGCATGGGCGTGGACCAGACCAACCTCTCGATCGAGAACGAAATCTACATGCTCCGCTCCTCGTGGCTCATGAACCAGGTCATCCAGCGCCTCGGCCTCCACCAGTCGTGCACCCGCAACGACATGTTCAAGAAAATCACCTACTACAACGACGCCCCCGTTGCGGTCGCCGTCCAGGACAGCGGCCAGGCGGAGCGCGACCTCGCCTTCTCCATCCGCGTCACCCCCAAGGCCAACAACAAGTACAAATATGTGGCCAGCAAGTATGGCGAGACCTTCGAGAACGAAGCCTACTACAGCCAGCCCATCCGGTTCGACGACACCCTCACCTTCAAGGTCGACAAGACCGAGTTCTACTCCAACGCTTACGAGGATGTCCGCTTCAACCTGGCCATACGCCCCTCGCTGCCCCTGGCCCGCAACATGATCAAGTCGCTCACCGTCAGCCGTGTCGACAAGGTCGCCTCCATCCTCTCCATCGCCTATAAGGACCCCAACCTCAAGCGTGCCAAAGACATTGTCGACACCCTCATCGCCGTCTACAACGACGATGCCATCGAGGACAAGAACAAGGTCGCCCAGAAGACCGAGGCCTTCATCACCGAGCGCATCAACCTCATCACGGGCGAGCTGGGCGATGTCGACTCGCAGGTGGAGAGCATCAAGCGCTCCTCCGGCCTCGGCGACATGACCGGCGCCTCGTCGCAGCTCCTCCAGACCGGCACACGCTACTCCGAAGAGGTCGTCCGCCTCGAGACAGAGATGACCCTTATCAAGTTCATCAAGAACTACGTCTCCGACCCGGCCAACCGCGAAGAGCTCATCCCCGCCAATGTCGGCGTCAGCGATGCCGGCATCCAGGCCATGATTGCCGACTACAACAGCTCCGTCGCCGCCTACAAGCGCCTCAAGACCACGGCCGGTGTCAACAACCCCGAGATAGTCTCTGCCAAGCAGCAGATGTCCGACAAACTGAGCGCCATCAACTCGTCGGTGGGCAACCTCCTCAACGCCACCCAGGTGCGTCTGCAGGAAGCCCGCAACCAGGAGGCCCGTGCCCGCGGACAGCTCAACTCCATGCCCACACAGTCCAAGGCCGTCGCCGAGGTCCAGCGTCAGCAGAAGATTAAAGAGGAACTCTTCCTCTACCTCCTCTCCAAGCGCGAAGAGACCGCCATGAACCTCGCCGTCACCATCTCCAACGCCAAGGTCGTCGAGCCTGCCATCGTCAGCCTCACCGCTCCCCGCCTGATGATTTTCGCCCTCATGGGCCTTGTCATCGGCCTGCTCATCCCCGCCCTCGTCATGTTCGCAATCAGCTTCTTCGACACCAAGCTGCGCTCCAAGGTCGATGTCGAGCGCGCCACCACCATACCGGTGCTGGGCGAGATACCCGAGAAACCCGCGGCACGCGTCAACGACGAGATTATCGTCACCGCCAACGGCACCGACGTGGTCACCGAGGCCTTTCGCCTGCTGCACTCCAACATACCCTTCTTCCTCAAGGATGGGCAGAAGGTCATTCAGACCGTCTCTACCGTCCCCGGCGAGGGTAAGTCCTATACCGCCCTCAACCTGGCCCTCTCCCTGGCCTATGTGGGCAGACGCACCGTGCTGGTCGACTTCGACCTCCGCAAGCGCTCCCTCTCCAAGACCATCGACCGCCACAACCGCATGGGCCTCATCCACTACCTGCTCGACCAGGAGGACAACTACGAGAAGTACATCATGCACTCCGAGACCTCCGACCACCTCGACTACATCGTCTGCGAGAAGACCCCGCCCAACGCCACCCAGCTCCTCATGGGCGACAAGCTCGACCGCCTCGTGGCCTACCTCCGCAAGAACTACGACTATATCATCTTCGACTCCACGCCCGCACAGATTGTGGCCGACGCCTCCATTATCAACCGCATCGCCGACCTCACCGCTTACATCATGCGCGTAGGCTACCTCAACAAGAACTCGCTGCCCTTCATCCAGGAGATGTCTGACAAGGAGCGCTTCAAGAACATGGCGGTCGTCCTCACCGACGTGCCCCTCATCAAGAAGCGCTACGGTGGCTATGGCTACGGTTACGGCTATGGTTATGGCTACGGTTACGGCTATGGCTACGGCTACGGTTATGGCTATGGCTACGGTTATGGCGAGGAGAGCGATGCCGCCAACGAAAAGAATGAGAACTAGTATCTATTTAAATGTAACTGAATGAAAGGAATCGTACTTGCCGGAGGCTCCGGCACCCGTCTCTACCCCATCACTAAGGGCGTCAGCAAGCAGCTCCTGCCCATCTATGACAAGCCGATGGTGTACTATCCTGTCAGCGTCCTGATGCTCGCCGGCATCCGCGACATATTGATAATCTCCACTCCGCACGACCTGCCCGGCTTCAAGCGCCTGCTTGGCGACGGCAGCGACTTCGGTGTCCGCTTCTCCTATGCCGAGCAGCCCTCGCCCGACGGCCTTGCCCAGGCTTTCATCATCGGCGAGGAGTTCATCGGCGACGACAGCGCCTGCCTCGTCCTGGGCGACAACATCTTCCACGGCAGCGGCCTCAGCCAGATGCTCCGCAAGGCCGTGGCCACCGCCGAGCAGGAGAAGAAGGCCACCGTCTTCGGCTACTGGGTCGCCGACCCCGAGCGCTACGGCGTGGCCGAGTTCGACAGCACCGGCAAGGTGCTCTCTATCGAGGAGAAACCCAAGGAGCCCAAGTCCAACTACGCCGTCGTCGGCCTCTACTTCTACCCCAACAAGGTAGTCAACGTGGCCAAGACCATCAAGCCCTCCGCCCGCGGCGAGCTGGAAATCACCACCGTCAACCAGGAGTTCCTCAAGGACGGCGAGCTTAACGTCCAGCTTATGGGCCGCGGCTTCGCCTGGCTCGACACCGGCACCCACGACTCCCTCTCCGAGGCCTCCACCTTCATCGAGGTCATCGAGAAGCGTCAGGGACTCAAGATCGCCTGCCTCGAGAGCATCGGCTACGAACAGGGATGGCTCAAGGCCGACGACATCCGCCGCATCGCCAAGCCCATGGAAAAGAACCAGTACGGCCAGTACCTCCTTAAAATGATTGAACAGTAAGCTATGAACGTTATCAATACCGAGATAGAAGGCCTCAAAATCATCGAGCCGCGCCTCTTCGGCGACGACCGCGGCTACTTCTTCGAGAGCTTCAGCGCACGCATGTTTGAAGAGAAAGTGGCCAAAGGCGTCACCTTCGTCCAGGACAACGAGTCGCGCTCGCGCTATGGCGTGGTGCGTGGCCTCCACTTCCAGAAGCCCCCCTTCGCGCAGTCCAAGCTGGTCCGCGTCATCCAGGGCGAGGTGCTCGACGTGGCCGTCGACATCCGTCGCGGCTCGCCGACCTACGGCCGCCACGTGGCCGTCCTCCTCACCGGCGACAACCACCGCCAGTTCTTCATCCCCAAGGGCTTCGCCCATGGCTTCGCAGTGCTGAGCGAAGTGGCTCTGTTCCAGTATAAATGCGACGAGTTCTACCACCCCGAGGCCGAAGGCGCCCTGGCTTGGAACGACCCTGCGCTGGCCATCGACTGGCGCCTCCCCGCTGCCGACGCCACCCTCTCCGAGAAAGACAGCCGCAACCCAACCCTCGAAAACTTCACCTCACCCTTCTAAAAAAGAAACTCTTAACTCATAACTCATAACTATGAACATCCTCCTCACAGGCTCCAACGGCCAGCTTGGCACTCATTTCCGCCTGCTGGCTCCGCAGTCGGCCCACACGTGGCATTTCACCGACGTGGCCGAGCTCGACATCACCTCGCAGCAGGCTGTCGACGCCTTTGTCGACCAGCACAATATCCAGCTCATCGTCAACTGCGCGGCCTACACCAACGTCGACCGCGCCGAGAGCGAAGAGGCCATTGCACACAAAATCAATGCCGAAGCCGTGGGCAACCTGGCCCAGGCCATGAAGCGTGCGGACGGCACCCTCATCCACGTCTCCACCGACTATATCTTCGGCGGCACGCAGAACAACACCCCCTGCCGCGAGGACCAGCCCTCGAACCCCACCGGAGCCTATGGCCGCACCAAGCTCGCCGGCGAGCAGGCCGCCGCCCAGTGCCGCAGCCTCGTCTTCCGCACCGCTTGGCTCTACAGCGAGTATGGCAAGAACTTCGTCCTCACCATGCTGAACCTCACCGCCACGAAGCCCCAGCTCAAGGTCGTCTTCGACCAGGCTGGCACGCCCACCTACGCCGGCGACCTCGCGCGCGCGGTATTCAATATTATTGAGGACGGCACCTACCGCGACCACCCCGGCATCTACCACTACAGCAACGAGGGGGTCTGCTCGTGGTTCGACTTCACCAAGGAGATTGCCCGCCAGAGCGGCCACACGCAGTGCGACATACAGCCTTGCCACAGCGACGAGTTTCCCTCGCCCGTCAAGCGCCCGGCCTACTCCGTCCTCGACAAGACCAAGTTCAAGCAGACCTTCAACACCACCGTCCCCTACTGGACCGACAGCCTGGCCCGCTGCCTGGCCAACATCAAGGCATAGAAAGTATCCATCATTTCCCATCGATGGGAAATGGAGGGAAAGAGTCGAAGTATTCACCTACCAGATACCTACCAGTCACCTACCAGAACCCCTATACCCCCCAGACTCCCGATATAAGAGTAACAAAACTTACAACATACACACAATGAAGAATTTCTCCATCATAGGTGTCGGAGGCTACATAGCCCCGCGCCACCTCAAGGCCATCAAGGAGACGGGCAACAACCTCGTCTCGGCCTACGACAAGAACGACTCCGTCGGAATCATGGACAGCTACTTCCCGCGGACCTCGTTCTTCACTGAACATGAGCTTTTCGACCGCCACAACAACCACGTCATCTCCACCGGTACCCCGATCGACTATGTCTCGGTCTGCTCGCCCAACTACCTCCACGATGCCCACACCCGCTATGGCCTCCGCCTCGGCGCCGACGTCATCTGCGAGAAGCCTGTCGTCCTGTCGCCGTGGAATATCGACGGCCTCGAGCGCATCGAGCAGGAGACCGGCCACAAGGCCTACACCATCTTCCAGCTCCGCCTCCACCCCTCGGTCATCGCCCTCAAGAAGCAGATTGAAGAAGGCCCCAAGGACAAGGTCTACGATGTCGACCTCACCTACATCACCTCGCGCGGCTACTGGTACTATGCCTCGTGGAAAGGCAACCTGCAAAAAAGCGGCGGCCTGGCCACCAACATCGGCGTCCACTTCTACGACATGCTCTCATGGGTCTTCGGCCCTGTGCAGAAGAACGTCGTGCACCTCTCCACCCACGACCGCGTGGCCGGCTACCTCGAGCTGCGTCAGGCCCGCGTGCGCTACTTCCTGAGCATCAACTCCGACACGCTCCCCGACGAGGCCCGCGCCGCTGGCAAGACCACCTTCCGCGCCATCACCGTCGACGGCTCCGAGTTCGAGTTCAGCCAGGGCTTCACCGACCTCCATACCCGCTCCTACGAGGAGGTCCTTGCCGGACGCGGCTTCCGCATCGGCGAGGCCAAGGAGTGCATCCAGACCGTCTACGACATACGCCAGGCCCAGCCCGTCGGCCTCACCGGCGACTACCACCCCATGGCCAAGTATCCCCTCGTCAAACACCCCTTCGGATGGTAAAACCCCCGTTCATACACGAAAGCGCCTACGTCGACGACGGCGCCACCCTCGGCAACGGCACCAAGGTGTGGCACTTCTGCCACGTCCAGTCCGGCGCCACCCTCGGCGACAACTGCTCGCTCGGGCAGAATGTCAACATCGGCCCCAACGTCCGCATCGGCAACGGCGTCCGCATACAGAACAATGTCTCTGTGTATGAGGGCGTTGAGATTGAGGACAACGTCTTCTGCGGCCCCTCGTGCGTCTTCACCAACGTGGTGACGCCCCGCGCCCACTTCCCCGTCCACGGCGTCTATGCCAGGACGCTCATCCGCGAAGGAGCCTCGTTGGGAGCCAACTGCACCGTTGTCTGCGGCCACACCGTCGGCCGGTCGGCCTTGATTGCCGCCGGTGCCGTGGTCACCAAGGATGTGCCCGACTATGCGCTCATGGCCGGAGTCCCTGCCCGTCGCATAGGCTGGGTCTGCGAGTGCGGCGAGCGCCTAGGCGACAGCCTGCAGTGCTCCTGCGGCCGACGCTATGAATTGAAAGACAACCAACTGAGTAAGATATAATGCAATTCCGCGATCTGAACAGACAGTACGAGGCCCTCAAGCCCGCCATCGACGCCGCCATGCTCCGTGTGGCCGCCTCGGGAGCCTTCATCATGGGCCCACAAGTGGCTGAGCTTGAGCAGCAGTTGGCCGACTATGTGGGGGTGAAGCACTGCATCACCTGCGCCAACGGCACCGACGCCCTCTCGCTGGCCCTCATGGCATGGGGTATCGGCCCCGGCGACGCTGTCTTTGTGCCCGATTTCACCTTCTTCTCTTCGGCCGAGGTCATCGCCCACTGCGGCGCCACGCCTGTCTTTGTCGACGTGGAGACGGACACCTACAATATCTCTGTCGACGACCTTGCGCAGCGCTTCGCCTCGCTCCCGCCGCACCTCACGCCGCGGGCCGTGGTGGCGGTCGACCTCTTCGGCTTGCCCGCCAACTATGCCACCCTGCGCCAGTTCACCCAGCTCCATGGCCTCCTGCTCCTCGAGGACGGTGCCCAGGGCTTTGGCGGCAGCCTTGGCAGCCGCCGCGCTTGCTCCTTCGGCGATATCAGCACCACCTCCTTCTTCCCGGCCAAACCCCTGGGTTGCTATGGCGACGGCGGCGCCCTCTTCACCGACAACGACGAGTGGGCCGCCCTGCTGCGCTCCTACCGTGTGCACGGCAAAGGGTCGGACAAGTACGACAACGTGCGCATAGGCCTCAACTCGCGCCTCGACACCCTGCAGGCCGCCATCCTTCAGGTCAAGCTCAAAGCCTTCGACGACTACGAGCTCGACGCCGTCAACCGCGTGGCCGACCTATACACGCGCCACCTCGAAGGCCGCGTCGTCACCCCTACCGTCCCCGAGGCCTACCGCTCCTCGTGGGCGCAATACACCGTGCAACTCGACAGCCGCGACGCCGTCCAGGCCCGCCTCAAGGCCGACGGCATCCCCTCGATGGTATATTATCCCAAGCCCATGAGCGCCCAGACCGCCTTCGCCCAGACCGCCTCGTGGCAGGCCCCCTGCCACAATGCAGCGCACCTCGCGGCGTCGGTCCTCTCGCTGCCCATGCATCCATATATGAACCCCGACGAGGTCGCCCTCGTCGCCGAAAAACTTATTGCTGCTTTATGATGAATGTCAATGATTTGAAGATTTGCGTCATCGGCCTCGGCTATGTGGGCCTCCCCTTGGCGCGCCTTTTTTCCACCAAGTTCCCCACCGTCGGTTTCGACATCAACAGTCGCCGTGTCGACGCCCTCATGCAGGGCCACGACGCCACCCTCGAGGTCGAGGACGACCTGCTGCAGGAGGCCATCCATAAGCACGGCTTCCGCTGCACCTCCTCGCTCGACGA
The DNA here is from genome assembly GCA_902784865.1 of uncultured Bacteroidota bacterium. Lineage (GTDB taxonomy): Bacteria > Bacteroidota > Bacteroidia > Bacteroidales > P3 > Colimorpha. The sequence goes on along the minus strand of CACZWL010000004.1, from coordinate 12,555 downwards.
CATACGCTCGTGCAATATGTATATTGTCGCTGTGCCCACGCCGGTGGACCACAACAACCACCCCGACCTCACGCCGCTCGTCGGCGCCTCCGAGGTGGTGGGCAAGGTGATTTCCAAGGGCGACGTGGTGGTCTACGAATCGACCGTCTACCCCGGCGTCACCGAGGAGGAGTGTCTCCCGGTGGTCGAGCGCGTCAGCGGCATGCGTTTCAACGCCGACTTCTATGCCGGCTACAGCCCCGAGCGCATCAACCCCGGCGACAAGGAGCACCGCGTCGAGACCATCCGCAAGGTGACCTCCGGCTCCACGCCCGAGGTGGCCGACCTAGTCGACGCCATGTACAACGCCGTCCTCGTCAACGGCACCCACAAGGCACCCAGCATCAAGGTGGCCGAGGCATCGAAGATCATCGAGAACTCGCAGCGCGACGTCAACATAGCCTTCATGAACGAGTTGGCCAAGATATTCAACGCCATGGGCATCGACACCCACGACGTCATCGAGGCCGCCTCCAGCAAGTGGAACTTCATCAAGCTCTCGCCGGGCCTCGTCGGCGGCCACTGCATCTCGGTCGACCCCTACTACCTCATACAGAAGTCGCAGCTCTACGGCGTGCTGCCGCGCGTGATGAGCAGCGCCCGCCGCCTCAACGACGGCATGGGTGCCTATGTGGCCAACCAGACCATCAAGCAGATGAACCTCAAAGGGGTGCCCGTCAAGGACGCCCGCATCCTTATCCTCGGCTTCGCCTTCAAGGAGAATTGCCCCGACCTGCGCAACACCAAGGTCGCAGATATTCACCACACCCTCAGCGAGTTCACCCGCAACATCACCGTCTACGACCCCTGGGTCAACGCCGACCATGCGCGCCACGAGTACGGTGTCGAGGTGACCAACCAACTGCCAAACTCCAAGTTCGATGCCGCCATCCTGGCCGTGGCGCACGAAGAGTTCATGCACCTCGACGTGCGCAGACTGGTCCCGCAGCCCGGTGTGGTCTACGACGTCAAGGGCGTCCTGCCGCGCGATATAATCGATGCACGCCTGTAGAACCCCATGACAACCAAGCGATAGTAAGAATTAAGAATTTTTTGCTTGCACAATCCGGCATTTCATCGTATCTTTGCAAAATCCAACCCTCTCGTGCCAAGACAGATTCCACAAGGGAAAGTTAAGGAACAGTTAAGGAACAGACCTACCAGATACCTGGAGATGCCGAAAAAAAACCTTTCAATCCGCCTAGAGAACATCCATAGAACACCCCTTGTCTATGCTTAAAAAAATATCCTTTTTCCTCGTGCGGAAGTACCGCCACTCCACAATCCCGCAGACCTACATCCTCATCATGGATGTGTTGCTCTTTGTGGTGGCCTTCTTCCTGATGGAGGCCTTCCGTGTCAACGGCTTGGCATCGCTCCATATCCGCGGCATGCTCGTCAAGTTCGTCATCTCGCTCATGCTGACGCTCATCTTCTATTTCGGTTCCGGATCCTACAAGAGCATCATACGCCACGCGGGCATCACCGACATATACAAGATCCTCATCGCCACCGTCGGCCCGGCCTTCCTCTGCTGGATGGTCAACATTGTCAACAACCAGTTCCGCCCACCGATTATCCACTCCGCCTACCTGCTCTCCTACCGCGAGGCGCTCATGCTCTACGCCATCCTCGCCGTCCTGCTCACCATCTCGCGCCTCCTCTTGCAGCGCGTCTACAACAGCTTCTTCCGCCGCCGTCGGCAGGTCTCCAACATCGTCATCTACGGCGCCGGCGCCGCCGGCATCATCGCCTACAACGCCCTCAAGCAGGAGCCCAACGTCGACTACCGCATCGTCGCCTTCATCGACGACGACATGTCGAAGGTCAACCAGGAGCTCAACGGCGTGCCTGTCCTCCGCGCCCGTACCGTCCTCAACCCCAAGTTCATCGGGCAGAAAAAGATCAAGCAGCTCATCATAGCCATCCCCACCATACGGGTGCTCCACAAGCAGGCCATCACCAACAAGGCCCTCGACCTCGGCCTCTCCGTCCGCGCCGTGCCCCACGCCTCCACCTGGCTCAACGGCACCTTCTCGGCCAACCAGATCCAGGACATCAAGATTGAGGACCTGCTAGAGCGCGAGAGCATCAAGCTCGACAACGTCAACATCGTTCGCGAGGTGGCCGACAAGGTCATCCTCGTCACCGGCGCCGCCGGCTCCATAGGCTCCGAAATCTGCCGCCAGCTCATCACCTACAAGCCCAGGCTCGTCGTCATGCTCGACCAGGCCGAAAGCCCCATGTACGACCTCCAGTTCGAACTGCGCAGCACCTACGCCGACCGCCTCGACCAGATGGCCTTCGTCATCGCCAACGTCAAGGACCGCGCCCGCATGGAAGAGGTCTTCAAGCTCTACCGCCCGCAACTCGTCTACCACGCCGCTGCCTACAAGCACGTCCCCTTCATGGAGGAAAACCCCTACGAGGCCGTCTACATCAACGTCTTCGGCACCCGCAACATCGCCGACCTCTCCATCAAATACGGCGTCCAGAAGTTCGTCATGATCAGCACCGACAAGGCCGTCAACCCCACCAATGTCATGGGCGCCACCAAGCGCATGGCCGAGATCTACATCCAGAGCCGCTCCACCGACCAGACCCACTTCGTCACCACCCGCTTCGGCAACGTCCTAGGCTCCAACGGCTCCGTCATCCCACTCTTCAAGAAGCAGCTCGCCGCAGGCGGCCCCCTCACGGTGACGCACAAGGACATTATACGCTACTTCATGACCATCCCCGAGGCCTGCAACCTCGTCCTCGAGGCCGGCGCCATGGGCGAGGGCGGCGACATCTTCGTCTTCGACATGGGCAAGCCCGTCCGCATCTACGACATGGCACGCAAGATGATACAGCTCTCCGGCATGCAAGGCATCGAAATCAAGGAGATAGGCCTCCGCCCCGGCGAGAAACTCTACGAGGAACTCCTCGCCACCAAGGAGAACAACATCCCCACCTACCACCCCAAAATCATGCGCGCCCAGGTCCGCAAGTATCCCCTCGAGGCCATCGACCGCGAGTATGGCGAACTCTGGACCGTCCTCGAGGGCATGGACGACATGCAGATCGTGGCCAAGATGAAGGCCATCGTCCCCGAGTTCCTCTCAAACAACTCAATCTACTGTAAACTAGACACTTCTACCCCCCCCCACCTCAGCGCTCTGAATGAGTAGCTTACGATTATGCGCTACCGATACCTCGTCCGCTACTTTGCCACCTGGGTGCTGATTTTTGTCACCCAGAAAATCATCTTCATGCTCTTCAATATGGGCATGGCCGACGGTGCGCCGTTCTGGTCGTGTGTGGACGCGCTGTGGCACGGCTTGCGGCTCGACCTCGTCACAGCCTCCTACCTGACCGTCGTTCCCACCCTCGCGGTGCTTGCCAGCTGTTTCTTCCGCCGCTTCCCGCTGCGCAAGGTGCTGGCGCCCTACTACTGGCTTGTGGCCGTGGTCATAGCCACCGCCTTCCTGGCCGACGCCATCCTCTACTTCTTCTGGGGGGCCAAACTCGACGCCAATGAGTTCATCTATGTGGCCAAGCCCAAGGACATGCTGGCCAGCCTGCCCGTCTGGCAGGCCGTGCTGGCGTTTGTGCTGATGGGCCTCGTTGCGTTCCATTATTACCGCCGCCAGCGCCACGCCACGCCCGTCAGCCTCGAGGCGCCCCGCTCGCGTTGGGTAGCCCTGCTGGTCATACCCCTGGGGGGACTGCTTTTCCTCGTCATGCGCGGCAGCGTCACCCAGTCCACCGCCAACCCCTCCTACGCCTATTTCTCGCCCTACCCCTTCTGCAACCACACAGCCCTCAACCCCACCTTCAACGTCATGCACTCCCTCTTCAAGGTGCAGGACCTCGAGCAGGAGTTCGACTTCCGCCCCGCGTCCGAGGTCGACACCCTCGTCGGCGACGCCTACCGTCCCGACGGTGCCATCGCCGACACCCTGCTGCGCACGCAGCGCCCCAACGTGCTCCTCGTCATCTGGGAAGGGGCAGGCATGGGCATGGTGGGTGCCGACAGCGTAGCACCGGCCCTCCACGCCCTCCGCAGCGAGGGCCTCTGGTTCTCCAACTGCTATGCCAACAGCTTCCGCACCGACCGCGGCCTCATCTCTACACTCAGCGGCTGGCATGCCTTGCCCACCCTCTCGCTCATGAAGCGAACCGACCTCTGCCGCTGCCTCCCCTCCATGGCCTCCACGCTGCGCCGCGCGGGCTACGCCACCTCCATGACCTATGGCGGCGACATCGACTTCACCAACATGCGCCTCTACTTCTCCGAGACGGGTTTCTCGCAGGTGCGCGGCAGCCAGCACTTCCCTTCAAGCCAGAACACCAGCGCTTGGGGCGTGCCCGACCACCACCTCCTCACCCCCGACCTCATCCCCGCCGAGCGCCCCTTCTTCGCCGCAGCCCTCACCCTCAGCAGTCACGAGCCTTGGCAGGTACCCATGAACCGCCTGGCCGACCACAAGCAGAACTCCTTCGCCTACACCGACTCGTGCCTCGGCGCGCTCGTCGCACAGCTCAAGGCATCCTCCTTGTGGGACAGCCTCCTCGTCGTCGTCATCCCCGACCACGGCATCACCTTCGGCGACTTCCACTCCACGGCCGATACCGCCGTCACCCACATCCCCATGCTGTGGCTCGGAGGCGCCCTGGCAAGGCACGGCGTGGTCGACAGGCTGATGAACCAGAGCGACCTCGCCGCCACCCTCATGGCCCAGATGGGGCTCCCCGTCGACGACTTTGTCTTCAGCCGCAACGTCTTCAGCCCCTCCTATGCCGCGCGGAAGCCCTTCGCCGTGCATACCGACAAGAACCGCCTCACGCTGATAACCCCCGGCCACGTCTCGGCCTACGACTGTGTGAGTCGTTCGCTGATGTTTGGAAATGAAAGTGATGTGCCCTTTATGGAAGCCCTGCTGCAGCGCCTCTACCAGTCCACGGCGGCCCTGCCCAAGGCCGCTGTCGCTAGGGATTGACCACCGACACGTGGCGCCTGATGGTCTGCCGCGTCCCTTGCAGGTCGTATAGTTTGACTACCAGCACGTAGCGCCCCTGCGGCAGCTGACTCCCCCTTTCGCCGCGCCCGTCCCATACGATGCTTCCGTATGTGCCCAGTAGGGCAGCGTTCAGCAGGCGCCGCACCGGGCGGCCGCCGGCATCGTATATCGCCATGTCGGCATGTATGCCGCTCTCCTCCAGCCGATAGTCTATGGCCAGTTCGTCCTGGTAGCCGTCGCCGTCGGGCGAGACAATCTCCGACGAGAGCTCGAAGTCGGCCTCCTCGGCCAGGTATTCGGTGCTTTGCGAGTTGGGAAGGGTAGGGGTGCCGTAGCCGGCAGTCGATGATGCCGAGAACCAGTTCGACGCCTCGTTGCAGGGCCGCTCCGTGCTGCGCCGCTCCAGGCTCACGCCCGCCTTGTTGCGCAGCAGGAGGCTGTGCATCGCGGAGCTGTAGTCCAGCCGCTCCACCACCGTACCCACTGCGTCGGCCAGCACCACCGCGCCCCCGTCGTTGGGGTAGGGCGGCAGCGTGCATTCCACCACCTTCCCCATCAGCACGCCCGCATAATTCGCCGTCACCGACGCCGCGTCCTTGGTCAGCACCACATAGTCCTTTGCGCCCACCGTGTGGTGGGGTAGGGGATAGCTTGTCCCCAGCGCGCCGTTTACCCAGCGGATAATCTGGTAGTCCGCCAGGTCGATGGCCTCGTTGGTGGGGTTGTAGAGCTCCACATACTCCGCCTCGCCGCTCCGCGGCTGGTACAGCAGCTCGTTCAGCAGCAGGCCGCCCTGCGCATGCACCCCCTCCATGGCCGCCGCCAACGCCATCAGCATTATGACCAGTAACGTCCTCATACTCCACAATAACGCCCACCCCGCCCCCAATATTACCCCCGCCGCAAAATTATTTTTTTGCCATATCAGAAAAAGTTCGTACTTTTGCACTCGCAAACCGCAAGAGAATGGTTTGCCGAGAAAGTTGCATTTTTCGCCTTATTCCGACCCGTGAACTTCGACACTTCACCTTAATAAACAATGGAATGAAGGGAAATAATTGCTCCATGGATTGTAATCCTTTGTGGAGCGGTTCAAATCACCTTATTTTTATTGTTTATAGGGAGTCGAAGCCCTCACGGATCAGAGATAAGGCTCAGATGGATGGCTCCACTTTCTTCGTTGCACAAACACACCCTCCGTGCCAAGGGAAAACCTAACAGCGATGCGCCGATGCTATATAACCGGCATCCGATATCAATGAAGAAAGTACTGAAGTACAGTTTGTTACTCCTCGCCAGCGCAGCCCTCTTCACCGCCTGCGGCGAAAAAGACAGCGATTCCTCCGACACCCCCTCCGGCGGCGGCAGTGGCAATGGTGGGTACGAAGCACCTGAGCGGAAAATCAGCGCACTGGATGTCTGGCTCCGCGAAACATTCCTTGGTACACTACACTTCAAATGGGAAGATGATAAATTGATTGCACTGGGAACCTACGATGCAGATAGTGTATGGCATGAACGTGCACGGTTTTCCTATGTCGGCGATCTGCCTAGCGAATTCGTCGAACCGCCCTACGATAAAGTTTCCTACAGTCACAATAGTACTGGTCAGATCTCAAATGTAAAATACACATTTGATGGCCGTGATGATGAATATTTATTCTCGTTCACCTACAGCAATGGAAAAGTCACAAGATTTATTAGAGATCGTATTGATGACGGTGAGTCTCCAGATACAACATACCTTACCTGGACAGGGAACAATGTCACTCACTTTGAGCGCCACTACATAGGTAATTACGGCGTTGAGGTCAGAGAAGGATCAATACAGTATTCTGCCAAGAAAAATCCCATTCGACTTCCGATAGGAGTCGGTATAGAGTTTACTTCTGAGACACACTACAGAGGTGTTTTAGAATACCTTTGGACTGCTGCGGGGTGCTCTGACTATTGTTTTTGGACGGAGAACATCCCAGACCCCAATTGGATTTCATATTGGACGGGCGATTCTGTTCAATACACTTTTGATGGTGACTGGCCAGTCGAGATGAGTGGGCCAGACAAAAAAGGTACCCCCGTGCGTATCAAATTCATCTACGCCGATTGACCTGCCAGATACCACGCCCGTATGCCAGGCTTCGGAAGCGTGACTATCCCAGCTGTCCCCAGCGGGGATGCATGATAATAGCCGTGGGCGCAAGCCCACGGCTTCTTCTATCGCCGCTATGCGGCACTCCTCATCCGCCACCTTCCCTCATCCCACCGCGCATAAAAATATCAGGTTTTTATAGTATAATTAAAAATTCTTATATTATTTTTTTAATTATAATTAAAAAAACTTGTATTTTTGCAGTCGAGAAATATGTGGTACAAGATGATAGAAAGATTGCTCAAAATACAGATAAAGAATAAGTTGTACAGGGGGAAGGCTGTGATAGTGGTTGGGCCAAGACAGGTAGGGAAGACCACTTTGCTGCGAATGTTGGCGTCCGATACCGACCGAAGTGTGCTGGTTTGGAACTGCGACGAGCCCGATGTGCGGCAAAAACTCAACGAGCCAACTTCGACAGAATTGGGTGCGGAGACTTCCGGCGCCGACCTCATTCTCATAGACGAGGCGCAGCGTGTCCCCAATATAGGTGTCACGCTCAAATTGCTTATCGACCATTTCCCCGAGAAGCAGGTGGTGGTTACGGGGTCTTCTGCCATAGAGCTGTCCAATTCCATCAATGAGCCGCTGACCGGTCGCAAGTATGAATACACGATGTATCCATTTTCGGCAGAGGAACTCATTGGCAATCATGGGACTGTCGAGGAGCGTCGCATGCTGGAGCGCCGGCTCGTATATGGCTCCTATCCCGAGGTGGTGAATCACCCCGGGGAGGAGCGCGAAACCCTGACCAATCTAGTGAGCAGTTACCTGTACAAGGACATCTTCTCTTTTCAGGACGTGCGCAAGCCGGAAATAATAGAACAATTGCTGCAGGCGTTGGCATTGCAGCTGGGCAGCGAAGTGTCGTTCAACGAGTTGGGGCGGTTGTTGGGTCTAACCTCCATCACGGTGCAGCGCTACATCGACTTGTTGGAAAAGTCCTACGTGTTGTTCCATCTGCGCTCGTTCAGCCGCAACGCTCGCGCAGAACTGAAGAAGAGCCGCAAGATATACTTCTACGACAACGGAGTGCGCAATGCGATGATTGGGGATTACAAGTCGCTGGATTTGCGTGCCGACGCGGGGGCTTTGTGGGAGAACTACCTCTTGTCCGAGCGGATGAAACATAATTCCTACAGCGTCTTTTACGGCAAGAGCTATTTCTGGCGCACACAACAGCAGCAAGAGGTGGACTATATTGAGGACTACGATGGTGTGCTGCATGCCTACGAGTTCAAGTGGAACGCATCAAAGCACCCCAGGATCGCGGCCACCTTTGCCAAAGCCTACCCCGACCACACCTTCACGGTAGTGTCGCCGGAGAACTACATGGCGTTCCTCTCCGGGGGCATCTAGTGGCCGTTCTCCAACCATCCCCCTACCAAGGACGAAGAGAGGAAGAAGAGGATGGAGGCAATCTATTGGAAACCACGCAGTTGCAGATGTCTGATTTTCGACCGTTTTCCTGTTTTTTGACCAAAAAATTCGCGGCGTTGTATTTAGCTGATTCACATTGTGTTATGCCGATTTTTGAGTTTTTTGGCTGCCGTATGGAAAAAAAAGCGTACTTTTGCACTTTTGATTGACAAAAAGTATACCTGATATGAAACCCATAGTAAGCATCATCATGGGCTCGACCAGCGACCTGCCGGTCATGGAGAAAGCCTGCCAGTTCTTCGAGGAGATGGAGATACCGTTTGAGGTCAACGCCCTCTCCGCCCACCGCACACCGCAGGAAGTCAGCGACTTCGCCCGCGGTGCCCAGAGCCGTGGCATCCGCGTCATCATCGCCGGTGCCGGCATGGCCGCCGCCCTGCCGGGCGTCATCGCCGCCGAGACGCCCCTGCCCGTCATCGGGGTGCCCATCAAGGGTTCGTCACTAGAGGGCCTCGACGCCACCCTGGCCATCCTGCAGATGCCTCCGGGAATACCAGTGGCCACCGTGGCTATTGGCGGCGCCCAGAACGCCGCCATCCTGGCCATGCAGATGCTCGCCCTGGCCGACGAGACGCTCATGCAGAGGCTCGTGGCCTACAAGCAGGGGCTCAAGAAGAAAATCGTCAAGGCCAACGAGGAGCTCGCGGGCCTGAACTATAAATACAAGGTATGATTACCATCGGAATCACCGGCACCCTCGGCGCAGGCAAGGGCACTATTGTCGACTACCTGGTCCAGAACCGCGGCTTCGTCCACTACAGCGTCCGCGCCTTCCTCATCGAGGAGATCAAGCGCCGCGGCCTGGAGGCGAACCGCGACACGATGACCCTCGTGGGCAACGACCTGCGGGCGCAGCACTCGCCCTCGTGGATTGTCGAGCAGCTCTACGAGCAGGCCGCCGCCTCGGGCTGCAACTGCATCATCGAAAGCGTCCGCACCCCCGGCGAGGTCGACGCCCTTCGCGGCAAACAGAACTTCTACCTCTTCGCCGTCGACGCCGACCCCCGCGTGCGCTACGACCGCGCCGTGCTGCGCGGCTCGGAGACCGACCATATCGACTACGAGACCTTCCTCGCCAACGAGCAGCGCGAGATGGATAACGCCGACCCCAACAAGCAGAACCTCCGCTACTGCATCGACCAGGCCGACTTCCGCTTCGACAACGGCGGCACCATCGACGACCTCAACCGTCAGGTGGAGGAGGTGCTGGCGCAGATCACCTACCGCCGCCCGTCGTGGGACGAGTACTTCATGGACCTGGCCAATGCCGCCGCCCGCCGCGCCACCTGCGACCGCGGCCGCTCCGGCTGCGTCATCGTCAAGGACAAGCAGCTGCTCGTCACCGGCTACGTCGGCTCGCCCAGCGGTCTGCCCCATTGCGACGAGGTGGGCCACCTCTTCCGCCAGAGCATCAACCCCGACGGCCGGATTACCACCCACTGCGTCCGCACCGTCCACGCCGAGCAGAACGCCATCTGCCAGGCCGCCCGCCGCGGCATCGCCCTCGACGGCGCCACGCTCTACTGCCGCATGACCCCCTGCCGCACCTGCGCCATGCTCATCATCAACTGCGGCATCAAGCGCGTGGTCTGCGAGCGCAAGTACCACGCCGGTGCCGAGAGCGAGGAGCTCTTCCGCCAGGCCGGCGTGCAGCTCGAGTTCTTCCACGACGAGGTGCAGCAGTACGCCAACCAGTGAATATAGCTAGGGCCCGCGCGAAGCGCGGGCCTCAGCCTTCTACAGCCTCCGCAACAGTGGCGACTGTGCCATCTCGGCAGGATTCGTCCCCGGCACCCCTTCGGGAATGGGCATGCCGAGCCTCTCGAAATGCGCTGTCCAGTACTGCGGCATCCGGCCCTCCTTGTCGCGCCAGTTCATCGGCTTGGCTTCGAAGAGGGGGGCACCGTCGGCGGCACGGTAGCACTCGTGTATCAGCTCCGAGCAGTACATCATGCCGTTGCCCGGCAAGAAAGCCTCGTCGTAGGCCATGCCGATGCATCCCATGGCCCGTTCCAGCACCGCTGCGGTGTCGAAAGCTATGGCCAGGCGGTGGGCGTCGGCACAGGCCTCGCCGCTCTCCAGGGGGCGTCGGCTTACGCCGTGGCGCCGCGTAGCGTCGATAATCCACACCGTGTCACCCACCTCGGCCACCATCGCCACGTGCGTATATCGCCCCGTACTCTCCTGTATGGCACCGCCCATACCCGCAGTGTCTGCAAAAAACAGCAGGTCGCCCACCTGCAGCCGCACTCCCTGCGCCCATAGGGCATTGCCTGCCATCAGCATCGCTATCCACAAAGCCAGTCTTCTCATGGCGCTGGGATTATCTGTTGTCCGCCTCTCTGCTCGGCAGGGCAAAGACATACCATGTGCCTTCTGCTGTGCGCCGTTCAAGGTATCCCTTGGCTTTCATCCGTTCCACGGTGCCTTGCACTGCCGACCGGTTCACCCCCAGCGTCTCCGCCATCTTGTCGTAGGTGATTGTCGGGTTTTCCTTCATCAGGTGCAGTATGCGGCTGCCCGATTCGCTGCGGAACTTGAGCATCATGCCGTCGTACCACCACGTGTCCTTGTCGCGGTTCCCCACGATGGCGATGTCGCACAGAATCTCGTCGCGGATGGTGCCCTTGATGTATTTTACAAAATGCTTGACTTGCACCAGCGTCGCCCGGGCGCCCTGCGAGGGGACCGTGCCCACGGCCATGTCTGCGCGGTGCAGCGCCTCCAGGTAGGCGGCCTTGTTGCGGTTGCGGATGACTATCATGGGCCACCCGTGGCGCGCCAGTATGTAGTTCATCATCAGGCGCGCAATGCGGCCGTTGCCGTCCTCGAAGGGGTGGATGCGTATGTAGCGGTAGTGGAACAGCGCCGCCAGCTCCACGGGCGACAGCCGCCCCGCCTGCTCGGCCGTGTTGTACCAGTCCACCAGGTCCGTCATCAGCAGCGGTGTCTCCTCCGGCGAGGCATACTCGAAGCGGTCGCCGTAGCGCGTGATGACGCTGTTGGGACGCGTCTTGTACTGCCCGGCATGCACCGTGTAGCTGGTCTGCATGCCGCCCGGCAGGTCGCGGTAGACGGTGTAGTCCTCGCGCAGGATAATCTTGTGCAGCTGGTGGATGAAGTTCTGCGTCATCGGCATGCTCCGGTCCTCCACGGCCTCCTTCACCATCTCCACCCCCACCTGGCTCGCCTTCATGTCGGCGAAGTCCTTCACGTGCCCCTCGTGGCTTGTGACGCCGAACAGCAGCAGCAGCTCGGTCTGCCCATAGGTCAGCGTGTTGCCCTCTATATGGTTGCTGTTGTAGTTGTATTCGATGGTGAACTTCTTGTTCATCAGCCGCTGCTGCCACTCCTCCAGCGGCTGCATCGCCTGCCACTGCTTGTATGCTTCGTCTAGAGTTTTCATCCGGTTGTTAAATTTTATTAAATACCACCACTTAAAGTGGTATGATACTACCTAAATAACATGGTGTTTATGCTTGTTTTTGGTCGCCTAGTCTATGCCTTTTGTGATGTATATTGCAGATGTTTAATATGTTGCGATGTTCATACGCAGTTTCCCTGTACATGCAAATATACACCTTTTCCACGAAGTGCACAAAAGTTTTTTCTCCGGGGCTTGCAAATGTCCGCGGGATTTTGTATCTTTGCAAAAGTGAATTATGCGGCGATAAGCTCGTAATATGTTGATTTCCATGTTGGACAAAATTCAATATTAACCTAAACAGCAGACAAGATGAAAAGAACAATCAGACTGCTTGCCATCATGGCCATGGGAGCCGCGCTGGCCTTCACCGCCTGCGGCAAGGACGACGACAACGGCGGCGGCAATGCGCGCTACACACTCAGCGTGCTGCCCAACAACGCCGACTGGGGCGCTGCCATGGGCAGCGGCAGCTATCCGGACGGCACAAGTGTCAC
>CACZWL010000003.1 GCA_902784865.1 uncultured Bacteroidota bacterium | reverse complement strand
CTCCGCTTCATCGACGGTGCAAAGGTAAATATTTTTTCTCAAACGGCAATAATATCATCTGAAATCCGACCATTAATTTTGTCCATTAGAGAACAAGTCATCAAAAAAAACATTAATTTTGTCCATTACACCTACTATTCTATTTGTCTTTATGCCATATATTGTCATTATTGTTTGTCGGTGCAAAATTACGACATTTATTTCATTCGGCAAAATTTATTCTCTACAAGGTTTTGTGAATGGCTTCAATTTGTCCGATGGATGTGGCGTGGTTGTATCGACAGCGCTATCTACCCCATGCTATCACTATATGTACACTATAGTTAGAATGGCATTACACTATGGTAACCATAGTGTCAAGCAAAAGGGGAGTGGTAGGGGAGCAAAACCAATAGACTTGTTGTTGGTAAAAATCTTTTGGCCAGGTCACGGAAATTTCGTATCTTTGCAAAAAATTTGAAACACGGGAATGGACCGAGTATCCGGCACAAATAAGTACATAGAAAAGGGCCAGTAGTTCACAGAAAAGTTCGGATAAAAATGGAATAGGTTCGGAGAAAGGGCAGAAAAGTTCGGAGAAAAAAGTGGGCATTTGTATGTGGTCGCAAAGTAGATATATAAATAGTATGATGAAGAAACTGTTATTGTTTTTGACATTGTCGTTGGGATTGACATGCGGTATTCAGGCACAGGCTCCGAAGGTCTACGACGAGAGTGTCGACGCCATGAAGCAGATCAAGGCGGCCACCGAGCTGGCGCAGAAGACCGGCCGCTATGTGATGTGCCAGGTGGGCGGCAACTGGTGTCCGTGGTGCCTGCGCTTCGCGGAGTTCGCCGTCAAGGACAGCGTCATAGCGCCGCTGATGGAGGAGAACTACGTCTATATCCACGTAAATTACTCCAAGCAGAACAAGAACCTGGAGGCCATGAAGTTCCTCGGCAACCCCGGCCGCTTCGGCTACCCGGTCTTCGTGGTGCTCAACGAGAAGGGCGAGCCCATCCACATCCAGGAGAGCGAGAGCCTCGAGGAAGGCAAGGGCTACAGCCGCAAGAAGGTTGAAAAATTCCTCCGCCTATGGAACCGTAAAGCCGTGGAGGCCGAGGTGAAATGAATACACTAACGCATTAACATTTCAACATTATCTTATGAATATCTTGGTTACCGGCGGAGCCGGATTTATCGGCTCCCACACATTGATAGAGCTCTACAAGGCTGGCCACACCGCCGTGGTGGTGGATAACTTGAGCAACAGCAACCCCGAGTCGCTGCGCCGCGTGGCGGAAATCATCGGCGTGGGGGAGATACCCTTTTGCCAGATTGACATCCGCGACCGCGAGGGACTGGAGCGCCTCTTCGCCGGCCACCGCTTCGATGCCTGCATCCACTTTGCCGGCCTTAAGGCCGTGGGCGAGAGTGTGGAGAAGCCGTGGGAATACTACGAGAACAACATCGGCGGCACGCTGACGCTGGTGGACGTGATGCGCCGCCACGGCTGCAAGAACATCATCTTCAGCAGCAGCGCCACCGTCTACGGCGACCCCGCCGAGATACCCATCACGGAGCGCTGCCCCAAGGGCCAGTGCACCAACCCCTACGGCTGGACCAAGAGCATGTTGGAGCAGGTGCTGATGGACATACAGAAGGCTGACGCGGAGTGGAATGTCGTCCTGCTGCGCTACTTCAACCCCGTGGGTGCCCACCCCAGCGGACGCATAGGAGAGAACCCCAACGGCATACCCAACAACCTGATGCCTTATATCACCCAGGTAGCTGTAGGCAAACGCAAGGAGCTAGGCGTCTTCGGCAACGACTACCCCACGCCCGACGGCACCGGCGTGCGCGACTACATCCACGTCTGCGACCTCGCCGCCGCCCATGTCTGCGCCCTCCAGGCCATTGACCGTCGCTGCGGTATAGGTATATATAATATAGGTACGGGCAACGGCTACAGCGTGCTGGATATGGTGAAGGCCTTCGTGAAGGTCAACGGCGTCGATGTGCCCTACAGCATCAAGCCCCGCCGCGCGGGCGACATCGCCACCTGCTACTGTAACCCCGCCAAGGCGAAGGATGAACTGGGCTGGGAAGCCAAGTACGGCATCGACGAGATGGTCCGCGACAGCTGGAACTGGCAGCGCCAGAACCCGGAAGGGTATTGAGTTAAGAGTTATGAGTGGTTGTAAGTGACCCCTCCGCCCTTCGGGCACCTCCCATTTGGAAGGGGAGGGGTCAAGTTGAGAATTTGTACCCGCCGAGGCGTTGGAAAAATACCTGGCCGACAGCAACTTTGCCAAGCTGAATATCGAGGGGTATTGTCTACCCACTACCCACTTATCACCACTAATGGTGAGGGAGGATGAGGGGGATTTTTCGTATCTTTGCAAAACAAATTCACGAAAACGGAAGTATGTTATTATCTGAATTACAGACTGGTGAGAGTGGCGTGGTGGTGCGCGTGGCGGGCCACGGTGCCTTCCGCAAGCGCATCATCGAGATGGGTTTCATCAAAGGGAGCACCGTCGAGGCCGTCCTCAACGCGCCGCTGAACGACCCTATAAAATATAGAATAATGAACTTCGAGGTGTCGCTGCGGCGCAGCGATGCCGAGAAGGTGGAGATTGTGACCGAGGCGGAAGCGGAGGCCGACATCGTCAACCACGACGACTACCGCCCCTTCGAGGCGGAGGAGACGAAGCTGCACCATGTGGCCGAGGAGCGCAGCCGCACGATCAACGTGGCCCTGGTGGGCAACCCCAACTGCGGCAAGACGAGCATCTTCAACGTGGCCGCGCACGCCCACGAGCGTGTGGGCAACTACAGCGGTGTCACGGTGGACGAGAAGGTGGGCACGTTCAAGTACGGCGGCTACACCTTCAACCTCACCGACCTGCCGGGCACCTACTCGCTCTCCGCCTACTCGCCCGAGGAGCTCTACGTGCGCAGGCACATCATCGAGAAGAATCCCGACATCATACTCAACGTGGTGGACGCCAGCAACCTGGAGCGCAACCTATACCTCACCACCCAGCTCATCGACATGGACATCACGATGGTGATGGCCCTCAACATGTACGACGAGCTGAAACGTAGCGGCGACCAGCTGGACATCGACCAGCTGTCCACCCTGCTGGGCATGCCCATCGTGCCCACCACGGGCCGCAGCGGCGAGGGCATTGGGAGCCTGTTCGACAAAATCATCGAGGTTTTTGAGGGGAGTCAGAGTGATCAGAGTAATCGGAGTACTCTGAATAATCGGAGTAGTCTGAATAATCAGAAGCCGCTTTTCCGGCATATCCATGTCAATCATGGCCCGGCCATAGAGCCTTGTATCAAGCGCCTGCGCACCGAGCTCTACGAGCACGGCTTCAGCGACACGCTCTCCACCCGCTTCCTGGCCATCAAGCTGCTGGAGAACGACAGCGCCCTGGAGCGCTATGCCGCCGAGCACGACCCCGACGGCAGTGTGCTCCGCATGCGCGACCGCATTGCCGAGGAATACAAGAAAGGCAGCGGCCGCCGGCTGGTGGACAACGAGGACGGCAAGGGGCACAAGGTGGACGTGGAGGCCGGGCACCAGGACATCGAGTCTGCCATCACCGACGCCAAGTATGCCTTCGTGCGCGGCGCCCTGGCCGAGTGCTACCGCCGCAACGAGAAGAGCACCCTCCACAGCCTCACCGACCGCCTCGACGCCATCATCACCCACCGCTGGCTCGGCTACCCCGTCTTCCTGCTCTTCATGTTCATCACATTCTGGTGCACCTTCACCCTCGGTGCCTACCCCATGGACTGGATCGACGCCCTCTTCGGCTGGCTGGGCGAGAGGGTAGGGGAGATCCTGCCCGAGGGCCTCTGGCAGAGCCTCGTCGTCGACGGCATCATCACCGGCGTCGGCTCCGTGCTGGTCTTCCTGCCTAATATATTAATATTGTACCTATTTATATCTTTCATGGAGGACAGCGGCTATATGGCCCGCGCCGCCTTCATCATGGACAAGCTGATGCACCGCATGGGGCTGCACGGCAAGAGCTTCATTCCCATGATTATGGGTTTCGGATGCAACGTGCCAGCCATCATGGCCACGCGCACCATCGAGGACCGCAAGAGCCGCATGCTCACCATGCTCGTCATCCCCATGATGAGCTGCTCGGCGCGCATACCGGTCTACGTCATCCTCTGCTCGGCCTTCTTCTCCACCCATGCCGCCTACGTCATCATGGGGCTCTACCTGCTGGGCATGGTGATGAGTGTGCTGATGGCCAAGTTGTTCAGCCGCTACTTCGTCAAGGGCGAGTCGCTGCCCTTCGTCATGGAGTTGCCGCCCTACCGCATGCCCACGGCCAAGGCCGTGCTGCGCCACACGTGGGAGAAAGGCAAGGAATACCTCAAGAAGATGGCCACCATCATCCTCGGCGCCAGCATCATCGTGTGGGCGCTCACCTACTTCCCCCACCACGAGGATGCCAAGCTGCAGGCCGAGAACAGCTATATGGCCAAGATAGGCAAGACCATTGAGCCTGCCCTGCGCCCCTGCGGCTTCGACTGGCGCCAGTCGGTCTCGCTCCTCTCCGGAATGTTCGCCAAAGAGGTGGTTGCCAGCACTATGACGGTGGTCTACGCCACCAGCAGCGAGGAGGCCGAGGCGCTGGAGGACTTCGAAGCCGAGGAGAACGAGATGCGCATCGCCACCCTGATACGCGACAACATGTCGCCCCTCTCCGCCTTCTGCATGCTGCTCTTCATCCTGCTCTACATGCCGTGCCTCTCAACGGTGGTGGCCATCAGGAACGAGAGCGGCCGCTGGAAGTGGGCGCTCTTCACGGTGGTCTACACCATCGGGCTGGCCTGGCTGGTCAGCGCTGCGGTCTTCCAGCTGGGCAGCCTGCTGCTCTGACCGTTGGAACCGGTAGTTTTCAACATAAAGCGATTTTTTTTATCCAACTTGAAAAAAAGTCGTATCTTTGCGGCGTCAAACGAACCGGGGAAATGAGTATTTTATCCGCGTTTGATATTGAAAGACAGAAAGATATAGCCGTATGAAAACTATGAACAGAAAAGATAAAAACGCATACGAGGCCCCCCGGCTGAGCGTGGTGGAGTTCCGTAGTGAGCGCGGTTATTCTAGTTCGGATTCATCTAATTAGATAGTCAACCAGGCAGATCGGCTAAATAGGGAAATCGGGCGATTGACTTCTGATAATTTATGGCTTGACAATCAGTTCGTCCGTGGTACTAATTATGCCACTGATGTCAGCGACGAGGAAGCTCCTGGTCAAGGCATGGCTGCTACCTATTTCTACGAGGAGACAACAAGCTGGTTCTAGTATATTCTTGATGGTGTAACAATTAATCTTTTGATTCCCATGAAAACACATTTTGCCATAGTCGCTTTTTTTACACTTGCGGCAACGGTTCTCGTTTCTTGCGAGAAGCAGCAGGAGGCGGAAAAGGAGAAGAAGGCCTACGATAGTTTTGTCATTAAAGGCATAGAGGTGAACACTGGTTCCAAGTTGCATTGGGAGACAGACGGGGTCGCCAATTTTTTATTCTGGGATGCGGAAGGTGATGATAACTTGCAAATCAATGGAGTCGATTTTTATATAGTTGGTCCCGATACAGATGATGGCGCTGGGGACTGGCGTACCATGTCTACTAGTGGGGAAGGCGTAGGGCCGATAGATGATAAGTACTTCTATATATGCTATAAAGGCAATGCAGGCGAAGTTCCTCTTGATCTTGAATTTTATGAAGGAGATAACCAATATGGCTTTGGTGATGGTGATGCAACTCAGACCATCCCGTTAGTTTCTGTCACAGAAGACAATAATATCACGCTGCGTCCTGCATGTGCGTTGCTCCGGGTCATTGCTTCGAGCGACGTGGAAGTGAGAATGGAAATTAAAGATGAAACAGGAATGTACAATTGGTCCGATTTTGTGAGGGGTGGTATAGTAGACCCAAGCACGGCATTGTTCATTTCGAGTGACGATCCAATAGGAGCATATGACGAAATTTTGCCTTCGGGTGCGTTGTCCGATCCTGCTTCGGGTGTATACACGTTCATCCTGCCAATGGCTGAAGAAAGCGTCACGGTGGATGGCTTTGTATTCTACCTCGATGGTGAAGATATACCGACAAAGCCTGAAAGCATAAAGATAGAGAGAGGCCATCTCTATAACGTCGACCTCCGCAGCAACTGATTTGGTCTGCTGTGAGCAAGGAAATACAATCCGGTCTGCCTGAGGTGGCAGACCGGATTGCTTTTCACCCTCAGCCGATGGTGCCCTCGCCGAGGTAGGTGCTGGCCGAGGCGATGCCCTTGTTCTCGTTGCCGCCGCCGACCACGAAGGCCCAGAGGTGGACCTGCTCGCCGGCCCACGAGGCGGGGACCGTCAGCGTGGCCTTGCCGCTGCGGCGGTCGGCGCCGGTGCCCAGCATGCCGCGGCCGCTCGTCGGGTTGTAGGCGAAGAGGTACACCTTGTCGCGCTCCGACGTGCCGGGGTAGTCGAGGCAGCCCTCGAAGCCCACCTCCACAGTCTGCGGCGTGGCGTAGCTCACCGCGCCGTACAGCACCGGCACCAGGCTGCCGGCCGACAGCTGCAGCGCGCTGTACTCCACGTTGACCTCGGCTTGCGTGTTGGCGCTCACGGCCTCCCAGTTCAGCTGCACGAAGTTGTTCATCTCCGTGTTGCCGTGTGCCTTCGAGCGGTTGGCGAAGCCCAGCAGCGAGGCCTCGCGGAAGACCGACGACAGGCGGCTGAGCTCCGCAAAGCGAAGCCTGACGATGAGCTGCGCCTCGCTGTGGCGGTCTTTGATGAAGCGCTTGTAGCCTCGCATCACAGGCTTGCCTTTCCAGAACATGCCTACCACTGTACCGACTTTTCCGCTGAATCCGTCGAGGATTCCCTGATTGATTTTACCCATAATGTGTTTTCCTTTCTTTTTTTTGAGGTTTGTAAAATTTGTTTTGTTTCGTTTTGGCCTGTGCCCCGTCGGGCGGCGGCCGCTTGTCTGTCGCGACGACAATTGCAATATAAGGCCGAAATCGTGGATACTTCGGTTTTGTATCGCTCTTTTCCGCCCTTTTCGCCTATTTTCCCTCTTTTTCGCATGCCTCGTCGGCGAGGTGGCTGTTGTCCAGCCGGCCGTTTTCCTGTATCACGTTCGACGCCAGCACATGGTTTATCTCGTTGAGGCTGTAGTATATGCGGCCTCCGATTACCGAGGGTGAGAAGAGGCCGCGCCTTGTCCAGTTGCGCAGTGTCTTCCGGCTGATGTGCAGCATTCCGCACACGTCGGCAATGTCGAGCCACTGGCTCTGCGGGGCCCCGGGGCGTTCCACGTGCAGCAGGGCGCCGCTGCGCGTCGAGGGGTACTGTTCGCGCATCAGTTGCTCCAACTGCTTGTCGTTCATCTTGCTGCCGCGGTTCACGCTGATGCTGAAATTGCGCACGAATCCGTCGGGAGTCACGTAAAAAAGGTATATCAGCGAGGCTTCGGCCTCGTAGTCGAGCCCCAGCACATGCAGGAGGTCTTCCCATTCTTCTTTGGTCATCATTTTTTTTTGTTTTTTGGTTGTTTGACAAATTGATTCTTTTCCCGGGAAATCGGATGCAAATCTAGTGTGCTTTCTTCGGTCGTCGAGAGGCAAAGGGCAGGGGAGGGGGCGGCGTCGGTTTTGCGTTGTTTTTGAGTGTATTGTGCGTCGGTTTGCGATAGTTTTGCGTAAGTTTATCGTAAATTTTTTATTAAAAAGTTTGCAAATGCAAAAAAAATCATAACTTTGCAGTGTCATTAAATATAGTTCATACAACCCATCCGTCACTGCATCGGGCTATAGCACAGTGCCTTATGAATATGTGGTGGAGTGCTGCGGAACACGCTGTCCCGCAGACGCTGGCCTATTGCAGCGGATCATGACGCGGAGGGGCATCCCCCTCGAACGCCAGCAAGCCCTTTGGCTCGATTTCCAGCGCCAGCTGCCCGACCCGGCATGGGCCGAACTCTGTCTCGAGCGTGCCGAGGCTCTGCAGCAGCTCCTCGACCGCAGGCGTGCCTTGGCCGACAGGGCCATCGTTAAGTCAGCGTCGGCCGCATCGCCCTCCTTTTTGCCCGAGAGCGACCTCGCTCCGCGCCATTTTGTGTGGCTGGGCGAGGGTCTCGGCATCCTTGCCGACCAGCTCCGTGTCGGCATCAGCGCATTGGCCCGACGCGGTCTCATCGCCAACGACAGCGAGCAGCAGGAAGCCCTGCGGCGCGGCCTCGGCCTTATGCTTGGCGACCGCGAGCGCCGGTCGCAGCAGCCGTGGGTGCGGTGGCTCGGCAGCGGCGACATGCTCAACTACCTCGTCAATGGCCTCTGGCAGCAGGGCCTCATCCGTTGCGCCGACGGGCAGCGCATGAAGTGGCAGACCCTCTGCGGCGTCTTCCTCCGTGCCGACGGCACCCCCTTCCAGCCCTCCATCAAGAGCAACCGCTGCAAGAACCCCCTCAAGCGCCGCGAGCTCGACGTGGCCTTTCTCGACGGCCTGCAACCCCTCAGGGCCGCCGCTTTCAGCCCCCTCCAAGTTCCCATCGATGGGAAATAATGGGAAAGAGTCGAACTATTCACCTACCAGTTACCTACTTGTTACCTAGGAGGGTGGGGGGGGGGGTTAGTGTGCAGTGGGTGCTGGGCGGCACATGGGGTCAAATGCTACCCACTAAACACTAAACAATCCCCCTCCCCCAACCCTAAATATTGTTAAAAATATAAAGACCCCCTTGCCGAGCCGAAAACTATTCGTACCTTTGCAAGTTCATCCCCCGACAGGGGGGCGCTATAATTCTTTTTGAAACAAAAACATACGTAATATGAGACACACGAACTACTGCTTCAAAACGGCCGCGCGGGCCTTCGTCCCTGGCGGCGACTCTGCTTTTCGGCGCCCTGGGTGCCGGCGCGCAGGCGCCGGTCACCAGAACCATCGGTACGGGGACGACGAACAATCTGAATGTTCCTTTCGGCAACCAGTATGCGAAGAGCTGGATGCAGACGATCTATAGGGCGGAGTACCTGGAGCTGCCTTTTGGCGGCACGATCACGGATGTGGCTTTCAACTGCGGGCAGCAGCAGTCTTCGTTCAGTGCGCCGGCGGTTTCCATCTATATGGCCAATACGGACCGTGTGCCCGTTATGGCGAACAAGGCGAACTGGGTGTCGCTGGATTCGCTGACGCTGGTGTACAGCGGCAGTGGGGCGCAGCCGACGGTGACGGGGTGGCACAATATCCACCTGGACAATGCTTTTGCCTACGACGGTTCGAACCTGGCCGTGGTGGTTGTCCGCGATGGCGCGTCGGCTTCGACGAGCCAGCGCTATGTGGCCACCGCCGAGGGTGGGGCGGGCTTGATTATGCGCAACACTACGGGCCACCCGGGCACGGCGACGGGCACGTCGGTCAATTACTACGCGAATATGAAGGTGACGGTGACGCCGGCGCCGGGGTGCTATTTCCCGACGGGTGTTGTCACGGAGGCTTCGGGCCGCACGAGCGCGCGTCTTGCGTGGCAGGCTCCTTCGATTGGCAGTCCGACGGCTTACGTGGTGGAGTACAATGCCCTCGGCGGAGCCGATGTCTCGAGGGTTGTTGTCGACGGGACGACGGCCACTATCATGGGCCTGGAGCCTTCGACGCGCTACGAGGCGCGTGTCCGCTCGGTCTGCGGTGCGGGGGACACTTCGGCGGTTTTCTCTTCGTCGACGGCGATTTTCGCTTCCGACTGCGGTCCGAGGGGTGTCCCTTACCATGAGGATTTCTCCACTTATGAGGGTTACTCTTCTTTCGCGCTGGCGAATGTCCTGCCTTATTGCTGGGATTTTCCGGGCCTTTCGACTACGGCGACGGGCTATCCGCGGGCTTTCGTCACGACGACGCACGGCCTGCGTGTGCAGACCCGTGGGGGGGCGGGGCCTGCTATTGCGGTTTTCCCGCGTATTGGCGGGAATTACGATACGCTTACCCTTTCGTTCGATCTGGAGGTTTCGCCTTTCACCGATGTCAGCTATGGCTATGTCGACACGGCTTTCCAGTACCTGGGCAGCCTGACGGCGACGCGCCGCTATACGCTCAACCTCTCCGAGCTTTTCCGCAAGGTGCCCTATGGTTCGCGTCTGGCCCTGAAGGCGGAGACGAGTTCGACGTCGGCCCGCGGTTTCGTTGTTTCCGATATCACCATCGAACGCAGCCCGGGTTGCAGGCAGCCGATGGGTCTGGCGGTGGAGCAGTCGTCGGTGACGGCCAATTCGGTGCGTCTGGTCTGGGGTGGCGAGCCCGACCCGGCGGCCCTTTACCGCGTCCGCTATGTGCGCCAGGGTACGACGGATACGACGACGGCAGCTGTCGACGTGGTGGATCAGGTGTTTGATGTGTCGGGCCTGGGCACGGGCTATGCCTACACTTTCGTTGTGGACCGCCACTGTGGTGACGGTTATTCCGCTCCCGCTACGGCGTCGGTGAACCTGCATGGTGCATCCGATGTGGTTGCGGAGTCGGACGAGCGGGGTTTTGTGGTGGGCGAGTCTTCCGGTCCGGTGAGCACGACTCCCGTCTACAGGGCGGTGGCGCGTCCGCACTATGTCTTCCGGCAGTGGGCAGACGGCAATACGACGAATCCGCGCTATTTTCCCTATCAGAACGAGTCCGCTCTGGCGACTAACGAGGCGCAGTTTGTCCCCGATACGCACATGGTGACGCTTGCCGTCAATAATGCGGCGCGTGGCAGCATCAACATGGCCTCGGGGCGGCAGGTGTGCGGCAGCACGCTGTCGCTTGTTGCGACGCCGGCCGTGGGCTCGAAGTTCGTCGGCTGGAGCGACGGCACGGCTACCGCTGCCTACGATTATACGGTTCGCCGCGATGCGACGCTGACGGCCTATTTCTGCGCCGAAGATGAGGTTATGGTCCTCGGCACGATCAACGATCCGACCCTCGGCACTGTGACGACCATTCCCGCCGACGGCGTGGTGACCGTCGGTCAGACGGTGACTTTCACCGCGACCCTCAACGACGCCGAGCACTACGATTTTGCGTGGGTGCCCGAGCCGGACGAGGCCGACGGCAGCGGCGCGACGCATACCGCTTCCGTCGTTGCCACCGAGAGCCGCATCTATGCGGCCGTGGTCACACCTAGAAGCTATGAGGTGGCTATGACTCCCTCCGATGCCGCAATCGGCCGTGTCTATGGTGCCGGTACATACGAGTATGGCACGGAGGTGACGCTCGTTGCCAATGCGGCCTACCGCGCGGAGTTCGTCAACTGGAGTGGCTCGGTCAACAATGACACTAATCCGTTGAGCCTCGTCGTCGACGAGGATAAGGCCCTCACGGCGGTCTTCTGCCGCGACAGTGTGACTGTTGTTGTTGAACCTTTCGCTGTTGAGCATGGTTCGGCTTCGCTGCGCTCACCCGCTTCGGGAATGACCTCGGCCCGCGTGGCTGTCGGCGACACAATCCGCCTGTATGCTGCAAGTAATGAGCATTATACGTTCAGTAAGTGGGGCAATACGGTCTCAAACAACCCTCAAACCCTCACAGCATGGGGTAATAAGAATGCCACTGTCACCCAAGTGGCTTATTTCAACCCGGATGATATAGAGATCAATGCTGTTGCCAATGACAACCGCGCCGGTGAGGTGGACGGTTCTGCGACCTACGGTTACGGCACGTTGGCTTTCCTCGAGGCCATCCCCAATGAGCACTATACCTTTGTCGGGTGGAGCGATGGTCCTGTCGACAATCCCCGTCGTCCTGTCGTTTACACTCCGAGAACCTATACCGCTATCTTCAAGGCAGAACCCCTGACCATCACCGCCACGGTCGACGATGCCACCCACGGCACCGCCACGGTCAGCGGCGACGTCTGCTACAACGGTGTCGTCGTCCTCAAAGCCGACACCCTCCCCGGCTGGAGCTTTGTCAACTGGACCGACGCCAACGGCACCGTCGTCAGCACCCTCCGCAACTACACTTTCACCGCCACCGCTAACGGTGCCTACACCGCCAACTTCGTCCAGACCACCTACCACGTCACCGTTACCGCCACCGCCGGCAAGGGCACCATCGTCGGCGGCAACATCGACGCCACCTATCACTACGGCGACGTCCTGAATATCGCCACCAGCAATGTCGACGCCGCGCTCTACGATTTCATTGGATGGAATATCGGCGGCAGCGACAACCCCCTCGTCCACACCGTCACCGCCTCGGTCGACATAGTGGCCGTCTACCGTGAGAAGGGTATGTTCTCTGTCATCGTCAGTTCCAACAACAACGCCTGGGGTACCGCTGAGGCCGACAAGGATGTTTACTCCCTCAACGAGGTGGCCTTCGTCACCGCCACCCCTGCCGAGCACTACCGCTTTGTCCGCTGGTCTGACATCGACAGCGACCGCAACGGCCGCCAGATTGTCATGACCCGCGACATCACCCTCACCGCTATCTTCGAGCCCATCCAATACCACGTGACCCTTGCTGCCAACGACAGCACCAAGGGCGCTGTCTGGTGCACGCCGGACCACACCTACAACACCGAGGTCACCGTCACCGCCCTGCCCAACCGCGGTCAGTACCTGTCCAGCTGGACTAACCTCCCCGGCAACGCCACCTCTACCACCTTCCTCATCGACTCCGACACCACCATCACCGCCAACTTCGCCACCTCCGACGTTACCATCAACGTCCAGGGCTTCCACGCTTCCACCACCGGCAGCGGCACCTACCCCTATGGCTCCCAGGTCGAGATTTCGGCCACCCCCGACGCCCACTATACCTTCCTGAAGTGGAGCGACGAGGTGGTCAGCACCCCCCGCTATATCACTGTTGGCGACGTGGAGAACTATGTGGCCCACTGCACCCCCAACGTCTACACCGTCACCGGTATCCCCAACAATCCTGCCCTCGGCTACGTCATCGGCTCCGAGTCGCGCCCCTATGGCTCCTCCAACAGCCGCCTCGAGGCACATGCCAATCCCAATGCCCGTTTCGTCCGTTGGGATGACGGCGTCACCACCGCCAGCCGCATCGTCACCTTCGATGCCGACCAGGTCTATACCGCCATCTTCGCCCTCGACAGCTTCGAGGTCTCCCTCGCTGCCGCCGATGCCAACTACGGCACCGTCAACACCGCCGTCAACGGTACCTACGAGTACGATGCCGAGATTGAAGTCGTGGCCACTGCCAACGACGGCGTTCGCTTCACCTCGTGGAGCGACGGCGACCACAACAATCCCCGCATCATCGTTGTCCGCGAGGACATCGTTGGCCTGACGGCCCTCTTCGACAGCATCGACTACCGTCTCGACACCGTCACCAACGACCCCGTCATGGGTCATATCGTCCTCACGCCTGCCAAGGACTTCTACCGCTACAACGAGACCGTCACCGTCAGCTATGTCAACCACGACACCGACCTCTACCGCTTCGTGGCCTGGGAGGACGGCAGCACCGACGCCGACCGCACCCTTACGATTACGGCCGACCGCAATGTCGTCGCCATCTTCGACGAGGCCGACAAGTTCAGCGTCTCCGTCATCAGCAACGACCCTGCCCTCGGTCAGGCCCTCGGCTCGGTCTATAGCGTAGCCAACGGCACCACCCATACCGTCAGGGCCCGCGCCAGCGAGCATTGCCACTTCATAGCCTGGAGCGACGGCATCACCGACACGGTGCGCGACGTTACCCTTGCCGGCAGCGACTTCGTCGCCATGGCCATCTTCGCCAAAGACAGCCTCTCGCTGACCGTCAACGTCTCCCACCCAGAGCGTGGCTACGTCTCCGGCATCGTCAACGGCACACCGGTCGAATTCCCCTATGGCCAGCAGGTCACCCTGCAGGCCGTCGGCAGTGCCCACTGCACCTTCGACAGCTGGAACGACGGCATCACCAACCCCGTCCGCACTGTGACCCTCACGGAGAATACCGTCCTCACGGCCGAGTTTGTTGTCGACAGCTTCACCGTCACCGTGGCCTCTGTGGCTTCGCAGGGCTCTGTCAATAGCGACGTCGTCAATGCCCGCCGCTATGCCTATGGCGAGATAGTCTCCCTCGAGGCGACTCCGGCCGCAGGCTACGAGTTCGCAAGCTGGACCCCCGGCAGCGGCACCTCCAACCCCATGGTTGTCCAGGTCACTGCCGACCAGTCCTACTCGGCCACCTTCTCTCCCATGCGTCTCGTGCTCTCTGTACAGGCCAACGACCCAGTCATGGGTTCCGTCTCCTGCGTGCCCGCGCGTTCTTATTATAACTACAACCAGTCTGTGACTGTCAACGCCACCGTCGCCGATGCCGACCGCTACCGCTTTATCTCCTGGAGCGATGGCAACACCGATGCTTCGCGTACGGTCACCCTCACCGACGACCTCTCCCTCATGGCCATCTTCGCCGAGGCCGATATGTACTCTGTTGCCGCCTTCAGCGCCGACGCCTCAATGGGTTCGGTCACTGCCTCGGCTGCCAGCGTCTACGCCAACCAGACTGTCGACATTGTCGCCACACCTGCCGCTAACCATTCCTTCGTTGGTTGGAGTGATGGCGTCACTGCCAGCAGTCGCACCATCACTGTCATCTCCGACACTGTCCTTATGGCCCTCTTCGTCATCGATAGCGTCGACGTCACCCTTGCCACCGACGGCCACGGCACCGTCACCGGTGCCGGCATCTATGCCTACGGCACCCAGCTGACCATCTTCGCCACCCCGGCACTCGGCTACGGCTTCGGCTCGTGGAACGACGGCAACACCGACAATCCCCGCACGCTTACCCTTTACTCCGACCTTAGCCTCACCGCCAACTTCCTGGCCGAGAAGGTCTCCGTCTCCGCCGATGCCGTCAATGGTTCCGTCACAGGTGCGGGCGATTACAACTATGGCACGACCGTAACCCTCACCGCTGTCCCCAATCCTCACCACACCTTCCTCGGCTGGACCCGCAACGGCAGCCCCTATGCCGGCGCAGCCACCATCACCTTCTCCGCCACCGAGGCAGTCCACTTCCTCGCCTCTTTCCGTATCGACAGTGTCGAAGTCAGCCTCGCCTCTGCCGGTAACGGCTCGGTCTATGGCAGCGGCAAGTATGCCTACGGTTCTTCGACCACCATCTTCGCTGTTGCCGACGATGCCTACCACTTCGTCTCGTGGAACGACGGCAACACCGACAATCCCCGTACCCTCAGCCTCACCGCCGACCACAACCTGACCGCAACCTTCGAGGCCGACATCGTCACCTATAACATCGTGGCCCTTGCCATCGGCGGCACCGTCACCGGCGCCGGCTCCTATGTCGAAGGCACCACCGTCACCCTCACCGCCACGCCCCTCGACGACTCCTACAGCTTCGTCGGCTGGACGCGCAACGGTGTCGACTACCCGGGCTCCACCACCATCTCCTTCTCTGCCCTCGAGGATGCTAGCTTCGTGGCCACCTTCGCTATCGACATCGTCTCCCTCACCCTCGACACCATTGGCAATGGCACCGTCTCGGGTGCCGGCAGCTATCCCTATGGCTCGGTTGTCACCTTCTACGCCACGCCTGACCTCGGCAACCGCTTCGTCTCCTGGAGCGACGGCAACACCGACAACCCCCGCACCATCACCCTCATCTCTGACCAGACGCTCGTGGCCACCTTTGCCCACAATGTCTTCGAGATTGCCGCTTACGCCGTCAACGGTACTGTCACCGGTGCAGGTCCTTACGTCTATGGCAGCACTGTCACCCTCGAGGCTACACCTGATGCCCACCACCACTTCGTAGGCTGGACGCGCAACGGTGTCGACTATGCCGGTTCGACCACCATCAGCTTCCCCGCCACCGAGCCCGCTATCTTCATCGTCACCTTCGCCATCGACAGCGTCGAGCTTACCCTTGCGCCCAATGGCAACGGCTCTGTGGTCGGCGCAGGCACCTATGCATATGGGGCCACAGCCAACATCATCGCCATCCCCGAGGAGGGCAGCTACTTCCAAGAATGGAGCGACGGCAACACCGACAACCCCCGTGACCTCACACTTGACGGCGACCTCATGCTCTATGCCAACTTCCTCCCCAACAATGTCAGCATCACAGCCCTCGCCATCGGCGGCAGCGTCGAAGGTGCCGGCGTCTACAGCTACGGCGACCTCGTGACCCTCACGGCGCTGCCCCTCGACGAGACCTACCAGTTCCTCGGCTGGACCCACAATGGCGTCCACTACTCCACCGACGAAGTCATCACCTTCATCGCCGAGCAGAATACCCACTTTGTGGCTCACTTCCAGCAGGTTCTTCCTCCCGAGCCCCCTGTCTTCTCGGTCACCGTCATTAGCGGAAACAGCTCGTGGGGTTCGGTCTCCGCCACTGCCACCATTGCCGACAGCGGCGACTACGTCACTATCGCGGCCATGCCGAACGACCACTACGACTTCCTCAGCTGGAGCGATGGCAGCACTGACCTCGTGCGTACCATCACCGTCACCGCTGATACCGTCCTTGTGGCCCTCTTCCAGCCCACCCACTATGTCGTCACCCTCCAGGGCGACGACGCCACCCTCACCGGTGCCGGATACTACCGCTATGGCGACGTTGCCACCGTCTGCGCCTCGACACCCGACCACTTCCACTTCTCTCACTGGGCCGACAGCGAGGGCAATATCGTCAGCTCTGATTCCTGCTACACTTTCGACGTCACCGCTAACGTCACGCTCACCGCTGTCGTGACGGCCGACCTCTACACCATCACCGTCGGATCCAATCCTTCCTACGGCGGACGCGTACTCGTCAACGTCAATGGCGTCACCACCAACCAGGGCCGTTATGGCGACCTCGTCACCGTTACTGCCCAGGCCAACGAGGGTTGGGCCTTCGAGGGCTGGAACCTCTCATGGAGCCACCATCCCGTTGTCTACACCTTCTTCTTCATCCTCCACGAGGATGTCACCATCTACGCCAACTTCATCGGCCTCCTCGATATCGACCCCGCCGACCTTGACGAAGTGGTCCTCTACACCGCAAACTCCACCCTCCATGTCCTGGGTGCCCAGGGCCAGAGCCTCCGTATCTTCGACGCCGTAGGTCGTCAGCTGACCAGCGCCGAGGTGACTCTGCCCGACTACCAGGTCGAGCTCCCGGCAAGCGGT
The DNA here is from genome assembly GCA_902784865.1 of uncultured Bacteroidota bacterium. Taxonomy (GTDB): domain Bacteria; phylum Bacteroidota; class Bacteroidia; order Bacteroidales; family P3; genus Colimorpha. The sequence goes on along the minus strand of CACZWL010000003.1, from coordinate 114,231 downwards.
GTCTACCTCGTCCAAGTCGGCAACAGCACACCCCGCCGCATCGCGGTGGTCAGGTAGTCCTTGTAGTTCATGCAGTTCATGTAGTTCAAGACAAATCAACACGCAAGAAATGCAAACCGTCACCCTTGGCCGCACCGGCCTCACCGTTCCCCGCAACGGCTTCGGAGCCCTGCCCATACAGCGCATCTCCGAGGCCGACGCCGTCAGCCTCGTCCGTCGTGCCCTCGATGGCGGCATGTACTATTTCGACACCGCCCGCTTCTATACCGACAGCGAGCACAAGCTGGGCGTTGCCCTGGAGGGCCGCCGCTCCGAGGTCATCATTAGCACTAAGACCGGCGCCACCACCGTCGAGGCCTTCTGGAAAGACCTCCACACCAGCCTCGGCCTGCTCCGCACCGACTACGTTGACCTCTACCAGTTCCACAACCCCGCCTTCTGCCCGCTGCCTGGCGACGGCACCGGCCTCTACGAAGCCATGCTCGAGGCGCAGCAGCAAGGCAAGATACGCCACATCGGCATAACCAACCATCGCCAGCGCGTGGCCATTCAGGCCATCGAGAGCGGCCGCTACGAGACGTTGCAGTACCCCTTCTCCTACATCGCCTCGGCAGAGGAGTTCGACATCGTCGACCGCACCGCCCGCGCCGGCATGGGCTTCATCGCCATGAAGGGTCTCGCCGGCGGCCTCATCGCCAACGCAGCCGCGGCCTATGCCTTCCTCGCACAGTATCCCCACGTGGCACCCATCTGGGGCATCCAGAAAGAAGCCGAGCTCGACGAGTGGCTCTCCTTCCAGGACAACCCGCCGTCGCTCACCCCTGAGCTGCAGGCCGTTATCGACCACGACCGCCAGCAACTCTCGGGCAACTTCTGCCGCGGCTGCGCCTACTGCCAGCCCTGCCCCGCGGGCATCCAGATCCAGGACTGCAACCGCATGTCGCTCTTCCTCCGCCGTGCGCCGCACAGCGTCTACCTCACCGAAGAGTGGCACCAGAAGATGCTCAAAATCAACGACTGCATCCACTGCAACCACTGCGTCCAGAACTGCCCCTACAGCCTCGACACCCCCAACCTCCTCCGCGCCAACCTCGACGACTTCCTCCAGTTCTGGGCCAACCGTCCCGTCGGCAGCTAACCTGCCGCACAGACCCTACAAATCGCTCCAAATCCCACAACTTGTCCAAATCGCTCCAGAGTCGAACTATTCACCTACCAGATACCTACTAGATACCTACCAGATACCTACCAGATACCTACCAGATACCTACCAGATGCCTGCCGTCCAGCACTCCGTTTTAGTTAAAATATGTTAACTATAGCCCACGTCGAATCCCCATTCAAGAGCAAGTTCGGTGTCCCCCGGCAGGCTGGCATCGTCGACTGCCATTGCCGCATCGTCTTCGAGCCCCTTTACCGCAACGCCGAAGCCCTCCGCGGCCTCGAGGAATTCGACTACCTATGGCTCCTCTTCCGCTTCCACCTGGCTGAGCGCCAGCAGTGGAGCCCCACCGTCCGCCCCCCGCGCCTCGGCGGCAACAAGCGCGTCGGCGTCTTCGCTTCGCGCAGCCCCTTCCGCCCAAACCCCATAGGCCTTTCCTCGGTCAGACTCGTCTCCATCGACGACGACCCGCGCCTCGGCCCCGTCCTCAACGTCGTCGGTGCCGACCTCGTCGACGGAACCCCCATACTCGACATCAAACCCTACCTCACCTATGCCGACAGCCACCCCGAGGCCCGTAGCGGTTTCGCCCCGGCGCAGCCCGAGGCGGTTCTCCGTGTGCTTGACCCCGACGGCCTGCTGTCTCCGCTTCCCCCCGGGCAGCGCGGTCCCTTGACCCTGGCCCTGGCGCAGGACCCCCGTCCGCACTACCACAACGACCCCGAGCGTCGCTATGCCATGCTCTTCGACCGCTACGACGTCCACTTCCGCGTCGACGGCGACGCGCTGGTCATCACCGCCCTGAATGTTAAATAATGTTAATTTTTAGACGCCGTGCAACGAAAACACTCAGCCGGTGTCTATAACAAAAGATGAAGCCTGACTACACACAAATCGTCGAGGGGTGCCGTCGGGGCGACCGCCGCTCCCAGCGGGCCCTCTACGATGCCATGGCCCCCATGGCCCTCGGCATCTGCCTGCGCTACTCCAAAAGCCGCACCGTAGCCCAAGACCTCATGCAGGACGGCTTCGTCAGCGTGTTCGAAAACATCAAGCGCCTCAAAGAGCCCGAGAGCCTGGGTCCGTGGGTCTATCGCCTCATGGTCAACCGCTGCATCAACTACTGCAGTCGCGAAGCGCAGCCGCTTCTCCTCGACGTAGCCGACCAGCAGCTCGTATCGCTCCCCCTCGACCCTTTCTCCACCCAGGAAGTTATCGCCGCACTACAGCGCATAGGCCCGCAGCAGCGCCTCGTTTTCAACATGATAGAAGTCGAAGGCTATTCGCGCGAAGAGGTGGCTGCCCACCTTGGATGCACCGAAGAGGCGGTCCGCTCCAACCTCAGCCGCGCCAAAGATGCCCTCCGCAAGATATTAACCCACAGTAAACCATAGAAAAACAGCATACATGGACCTCAAGACCTACCGCGAGCAACCCGACGAGGGACTCTTCGAAAACATACAGCGCCGCCTTCGTCTGCGCCGCGCCCAGCGATGGGGCGGCATGGCCGCGGCCGCCGTGGCCGTCGTGGCTGCTGCCGCGCTGCTCATTCCCCACAGCCAGTCTGCTACCGACAGTCCGCTCGTGGTCGCCGGGCAACCCGTGGCCCCCGCCGTGCAGCAGCCGCAGTCGCAGCCTGCCGCCCGGCCAGCCGTCGTCGAACCCGCCGCCACTGTCGCCACCGAACCCGCAGCCGCCAGCCCCAAGGCCACGGCCGAACCCGCTGCCAAGCCCGAGCGCATGGTGGGCGAACCCGTCGCCGTCGTGCCGCAGCCCCTCCCCGAGTCGCCGTCGGTCGCCGTCCACATCCCCATGGTTCCTGCCGCCCCCGCCGGGCAGCAGCCTGCCGCCGTGACGGTCGCCTCCGCAGCCCCGGCCGCCACCGCCCCGGCCGAGACGAGCGCCACGGCCCCATCCCCCAAAGCCCCCACGTCGGAAGACGAAAGTCCTACCCCGGAAAACATCCTATGGGCACCCAACGTCATCTATCCGGGCAGCGACATCGACGACAACCGCACCTTCGGCCTTACCTTCACAGCCCCTGTCTCCCACTTCAAGATATTTATCTTCAACCGCAGCGGCCGCCAGCTCTTCACCAGCACCGACCCCGCCTTCCGCTGGGACGGTACCTACAACGGCTCGCAACTCCCGCAGGGAGCCTACGTCTGGGTGGCCCAATTCCGCGATGCCGAGGGCACTCCCGTCACCAAGAAAGGCACCATCACCCTCCTCAGATAGCCACATTATTAGCACCCTGCACCTAAAATTTCTCCAATTAAAAAAAAAGTCGTATCTTTGCACCCGAAATAGCGCAAGCCTTCCTATCGCCCGGCGGCACCGTCGGGAGGAAAGTCCGGGCAGCTCGAGCCACCATGCTTCCTAACGGGAAGAGGCCGCAAGGGCAACCGAGCGGTCATAGAAAGCGCCACAGAAAAGATACCGCTTACTGTGCTAGTGCGCCTCCAAAACGGTTGGCCTTCTGCACAAAGCAAGGGTGAAAACGCGGGGTAAGAGCCCACGACGGCGTTGGCGACAGCGCCGATGGCAAGCCTCATGGGCTGAAAGACCATGTATACCGGTATGCCTTAGGGCAGCGGGCTGGCTCGCCCGCACTATCGGGGGGTAGGTTGATAGAGACCGTCGGCGACGGCGGCCCTAGATTAATGATAGGACACGACAGAACCCGGCTTACAGGCTTCGCTATTTCTTTATTATTGACTGACCTTGACAATGAAAGGACATCACATAGCACCACGCCTCCGTGCGTCGCTGGCTGCCTCAGCGCTCCTCCTGCTCCTGGCCGCCCTCTCGGCTTGCTCGGGCCGCTATGCAGGCATGCCGCGCGCCGAAGTGCTTGGCTACCAGACCAACCGCACCTATGGCGACCTCCATAGCCTCGCCTCGGCCTACGGACAAAGCCTCAACCAGGCCCTCAAGGCCGACACCCTGCACCCAGGCATGTTCGCCGACTATGGCGTCGCCCTGGCCCTCATGGGCCATAAGGATGCCGCATGCCGCATGCTCAATGCCGAGGTGCGTGCCTTTCCGCAAAGCCGCGCTATGGTGCTCCGTATCAAGCAACGCATCATGCCCGACATGATTGTCGATACCATGGTTCCGCCGGCGCCCGCTGCCGACATGAATCAGCTCACCGCCTGGGCCTACGACTCTCTGGCAGCACTGCAGCCACTGCCTTACGTAGCCCCCATCATCGACAGCACCGACACCCTCTGGCTGCAGATGCAGACCCCCGTCGACTCAGTCCAGGTCCCCATCCGCCTCACAGCGACCCAGAAGCGACTCCTCCTCGAAGAGCAGCAGGCCCAGGAAGCGCTCCGCAAACAGGCAACCCTCGACTCCATAGCCGCCGCCAAGCAGGCCAAGGCCGATGCCCGCAAGCAGGCCAAGGCCGACCGCGAGAAAGCCAAGAAAGAACAGGAGAAAGCCCGCAAGCAGGCCAAGAAAGATGCCCAAAAAGAAAAGGAGCGTCAGGCTAAAGAACGTCAACGGCAAGCAAAGGAAAACAGCAAAAAACAATAATGCCATGAAGTCACGCTACCTACTTTGGATGCTCATCCCCCTGCTGTTGTCGGCCTGTAAGAGCGAGAAAAAGATGTCGCACTACAGCGAGATCTATCGTGAGAACCCTGCCGTTATATACATAGCCCCCCTCTCAGACATGAGTATGCGCCGTGTGCTCCGCACCACCGACGACTCCCTCTTCAACCTCTCGCTCAACACCGCTGCCATGCAGCTCTACCTCACCGCTGCCGACCCGCTCATCTACAACGGCTACTACGTTCCCGGCCCATTGGCATCAGCACAGCTGGCAGCCACAGAATACCGCTCCGGCAAGCAGTTGCGCAACGAGGACATCAGCGACTACCACCGTGACCTCGGTGTTGACGCAGTCCTCTTCATAACCCTGCAAGGCTGGCAGCAGACCTCCAATAGTTGGTCGGTCGACGTCGAATACGTCCTCCGTTCCGCCCATAGCAACAGCGAACTCCTTCACGTCCAGGTCCATGCCGACAAGACGCTCCCCACCGACTTCAAAGGACGCCCCATCCCGTTGGCCGCCGACAGGGCCTTCGCCGAGAAGTATGGCTGCGACCTCGAGACCGCGCAGCGCTGCCGGCTCGTCGAAACCCTCAATACATATGTCTTAAAAGACCTCCCGTCAGGTGTCCGTGCCCGCATCAACCGCACCGAGCGCTTCGCTGTGGCGCATCCCGAACAATTCACCCTTAAAATAAATGCCGACGGTACTGTCCAGATGACGAAAAGTGAGCAGCAATGAGAATAGAAGTATCACTTACCCCCGCGCTTTATCCCTTCCGCACCATTACCCACCACCATACCACGGTGGCCGTCGATGTTCTCCGAGCCACCACGGCCATCTGTGCTGCTTTTCAGGCAGGTTGCAGCATCATCGTTCCGCTCGATAGCCTGGACGGGTTGCTTCGCTATCGCGACCTTGGATTCTCCCTGGCGGCAGAACGCAATGGAAGAAAGGTCGGTGATGCCGAGTATGGCAACTCTCCGACCGAATACCTCCGCAACGATATGACGGATGTGAGGCTGGCGTACAGCACCACCAACGGCACGGTAAGCATTCTATGTGCTTCCGATGCCGCCCTCACCCTCGTGGGTGCTTTCTCCAACCTTTCCGCCCTGTCCAAGAAGTTGGTAACCGACGGCAGGGACACTGTGGTGCTGTGCAGCGGCTGGAAAAACGATTTCTGCATCGAGGACACCCTCTTTGCCGGTGCCCTGATTGACAAGTCGGGCGCCGAACCATGTGGCGATGCGGCCGCAATGGCGCTTGCTCTGTGGTCTGCTGCCAAGGCCGATCCCTATGCCTATTGCGCTAAGGCTTCGCACGTCAAACGTCTGCAAGGGCTTGGTGTCACCGACGACATTCCATTCTCCTTCCGCATCGACACTTGTCCGGTGGTCCCCGTACTCTCTAATGGAAAACTTACAATATGAGGAAACTGTTGATACTGATGCTTGTGGCACTTCCGCTGGTAGCCTCTGCCCAGTGGGACACCACCGCGCACCGCCGTCTGCATCCCCGCACGGAACCCCTCGTGGGTGCTGCGCTCTTCTCTACGGGTACGCTGATATCTATCCGGCCAGAGCTTCATGACCGCGAGATAAGCCTCTACGACAAGTTTAGTCTGGCAGATGCCACCAGGCTCCACTTCGATGATTATCTGCAGTTCGCCCCCTTGGCAGCCGCCTTTGCCCTCAACCTGGCGGGTTTGGAGAGTGAGCACAACCTCGGGCAGATGGCCCTTCTTGCTGCTACCAGTTGCCTGTTGGGTCTTGCCGCTACAGAGACTGGCAAGCTGCTTTACCAGGTGGAACGCCCAGATGGCAATGGCTATTCCAGCTTCCCCAGCGGGCACACCTTTGGCGCCTTCTGCGGTGCCGAGATGGTCCGGCGCGAGTACGGCAGCCGCTACCCATGGGTCACCTATGTGGGCTACGGGGTGGCGACCCTCGTGGGGATTATGCGGATGTATAATAGCCGTCATTGGTTCAGCGATGTGCTTGGCGGCGTAGGCATGGCCATCCTTTCTGTCCATGTTTCCTACTCTCTCTGGGGAGCAAACACCAAGAATAAAGTTAAACTATATTAAAATAGCATGTTCATAAAGACAGACAATATCAAAGGCGACGTCTTCGGTGGTATCACTGCCGGTATCGTCGCGCTCCCGTTGGCCTTGGCCTTTGGCATACAGGCTTTTGGCGGGGTTGACTCGCCTGACGCATCCAGCATGGGCGCTTACGCCGGCCTGGTTGGTGCTACGCTGCTAGGCTTCTTCGCCGCCCTTTTCGGGGGGACGCACAGCCAGATCAGCGGTCCTACGGGTCCCATGACGGTCATCACTGCCAGCCTTATATCTGGTATCTGGGCTGCCCAGCAGAGTTTTTCGGCGGTACTTATCGGTATGGCTTTGGCAGGTGTCTTCTGTGGCTTGTTCCAGATTCTGTTCGGAGTCATTAAAATCGGCAAGTATGTCCGCTACATACCCTATCCCGTCCTTTCGGGATTCATGAGCGGTATTGGCGTTATCATTATCCTTCAGCAGCTTTATCCGCTGGTGGGCCTCAAATCACCGGTCCTTGTGGTGGATATGGTGACTCAGTTGCCCCAGCGTGTGGCCGAGGGTATTTCGCTGACCTCATTGCTGTTGGGAATAGGCACGGTGGCTATCATCTGGTTGTTCCCCAAGGTGACTACCAAAGTGCCAGCCACCTTAGTGGCGCTGCTGGTGATGACTGTTGTCTCGCTGTTCTGCGGCATGCCGGAAGCGTTGACCATTGGCCGCATCCCTTCGGGTCTGCCGATGCCGTTCTTCGCCAAGGAGGGTGTCGCGTTGGCTGGTTTGGATTGGGGTAGCCTCCTTATGGGTGCAATAGTGCCAGGCCTCACGTTGGCAGGCTTGGGTTCCATCGATACGCTGCTCACCTCCGTTGTGGCCGACAATATCACTAAGACCAAGCACGACAGCAACCGCGAGTTGGTAGGTCAGGGTATAGGCAATGCCATTGCCGGCATGTTCTGCGGTCTGCCCGGCGCCGGTGCAACAATGCGCACGGTGGTCAATGTCAAGAGTGGTGGGCGCACGCAGTTTTCCGGTATGGCCCATGCGGTGCTGCTGCTGGCTATCATGCTGGGGTTGGGTAGCCTGGTGAAATATGTGCCCCTTTCGGTGCTGGCTGGCATTCTTATCACCGTCGGTTGGGGCATCATAGACTTCAAGGGTTTCAAGGACCTCATCAAGATACCGCGTGCCGATGCATTTGTCCTCGTCGTGGTCTTCCTGCTGACGGTCTTTGTCGACCTGCTGACGGCAGTGGGCATTGGCATGGTTATTGCATGTGTCCTCTTTATGAAGCGCGCTTCCGACCTTGTCGAGGGGGGCTATTCCAGTCAGGAGATGACCGGCTTCGACAAAGAAAGCCCTTGGGACGACGAGCATGGTATGCCGGACACGGTGGCCCACTCCATATATATCCAGCGTCTCAATGGTCCCATCTTCTTCGGAACCATCAACAAGTTTAAAGAGGTGATGCAGACTGTGCCAGAGAATGCAAAGGTCGTCATCATCCGTATGCGCCTCGTTTCTTTCATGGACCAGAGCGGTCTCTATGCCATGGAGGAATCCATCAAGGATCTCCAGTCGCGTGGTGTGCAGGTGCTGATGACCATCATACAGCCTCAGCCTATGTATATGCTGACCAAGATGAATGTCATACCCGGCATTGTTCCTGCCGACCACACCTTCGAGACTTTCGAGGCTTGTACGCAATATCTACGCAATCAATTAGAAAAAAAGTAATACTATGGGAAGAGCATTTGAATACCGCAAAGCGCGCAAGCTGAAGCGGTGGGGCAATATGGCCCGCACATTTACACGTATCGGTAAGGAAATCGAGATGGCTGTCAAAGCTGGCGGCCCCGATCCTTCGGCCAACCTCCGTCTTCGTCTGCTCATGCAGACTGCCAAGAGCGAGTCGATGCCTAAGGAGAATGTGGAGCGCGCAATCAAGCGAGCTACCTCCAAGGATACTTCTGATTACAAAGAGGTTGTCTACGATGGCAAAGGGCCTCACGGCATTGCCGTTGTGGTTGAGACTGCTACCGACAATCCTACCCGTACCGTTGCCAACCTTCGCGCCGCCTTTGTCCGCGGCAAGGGCGAGCTGGGCACGATGGGAATGAACGATTTCCTCTTCGAGCGTAAGTGCTCGTTTGTGGTGGCATGGAACGATAGCATTGATATGGATGAACTTGAGCTGGAGCTCATCGATTGCGATATCGACGAGGTGTTCCGCGACGGCGACGAGATCTTTATCTATGCTGACTTCAAGAACTATGGTCCTATCTCGCACTTCCTCGAGGAGAAAGGGCTTGAAATCAAGAGCTTTAAGTTTGAGCGTATTCCCCTCACCATGCGTGAGTTGTCGCCCGAGGAGCAGGAGGATGTCAATGGGCTGCTCGAGCGTCTTGAGAATGACGAGGACGTTGTCAACGTCTTCCACAATATGGCTTAAGGCCTCTGTCGGTGGCCGGGTGGAGGGAGTTTATTCTCCTGTGAGGTAGCCCTCCACCTGGTCGAGCGACAAAGCGTTGTCGACAGTATATTCCCCCACGCTTTCCCTGCGCAGTTCCGAGAGGAAGGCTCCGCTGCCCACTGCCAGTCCGAGGTCGCGGGCCAGGCTGCGTATGTAGGTGCCTTTTCCGCATACGATGCGGAAGCCCAGTTGTGGCAGGTGGGTGGGGACGTGTCCTAGTGGATTGTTGTACAGGTGCCGTTCTGGGGTTTCGGTAATGGGAGTGGTCTGCTGGCTGCCGCCGTTTGATTTGCTGCCGTTTCTGAAGGCGGTCACTTCGAAGGTGTAGACGGTGACGGGTTTGGGTTGTATGGTGGCGGTGGGGTCGTCGGTCCGTGCGTATTCGTAGGCCCGTTGGCCATCAATTTTCACTGCGCTGAACATGGGTGGCACCTGCAGGATGTCGCCAGTGAAGCGAGACAGGGTGTGGGCGATGAGTTCGGGGGTGATGTGGTCGTAGGGGTAGTAGTGGTCGATGGGTCGTTCCAGGTCGTAGCAGGGGGTAGTGGCACCTAGCACTATGGTGCCGGTATAGGTTTTGGTGCCTTGCTGGAGGGTGTCGATTTGTTTGGTGGCTTTTCCGACGCATACCAGTAGCAGTCCTGTGGCCAGGGGGTCGAGGGTGCCGGCGTGGCCTATCTTGAACTTTTTGAGTCCGTAGGCGTGCCGTATGGTGGCTTTGATTTTGTTGACGGCTTGGAACGAGGTCCAGCGGTGGGGTTTGTCGATGGGCAGTACGATGCCTGCCTGCAGTTGTTCAAGGGTCACCATTGCTGTTTTAGTGCATCGCGATGACGGCTATGCCGACGATGGCGCAGTAGATGGCGAACCAGATGAGCTTGCCTTTTTTGACGATGTTGACCATCCATTTGCAGGCTATGAGACCGCTGATGAAGGCGGCGGCGAAGCCGATGAGGAGTGCGGAGGGTGAGAGTCCGGCCATGGCTGAGGAGACTCCCACTTCGGCCATTTTTTTGACGTCGAGCAGTGCTTCGCCGAGGATGGGTGGTATGACCATGAGGAAGGAGAACTGGGCCATTTTTTCTTTTTTGTTGCCGAGGATGAGGCCGGTGGCGATGGTGGAGCCGGAGCGTGAGAGGCCGGGCAGTACGGCAAGGGCTTGTGCGAGGCCGATGATGAAGGCGTCGCGGAGGGAGATTTTCTCTTTCTGGCGGGGTGTGGCGAAGTAGGAGTAGGAGAGTAGGAAGGAGGTGACGAGGAGGCAGAATCCGACGACCATGAGGCCAGAGCCGAAGATTTCTTCGACTTTGTCTTTGAAGAAGAGGCCGACGATGGCGACGGGTATCATGGAGATGATGATGTTGAAGGTGTAGGAGGTGCCTTCGTTTGTTTTTTTGAATTTGTCGACGATGGTTGTGCCGCTGTCTTTAGAGAAGAGGGATTTGCACCATTGAAAGAGGTCGACGAGTATGTCGAGGATTTGTCGCCAGAAGACGACGATGGTGCTGAGGACAGTCGCAACGTGTACGGCGACGGTGAAGGTGAGGTTTTCCTCGCCGGAGAGGCCGAAGAGGTGGGCGCCGATGGCGAGGTGGCCGCTGGAACTGACGGGGAGGTATTCTGTGAGGCCCTGCACAATGCCGAGGACCAAGGCTTCGAACCACTGCATGGTGTTGTCTGGTTGGGGTTATTTTTTCTTTCTGTACATGATGGCGACGATTTCGACGACGAAACCGAGGATGATGAGGATGGGGGCGGTGTAGAGACGCTGTGTGTTGAACATTTCCGGGTTGAAGACGTTGGGGTCGTCGCTGCCGCCGCCGCTGAGGAGGATGTATCCGAGGGCGAGGAGGACGAGGCCTGCGCCCATCAGGATGTAGTTGATGGGTTCGAAGGCGAAGTGGAATTGCCGGTTGTTGTTGTTTTCCATGTGTGTTGGTTGTTAATGTTTTGCTATGTATGCGCGGACGGTGAGGGCTGTGGCGAGGTAGGCGATGAGTATGCCGACGAGGATGATGGCGAGTGCGATGAGTGCGTACCAGAGCCAGTGTTGAGGGGCGAGGAGGTTGATGTCGAATTGGTTGCCGAAGGCCCAAAGTGCGATGAGTGTGAGGATGTCGGCCAGCAGTGCTCCGAGGGTGCCGTAGGCCAGGCTGCGGAGGCGGAAGGGGCGTGCGATGAAGCGTGCTTTGGCTCCGACGAGTTGCATGGTGGCGATGGTTTCGCGTCGGCTGTTGAGTGCGATGCGTATGAGGCTGCTGATGAGGACGATGGTGACGATGAGGAGGAGGATTATGAAGACGATGAGGAACCAGGAGAGGTTGTAGAAGACTTCGCGGAGTTCGGAGACGATGTTTTCCTGATAGGCTACGCCAGTGACGCCGGGTTGGTTGTTGAGGTCTTCGCAGAAGCGGTCGAGGGTGGCGGTGCTGTTGTCGGGGAGGAGGTCGGCGTTGAAGTTGACCATGAGGGAGGGGAAGAGTGGGTTGTAGCCTGCGAAGCCTATGAAGTCTTCGCCGAGGTCTTCGGTGAATATTTCGGCGGCTTTTTCTTTTGAGATGTAGTCGACGTGTTTGACGAAGGGCATGTCGGCGATGTGTTGTTTGAGTGCCAGTGCGAGGCTGTCGGAGGTGTCGGGTGAGAGGTCGACTTTGTAGGTGATGCGTTCCTGGGCATCGTGGGTGAGGCGGTAGGAGTGGTATTCCAGTACCATGAGCATAGCGAGCATGAAGAGTGCGAGGGCTATGCCGATGGTGGTGGCTCCGTGGGATCCCCAGAGGTGTACTTTGTTGCGCATTGTCTGTTTTTAGTTGGCGAGCATGACGGGCATGACGAGCATGAGGATGTCGTCTTTTTTCTCTTCGGAGTCGTCGCCGTAGGGGAATATGATACCTGCGCGCGAGGGGTGTGAGAGTTCGACGAGGACTTGTTCGCTGTCGAGGTAGGAGATCATTTCGGTGAGGAATTTGGCGTTGAAGCCGATGTCCATGGGGTCGCCTTCGTATTGGCAGGGGAGGCTTTCGTGGGCGTTGTTGGAGAGTTCGAGGTCTTCGGCGCTGATGTCGATGCGGTCGTTGTTGATGGAGAGGCGGACCTGGCGTGTGGCTTCGCTGGCGAAGATGCTTACGCGGCGGAGGGTGTTGAGGAAGGACTGGCGGTCGAGGATGAGGCGGTTGGGGTTGTCTTTGGGGATGGCGGCTTCGTAGTTGGGGTAGCGGCCGTCGACGAGGCGGCAGACGATGTAGAAGTTGTCGAAAGTGATGAAGAGGTTAGTGTTGTTGTATTCTACGGTGAGTTGGATGTCTTCTTTACGTGCGGCGAGGATGTTTTTGATGATGGTGATGGGTTTTTTGGGGAGGATGAAGTTGGTGCTTTCGTCGGAGGCGACGTCTTTGCGGCGGTAGCGGACGAGTTTGTGGGCGTCGGTGGCGACGAAGGTGATGCCGTCTGGGGTCATTTCGCAGTATATGCCGCTCATTTGCTGGTGCATTTCGTCGGAGCTGGTGGCGAAGACGGTTTTGTTGATGGCTTCGACGAAGGCTGAGCTGGCGATGAACACTTTGCTGGTATTTTCGGCCTGTGGCATGGTGGGGTAGGTGGCGGCGTCCATGCCGGCGAGGCGGTACTGGCCTTGGCCGGAGGCGATGTCGACGGTGTAGTTGGCTTGGTCGACGTCGAAGGTGAGGGGTACGTCGTCGAAAGTTTTGAGGATGTCGAGGAGCATTTTGGAGGGTACGGCGACTTCCTGGGCCTGTTCGATGCGGCCGGTTTCGACGGGGATGCGTGCCATGAGGGTGGTGGAGAGGTCGGTGGTTTTGACGGTGAGGGTGTTTTCTTCGAGGCGGAAGTGGAAGCATCCGATGATGGGCATGGTGTTGCTGGAGGAGAGGACTCCGCTAAGGGACTGCAATTGTTTGTGCAGTTGTTGGCTGTTGACTATGAATTTCATATTGTTATATGTTTTTTTCTGTTCGGTTCAGGGTGCAAAGATACGAATTTTGTGTTGATTGGCGGATTTTTTTTGTCAACATTTAATCAACAGAGACGGAGAGGAAGATGCCCTGAGGTATGTCGATGTCGTTGAGGTTGTTGAAATCGCAGTACATGCGCGAGGCGTCGTCGTCGAAGTAGAAGGTGCCGCGGAGGCGGTCGCCTTCCTGAAGTATGCGGTCGGGGTCGAAGAGCATGACGGCGTTTTTGTATTCTTTGCCTTGGAAGTTGATGTCGCGGCCGACGTCTTGTGGTTTGTCGAGTTCGACGAGGTATCCGGCTACGGGGCGGACGTGGTTCAGGGAGCAGGGCTGGATGTATACGAGGGAGCCTTCGAAGTCTATTTCGTCGTGCTTGACGCAGGCGGTGACGAGGGTGAGTGTCAGCAGCGCCAGAGAGAGTTTTGCGGCAAAGTGTCTCATTGTTTTTCTTTTGCGTTAATTTGTGTTAAATTCTGTCAGCTTGTTCAAATCGCTCCGAGTCGCTCCGGAGTCGAACCATTCACCTACCAGATACCTACCAGAGTCCTACCGGATAGGTGGAGGGATAGGGTGCTTTGGGGTGTTTTTTTAGTCAAAGAGTCGGAGGGCGTCGTTGAGTGAGGTTTTTTTGTCGGTGGATTCTTTGCGTTGTCCGATGATGAGTGCGCAGGGTACGTGGTAGTCGCCGGCGGGGAAGTGTTTTGTGTATGAGCCTGGTATGACGACGGAGCGTGGGGGCACGTAGCCGAGGTAGGTGTGGGGTTGAGGTTGTGTGACGTCGATTATTTTTGTTGAGCCGGTGATGACGACGCCTGCGCCGATAACGGCTTCGCGGTCGATGTGTGCGCCTTCGACGATGATGGCGCGGGATCCGATGAAGGCGTTGTCTTGGATGATGACGGGTGCAGCCTGCAGGGGTTCGAGTACGCCGCCGATGCCTACTCCTCCGGAGAGGTGTACGTTTTTTCCTATTTGCGCGCAGGAGCCTACGGTGGCCCAGGTGTCGACCATGGTGCCGGTGTCTACGTAGGCGCCGATGTTGACGTAGGAGGGCATGAGTATGGTGCCTGGTGCTAGGTAGGCGCCGTGGCGTGCGACGGCTGGTGGGACGATGCGTACGCCGAGTTGTGCGTAGTCGGTTTTGAGTGGTATTTTGTCGTGGTATTGCATGGGGCCGGCTTGGGTGGTCTGCATGTTTTGTAGCCTGAAGTAGAGGAGGATGGCTTTTTTGACCCACTGGTTGACGGTCCATTGTTTTCCGTTTTCCGCGCTCGGTTCTCGGCGTTCGGTTTTTTCTGCCGGTTGTGCGGCGCGGAGTTGTCCTTGGTCGAGGAGGTTGATGGTGTCCAGGATGGCTTGGCGGGTGGCGGGTTGCTGGAGGAGGTCGGGGTTGTCCCAGGCTTGTTCGATGGTGTGTTGCATTGCGGGTTGTTCTGTTTTTTTGTTTTCTCGACGCTTTGTTTTCTGTTATCTGATGAGGAGTATGGTTCCGGTGAGTGTGTGTTGGCGGTCGGGGTGTGCGAGGGTGCGGTAGGTGAGGGTGTAGACGTAGGTGCCTTGCGGGCAGGGGTTTCCGTGCTGGTTGTTGCCGTCCCAGGCGGCGTGGAGTGTGTGTTGGTGGGTGATGAGTAATCCTTGTCGGGTGTAGATCCAGAGTTCGAGGTCGGCTAGTTGGTTGTGGAAGGGTTGCCAGGTGCGGTTGGTGGGTTGGTCTGGGGTGAAGGTGTTGGGGAGTGTGATGTTGTTGCGGTCGACGGGTATGAGGAGTCGGGCGGTGTCGGTGCATCCTTCTGGGCTGTAGGCGATAAGTTGTGTGCGTATGGTGTCGGCGTTGTCGGGGATGGGGTAGATGATTTGTTGCTGATGGTGGTCGATGCCGTCGATGGTCCATAGTCGTGCGGTGTGTGCCTGGCTGATGTCGAGGAGTGTGGTGTGTGTGGCGGTGGGTGGTATGAGGTCTGGTGTGGCTTTGATGGCGGCGCGTAGGTTGGGTGCGAGTGTGGTGAGGTGTAGGGTGACGAGGGAGTCGCAGCGGTGGGTGTTGGTGAGTGTGCGGGTGTAGTTGCCTGGATGGAGGAGTGTGGTGTCGGCGAAGGGGTAGGGTGTGCGTGCGCAGACGGTGTCGAAGAGGTGTGTGTGGTGTGTGGGGAGTGTGGTGAGGTTGAGGGTGACGGTGGAGTCGCAGCGGTGTGTGGTGAGGAGTTTGAGGGTGGTGGTGCCGGGTTGGAGGATGGGGTGCGTGCCGAGGAGGTAGGGGAGCTGGTTGTCGCAGATGGTGTCGTTGAGTGTGGTGTCGTAGGCTGGGTGGACGATGAGTGTGAGGAGGAGTGTGCTGTCGGCGCCGAATTGGTCGGTTAGGGTGAGGGCGGTGTCGCCTGGGTGGGTGAGGGTGGTGTTGTGCCAAAGTGTGGGCAGGTGGTTGGAGCAGAGGGTGAGGGTGTCGTGGTAGGTGTGGTTGTGGTGGACGGTGAGGGTGAAGTGTGTGGTGGAGTCGCATCCGAGGGTGGTGGCGGCGAGGATGGTGATGGTGGTGTCGCGGTAGTAGGTTTGGTTGTTGAAGAGTGCGGGTAGGTGGTTTTGGATGAGTGTGGTGTGTATGGTGTCGTGGTAGGAGGGTGCTGTGCGGAGGTTGAGTGTAAGGGTGCTGTCGGCGAGGTGTGTGGTGAGGAGTCGTATGGTGTCGGTGGTGTCGGAGTGGTAGAGGCGGTTGTTCCAGAGAAGTGGCAGTTGGTTGTCGCAGAGGGTGGTGTCGGTGTGGTGGTGGCGGTTGGGGTAGACGGTGAGGGTGTAGTCGGTAATGGAGTCGCATCCGTGGATGGAGCGGAGGCTGAAGGTGCGGTGGAGGGTGTAGGGGTCGGTGGCGGTGTTGAGGTCGGCGAGCGAGAAGGTGTGGTTGCGGAAGGTGTGTGGTAGTTGGTTTTGGACGATGGTATCGGTTGCGGCGAGGAGGAATGAGGGGTGTATGGTGATGAAGGTGGAGATGAGTGAGTCGCAGTGGTGGGTGGTGGTGGTGTGCTGGTGAACGACGGTGTCGGTGGTGTAGGTGATGCCGCGGAGGGTGTAGTTGTTGCAGGCTTGTGCGTGTTGGGTGGTGGTGCGGTTGGGGTGCAGTCGGACGTTTGCGGTGCGGCTGATGGTGTCGCCGCATGAGGAGATGAGTTGGAAGGTGTAGGTGACGGTGGTGTCGTTGGCGAGGTTGGCGGGGGGGGAGATGGCGAAGGTGGAGTCGTTGAGTTGCGAGGTGTAGGGGCCGACGAGGCGGTAGGCTTCGGGGTGGCAGTCGAGGGGAGGGAGGAGGTCGGCGTTGAGGGATAGTTCCCATTCGAAGATGTAGCCGTTGTCGACGAAGTAGCCGTCGATGACTTCGATGTTCCAAGTGCCGTTGAGAGGGCATCCGATGAGTGCGCTGAAGTTTTGGTCGGGGTGGTAGAAGTTCTGGCGGGCGGCGACGTTGCTGGAGTCGAAGGTGTTCTGGTAGGAGTAGTAGCCGTTGTTGCGTCGGCGGTAGATGATGCCGTCGTCGGATGCGTAGTGGTAGGAGGGGGAGGTGTTGTTGCTCCAGCAGTAGTTCCAGCCGGTGCCGGGTTGGTTGGAGTAGTCGGTGGAGTCGCAGGGGTAGGAGTAGCTGTTCATGTCGAAAGGTTCGCCGAAGAAGGAGTCGCCGGAGGCGTTGTTGCCTGTTGACCAGCCGTGGGCGTTGGAGGGTATCTGGCTGCCGCACTGGCTGTTGGCGTCGCCGCCAAATTTCATGATGGTGGCGCGCTGGTTGTTGGGGCAGGTGATGGCGATGTAGATGTCGGCGGCGAAGGAGTGTTCGATGTTGAGGCGTACGAAGTTGATGTCGTTGGCGGAGGTGACGGTGGCGCCCGGGGCGAAGGCGTCGAAGGTGACTGGGGAGCGGTAGGCGCAGGAGGGCGGGTTGCCGCAGGGGGCGCCGTCGGGGAGGAAGATGCGTTCGCTGTGGCCGAGGGAGGTGACTTGGGATTTGACGACGATGGAGTTGTTGCGGCCGAAGCCGAAGGAGACGGTGGCCGAGGAGCCGGCGCAGATGTCGGTGGGCGGGTTGAAGGCAATGATCTCCTGCGCCGAGGCCATGGGTATGGCGCCGAGGAGCGTCAGGCAGAGGGTCAGGGTGAGGATGATGTGTTTCATTGCGATGTGGATGTCGGTTAATGGCGAAGCACTTCGATGAGGCCGTTGCGTCGGACGAGGCCGTAGGGGCTTTTTGCGGAGAAGCGGTAGTAGTAGGAGCCGTCGGGGCTGTTGGAGGCTTCGGGGTCCCAGAAGTCGCTTTCCTGTTTGATGTCGCGGACGTGGTAGACGAGGACGCCCCAGTGGTTGTAGATCCAGAGTTCGTTCATGGAGTAGACGCCGCATTCGAGGAGGTTGACGACGCGCCATGTGTCGTTGACGCCGTCTCCGTTGGGGGTGACGAGGTTGGGGAACTGTAGGTAGTCGTTGACGATGGTTATCTGGTGGTCGATGCTGTCGGCGCAGAAGAGGGTGTCGCCGTAGGGGCCGAGGTAGGCGGATGAGGCGCTGAGGGTGACGGTGTAGTCGCCGAAGACGAGTTCCTGGCCGTCGTGGCCCCAGGTGTAGGAGGGTGCGGTGAGGAGGCTGGTGTCTTTGCCGTTGTCGTGGGAGAAGAGCCATTGGTAGGAGTGTGCTTCGGGTTGAGTCTCGTTGAAGAAGCTGACGGAGGGGTGCGACATGACGGGTTCGATGGGTGCCCAGGTGAATTCGGGTTTTGGCAGTTCGAATACCCAAACGGTGTTGGGCATGGAGGCGGTGTCGAGGCAGCCGTGGGTGCTGACGGCGGCGAGGGTGATGGAGAAAATGCCGGCGGTGTCGTAGGTGTAGGTGATGGAGTCGCCGGTGGGGTTTCCGCCGTCGCCGGTGGTCCATTGTGCGCGTCGGCAGAGGGGGCTGAGGTTGTGCAGCTGCAGGTCGAAGGGGCGGCATCCGGCCAGGATGGTATCGCTGCTCCAGACGGTTCCGTCGTCGCTGATTTCGAAGGCGGCGAAGAAGCCCGAGTCCAGGATGGCGAGGTTGAGGTGGACGGTGCTGTCGCAGTCGCGTGTGGTGTGCAGCCACAGTGTGTAGTCGCCGGTGGCGTCGTAGGTTTTGCCGTTGTGGAGGAGGGGTTCGCCGGGGCAGAAGCGAGCGGTGTCGTAGTGATCGTAGACGGGGTTGAAGGTGAAGTTGATTTCGGTGTAGATGGGGCAGCCGATGGGAGAGAAGGCGGTGTCGATGCTGTGGATGGTTTCGGTGTAGGGTGTGGAGCCGACCCAGAGGGTGTCGCCCTGGCAGCGGGTGGCTTCGTAGAGGGTGACCTGCGGAGCCTGGTAGTGGATGTAGATGGTGGTGTCGGCGACGACGCCGAGGCTGTCGAAGAGCAGGATGATGTAGCCGACGGTGGTGTCGGTTTCGACGCCGGCGGGCGAGGTGATGGTGTAGGTCGAGTCGTTGATGCGCATGACGTCGCTGCCTATTATTTCGCTGCCGACGATGATGATGGAGGTGTCCTGCAGGGGAGCCGTGAGCGAGAGTTCCCAGTCGAAGATGTAGCCGTTGTCGCCGTTATATCCGTCGATGACTTCGATGTACCAGGTGCCGTTCAGCGGGCATCCGATGAGGCCGGCGAGGCTTTGGTCGGGGTGGTAGAAGTTGGTTTTTGCCGCCACGTTGCTCGAGTCGACGCGGCCGCTGTGTGAGGTGGCGGAGCGGTAGATGAGGGCGTCGCCCGGGGCGTAGCTGATGCCGGCGGTGGTGCTGTTGCTCCAGCAGTAGTTCCAGCCGGTGCCCGGGGCGTTGCCCGGCAGGGTGGAGTCGCAGTAGTCGGAGGCCGCCTCGCTGTCGAGGGCGTCGCCCAGGAAGGTGCCGCCAAGGGTGTTGCTGCCTGCCTGCCACGAGCGGTGGCTGTTGGGGATGGCGGGTGTGCAGGGGCTGCTGCCCATGCCGGAGAAGTTCATCAGCGAGGCCGTGTTCCCGTTGGGGCAGGTGATGGCTATGTAGAGGTCGCCGAGGAAGCTGTGTTCGATGTTGAGGCGGACGTAGTTGATGTCGTTGGCCGAGGTGACGGTGGCGCTGGGTGAGAAGGTGGTGAAGGTGACGGGCGAGCGGTAGGAGCAGCCGTTGGCGCCGCACTCACGTCCGTCGGGCAGGAAGACGCGGCCGGGGTGGGAGAGGGTGGCGTGCTGGTCGGCCACCACGATGTCGTTGCTCGAGGCGTGGCCAATCTGAACCACGGTGCTGTTGCCCAGGCAGTTGATGGTGTCGATGTCGATGCTGGCGAAGAGGTTGTTCAGCGCTTTGTGGCGTGTGGTGTCGTAGCAGTGGATGATGACGCTGTCCCACGTCTCGCAGCCGTTGAGAAGCGAGGTGGCGCGGATGTAGTAGACTGCCGTGTCGGCATAGGGTACGGTTCTGAGGCGCGAGCCTGCGGGGAAGCCGCCGCTTACGCTGCCGGTCGTCCGCGACCACTGGAAGGAGCAGCTGGTGTTGCTGACGGCGTTGATGTCGATGGTGGTGCCGGGATAGACGTGTGTGACGCCCGAAACCTGAATCTGCGGGGGCTGGGGGATGTCGATGAGCAGGCGTTGCTCGTTGGTGCAGCCGGAACCGGGCACCGGGAAGAATACCTGCACCCCCACCCGCGTCATTCCCGACATGTCGGCCGTCACGCTGTCGCCCGTCAGTGTGAGTGTCGGCGTGCCGTCGAAGTCGCCGTCGGCATAGAATCGCCAAGTGGTGTTGTTCAGCAGGGCAAGGATTTCTTCGGAGGTTGTGTAGCTCAGGTTGCGTAGCGTCACCGTGCCGTCGCAGTGGGCCGCGGAGTCGATAACCACCACGGTTTTTGCGTTTTGCAGGGTGAAGAATATTTTCGAGGTCACCGGTTTGGAGGGGTCGAGGGCGGTGGTCACCTCGCAGCAGAAAGTCTGCCGTAGGGCCGTCGAGTCGCAGTCCACCGTGTCGCCCAAGGCGTTGATTCTGCGGGTCACGTGGAAGTCGTCAGGCAGTGCGGCGAAGCGGTTGGCGCCGTCGCCGGTGAGGGTGCCGGTCAGCGGGTGCAGGGGGGGGATGTCGCCCGGGAGCATTGCCTGGCCAATGTCAGAAGCCAGCCAGCGGTAGCCCTGCAGGCCGTCGGGGGCGGTGACGGTGGCGAGCGTGTCGCCTCCCACGTTGCACTCCTCGATACTCACCTGTGCCGGGCGGCACTCGCCGGCGATGTAGGCGTAGGCCCAGTGGGCACCCCAGGTGCATCCTGCGACGGCAATCTCGATGCGCACATACGTATACAGCAGGTCCGAGAGGTCTATCGTGGCCACGTCCCAGTCCTTGTAGTACACCGTGCCTGCGCCGGCTGTGTGCCAGCCGTCGGACGACGGTATGATGTTGTTCTGGTTTATCGTGCGGAAGTAGGCCAGCGTGTCGTTCACCATCTGCCACGAGCCGCCCATGTCGGTCAGTACCCGGATGTTTATCAGCGGGTTGGCGTCGTTGCTGTGCGAGGGGCTCTGCATGACAAGCGCATGGTGCAGCAGCAGCAGGGCGTTGTCGGGCGTCACCCGCATGTGGTAGCTCAGCACCGTGGCGTTGACGGCTTCGCTTATGGCGGCGTTGCCGATGCGTATGCTGCTGCTGAAGCCGCTGGGCATAAAGTGCAGGTTGCCGCCGGTGTTGGAGTCGACGCCGTCGGGGTCAGTCATGATGGCAAAGCGCTGGTTGTGAAGCGGCAGGTTGCCGTCGTAGGTCAGCGCGCTGGTGGTGACGGAGTGCAGGGTGCCGGCGGCTATGCTGGTCGAGACATTGGTCAGGCCCGTCTGGCCCGTCACCGCGTCGGGCACCGCCTGGGCGCGCTGGCCTATGTAGCCGAGGTAGTAGTAGTCGGCGTTGCCGGTGACGAAACTCGTCGGGTTGTTCCACCCCGGGCAGGCCGTCTGCTGGTCCCATCCAGCCTGGCCGTGCAGTGGGGTCGACGCCAGCAGGGTCAGCAGCGCCGCCAGGGTATATGTCAGTATTTTGATGCTTCGCATGGTTCTTCCAGTTTCTGTATGTTTGTTGCAATGTATTGGTTATTATGGCAATACATTGAAATTTGGGTTGCGGGCTCGCAGCCGTAACCACGGGCAAAGATACAACTTTTTTCTTTATTTATTGTTAAATATTTAAAAATATTTTTCAACACCGTTTCCGACCCCTCTTTTCCGACCGCTGCCCTAGGGGTGCCCTACCAGATACCTGGCAAAGAAGAAGAGAATGCTCCTATGATGCTGAAAAACAGTGTGTTGAATATGTCCTGCCGAGGGGGTTTTGTTCGATTTATGTAATGTGTTGTAATTCATGTAGATACGGTATAATTTGATACTTTTTTTCAAGTAAATGCGAAATTATAGTTTTTTTTCGTATCTTTGCACCATTAATTAAATAGTAAAAGTATGAAGCAACTCATTGAATGTGTGCCTAATATCAGCGAAGGCCGCAACATGGATATCATCAATCAGGTCACTGCCGAGATTGAGAAAGTGGATGGCGTCAAACTTCTCGACGTCGACCCCGGCCAGACCACCAACCGCACCGTCATCACCTTCGTCGGTGAGCCCGAGCCTGTCCTCGAGGCAGCCTACCTGGTTGTCAAGAAGGCTGCCGAGCTGATCGACATGACGCAGCACCACGGTGCCCACCCGCGTCAGGGTGCCACCGACGTCTGCCCCCTCATCCCCGTGAGCAACATCAGCATGGAAGAGGTCGTCGAGTATGCCCACAAGCTGGGCCGTCGCCTCGGCGAGGAGCTGCAGATCCCCATCTACTGCTACGAGAACGCTGCCTTCCTGCCCGAGCGTCGCAACCTGGCCTACTGCCGCACCGGCGAGTACGAGAGCCTCAGCAGTCGCCTCGGCACCGAGCAATGGAAGCCCGACTTCGGCCCCAACGCCTGGAACGACCACACGGCCCGTACCGGCGCCACCCAGGTCGGCGCACGCGACTTCCTCGTGGCCATCAACTACAACCTCAACACCACCTCGACCCGCCGCGCCAACGCCATCGCCTTCGACGTGCGCGAGAAAGGCCGTCCCGCCCGCGAGGGCGGCAAACCCAGCGGCAAGCCCCTCAAGGACGAGAACGGCAAGCCCGTCATGATCCCCGGCACCCTCAAGGGTACCAAGGCAATCGGCTGGTACATCGAGGATTACGGCATCGCACAGGTGTCGATGAACATCACCTCCATCAAGGTCGCCCCCGTGCACCTCTGCTTCGACGAGGTATGCCGCTGCGCCCAGAACCGCGGCCTCCGCGTCACCGGTTGCGAGATTGTCGGCCTCATCCCCAAGAGCGTCCTCATCGACGCCGGCAAGTACTACCTGGCCAAGCAGCAGCGCTCCCTCGGCGTCAGCGAGGAGGAGATCATGAAGGTGGCCGTCAAGAGCATGGGCCTCGACGACCTCAAGCCCTTCGACCCCAAGGAGAAAGTCATCGAATACCTGATTGAGGACCACTCGAAGAAGAAACTCGTCGACCTCACCTGCCGCGGCTTCTGCGACGAGACCGCCAGCGAAAGCCCCGCCCCCGGCGGCGGCTCCGTCAGCGCCTACATGGGCGCCCTGGCCGCCTCGCTCGGCACCATGGTCGCCAACCTCACCGGCGGCAAGGCCGCCTACGACGACGAGTGGGAGAAATTCTCCGACGTCGCCGTCCGCGGCCAGCAGCTCAAAGAGGATCTCCTCCACCTCGTCGACGAGGACACCGAGGCCTTCAACCGCATCATGAACGCCTTCGGCCTGCCCAAGAAGACCGACGAGGAGAAGGCCGCCCGCACCGCCGCCATCCAGGAGGCCACAAAATACGCCACCGAGGTGCCCTTCCGCACCATGCAGCGCTCGCTCGAGGCCTTCGAGGTCTGCCGCGCCATGGTCGAGTGGGGCAACCCCAACTCCGTCACCGACGGCGGCGTAGGCTCCCTCGCCGCCCGCTCGGCCGTCATGGGTGCCCACCTCAACGTCAAAATCAACGCCTCCTCGCTCACCGACGAGGCCTTCAAGAGCGACATCCTCGCCAAGGCCCAGGCCATCGAGGCCGAGGCCCTCAAGCAAGAAGCCGAGATACTGAAAACCGTCAATGAAAAGATTGGCTTGTAAATCGTAACATCATGAAAAAGAAAGCACTTCTGCTTCTGGCCGTTGCCGTGGTGACCCTCGTGGCCGCCAGCTGCACGCACCACACCTGCCCCGCCTACCGCGGCTCTGTGGTCATGGCCGACCAGGCCCCCGCCCAGCAGGCCTGACGCGCGCGGCCATAGCCTACAGCCTACCGCAGGGTGTCCTTTCGGACGCCCCGTGGTGGTTTTTTTTGTACCGTTCCGCGATTTTCCCATCGATGGGAAATAATGGGAAAGAGTCGAACTATTCACCTACCAGACACCTACCAGATACCTACCAGATGCCCACGCCGGGGCACCCCATGCGCACCCCCGGGCCGACGACTTGCAGGCGGTTGGAAAAAATATTTCTGCCATGTCGGAAATATTTTGTAATTTTGTACCCCTTATATTTAATATACCATCATGCCCGATATCGCTACAAGACGCAGAGATAGAATAACATACGCCCAGGCGTTCGACATCAACGGCAACACACCTCCGCAGGCTGTCGCCCTCGAAGAGAGCGTCCTCGGCGCCCTGATGCTCGACCAAACGGCACTCATCAACGTCATCGAGACACTGCATGTCGAATACTTCTACAAACCGGAGCACCAGGCCGTCTACCGTGCTATCTTCAAACTCTTCGAGCAGAGCCAGCCCGTCGACCTGCTGACGGTCGTCGAACGCCTCCGCCTCGACGGCGAACTCGAGGCCGCAGGCGGCGCCTATGCCGTCTCCAAACTCACCGAGAACGTCGTCTCCGCCGCCCATATCGAGTACCATGTGCGTGTCCTCAGCGAGAAATTCATCCAGCGCGAGATGATACGCATCAGCACCGAGACCATCACGCAGGCCTACGACGAGACCACGGACGTGGTGGACCTCCTCGACAAGACCGAGCAGCGCCTGATGGACATCAACGACAAGAACTTCCGCTCGGACTACCACCCCATGGGCGACTTTGTCTCCATGGCTATGGACCAGATCAAGACCGCAGGCGAAAAGACCGACGGCCTCTCCGGCCTCGAGACCGGCTTCACCGGCCTCGACAGCATGACTACCGGCTTCCAGCCCGGCACCCTCATCATCCTCGCCGCCCGCCCCGCCATGGGTAAGACGGCTTGCGCGCTCAGCATGGCACGCAATATGGCCGTGGACTTCAAGAAACCCGTGGCCTTCTTCTCGCTCGAGATGACGGGCCAGGAACTGGCTATGCGCCTCATCTCCAGCGAAGCCAAGCTCGACGGCAAGAAACTCAAGACCGGCAAACTCGCCCCCTTCGAGAAGGAACAACTCAAGCGCGGCGCGCAGCCCCTCTCCAACGCCCCCATCTACATCGACGACACGCCGCAGCTCACCATCTTCGAGCTCCGCGCCAAGGCCCGGCGCCTCAAACAGCGCTACGACATACAGATGATTTTCATCGACTACCTGCAGCTCATGACCTCCGGCTCTGCCGACAACCGCAACGGCAACCGCGAGCAGGAAATCTCCATGATCAGCCGCCAGCTCAAGGCCCTCAGCAAGGAGCTGCAGATACCGGTCCTCGCCATGTCGCAGCTCAGCCGCGCCGTCGAGAACCGCGTCGGCAACAAACCCCAGCTCAGCGACCTCCGCGAGTCGGGCGCCATCGAGCAGGATGCCGACATCGTCATGTTCATCTACCGCCCTGAATATTACGGCATTCAGGAGGACGACCACGGCTCCACCCACGGCATGGCCGACCTCATCCTCGCCAAGCACCGCTCCGGCGCCGTCGGCGAGGTGCGCCTGCGCTTCGTCAGCGAGTATGCACGCTTCGAAAACCCACAGCAGTTCGACACCGCCAGCGCCAGCGGCGGCATGGCCCCCAACGGCAACTTCGACCGCCAGGGCGGCAGCATGATAGTCGACTCCAAGATGAACGACGACAACAACGAGACTTTCAACGTCACCGACGACACTGAATATTAACCCACAACGGAATGGAAGAGAATATC
The DNA here is from genome assembly GCA_902784865.1 of uncultured Bacteroidota bacterium. Taxonomy (GTDB): domain Bacteria; phylum Bacteroidota; class Bacteroidia; order Bacteroidales; family P3; genus Colimorpha. The sequence continues at coordinate 88,890 of CACZWL010000003.1, read as the reverse complement.
CGCAAACAACTGAAAGCCATACTCCAGCAGGAAGTGGTGCCCGCCACGGGCTGCACCGAGCCGGGCGCTGTGGCCCTCTGTGTGGCCAAAGCCTGCACCCTCCTCGGCTCCGAGCCTGCGAGCATACGCCTGCGCCTCAGCAAGAACGTCTTCAAGAACGCCATGGGCGTCGGCATACCGGGTTCCGGAATGATTGGCCTCCCCATCGCCGTAGCCATGGCCGTCACCCACGGCGACCCCGACCGCGGCCTCGAGGTCCTCACGCTCCCCGCCGACAAGGTCGCCGATGCCAAACGCTGGCTCGAGGCCAACGCCCAGCGTATCGACATCGGCGTCAAGGAGACCTCCGACAAACTGTACATCGAGTGTGTCGTCGCCGCCGGCACCGACACGGCAACCGCCGTCATCGCCCGCCGCCACACCAATTTCGTCTTCCTCAAGCAGGGCAGCCAGGTGCTCCTCGACGAGCAGCTGTCCCTCCACCAGCAGGAGGAGGACGCGGCCCCCGGCGCCGAGCATCAAGCCCCCGAACTCCAACTCACCGCCCGCATGGTCTACGACTATGCCACTACCGCCCCTCTCGACGAGCTGGAGTTCATCAACGCCACCGCCGAGCTCAACGACGCGGCCTCCGACTACGGCCGCCCCGGCATGGGTCTGCACACCGGCGAACTCCTGCTGAAACAGGCCGGAGGCGACCTTATACATACCGTCGTGGCGCGCACCGTCGCCGCCTCCGATGCCCGCATGGACGGGTGTCCGCTGCCCGTCTACTCCAACTCAGGCTCAGGCAACCAGGGCATCACCTGCACCCTCCCGGCCTACTACTACGGCACCCTCAAGGGCTGCTCCACCGAGCAGGTCACGCGTGCCCTCGTGCTCAACCACCTCATGTCTATCTACATCAAGCGCGGCATCGGACGCCTCAGCGCCATGTGCGGCATCGTCAACGCCACCATTGGCGTCGCCACAGCCTTCACCTACCTCAACGGCGGCGGCTACCGCGAAGTCTGCTACGCCATCAAAAACATGATCAACACCCTTGCCGGCATGGTCTGCGACGGCGCCAAGCCCAGTTGCGCCCTCAAGATGGCCTCCGGCGTCTACAGCGCCTACGTCTGCGCCCTCCTTGCCACCAACGGCCATGTCGTCGAGACCACCGACGGCCTTAGCGAGGAGTGTGTCGACTGCTCCATCCGCAACCTCGGCCGCCTCGGCAAAGAGGGCATGTGTGCCACCGACGACACCATCCTCGACATCATGACACACAAGAAATAAACCGCTAGTACACACCATCAAACAAGCCCCGAGACGTTGCTATTAATAGCTTGCTGTTGATAACTTTATCTGCCACCGCGGGCGTGTATGGAAAAAAAATAGTAATTTTGCAATTCAAAAACATAGTAATAAATATTGAGTTATGGACAACAAAGAGCAAAGAAAGGAAGAACTCTACAGCCAAGCCATCCCCGCCGGCAAGCGTAGATATTTCTTCGATGTGAAAGAAACACGTGGTGGTGACAAGTTTATTACCATTACCGAAAGCCGCAAACTGTTCGACAACCGCACAGGCGAGTTCTACTTCGAGAAGAACAAGATGTTTCTCTACAAGGAGGATTTTGATAAGTTCCGTCAAGGATTCGAGAACGCCCTCTCGTTCATCGAGACAGGTATCGTGCCGCCGCCCGTTGTCGTCGAAGATACCTGGCGCCCCGACGAGGTGGACAGCAAGCTTGACGATATCGACTTCAAATTCTGACGCCTCATGGCCAAAATCATCTCCATCGCCAACCAGAAGGGTGGGGTAGGGAAGACCACCACGGCCGTCAACCTCTCGGCCTCGCTGGCCGTGCTCGAGAAGCGCGTCTTGCTCGTCGACTGCGACCCCCAGGCCAACGCCACCTCCGGAATCGGCGTCAACCCCGATGAACTCGAGAGCAGCGTCTACGAGTGTATCCTCGGACAGGCCGAGGCCGAAGACGTCATCTTCGAGACCGACACGCCCAACCTCGACCTCCTGCCGACGCGCATCGACCTTGTCGGCGCCGAGGTCGAGCTTGTCAACGAGAAAGGCCGTGAGCAGCACCTCGCCCGCGTCCTCGGTCCCCTCCGCGACCGCTACGACTACATCATCATCGACTGCTCCCCCTCGCTCGGTCTCATCACCCTCAACGCCCTCACGGCCTCCGACTCCGTCATCATCCCCATCCAGAGCGAATACTTCGCCCTCGAGGGCCTCGGCAAGCTCCTCAACACCGTCCGCATCGTCCAGACGCGCCTCAACCCCAACCTTGCCATCGAAGGCCTCCTCATCACCATGTACGACCGTCGCCTCCGCCTTGCCCGTCAAGTTGTGGAAGATGTCCGCAGCCACTTCAAACAGCTCGTCTTCGAGACCCTTATCTACCGCAATACCAGCCTGGCGGAAGCGCCCTCCTACGGCAAGAGCATCATCATGCACGACGCCACCTCGACCGGCGCCATCAACTACCTCAACCTCGCCCAGGAGATACTTACACGTAATAAACAGAGCAATGATAGCGAAGAATAAGAAAGCCGGTGGCCTGGGCCGGGGTCTGGGCTCTATCCTTCCCGACATCGACCTCGATGCCGCCCAAGGCAACACCGTCACCGCCGCCATCAGCGAGATACCCCTCGCCAAGATTGTGGCCAACCCCTACCAGCCCCGCAAGGAATTCGACGACGAGGCCCTCGCCGAGCTGGCTCAGTCCATCCGCCAGCAGGGGGTCATCACCCCCGTCACCGTGCGCCGCATGCCCGACGGCTCCTACCAGCTCATCGCCGGCGAACGCCGCTGCCGCGCCTCGCAGCTCGCCGGCCTCAAGGAGGTCCCGGCTTACGTCCGCGTGGCCACCGACAACCAGATGATGGAGATGGCGCTCGTAGAGAACATACAGCGCGAGAACCTCAACGCCATGGAAGTGGCCCTTGCCTATAAGGCCCTCATCGAGGAGTGTCAGCTCACCCACGACCAGCTCAGCGAGAAGGTCGGCAAGAACCGCTCCACCATCACCAACTACCTCCGCCTCCTTAACCTGCCGGCCGAGACGCAGCTGGCCCTCAGCAACGACCAGATCAGCATGGCCCATGCCCGCGCCCTCGTCAATGTCGAGGATATCGACCTCCACCTGGAGATCCTCCACGCCATCATCGAGCGCCACCTCTCGGTCCATCAGGCCGAGGCCATGGCCAAGAGCGCCAAGAAGAAGCCCGCGGCCCCCGTCCGCAAGCGCGGTGACCTGCCGACGTTCCATGCCGACGCCCAGAGCCGCCTCAAGGACTACCTCCAGTCCTCTGTCGAAATCAAGCGCTCGCAACGCGGCAAGGGTTCTCTGACCATCCTCTTCAATTCCGACAGTGACTTCCAGCGCATTGTGGCGCTGCTCGACAAGGACAGCAAATGAAACGTCCGGGCTACTGGCTGATTATGGCACTCCTCCTGGCGGCACCCCTCGGCGGCGCCGCCCAGCAGGTCGACTCGTCCATGGTCCGCAAGATACGCCCAGCTCCGAGGGAGCATAAGCAGGTCATAGTCCCCGAAGAGCACTCCGCCAGCAAGGCCCTGCTCTGGTCGCTCATCCCCGGCGGCGGGCAGGTCTACAACCGCCAGGCGTGGAAGGTGCCCATCATCTACGGCGCCCTCGCAGGCATGGGCTACCTGGCCTACAACAACTACAACAACATGGTCAAGTTCAAGGACGAGTACCTCTACCGCCGCAACCACGGCGAGGCCACCAACCTCGAGGGCTACGAGAACTACCCGACCTCGAACATCTACAGCCTCTACAACTCCTACAACCGCAACTTCCAGCTCATGGTCATCATCGCCGTCGGCATCTACGCCCTCAACCTCGTCGATGCCTACGTCTTCGGCCACCTCTTCGACTTCCAGATTGACGACGACCTCTCGCTCAGCATCATGCCCTCGTTGCAGCCGCTGCCCTCCGGGCTGCACCCGACGGTGGGCTTCAGCCTCACTTTCTGAACCCCTTATACAATAAAATAATAAGTATCACGTTATAACAAGCACAAACAAAAAAAAACAATAACACATGATGAACCCACTTCTTTTGATTCAAAGCGACTCGGCCGTGCAGACCGCCGCCGATGTCATCAACTCGACCGCGCCCGAGCGTATCACCCTCTGGGACATGGCCCTCAACGGTGGCTGGATTATGCTCATCCTCGCCCTCCTGCTGGTGCTCGCCGTCTACATCTTCATCGAGCGCTACCTCACCCTCAACGGCGCCCTTAAAGGCGAGGCCGACAACCAGTTTATGAACACCATTCGCCAGTATGTCCACGAGGGCAATGTCGATGCCGCCCGCGACCTCTCGCGCCAGACCGACTCTCCCCTCGGACGCATGATTGCCAAGGGCTTCTCCCGTCTCGGCCGTCCGCTGCCCGACATCCAGGCCGCCATCGAGAACGAGGGCAAGCTCGAGGTCGCCAACCTCGAGAAGCGCGTCTCCCTTGTCGCCACCGTCTCCTCGCTCGGCCCCATGCTCGGCTTCCTCGGCACCGTCACCGGCATGATCACCGCCTTCCAGGATATGGCACACGCTGGAAACAACATTGATATCCAGCTCCTTGCCACTGGTATCTACCAGGCCATGGTCACCACCGTCGGCGGCCTCATCGTCGGCATCATCGCCTACTTCCTCTACAACCTCCTTGTCACCCGTATCAACAAGGTCGTCTTCGACCTCGAGGTGCGCGCCAACGAGTTCATGGACCTCCTCCACGAGCCCGCCTGAAGAAAATAACTCATAACTCACAACTGTTATGATTCAGTTACAGAATAAAGTACGCATCGAGTCCAACTCCTCGTCCATGTCCGACCTGGTGTTCCTCCTGCTCATCTTCTTCATGATCACCTCGACCCTCATCAGCCCCAACGCCGTCAAGCTGTTGCTGCCCGAGAGCTCAAGCAAGACCATGGCCAAGCAGAACGTCACCGTCTATATCGACGAGGCCTACAACTTCTACGTCGGCGAGACCGCCGTGCCCGTCGAAGCCCTCGAGCCCTCCATCGCCGCCGGCATCGAGCAGGGCATCGACGACGCCTGCGTCGTCCTCCGTGCCGACAAGACCGTGCCCGTGCAGTATATCGTCAACGTCATCGACGCCGTCAACAACCTCAATGCCTCTTCCGGCACCAAGCACAAAGTCATTCTGGCAACATCACCCAAGCAATGAGCAACCAATTGAAATCCGGCATCGGCACCGCCCTCCTCATGGCAGTCATCGTAGCGATACTGCTGGCTTTCGGCTACAATCCGCCCGACCCGCCCATTCCCGAGGAGGGGGTCGAGGTCAACGTGGGCGACAGCGACTTCGGCTTGGGCAACAGCCCGCAGCCCAGCAGCGAGGCCTCGTCCTATGCTCCGCCCGCTGCGCAGCAGCAGGTGGCCACCCAGCGCACCGAGGCGTCCATGGCCATGCCCTCCAGCCCCAACCCCGGCAACGTCACCAACCCCGCCGCCCAGGAGCAGCCCGTGGTCGAGAACAAGGAGCCCGAGATCAACCGCAACGCCCTCTTCCCCGGCAAGCGCAACAGCCAGGGCGGTGGCAGCCAGGGCGTCACCGAAGGCGCTGGAAACCAGGGAAAACCCGACGGCAACCCCAACTCGGGCAACTACACCGGCAGCGGTGGCCACGGCGGCAGCTTCTCGCTTGCAGGCCGCAGCGCCGTCTCGCTCCCCAAGCCCACCTACAACTCCAACCGCCAGGGCAGCATCGTCATCGACATCTGGGTCGACCAGCAGGGCCGCGTCACCCGCGTCGAAGGCCCCGCCAAAGGCTCGACGCTCACCGACGCCGCCATGGTCAGCCAGGCCAAGGCCGCAGCCCTCAAAGCCCGCTTCAACGCCGACACCAAGGCTCAGGAGGTGCAGAAAGGCACCATCACCTATATCTTCAAAATCTAGTCCCCCATGCGCCTCGACAAGTACCTTTGGGCCGTGCGCCTATACAAAACCCGCTCCATGGCGGCCGACGCCTGCCAATGTGGCAAGGTGACCATGACCGCCGACGGCCGCGAACTGAAACCCTCGCACGACGTCAAAGTCGGCGAGCGTTTCAGCCTCAATATCGACCAGCTGCACAAGGAGATAGAGGTGCTGGCCATCCCCCCCAACCGCGTCGGCGCGCCTCTCGTCCAGGGCTTCATGATCGACCGCACCCCCGAGGAGGAGTACGAACGTATACGCATGGCCCGCCAGTATGCCTTCGAGAAGCGCGACCGCGGCGTCGGCCGTCCCACCAAGCGCGAACGCCGTGAGATAGAGGACTTTAAGTACAAATAAACCCAGTCTCCCGGCAACCAACCTGTTCAAATCGCGCCAAATCGCTCCAGAGTCGAACAATATACGAACCAGATACCCAACAGATACCTCCCTCCCCCCTCCGGAACCCCTCGGGAAAAATATTGAAAAAAAAATAAAATTCCTGCAAGAAAACAACTATACACCGTACCTAATTACGAATTGAGCCTGTGGAAGACAAGCAAATAGTAGAGAGAATACTCTCCGGCGAGACCGAACTCTATGCCGACATCGTGCGGCGCTACCAGCAGATTGTGGCCAACCTCACCTACAAACTCGCCGGCAACAAGCTCGAACTCGACGAGGTGACACAGCAAGTGTTCGTCGAGCTCTACTCCGCGCTGCCGCGCTTCCGCTTCGATTCGAAACTGAGTTCTTTCATTTACCGCATCACCGTCAACGTCGTCTGCAAGATGATGAACAAGTCGCGCCGCTTCGTCAGCGCCGACCAGGACGACTACCGCCCCGAGCAACCCTCCACCGACCGCAACGCCGAGCAGCAAATGATCTACGACGAGCAAATGCAGCAGCTCCGCGAGGCCATCGGCCGCCTCAAGGACGAACAGCGCACGGCCCTGGTCCTCTTCTCCTTCGAAAACTTCTCCTACAACGACATCGCCGACGTGATGCAGTGCAGCCTCAGCAAAGTCGAATCCCTCATATTCCGAGCCAAAAAGAACCTTGCAAAAGAAATAAAACAATGAATATCGAAGAACGGTTACAAGAACTCTCGCAACTCTCCTGCCCACGGCAGGTCGACGTCGTCGACAGCGTCATGGCCGAGGTGCGCCAGCACCCCTACCTCCGCCCGGCCAGCCGGCCCCTTGTCTGGCGCCGCATCGCCGTCACTGCCGCCGCTGCCGTCGCCGCACTCGTCGTCATCAACGTCTCCATCCTCTATTCCCGTTCCTACGACGAAGAGCAAATCTCCTCCATGATGGCCTTTGCCCAAGACTACGACTTCTACGGCACCGTCGAGAGCGCCGCCGTTAACCCCATCGAATACCTCTACGACGACACCGACGAACAGTAAACGCCAATCCTCACAAATCATGAAAAAATACCTCCTCCTCATCGCAACCTTCGCGCTGGCTCTCTCGGCCGCCGCACAGGCCCCACACCACCGCGGCCATGGCGACAAGGAACGCCACCCCGACATCACCGAGATCGTCAGCGACCTCAGCGCCGTGCAGAAGCGCAAGCTCGAGGCCATCACCACCGAGTCCAAGAACCGCGTCGGCCACCTCCGCGCCCAGCAGAAAGCCGTCCGCGACAGCATCAGCACCCTTATGGACGCCGACGGCGACCACTCGCAGGCCATCTTCCCACTCTTCGAGCGCGAAGCCCGTATCCAGACCGAAATATCGCGCGAGATGTACACCACCAAGGTCCGCATCGACCAGGTGCTCACCCGCGAGCAGCGCCAGGAGCTCCGCAGCAGCGCCAAGCAGCGCCGCGACAAGAAAGGCTCTTCCGGCAAGCGGAAATGAATGAATTTATATTGAGGTTTTTTATCAAGCTGCCCGGTCCGATGCCGGGCGGCTGCTTTTTTTTTACATATTGTTCATAAAAATATATAGCGATTTCGTTTTTTTTCGTACCTTTGCACTTTATTCCTCAACAGTGGGGAGTGTTTAAATTATTGAAAACAAATATAATAGTATAAAATGAGAAAACTCGCCGTCGTCGCTTTCGGAGGCAATGCGCTCCTCCGCAGCGGACAGAAAGGTACCTACCAGGAGCAGCAGCAGAATGTCGAGAACACATGCGAAAGCCTCTGCGCCCTGCTCAAAAGAGACTACAACGTCGTCATCGGTCATGGCAACGGCCCCCAGGTGGGCAACGTCATGCTCCAGCACGAAGCCGGCCGCCAGGCCGGTGTCCAGGCCATGCCCATGGACTACTGCGTCGCCGAGACCCAAGGCTCCATAGCCTACCTCATCGAGATGGGGCTCCGCAACGTCATGGCCCGCCACGGCATCAGCCGCGACGTCGTCACCCTCGTCACCCAGGTCGCCGTAGGCAAGGACGACCCCATGTTCCAGAACCCCACCAAGCCCGTGGGCCCCTACTACACCAAGGAGCAGGCCGACCAGTTCGCCGCCGAGACCGGCGCCGTCTACAAGGAAGACCCCAAGGGCAACGGCTGGCGCAAAGTCGTCGCCTCGCCCAAGCCCACGCGTATCAATAATATCGGCATCGTGAAGGAGCTTGCCTCGGCAGGCCATATCGTCGTCACCGTCGGCGGCGGCGGCATCCCCGTCGTCGAGGAGAACGGATCCGTCCGCGGCGTCGAGGCCGTCATCGACAAGGACCTCGCCTCCGCCCTCTGCGCTGTCCAGATCGGCGCCGACGAGTTCTACATCCTCACCGACGTGCCCAAGGTCTACATCAACTTCCGCAAGGAGAACGAGCAGGCCCTCGACACCATCACCGTGGCCCAGGCCAAGCAGTACCTCGCCGAAGGCCAGTTTGCCGAAGGCAGCATGGCCCCCAAGGTCCGCGCCGCCATCATGTTCGTCGAGAACGGCGGCCGCGAGTGCATCATCACCGAGGCCGGCCAGCTCGACAACCCCGCCTGCGGTACCCGCATCGTCAAGTAATCAAAATCAGAAATTCAAATTTCAAATTTCAAAATCAAATAGTTATGGCTTACAACCTCAGAAACCGCAATTTCCTGAAGATCCTCGACTTCACGCCGAAGGAGCTCAATTACCTGCTCGACCTGGCCCGCGACCTCAAGCGCGCCAAATATGCCGGCTGCGAGCAGCCCACCATGACCGGCAAGAACATCGCCCTCATCTTCGAGAAGACCTCCACCCGCACCCGCTGCGCCTTCGAGGTCGCCGCCAAGGACCAGGGCGCCCACGTCACCTACCTCGGCCCCTCCGGCAGCCAGATCGGCGTCAAAGAGAGCATGAAGGACACCGCCCGCGTCCTCGGCCGCATGTATGACGGCATCGAGTACCGTGGCTTCGACCAGGCCACCGTCGAAGAACTCGCCAAGTATGCCGGCGTCCCCGTCTGGAACGGCCTCACCAACGAGAGCCACCCCACACAGATCCTCGCCGACTTCCTCACCATGCAGGAGCACAGCGACAAGCCCCTCAACCAGGTCACCTTCGCCTACATCGGCGATGCCCGCTTCAACATGGGCAACAGCCTCATGGTCGGCGGCGCCAAGATGGGCATGGATGTCCGCATCGTGGCCCCCAAGAAGCTCCAGCCGGATGCCAAGCTCGTCAAGGAGTGCCAGAAGATCGCCAAAGAGACCGGTGCCAAGGTCACCGTCACCGACGATGTGAAGGCCGGCGTCAAAGGTTGCGACTTCCTCTACACCGACGTCTGGGTCTCCATGGGTGAGCCCGAGAAGGTCTGGGCCGAGCGCATCAAGATGCTCAAACCCTACCAGGTCAACGCCGCCATGATGAAAGCCACCGGCAACAAGAACTGCAAGTTCATGCACTGCCTCCCCGCCTACCACAACCTTGAGACTCAGGTCGGTCGCGACGTCCACGCCAAGTTCGGCCTCGACGGCATCGAGGTCACCGAGGATGTCTTCGAGAGCGAGGCCAGCATCGTCTTCGACGAGGCCGAGAACCGCATGCACACCATCAAGGCTGTCATGGTTGCCACCCTAGGCGACTAAGCGGCTGAGAACCAGTAGCTAACAATGGTTCGTTAAGAGTTAAGGGTAGGTGTGGCTTATCGTCAAAAGCACCTCCTCTTAACTCTTAACTCATAACTCATAACTCATAACTCATAACTAAATGTGGTTTACTAACTTACTGACCAATGGCGGCGTCGGCACCACCGTGCTCATGCTCGCCGTCTCCATCTTCGCAGGCCTGCTGCTAGGCAAATTCAAGGTCAAAGGCATCACCCTCGGCATCACGTGGGTCCTCTTTGTCGGCATCCTCATCAGCGCCTTCGGCGTCAGGTGCAATCACGACATGCTCCATATTATCAAGGAGTTCGGGCTCATCCTCTTCGTCACTGCCGTCGGCCTCCAGGTCGGTCCCGGATTTTTCCGCACCTTCAAGACCGGCGGCCTGCCGATGAACCTCATGGCCTTGGTCAACGTCGCCCTTGGCGTCGGCATCACCGTCCTCATCGCCAAGCTGGCGGGCGAGGAGCTGACCGACATGGCCGGCGTCTACACCGGCGCCATCACCAACACGCCGGGCCTCTCCGCCGCCCAGCAGGCCGTCGGCGACCTCGGCATCGAGGGCGCCTCGGGCCGCCTCGCGGCAGGCTACGCCGTGGCCTACCCCCTCGCCGTCGTCGGCATGATACTCAGCTGCATACTGCTGCGCCCCCTCTGCCGCATCGACCTCGCCAAGGAACCCACCACCGACAGCGCCGTCGCGGCCAAAGGCGAGAAAGCCGCGACGCCCTCCTCGCAGCGCCACAAAATCAACCTCGTACCTATCTTCGTCATCATCGCCGTCGGCATCATCGTGGGCTCCATCCCCGTGCCCGTCGGCATGAAGGCTCCCGTCAAGCTCGGCCTTGCCGGCGGACCCCTCGTCGTCGCGCTCATCGGCAGCTGGCTCGGCGTCAAGAAGGGGTGGTTCACCACCGAGTTCACCGACAGCCACGGCGTCTGGATGCTCCGCGAAGTGGGCATCGCACTCTTCCTCGCGGGCGTCGGCCTCAGCGCCGGTGCCGATTTCGCAGCCACCGTCGCCGACCACTACATGTGGGTCGTCTACGGCATCATCATCACCATGGTGCCGCCGCTCCTCGTGGCAGTCTTCGGCCGTCTTGTGCTGAAAATCAACTACTACACCCTCATGGGCTTCATCGGCGGCAGCCACACCGACCCGCCGACGCTGGCCTTCGCCAACAACGTAGCCCCCGACGGCTGCAAGCTGCCCAACACGGGCTATGCCACCGTCTACCCACTCACCATGTTCCTCCGCATCTTCACAGCCCAGCTCCTGGTGCTCATGTAGGTGGTCGGAACCAAATGTTAATACCTGTTAAACGTACCCGCGTTTAACAGGTATTAACATTTCCCTCTTCAGACACCTACCAGAGTCGAACCATATACCTACCATTCACCTACCAGATGGCGTAAAGTGCTGAAAAATAGCCAATTAATTGTATCTTACTGTGTGACAGGTGTTTGTGGGGTCCGAAAGCACGGTTTTCCCCCTCTGCACCCCCTCGGCGAAACTCCCGAAAACAGCCCGCCAACTTTCCTAATAAAAGTTAAATTAACGCTTTTTAACTAAAATACACCTCCCAAGTGCCGCACACGAAAAATGCCTGCGCAATAATCCGCGCGTTAGTGCGTTATGTGAGTATATGAAACGGATAATCCTCTCCCTGATGCTGCTGGCCTCCGTGGTCGCTGTGGGCCAGCGTCCGGTGCGCATCGTCGGCGACTCAGCCTCGGCCTATGCCGCCGCCGATCTGCAGCGCCTGCTGGCCATGGGCGGTATCGCCGAGCGCCTCGACCTCACCGTCCATGTGGGCGACAGTCCCCTGCTGCGCCGGCGCTATGGTGCCGAGGTGGCCCAGCTGCGCGACGACGGCTTCCTCATCTGCGGCGACGGCCGCGACCTCTGCCTCTACGGGGCAGGGGAGAGGGGCACCCTCTATGCCGTCTATGCCTTCCTCGAGCGCATCGGCTACCGACTCTATACGCCCGACGCCCTCGTCGTCCCCGACCCCCATGCCGTCAGCGCCGCTGCCGCCAGCTGCCGGGTTGTCTCCAACCCCTCGTTCGCCTTCCGCGAGACGCTCTACTACTATCCCAACCACAGCCGTCTGTATGCCGACTGGCACCGGCTGCACAACCGTGCCGACCTGCACAGCCAGTGGGGCATGTTCGTCCACACGTTCCAGCACCTGATACCCGCCTCGAGATACTACGACGCCCACCCCGAATGGTTCTCCATGCGCGCCGGGCGCCGCGACCGCGACGGGCAGCTCTGCCTCTCCAACCCCCAGGTGCTCGACGAGCTGTGCCGCCGGCTGGCCGACACGATGGCCCGCCGCCCCGAGGCCACGGTGTGGTCGGTCTCCAACAACGACAACTACAACGCCTGCCAGTGCCCCGACTGCCTGCGCCTCGACAGCCTCTACGGCGGCCCCACGGGCACCCTCATACACTTCATCAACCAGGTGGCCCGACGCTTCCCCGACAAGACCATCTCCACCCTTGCCTACCAGTACACCCGCTGCGCCCCCAAGGGCGGCAGCGTCAAGCCCGACCCCAACGTCAACATTATGTTCTGCTCCATCGAGTGCGGCCGCGAAGCATCCATAGCAACCTCGCCCAAGGAGGCCTCCTTCCGACAGGACATGGAGGACTGGAACCGACTGACGGACAACATCTTCCTCTGGGACTACGTCGTCCAGTTCCGCAACTTCTGGAACCCCTTCCCCAACCTCCATGTGCTGCAGCCCAACCTGCAGTTCTTCCACCGCAACGGCGTGCGCATGATGTTCGAGCAGGCCACCGGCGAGGACAACATCACCTCGTGGATGGACATCCGCTGCTACATGCTGGCCAAGCTGATGTGGGACGTGGATGCCGACATGGACTCCATCATGGACGACTTCTACCGCGGCTACTACGGCGCGGCGGCTACCATGGTGCGCCGCATCGTCGACACCATGACCGCCACCCTCGTCGCCAGCGGCAAGACGCTGAATATCTACGGCTTCCCCGTCGACGGCGCCGACGGCTACCTCTCGCCCCAGCGCATGCAGCGCTACGACCTGGCCATGCAGAGCGCCTACAGCGTGGCAGACAGCCCCGTGCTCCGCGACCGCCTGCGCTATTTCGAGCTTGCCCTCGACTTCGCCGCCGTCGAGCTTATGGCTGCCGGCAAGATAAAGGCCACGACCGACCAGCTCACCACCCGCCTGCGCCGCATGACCGCCGACCTCAACCGCTTCGGTGTGCCGCAGATGATGGAGATGGGCATCTCGCCCGACGAGTACCAGCGCCAGATGCTCCACTTCGTCGACAAGAAACACTCTAAACTAAAAATCCAGAAATCGAAATTCAGAACGCCCCCCACGGCGCCCTACGACAAGGCCACGCTTACCGACGGGCGCGTCGGCATCATGGACTACCGCAACGACTGGGTGGGCTACTGGGGCGACACCCTGAAGGCCGTCCTTACCCTCGGCAGCAAGCCCGTCGCCGTCGAGAGCGTCAGCATGGACTTCTACTTCTACCCCCTCTCCTGGATATTCCTGCCCCAAAGGGTGGCCATGGATGTCTCCACCGACGGCAATAGCTGGCGCAGGGTGGGAGAGTGGCATCCCGAGAACCCCGAGGTGTTGGCCACGCCCGATATCAAGACCTTCCGCGCCGAGGTGGGGGCGGCGGTGCGCTATGTGCGTGTCGTCGCCGAACCCATACCCGAGATACCCGCCTGGCACCGCGCCGCAGGCCAGAAAGCCTGGATATTCTCGGACGAGATTGTTGTAAAGTAGTTTTTTTAACCGTCAAGATAAATTCGGCTGTTTGGGAAATCTACAGCCTCTACATGAAGATGCGGTGCACAGACCACGCTTCTTTTATGAACTTATCAACTAAAAATAGTATCATGAGAAAAGTAAATGTTCTATTAGCAATTGTTGCTGTTGCTGCAATCAGCTCCAGCTGCGCCTCGACCTTCGAGAAAGTAAATCAAACTATGGTTCGGGTACAAGAGCCAGAAGTGGGTACCGTTGCGACTCCCATTGTGATGGAATTAGGTGAAATTCCACAGCAAAAAATTACGGACACGACAATTATTGATGTGGACAGTTATCGTCACCCAGGCAACCAGTCGTACCAAAGAATTACCCAGAGCCTGCTAATCGGTTTTAGAAAAGAGGCTCTCGAAAATGCAGTAGTAAAATATGGCTGTGATGTCATTGTCTATCCGTCGTTCAGAATATTTACTAGCGAGGATGGGAAGACGTGCTACGTAATCGTCTCTGGCTACCCTGCGAAATACAAGAGACTTCGTCCTGCGACAAAAGACGATCTATGGATGCTCGAATTTATGGGTAAGGGCGACAACTTCTTCTTTAACAATGTATGGTACGAGGAGGATACAGAAACAAAAGGAAGGAGGCCATAGGGCCTATAACTGCTACAATAGGCCAATAAACCATGCAATGCTCCCCGCATTAGCGGGGAGCACTGTAAGTGCTGCTACGCCACAACGGACTGTCCCTCGGCGACATCTCTGACCAGCTGGGATTTGAGAACCCGCCCTCGTTCACCCGCTTCTTCAAGCGCGAAGCAGGCCTCACTTCCCACTTATTCCGCTGGGGCTGGTTCTGTCTGTGCCACGGCTTCCATCAGTTGCTTCGAGGTCTCGCCTTTTTCGATGTCGAAGTAGACGCGCTCCTCGCCGTTGGTGGCTGAGGTGTCGTCGCTTTGTTCGGGCACACCGGCGGTAATCTTGATGGTGTCGCCGGGCAGGATGTCGGCCTTGATGATTTCGTCGGCCAGGTCGTCCTCGATGTAGCGCTGGATGGCGCGGCGCAGCGGGCGTGCGCCGTACTGCTCGTCCCAGCCTTTGCTGACGATGAAGTCCTTGGCCTTCTCGTCCATCTGCACCTCGAAGCCCATCTGGCGTATGCGGTCGAAGAGGCCGCGCAGCTCGATGTCGATGATTTTGTGTATGTCCTCGCGCTGCAGCGAGTTGAAGTAGACGATGTCGTCGATGCGGTTGATGAACTCTGGGGCGAAGGCCTTTTTGAGGCTCTTCTCTATCACGTCGCGCTGCATGGCGCTTTTCTCGGCCTCGCGGCTTTTGGTGCTGAAGCCGACGCCGACGCCGAAGTCCTTCAACTGGCGACTGCCGACGTTGGAGGTCATGATGATGATGGTGTTCTTGAAGTCCACCTTGCGGCCGATGCCGTCGGTGAGGACGCCGTCGTCGAGCACCTGTAGCAGCACGTTGAACACGTCGGGGTGAGCCTTCTCGATCTCGTCGAGGAGCACGATGCTGTAGGGTTTGCGGCGGACGCGTTCGGTGAGCTGGCCGCCCTCCTCGTAGCCGACGTAGCCTGGAGGGGCGCCGATGAGGCGGCTGACGGCGAATTTCTCCATGTACTCGCTCATGTCGATGCGTATCATCGAGGCCTCGCTGTCGAAGAGGTATTTGGCCAGTACTTTGGTGAGATAGGTCTTGCCGACGCCCGTGGGGCCGAGGAAGAGGAAGCTGCCGATGGGGCGGTTGGGGTCCTTGAGGCCGGCGCGGTTGCGGCGTATGGCCTTGGCTATCTGGCCTATGGCTTCGTCCTGTCCGACGACGCTGCCCTTCAGCTCGCTCTCCATGGTGAGCAGGCGGTTGCTTTCGCTCTCGGCGATGCGCTCGACGGGTACACCGGTCATCATGGCCACGACGGCGGCGACGTCCTGATCCTTCACGGTGATGTGGCGCTCGCGCTCGTCGTTCTCCCACTGCCGTTTCATGTCGGTGAGCTTGCTTTCAAGGTCGCGTTCCTGGTCGCGCAGCTCGGCGGCTTCGCTGTAGCGCTTGTCGGCGAGCACCTCTTTCTTGCGGTTGTTGACGCTGGCCACCTCTTTCTCGAGGGTCACTATCTCGTCGGGCACGCGCATGTTGGCGATTCTGACGCGGGCGCCGGCCTCGTCGAGGGCGTCGATGGCCTTGTCGGGCTGCAGGCGGTCGCTGACGTAGCGCTCGGTGAGGTCGACGCAGGCCTTCAGCGCGTCGTCGGTGTACTGCACCATGTGGTGTTCCTCGTATTTTTCCTTGATATTTTGAAGTATCTCGAGGGTCTCTTCGGCGGTGGCGGGTTCGACGATGACTTTCTGGAAGCGGCGCTCGAGGGCGGTGTCTTTCTCGATATACTGGCGGTATTCGTCGAGGGTGGTGGTGCCTATGCACTGGATGACGCCGCGCGCCAGGGCGGGCTTGAACATGTTGCTGGCGTCGAGGCTGCCGCTGGCGCTGCCAGCGCCGACGATGGTGTGTATCTCGTCGATGAAGATGATGATTTCGGGATGTTTCTCCAGTTCGCCGATGATGGCTTTCATGCGTTCTTCGAACTGGCCGCGGTATTTGGTGCCTGCGACGAGCGAGGCGAGGTCGAGGCTCAGCAGGCGCTTGCCGTAGAGTGTCCGCGGCACTTCGCCGCGCGAGATGCGGATGGCCAGGCCTTCGGCGATGGCGCTTTTGCCGACGCCGCTCTCGCCGATGAGGATGGGGTTGTTTTTCTTGCGGCGCGAGAGTATCTGGGCTATGCGCTCCAGCTCCTTGCGGCGGCCGATGATGGGGTCGAGCTTGCCCTCTTCGGCCAGTTTTGTCAGGTCGCGGCCGAAGTTGTCGAGGGCGGGGGTGCCGCTCTTGCCGTTCTCGTTCTTGCGTTTGCCGGCGTTGGCCGAGGGGTCGGGGGCGAAGGGGTCGGCGAAGGGGTCGTCGTTGTCGTCCTCGCTGGTCTGCGAGCTGAAGTCGGGCGTGCGGCCCGAGTCGTAGCCGCCGTCGCCTTTTACCAGTTTGGAGAAGCGCTCGTAGTCCACGCCGTCCTTGCCGAGGAGGTTGCTCACCAGGTTGTCGTTCTCTTGCAGTATGGCCAGGATGAGGTGCTCGGTGCGTATCTCGGGCGACTTCATCTTGATGCTTTCGAGGTAGCTGAGGCGGAGGATTTTCTCGGTCTGGCGGAGCATGGGTATCTCGGAGTCTTCGGCGTAGCGTATATCGGCCTGAGCCTGCGACACTTGGCGTTCGAGGCGTTCGCGCAGGCGGCCGGTCTCCACGCCGAGCGACTGTAGCATGGCCATGGCAGAGCAGTCGGGTATGCGGGCCACGCCGAGGAAGAGGTGTTCCACGCCGATGCCGCCGTTTTTCAGGCGGATGGCTTCGTCGCGGCTGTAGGCTATGGCTTTGCGTGTGTTTTCACTGAGGTTGGCTTCCATATACTTAGGGTGTCTTTTTGTTTCTCTTTTTTTTGGCGGTGCAAAATTACCACAAAAAAAGCACCTGCAAGAAACGTGCCAAACATTCTTTTCAACAGTTTGGTGTGGAAATAGTTCCGGTGTTTTGTAAGTTGCAGATATTCAATTGTGTTGGTGGATTTTAAGAAACCAACTGTGCCAAATTGCGCCAAATCGCACCGAAGTCTACCAGATACCTACCAGAAGCCTGCCCTCCAGGGGGGGGGCGGAGCGAGTTGCTGACAGGTTGTTGATAAAATATTTGGTCATGTCAAAAAAAAAATGTATCTTTGTAATTCGTCATGCGGTGTCATGGCGACAATAAATAATTAGAATACAATAATATAATAATAACTGACTGATGGTATCAGACAACGAAAAAATCATCCGCGTCGACATAGAGCAGACGATGAAGTCGGCTTATATCGACTATGCGATGTCCGTCATCGTGGCCCGAGCGCTGCCCGATGTGCGCGACGGCTTCAAGCCTGTCCACCGCCGCATCCTGTACTCGATGAACGAAAACGGCATCCTCTACAATACGCCTACCAAGAAATCGGCCCGCATCGTCGGCGACGTCATGGGTAAGTACCACCCCCACGGCGATTCCAGTATCTACGGTGCCCTTGTGCGCCTGGCGCAGGATTGGTCGATGCGCTACACGCTGGTCGACGGCCAGGGTAACTTCGGTTCCATCGACGGCGACTCGCCGGCGGCCATGCGATACACCGAGGCACGCCTGAAGCAGATCAGCAACGAGCTGGTGGCCGACATCGACAAGAACACCGTCGACATGGCGCCCACCTACGACAACGAGGGCGAGGAGCCCACCGTCCTGCCGGCCAAGCTGCCGAACCTGCTCATCAACGGCTCCAACGGCATCGCCGTCGGTATGGCCACCAATATGCCGACGCACAACCTGCGCGAGGTCCTCGACGGTTGCATCGCCTATATCAACAACCGCGACATTGACATCGAGGGGCTTATGGAGTACGTCAAGGCTCCCGACTTCCCCCTCGGCGGCATCATCTACGGCTACAACGGCGTCCGCGAGGCCTACATGACCGGCCGCGGCAGCATCATCATCCGCGCCATCACCGAGATCGAGGAGGACGCCAAGGGGCACAACCTCATCGTCGCCTCGACGGTCCCCTACGGCGTCAACAAGAGCGAGATGATCAAGAAGACGGCCAACCTCGTCAAGGAAGGCAAGATTGAAGGCATCCTCGACATCCGCGACGAGAGCGACAAGGATGGTATCCGCGTCGTCTACGTCCTCCGCAACGATGTCGTTCCCAATGTGATACTCAACAAGCTGTTCCAGCTCACCGAGCTGCAGTCCAGCTTCCCGGTCAACAATATCGCCCTGGTGCATGGCCGTCCGCAGCTGCTCAACCTGAAGGACCTCATCTCCAACTTCGTGCTGCACCGCGAGGATGTCGTCACGCGTCGCACCCAGTTCGAGATGGACGAGGCCATGAAGCGCGCCCATATCCTCGAGGGACTGCTGAAAGCCATCGACATCATCGACGAGATCGTGGCCCTTATCCGCGCCAGCAAGACGCCGGAGGACGCCCGTCAGGGCCTCATGGACCGCTACCAGTTCAGCGAGTTGCAGTCGCGCGCCATCGTCGACATGCGCCTTGCCCAGCTCACCGGCCTGCAGCATCAGAAGCTGCAAGACGAGTACGAGGAGCGCATGCGCTTCATCGAGCGTTGCAAGGAGATCCTCGGCGACCACAGCGTCCTGATGGAGGTCATCAAGGGCGAGCTTGAGGAGCTGCGCGAGAAGTACGGCGACGACCGCCGCACCATCATCAAGTACGACGCCGCCAACTTCCGCATCGAGGACACTATCCCCGACGACCAGGTGGTCATCACCATCAGCCACAAAGGCTACATCAAGCGCACGCCGCTCACCGAGTACCGCACGCAGAGCCGCGGCGGCGTGGGCAGCAAGGGCAGCTCGGTGCGCAGCGAGGATTTCGTGGAGCACATCTTCACCTGCACCAACCACAACTATCTGCTCTTCTTCACCGAGAAGGGGCGCTGCTACTGGATGCGTGCCTTCGAGGTTCCCGAGGGCGAGAAGAACACCAAGGGCCGTCCCATCCTCAACTGCATCAATATCGAGCCTGACGACAAGGTGAAGGCCTACGTCAATGTGGAGAGCCTGAGCGACAGCGAGTATGTGGGCAACCACTACATCGTCATGTGCACCAAGAACGGTATCGTCAAGAAGACCACCCTGGAGGCATACTCGCGTCCGCGCACCAACGGCATCATCGCCGTGGGTATCCGCGAGGGCGACGAGCTTGTCACCGCCCGCCTCACCAATGGCGAGAGCTACATGCTCATAGCCTCGAAGAAGGGCAAGGTGATGATATGCCCCGAGCAGGAGTTCCGCGCCATGGGTCGCGGCGCCAGCGGCGTGAAGGGTATGGACCTGGAGCCCGAGGGCGACGGCGTCATCGACATGCTCTGCCTGCCGAGCCCCGACGAGAACCTGCTCGTGGTGTCGGAGCACGGCTACGGCAAGCGCTCGAGCCTGAGCGACTACCGTGCCACGCTGCACCGCGGCGGCAAGGGCGTCAAGGCCATGCAGATCACCGAGAAGACGGGTCCGCTGGCGGCCATCACCAACGTCACCGACGAGCACGACCTGATGATCATCAACCGCTCCGGCATCACTATCCGCATGAGGGTGAGCGACCTGCGCGTGCTGGGCCGTGCCACGCAGGGTGTCAAGCTCATCGACTTGCGCGGCAAAGACTATATCGCCTCCATCACCAAGGTGCCCACCGAGGTCGAAGGCGAGGATGGTGAAGAAAATGTGGATGCCGATGGCAATAATGTCGCAGTCGAGGATACTAATACTGTAGAGACCGACAATCAACAGACCGAAGAATAACAACACCAAAAACGATATCAATATGAAAATGAAGAAACTCATCCTTACCGCCGCCTTTGCGGCCATCACGATGGCTGCCGGCGCACAGTCGCTGAATGTGTCCAGCGCGTTCCAGAACATGCGCAAGGGATACCTCAACAAGGCCAAAGCCGAAATCGATGCCGCCTGTCTGCACGACGCCACGAAAGACGACGCCAAGACGTGGTGCTACAAGGCCCTCATCTACGCCCGCATCGGCGGCGAGGCCTCCAACAAGAAGTCGAAGTTCAAAGACCTGGCCCCCGACTGGGCCGAGCAGGCCTATCAGGCGGCCCTCGAGTGCAAGCGTCTGGACACTCAGAACGAGTGGGCCAAGGAGGTCAACGAGGTCTTCTCCTATGTCGGACAGGACTTCTACGTCCGCTCCAGCGAGGCCTACAATTCGCGCAACTATCCCGAGGCCATGCAGTTGGCCGAGAAGAGCACCGAGATGTTCAACAACGCCGGTCAGGCCCAGTTTGCCTCCGATGCCCTCTTCATCGCCGGTCTCAGCGCCTACTATCAGCACGATACGGCCAGCATCAAGAAGTACTTCAACAACCTGACCCGCAAGCGCACGGACAAGAACATCGTCTACGTCACCCTCTTCGCCATCTATAAGGCCGAGGGCGATAACGAGCAGGCCATGAAGATTGCCAACACCTACGTCCGCAACTGCAAGAACGACCCCAACGCCTACCTGCTGCAGGCCGACGGCTACTTCCTCAGCGGCAATGTCGACAAGGGCTCGGAGAACGTGGAGAAGGCGCTTGAGCTTTCGAAAGCCGATACCGCCAACTACCCGAAGGTGCTCGTCCAGGCTGGCAGCCTGCTCGACGAGAGCGCCCGCAACTATGAGGCCGCCGAGGCCAAGTTCCGCGAGTCGATGGAGCTGCAGCCCACGCAGTTCGGCGCCTACTACAACATGGGCAAGATGCTCTACAACCGCGCTGTCGACAAGAACACCGCCGCCATTGCGGTCGACCCCTTCTCCGACGAGGGCGGTCTGATTGACAAGCTGGTGGGCGAGTCGAAGACCCTCTTCGGCCAGTCTATCGAGTACTTCGAGAAGGCAGTGGCCTACATCGACGGTCTGGCTACCGACGAGGCCAAGAATGCGCATCGCGCCGACCTGGCCAACACCCTCGACGCCCTTGCCAACGCCTACGCCCGCATCGACAAACTCGACGAGGCGAAGGCCACGCGCGCGCGCCTGGAGCAGCTGGTCAAGTGACGCCCCGCGTCGTCAGCCCCAAAAGGTACCCCGCAATGCCGCGGGGTACCTTTTTAAATATATGTATCCATTATTTCCCATTGATGGGAAATAATGGGAAAGAGTCGAAGTATTCACCTACCAGATACCTACCAGATACCTACCAGATAGCTGGCGGAGGGGGGCGGTCGGGGTTGCGGTGGCCTTTTTGTTTGGGTCGGCACAATAAAATGGTCGGAGTGTAGTTATATGTGTTTATGAGACGTTTGTTAGTATATATTCTGCTGCTGGTGCCGGCTGTGGCCGTGGGGCAAGGTGTGTTGGAGGGTGTGGTGCGCGATGCCGCGCAGGGTGGTGTGCTGGAGTATGTTAATGTGGGTATAGAGGGTCGCGGTGGTGGCACGGTGACTGATGCGCGAGGGCGCTACCGGCTTGAGGTGGCGACGGGCGACAGTGTGACGGTTGTCTATTCGTTTGTGGGTTATGAGCCGGTGCGTCGGCGTGTGGGATTGCGCGGTGGTCGGGTGCTGAAGCTCAATGTAGGCCTGCGGCCGAAGTCGAAGGAGCTTACAGAGGTGGAGGTGACAGGAGAGCAGACGCGGGAGGGTGCTTTTTCGCAGATTGAGGTGGAACGGCTTGAGGCTGCGGTGGGTCCGACGGGAGGCGTCGAGGGGGTGCTGAAGCTGCTGCCGGATGTGCAGTCGAGCAACGAGCTTTCGTCGCAGTATTCGGTGCGTGGCGGTTCGTTCGACGAGAATCTGGTGTATATCGACGGGGTGGAGGTTTTCCGTCCGATGCTTATCAGGAGCGGTCAGCAGGAGGGTATGTCGATTGTGAATTCCGATTTGGTGAGCCGGATTTTGTTTTCGCCGGGCGGTTTCGATGCGACGTATGGCGACAAGCTGTCGTCGGTGCTGGATATCAGCTACGAGGGCGAGTGCGATTCGCTGAGCGGGCGTGTGGGGGTGAGTCTGCTGGGTGGTTCGGCGACGTTGCGCGGCGGCGGCGGTGGTGGCTGGCGCTACGGGGTGTCGGTGCGGAGCCAGAGCAATGCTTATGTGTTGGGTTCGTTGGATACGAAGGGACGCTATACGACGCGCTATGCGGATTTGCAGGGTTGGGTGCGTCGGCGGGTTGGGGAGCGGCTGGACCTTGGGGTGCTTGGGGTGGTGACGCGCAATGTGTACGGGTTGGTGCCTGAGAGCCAGACGACGACGTTCGGCGGTTTTTTCCTGCCGCTGGTGTTGCGTGTCTATTTCGACGGGCAGGAGGAGGACCGCTACCATACGGCGCTGGGTGCGTTCAGTGCGCGGTGGCGTCCGAACGACGATTGGTATGTCAGGGGTGGTCTCTCGGTGCAGCATATCAATGAGGGCGAGCGCTACGATGTGCAGAGCCAGTATTTCCTGTATGAGGTGGCGTCGGGCGAGACGGCCGGCGACACGTCGATGTTCGACCGCGGTGTGGGTACGTTTCTGGAGCATGCGCGCAACAGGCTGACGACGGATATTGCGTCGGCAGAGGTGCGTGCGAGCCGTTATGCGCGGTTGGGCAACTGGGGCATGGGGCTGCGGTTGCAGCTGGAGCGCGTCAGCGACCACCTGCGCGAGTGGAGGTGGGTGGATTCGGCGGGTTTTGCGTTGCCGTCGGCGGTGCTGCCCATGGGCGACAGTGGGAATGTGGCGGTGGCTCCGGTGCTGCAGGGGTTTGCGCGTTCGGACCAGGATGTGCGGACCTGGCGGCTTTCGGGTTTTGTGCAGCGCGAGGTGGGGTTCGCTACGCGAAGGGGGTCGGACGTGAAGGTTGTGGTGGGTGCGCGAGGGCAGCTGTACAGGTTTTCGGAGGGTGAGGGTGCGAGGTTTGTGTTTTCGCCGCGTGCCAGTGTGGGCTATAAGCCGCAGTTGAGGCACGACGTGTTGTTCCGCCTGGCGGCAGGGGTGTACCAGCAGCCGCCGTTCTACCGCGAGTATCGTAGGCCTGACGGCGGGCTGGTGGGCGATTTGCCTGCGCAGAAGTCGTATCAGGTGATGGGTACGATGGATTGGAGGTTCAGCCTCTGGCGCAAGCCGTTCACGTTTACGGCCGATTTGTATTATAAGTATATCACCGACCTGGTGCCTTACGAGGTGGACAATCTGCGTTTGCGCTATATGCCTGACGAGCGTGCGAGGGGTTATGCTGCGGGGCTTAGCCTGCGGCTGAACGGCGAGCTCGTGGAGGGGCTTGAGTCGTGGGCGAGCCTCAGTGTGATGCGGACGCAGGAGGATATTGAGGGCGACGGGCTTGGGTGGCTGGCGCGTCCGACGGACCAGCGGGTGAGTTTCAAGCTGTTCCTGCAGGACAATGTACCCGATATGCCGTGGTGGCGCATGAGTCTGAATATGGTTTTTGCGACGGGTATGCCGGTGACGATACCGATGATGGCGCGGAGCGAGGAGGCTTACCGCCTGCCGAGCTACTACCGTGTGGACTGGGGCAATACGATAAGGCTGTCGCAGTTCGAGCGGCTGAAGCGTAAGAAGGTGTTCCGTGTGGTGGACGATATACAGGTGGGGATCGAGGTGTTCAATCTTTTCAATTTCCGCAATGTGGTCTCCTACCTGTGGGTGTCGGACTATGAGAGCCGCTATTATCCAGTGCCTAATTACCTGACGGCGCGCCAGCTTAATGTGAAACTAACTGTTCTGTTTTAAGAGATGATACCTTTTCCGGATGTCGACAGTCTGCTGCGGCCCGAGGTTCGGTGCGGCATGATGACGTTTCCTTCTTCCAGCACGGAGCTGGTGAAGGTGGATTTTGTGTTTGATGCGGGCTATGCCTACCAGCGGGAACGCCTGTGTGCTGCCGCTGCCGCCAAGCTGATGTCTGTGGCCACGCGTGAGCTTGGGGCGCAGGAAGTGGCGGAGTTCCTGGACCACCGGGGGGTGGTGGTGGACAGCTCGACGAGTCTTTGCACGAGCACTCTGACGGTGTATATGCACCGGCGCTATGCCGCCGAGGTGGTGCCGCTGCTGCGAGGGATGGTGAGTGAGCCTGCCTTTGCGGAGCGAGATTTCGAGGTGTGGGTTGCCGACAAGCGGCAGGAGCTGGCGACCAACGGCGGGCGCTCGTCCTGGGTGGCGCGCAATGCGTGGTACGAGGCTTTGTTCGGCGCGGAGCATCCGCTGGGGTGCCACGCCGAGCCTGCCGATGCCGACAGGCTGGAGCTGCCGGAGGTGCACGATTTTTTCCGTAAGCACTATGGCGCCGGCCCCAGTCAGATAGTGCTTTCGGGTAAGGTGGACGACGGGTTGTTGGAGCTTTTCAGGCAGCACTTCTCCATTTTCGCAACAGGAGGTTCTCCGTTTTCCGCCTCTCCCTTTGACAAGGGGTGGGGGCCGAAGGTCGGAGGGGAGGGACATCTTCCCCCGTGCCGAGTGGAGCTGCCGATAGAGGGGGCGCAGCAGACGACGCTGCGCGTAGGGCGCGTCCTGCCGAGGGAGGGTGCTGCGGAGGACTATGCCGACCTGGTGGTCCTCGCTGCCATACTGGGTGGCTATTTCGGTTCGCGCCTGATGGGCAACCTCCGCGAGGAGAAGGGGTATACCTATGGCATAGGAGCCCACGTGCAGCCCTATCGCTGCGACCGGGTGTTGTTCATCACGGCCGACGTGGCGGCGGGTACGGTGGACGACGCGGAGCGCGAGGTGATGGGCGAGTTGCAACGGCTGGCCGACGAGCCTGTAGGAGTGGATGAGCTGGACATGGTGCGCAATGTGCTGGCTGGCGACGCGATGCGGGCGTTGGACGGTGTGTTTGAACGCAGCGACCGCTATACTGACATCCTTGAGGCTGGAGGCAGCGACCTTTTCAGCAACGCTTTCGGACGTGCGCTGCAGAGTGCCACCCCCGGTCGCCTGCAAGCGCTGGCCGCGCGATGGCTGCGGCCGCAGGACATGACGGTCTGTCGGGCAGGAGTGGTGTAATCAATAGAATAGACAGATGGCGCATTTCCTACCCATAACACTGGAAGAGGTCAAGCGGCTCGGTTGGGACGCTGTCGATGTGGTCCTCGTCACGGGCGACGCTTATATCGACCATCCTTCGTTCGGTACGGCCGTGATAGGACGGAGTCTGGAGGCAGCGGGTTTCCGAGTGGCCATCATACCGCAACCCAATTGGCGCGACGACTTGCGCGACTTCCGCAAGTTCGGGCGGCCGCGCCTGTTCTTCGGCGTCACGTCGGGGGCTATGGACAGCATGGTCAACCACTATACGGCAGCGCGCCGGTTGCGCCACGACGATGCCTATACGCCTGGCGGACAGGCCGGTTTCCGGCCCGACCGCGCGGCTTATGTCTACTGCCGATTGCTGAAGCAGATTTATCCCGATGTCCCCGTCGTCCTTGCCGGCATCGAGGCTTCGATGCGGCGGCTGGCGCACTATGACTACTGGGACGATCGGCTGTTTCCCTCGATACTCGCCGACGTGCCTGCCGACCTGCTGAACTACGGCATGGGTGAGCGCACGACGGTGAAGATGGCGCGGATGCTCGCCGAGGGGCGCACGGTGGCGGACCTCTGCGGGCTGCCGCAGGTGGCTTACCTGGCCGATGCCCTTCCGCAGGGGCAGCAGGTGATGGAGCTTCATTCCTTTGAGGAGTGCAAGAAGTCGAAGCATGCGGAAGCAGAGAATTATCAAGTAATCGAGCGTGAGAGTAATAAGGTTGAAGCGGCTACCCTGGTGCAGCGACACGGGGGGCGCTATGTGGTGGTCAATCCGCCAGAGCCGCCGATGAGTACGGAGGAGATTGACGCCAGTTTCGACCTTCCATACATGCGCCTGCCGCACCCCAAGTACCGCAAGCGTGGGGCGATACCGGCGTTCGAGATGATACGGTGGAGCATCAATACGCACCGCGGCTGTTTCGGCGGTTGTTCGTTCTGCACCATCAGTGCCCACCAGGGGAAGCAGATAGCGTCGCGCAGCGAGGGGAGCATACTCCGTGAGCTTGAGGCCATCGCGGCGGACCCGGATTTCCGCGGGGTCATTACCGACCTGGGAGGGCCGTCGGCCAATATGTACCGCATGCAGGGGCGCGACAAGGAGCGCTGCCGGCATTGTGCGCGCTACAGTTGCTCGATGCCCACGATGTGTCCCAATCTGGAGAGCGACCACCGTCCGATGCTCGACCTGCTGAAGCGTGTCGCTTCGCATCCGAAGGTGAAGCACTTGTATGTCGGCAGCGGAATACGGTGCGATTTGTTCACGGAGGGTAATTCGGGGTGGCAGTATTTCCGGCAGGTGGTGCTCAACCACACGTCGGGGAGGCTGAAGGTGGCTCCCGAGCACACGTCAGACCAAGTCCTCGAGGCGATGCGCAAGCCGTCGTTCTCGCTATTCCGCGAGACCAAGCGGCGTTTCGACGAGGTCTGCAGGCAGGCGGGGTTGCGATATCAGCTTATCCCGTATTTTATCAGCAGCCATCCGGGATGCCGGTTGCAGGATATGGCCGACTTGGCGGTGCAGATGAGGCAGATGGGCTACAGGCTGGAGCAGATTCAGGATTTCACGCCGACGCCGATGACGCTCAGCACGGAGATGTACTATACGGGTATCAATCCGGTGACGATGAAGCCTATCTATGTGGCCACCACGCCGCAGGAGAAGGCAGACCAGCGGCGGTTGTTTTTCTTCTACCGCCCTGAGATGCAGCGCGATATAGTGCAGAGTCTGCGGCGTACGGGCAATGCGACGTATATAGAGAGGATTTTCCCGCAGGGGGCTACATCAGCTCGTCGAGCTCAAGCCAGCGCAGCTCCTTCTCGTCGAGGAGGGCGATGATTTCGCCGATGCGGGTGCTGGCTTCGGTCAGCTTGGCGGTGTCGGCGATGCTGCCGTCGCTGAGGGCTGTCTCCAGTTGCTGGCGTTCGTTGGCGAGGGCGTCGATTTCGGCGGTAAGAGCCTCGTATTCTTTTTGTTCTTTGTAGGTGGCTTTGCGTTTGGCGGCGGGCTGCGTTTGGGATTTTGCTGCTGCCGCCTGCTGCCGTTGCTGCGCTTGCTGGCGGTTTTCTGTTTTGCGGAGTGTTTCGCGTTCGATGCGGTACTGGGTGTAGTTGCTGTGGTAGTCTTTGATGCGACCGTTGCCTTCGAAGACGAGGAGGTGGTCGACGATGTGGTCCATGAAGGAGCGGTCGTGGCTGACGATGACGAGGCAACCTTTGTAGCCGCGGAGGAATTCTTCGAGGATTTGCAGGGTGTAGATGTCGAGGTCGTTGGTGGGTTCGTCGAGGATGAGGAAGTTTGGGTTGGCCATGAGGACCATGAGCAGGTAGAGCCGTCGGCGTTCGCCGCCGCTGAGGTTGCCGAAGTAGTTGTATTGGGTGGTGTCGTCGAAGCCGAAGTAGGTGAGGAATTGGTGGGCCGACATGCGTTTTCCGCCTTCGGTGTCGATCTCTTCGGCGATGTCTTTGACGAGGTCGATGACGCGTCGGTCGTCTGGAGCCTGGATGCCGTTCTGGGTGTAGTAGCCGAACTGTATGGTCTGTCCCACGGTGACGTGTCCGGAGGTGGGTTTGAGTTGTTCGGTCATGATGTTGAGGAGGGTGCTTTTGCCGGCGCCGTTGGGGCCTACGATGCCCACTTTTTCGCCGCGTTTGAAGACGTAGGAGAAGTCGGAGACGATTGCGTCAGTGTGTGATTGTGTTATTGCGTTATTAACACTAGCGCAATCAGGCATTAACGCATTAACGCAATAACAAATGTTGTACAGTTCGAGTATTTTGCCGCCGATGCGTTCGGTTTTGACGGTGAGTTGTGGGCGCCGTTCGTCGAGGCGGGTGCGGGCATTGGATTCGAGTTGGTAGAAGGCGTCGATGCGTGCTTGAGCCTTGGTGCCGCGGGCTTGTGGCATGCGTCGCATCCATTCGAGTTCGGTGCGGTAGAGGCTGCGTGCTTTTGTCACTTCGGCGCGTTGCCGTTCTTCGCGCTCGGCTTTCTTTTCGAGGTAGTATTCGTAGGGCGAGAGGCTGCTGTTGGTGTTTTTGGGGCGGTAGTGGAAGAGGGAGGGTGAGTCGAGTTCGTAGATGTTGTCGCAGACTTGGTCGAGGAAGTATCTGTCGTGGGTGACGACGAGGAGGGCCAGTCGTTGGCGAGAGAGGAATTCTTCGAGCCATTCGATCATGTCGATGTCGAGGTGGTTGGTGGGTTCGTCGAGGAGGAGCAGGTTGCAGTCGTCGAGGAGGAGTCGGCAGAGGGCCACTTTCTTCTGTTCGCCGCCGCTGAGGGTCTGCACGGGTCGGTCGAGCAGCGGGTCGACTTTCATGCGGCTGAGGATTTCCTCCATGCGCTGTTCGAAGGTCCAAGGGTCTTGGTTCTCAGGGCGTTGTATGTTGTTGACGAAGTCTTTGACGGTGAGGGGCGAAGGGGGATTTTTTATTGGGTTTTGCGGCAGGTAGGCGAGTCTGAGGTCGGAGCGGAGGGTGACGCGACCGCTGTCCTGAAGGGTGTTGTAGCCGGGGTGTCCGGCGGCGGTCATGATGATGTCGAGCAGTGTCGATTTGCCGCTGCCGTTGCGTGCTATGAGAGCGCTTTTTTGTCCGGCGTTGATGCCGAAGCTGATGTTTTCGAAGAGTAGTTTTTCGCCGAAGCTTTTTGTGAGGTTTTCGACGGTGAGGAGAGCGTCTGCCATTATTGCCTTTTGCGGATTTTTGTGTATTCTTTTTTAGCGCGTTTCATGAGTTTGAGGAAGCATTTGTCGGCGTGGAGCCTGGCGACGGCGGCGCTGGCGGCGAGGCGGCCGGCGTCGACGTCGCTCTGCCAGTGGAAGCCGGCGATGACGCGGCTCTGGCCGTACATGTAGGCGCGGGCGAGGATGGTGTCGGCGTGTTCGGGGGCCAGTTCGGTGAGGAGCAGTGCGGCGCTCCAGCCGAGGATGGTGTGGCCGCTGGGGTAGGAGCCGTTGTGGCTGAGCTCTTCTTCGTCCCAGGGGGCGATGGTGCCTTGCCGGAAATGCATGTAGGGGCGGGTGCGCATGTAGTGGTCTTTGGGCACTTTGCCCACCTGGTCGGTGGTCATGAGGCCGGTGGCGAGCATGCGGTAGATGGCCGGTGTGGTTTCGGGCGTGATGGTGAGGCCCATGGCGCCGCCGAGGATGCGGCACATGTAGTTGACGCTCCATTCGGCATCCTGGGTGGCCATTGCGCAGCGGAGGCTGTCGCGGCGTTGGTCGAGGCCCCAGCGGTATTGGGCCTGGTCGTAGAGGAAGGCGTCGCTGCCGTCGGCAGGGGGCGGCGGCAGGAAGCGTACGGCGTTGGGCATCTGCTCTTTGAGGACGAGGGGTTGCTGGGCGAGGACCGTCAGGCTGAGGGCGAGGGCTGCCAGGGCGGTGAGTATGCGGTTCATTTTCATGTTGTTGTGTGTTGCTTGGAGGTGTTGTTGTCGGTGTTTCTGCCAAGCAGGCGGTTGGTGTGTTCTTTGGCGCGCGAGCTGATTTCCGGTGTGAGGTAGTGTCCGAGGGTCCTGAGGGCTATCATGATGGCGGTGAGGTCGTCGGTGAAGCCGAGTGCGGGGATGAAGTCAGGCACGAGGTCGGCGGGGAGTATGAGGTAGCCCAGAGCACCGATTATCAGTGTTTTGGCTTTTACGGGGACTTCTTTTGCCTGCAGTAGGTAATAGAGTTGAAGTGCCGGGTAGAGCACTTTGCTGCCGGCGGTGGCGGCTACCTGCTTCAGTTTTTGGCGGAAGCGGGGTTCGTCGTAGTGTCGGCTGTATCGTTCGGCGTCGTCGGCGGTGAATTTCATCGGGTGGTCAGGTTCCGTTTTTTGTTTTTATAACGGAACGGTCTAAATATTATTGTGTTGGCGAGCGTTTTTTTAGTACTTTTGGGGCAAAGTGTTCAAATAGCGCCGGGTTGCGTTCCCTCATTTTCCCATCGATGGGAAATGATGGGAAAGAGTCGAAGTATTCACCTACCAGATACCTACCAGACACCTACCAGATGCCTGACGGGCGGGTAGGGGCGTGGGGGTGTTTTCAGTCCTTTGTCGAAAACTTTTTTTTGCGGGTTTGAAAAATGTTCGTATATTTGCACCCAAAATCAAACACTAAATCTTTAATGTCTATGAACAATAGTATTTATCTGTTTCCGAAGCCGGAGAATGAGCCTGTGAAGGGTTATGCTCCTGGCAGTGCGGAGCGCAAGGAGATTCGCAAGGCTCTGGATGAGCTCTACAACACGGTGACCGAGATTCCCGTCATCATCGGCGGCAAAGAGGTGAGAACGAAGGAGATGGGCGAAATCGTCATGCCCACGGAGAACAAGCACGTCCTGGCCCGCTACCACAAGGTGGGCGAGAAGGAGGTCAAGGCCGCCATCGCCGCCGCCATGAAGGCCCACGAGGAATGGGCCGACACCCCCTGGATCGACCGCGCCAGCGTGATGCTGAAAATCGCCACCCTCATCGCCGGCAAGTACCGCTACCTCATCAACGCCGCCACCATGCTCGGCCAGGGCAAGACCACCATGCAGGCCGAAATCGACAGCGCCTGCGAGCTGGTCGACTTCCTGCGCTACAACGCCTTCTACGCCAGCCAGATATACAGCGACCAGCCCTGCAGCCCCGACGGCCAGCTCAACTATGTCAACTACCGCGCCATGGAGGGCTTCGTCCTCGCCATCACGCCGTTCAACTTCACCTCCATCGCCTCCAACCTCTGCCTCTCGCCGGCCCTGATGGGCAACGTCTGCCTCTGGAAACCCTCCACCACGTCGCTGCTTTCTAATTATATATTGATGAAGATCTACAAAGAGGCCGGCCTGCCCGACGGCGTCATCAACTTCCTGCCCGGCAGCGGCTCGCTCATCGGCAAGGTGGCCTTCGCCGACGAGAACCTCGCGGGTGTGCACTTCACAGGCTCCACCGGCACGTTCAACAACTTCTGGAAAGCCATCGGCAACAATATCGCCAACTACCGCACCTATCCCAAGATCGTCGGCGAGACGGGCGGCAAGGACTTCATCTTTGTCCACAAGAGTGCCGACGTGAACCAGGTGGCCACCGCCATCGTCCGCGGCGCCTTCGAATTTCAGGGACAGAAATGCTCCGCCGCCAGCCGTGCCTACCTTCCCAAGAGCCTCTGGCCCAAAGTGGAGAAAGCCGTCGGCAAGATGCTCAAGGAAATCAAGATGGGCGATGTGCGCGACTTCAGCGCTTTTGTCAATGCCGTCATCGACGAGGCCTCGTTCGACAATTGCATGCGCTATATCGACCACGCCAAGAAGAGCAAGGACGCAGAAATCGTCTTCGGTGGCAAGGGCGACAAGAAGAAAGGCTGGTTTGTGGAACCCACCGTCATCCTCGCCAAGAAACCCGACTACAAGTCGATGTGTGAGGAAATCTTCGGACCCATCATCACCATCTATGTCTATGACGACAAGGACTACGAGAAGACCCTCCGCCTCTGCGACCAGACCTCGCCCTACGCCCTCACCGGCGCCATCTTCGCCACCGACCGCAAGGCCCTGCGCCAGGGCGCCGAGGTGCTGAAATACGCCGCCGGCAACATCTACTACAACGACAAGCCCACCGGCGCCGTGGTCGGCCAGCAGCCCTTCGGCGGCGCACGCGCCAGCGGCACCAACGACAAGGCAGGCTCCTACCTCAACCTCATCCGTTGGACCTCGCCGCAGGCCGTCAAAGAGACCTTCGACCCTGCAAGCGACTACAAGTACCCCTTTATCAGTTCCGCGGAGTAAGGCATGGGCAGTCAAGCCACAATCGAGGGTGTCGCCGAGACACCCTCGATAATGTTTTCAATCATTGTACCTGCTTACAATTCAGGTCTTTATATCGGACGTTGCCTCGATTCGGTGTTGCATCAGACATTCGGTGACTTCGAGTGCATCGTGGTCAACGATGGCTCCACCGACGACACACTCGCCATCTGCAGCCGCCTGGCCTCGGACGACACACGTCTCGTCCTGCTCGACGGCTCCAATGACGGTGTCTCAAGTGCACGCAACAAGGGCTTGCAGGCCGCCCGGGGCGAGTATGTGCTCTTCCTCGATGCCGACGACTGGGTCGAGCCTACATGGTTGGAGGAGCTGTCGCGCCTCTGTCCCGGGCAGGATATCGTTCAGTTCGACTTCTACGAGGTTGGCACCGAAAAGAAGGCTATACACATCGACAGCAGCGTTGACATGATAGTGCAGGGTGACGGGGCGGTGGTGTGGAGGCGTGCCTATCGGCGCGAGCTCGTTGCCGACCTGCGTTTCGACACTGGCATCAAGGCCGGCGAGGACTACCTCTTCAGCGTGCAGGCTTTTCTCCGCAGCCGGTCCTACAGGCATCTCAACAGCTTCCTGTACAACTACAATATCGAAAACCCCCACAGTATCATGCACTCGTGCTTCGCCGAGAACTTCGGGTACCAGCTTCTGGTCACGAGCAAAGTGGAGCGTCTGCTCAAAGACCGTGGCCTCTACGAGGCACACAAGGCCAACTTGCGCAGACGCTATTATTGGTGTATCCGTGAGATTTGCTGGCGCTGGCTGACGCAGAATATACGTTCAGGACGCAGGCGCAACATTGCGATCAAACTGGTCAACCATTTTCTGAAGATGGGTTGGAACTAAAGAACTTTGATTAGTTCCACGGTGAAGATGAGTGCCGCGTAGGGCGGGATGTCGGCGCCGGCGCCGCGCTCGCCGTAGGCCAGCTGCCAGGGGATGAAGAAGCGGTATTTGGCGCCCTCCTTCATCAGCTGCACGCCTTCGGTCCATCCGGCGATGACCTGCTGCAGGCCGAATTCGGCGGGTTGGCCGCGGCGGTAGCTCGAGTCGAACACTGTGCCGTCGATGAGCGTGCCCTCGTAGTGGCAGCGCACGGTGTCGGTGGCCTTGGGTTGGCGGCCGCTGCCCTCATTGAGGACGGTGTACTGCAGGCCGCTGGCGGTGGTGACCACGCCGGGCTTGGCCTTGTTCTCGGCCAGGAAGGCTTCGCCCTCGCTGCGGGCTGCCTTGCCGCGCTCGGCGGCGGCGGCCTGCTGGCGCTCTTCCAGCTCGCTGAAGAACTGCTGCAGCACCATGTGCGCCTCCTCGGCGCCCATCTTCGCAGCGCGGCCTTCGAGCACGTCGCGCACTGCCTCGGCATAGTCGTCGACACTGAGGCTGCCCTGCAGCCCCATCTCTTTCAGTTGGTGGCCAATGTTGTGGCCCAAAGCGTAGCTTAATTTGTCCATATCGTTGATTTACATTTTAGTGGCGAACCAGTTGGAGCGGATGATTACGTCGGACCATTTGCCGGCATCCTGTTCGGACAGTGGGTATTGCGACTCGGGGTCCAGGAGGTTGCGACCGAACCCTTTCCACGGGTAGAGTTCGGCGCCGAGCAGGGCGCGCAGGGTGGGGTAGATGTCGTATTGTCCGCAGGTGTCGGCGACGGTGGTGTTTTTCTCCACGGCAGGCGAGAGGATGATGGCCGGCACAAAATTATGTCCCGACTTGAAATCCAGATTGTACTGCATGGCGGCTTTTCGGTACTCGCGCAGCATGTTGTCTTTGAATATAGTGTGGTCGCCCGTAATGACGACTGTAGTGTTCTCTAGCAGGCCGCGCGCCTCCAGTCTTTCCACAAAACGCCCTATGCAACTGTCAGCGTAGCGCACGCAGTTGAGATAGTTCCTCAACATTTGAGGCATATCGGATCCGAACTTCGCCCGCTCGCCGTCTACACGGTCAAATGGCGAGTGGGTAGAGAGCGTGATCACCTGACAGCAGAACGGACGCAGGGTAACTGTGTCGAGCCATCGCTCCGCCATTCTAAAGACCACCTCGTCCTGCACCTCATCGCCGGGGTCAAGCGTCTGCTGGTAGCCATAGGCTACCGAGGCGGCACTCTGGTTCCAGGTGTTGGGCTGGGTGGGAATGATGGTGGCCGAGGCCGCGAAAGGGTCTGCCAGACTTCTATACCGGTTATCGCCGAATATCATGCATGCCGCCCCTTGTTGCAATGGCAGCACCCCGGTGTTGAGTATCAGTTGGCCATCCCCACTGACACCTTCCCTCACTTGCGACCGCACATAAGGCAAATAAAGACCCTTTTCCGACAGCATCCTCAGATTGGGAGCAATCTCCACGCCGTTGCCGTCCATCACGTCCAGCACCCAACTCTCCAGGCTCTCCACAAGCACAATGATCAGGTTGTGCGACGGCATCCCGCTATCGGCCCGCTCTCCCAACAAGGCTTCCACCTCGTCGGGTATCAGGCCTCCGGCCATCCGCAGCTCCGACGCCTTGCGTTGGTTGTATTGCGACGCATGGTGGAATGCAAAGATACGAGGGAAGTTGCTGATGATTGAGTGGTATGAGATGTAGCGGTTTGTCTCTCGCGTGTCCTCGATAAGCACGACCGAGACATTGTCTGTGTCTTTCGTGAATTCTTGGTAGGGAAGAATGACAATGCTGGCGAACGTGCTTTGTTCTCCTATTTTTCTGTAAATATACCTCATCGCCACATCCCCCACAAGCACTACTCCAAGCAGGCAAGCGAACACCATGGGTGTACGCCGCGATGGCGCTTTCAGAAAATACAGTCCCAAGGCATAAACCAACGGTATCACTGAAAGAAGTGTGGACTGCCAGTTCCAGTAGGCCCGGATGGAACTTTGGAATCCGTTGAGGTTGTCGGCCATCAGCATGGCGGATACGCTGAGGACCAAGTTGTTGGCGCGGTAGTAGATCAGGTTGGATATGCACCAGAGGCTGACCAGGGCCACTATTGCCACCGTCCACCACTTGCGCTTCGTCAGCAGGCAGAAACTGGCGAAGAAGAGGGCAATCCCGATTTTGGAGAGCCAGAAGACGGCGAAGTGCGCCGGTGCTTTCCATAGGCTGGTAATCAGTATGTTGTGGTAGCAGAACCACTGGAAAAGCACTACTTGGACAAAAAGGGTGAGGCTGAAGAGGATTGGGACGGCGTACCCTTTGAGGTAGAGTGCGTTAGGCTTGAGGAGGGTGAGGAGTTTGTTCATTGCTTCATGCGATGTCGGAGGGTGAGGATGGCCTCGATGTTGCGGGGCACCTGGAGGTCCATGGTGCCGCTTTCCATGCCGATGACGTGGCCTTGGCGGACGGCGCGCAGGGCGTTGTAGGGCTTCATGGAGCAGAAGGCGGCCGAGTCTTCGCGGCGCACGATGATGTAGTCGGGGTCTTCCTTCATGAGGGCCTCGAGGCTGTAGCTCCAGCCGCTGACCTCTTCGGCGATGTTGCGTCCGCCGGCCATGCGTATGATGTCGTTGATGAAGGTGTTGCCGCCGGCGGTGAAGTTGCCCGCGGGGCCGAAGCCGACGACGTAGTAGACTTTGGGGAGTGCGTTATCGTGTGATTGCGTTAATGTGTCAGAGTCTAACGCGATAACACGTTCGCGCAATAGCCCATTTAGCGAGTCGGCCTCGTGCTCGCGGCCCACGAGGCGGCCGATGGCGAGGATGTTCTCATAGACGGCGTCGAAGCGGGGTTTTTCGATTATGCAGACGATGGGGATGCCCATTTCGTCGAGTTGGTCGGTGAATTTCTTGCTGACCATGGAGCCGCTGATGACGAGGTCGGGCTGCATGGAGAGGATACGCTCGACGTTGAGGTTGCTGATGCCGCCGATGCTGGGTATGGTTTCGGCCTCTGGCGGGAAGGCGCAGAAGTCGGTGCGTCCCACCAGCAGGTCGCCGGCGCCGAGGGCGAAGAGTATCTCGGTGACCGAGGGCGAGCATGAGACCACGCGGGTGGGGGAGGCGGGGACGGCCACGCGGCGGCCGTAGTCGTCGGTGACGGTGTCTACCGTGGCGGCTTGCTGCTGCCGTCCGCCGCAGGCGGCGAAAAAGATAATGAGAATAAGGGAGTGAAAGGGAGTGAAAGGGAGTGAAAGGGAGTGAAAGGGAGTGAAAGGGAGTGAAAGGGAGTGAAAGGACAATTGTTTCCGTATCATGGGAAAACCTTCAATATATTTAATTTCAATTTTCAATTTTCAACTTTCAACTTTCACCTCATCAAGCGTCTTCCATGCCGCCGCAGATGGGCAGCACGACGCTGGTGATGTAGGGGCACATGTCGCTGGCCAGGAAGACGCAGGCCTGCGCCACCTCGTCGGTTGTGCCGGGACGCTTCATGGGGATGCGGCTGCACCAGGTGTCCATCAGCTCCTTGGGAATGTCGGCGGTCATCTCGGTCTCGACGAAGCCGGGGGCCACCACGTTGACGCGAATGTTGCGGGCGGCGAACTCTTTGGCGCAGCTTTTGGAGAAGCCGATGATGGCGGCTTTGGAGGCGGCGTAGTTGGCCTGGTTGTAGTTGCCCGCAATGCCTACCACGGAGCCGATGTTGACAATCGAGCCGTGTCCCTGTTTCCACATGTGGGGCTGGATGGCCTTGGTCATGCAGAAGACCGAGCCGAGGTTGACGTCCATCACCTGGCGCATCTGCTCTTGGGTCATGCGCTTGACGGCGCTGTCGGCCGTGATGCCGGCGTTGTTGACCAGGATGTCCACGCTGCCGAAGTCGGCAATCACCTGTTTGACAAAGTCTTGCGCTTGCTGGTAGTCGGCCACGTCGGCGGCGTAGCCTTTGGCCATGACGTGCAGCGACTGCAGTTCGGCCTCGACGGCGACCATGGCTTCGTTGCGTGTACGGCCGCAGAAGGCCACGTTGCAGCCCTCGCGCGCGAATCTTAATGCTATGGCGTGGCCTATGCCACGGGTGGCACCGGTGACGATGGCGGTCTTGTTTTGTAGGATCATGTTTGTGTGAAATAAGGAGTCAAAGGAGTCAGGGAGTTCAAGAAGTTCAGGACAACGCCGTTGGAGGCACATTTGTCTTGAACTCCCTGACTCCCTGAACTCCTTGAACTACATTGAAAAATGTTAGAGCAGTTTGGCGAGTTTGGCGGCCAGGTCGCCCACGCGGGTGCTGTAGCCTTTCTCGTTGTCGTACCAGCTGACAATCTTCACGAAGTTGCCGTCCATCACCTGGGTGAGCAGGGCGTCGAAGATGCTGCTGTGGGTGTTGTCGATGATGTCGATGCTGACGATGGGCTCTTCGACATACTGGAGGATGCCCTTCATGGGGCCTTCGGCGGCTTCCCTGATGGCGGCGTTGATTTCCTCCTTGGTGACGTTGCGGCCCAGTTCGGCGGTGAGGTCGACGACGCTGCCGTCAGGGGTGGGGACGCGCATGGCGAAGCCGTCCAGCTTGCCCATCAGCTCGGGGATGACCAGGCCGACGGCCTTGGCGGCGCCGCTGCTGGTGGGGATGATGCTGACGGCGGCGGCGCGGGCGCGGCGGAGGTCGCTGTGCGGCTGGTCGAGGATCTTCTGGTCGTTGGTGTAGCTGTGGACGGTGTTCATCAAGCCGCGCTTGATGCCGAACTTGTCGTTGAGGACCTTGGCCACGGGAGCGAGGCAGTTGGTGGTGCAGCTGGCGTTGGAGACGAGCTGGGTCTCCTTGGTCAGCACGTTGTCGTTGACACCCATGACGACGGTGGCGTCCACGTCGTCGGCCTTGCCGGCAGGCACGGTCAGGATGACCTTCTTGGCGCCGGCGTTGATGTGCTTCATCAGCTGCTCGCGCTTCTTGAAGAGACCGGTGCTCTCGACCACGATGTCGATGCCGAGGTCTTTCCAGGGCAGGTTCTGCGGGTCGCGCTCGGCGTAGATTTTCACCTTCTTGCCGTTCACCACCAGGCAGTCGCCTTCGGCGTGCACCTCTCCGTCGAAGTTCTCGTGGACGGAGTCGTATTTGAACAGGTATGCCAGGGTGTTGGCATCAGTGAGGTCGTTGACTGCGACAATCTCCAGCTCGGGGTGGGCGAGCATGGCGCGGAAGCTCATTCTTCCGATTCGGCCGAAACCGTTAATGGCAACTTTTACCATAATGTATTGTTTTTTAATTTGTTGTGTATAAAATGTACTTTTCTTTGGTCCGACAAAAGTAGCAAATATTTCTCAACTGGCAAAATTATATTTACGATGCTTTGTATCTAATGCATAAAAATCGGGTAAAAAAGCCAAATCTCCCCGATTTGTTAATAGATGTTAAATACGCTGTCGTTTAACAGGTATTAGCATTTCATTTTCCAGACACCTTCCAGGGTCGAACCATATACCTACCATTCACCTACCAGATGGCGTAAATGCCTGTATTTTAGCCTCTTGGATTTAATGTACTGTTTCTCATGCACTTGCAAGCGTCCAGACCTGCCTTTTTGCCCTACACACCCCCTCCGCCAACCTCTCGGAAACAGGCCGCCAACTTTCCTAATAAAAGTTAAATTAACGGTTTTTAACAAATATAGGCGCAAAATATTCTGGCTAGAGATGCGTTATTGATATTACAGCCTATGGACAACGAACGTGCAATCAACGACTGGCGCCGCTGCCGGCGCGACTTCGAGGCCTACCTGCGCCTCGAGAAGG
Organism: uncultured Bacteroidota bacterium; assembly: GCA_902784865.1. GTDB lineage: Bacteria > Bacteroidota > Bacteroidia > Bacteroidales > P3 > Colimorpha. The sequence goes on along the minus strand of CACZWL010000003.1, from coordinate 50,035 downwards.
GTATGGCCGACAACAGCGTCCGCTCCTACCTCTTCGACTTCGGCCACCTGATGAACTTCATGGCCGACCGCGCCGTCGAACCCGTCGCCGTCGACCTCGGCAGCCTCCAGCAACTCCTCGCCGAGCTCAACGCCGTAGGCATAGCCCCCACCACCCAGCGCCGCCTCATCGCAGGGTGGCGCATGTTCTTCAAGATGCTTGTCGTCGAGGATGCCATCAAGGCCAATCCCGCCGACCTGCTCGACCTCCCCGTGCGTCCGCAACACCTCCCTGATGTACTTACGGATGAGGATATTACACGCGTTCAGTCAACCTTTGATTTAAGTCTGCCGGACCAGTATCGCAACTACGTCATCGTCGAGGTGCTCTACGGCTGCGGCCTGCGCGTCTCCGAGCTTGTGGGCCTCCGCCTCTCCAACATCTACGAGCAGGAGCAGTACCTGCAGGTCATCGGCAAGGGCGACAAGCAGCGCTGGGTGCCCATCAACCCCCGCGCCCTCGACCTCATGCTCACCTACATCCACAACGTGCGCAGCCACCTCCCCATCCAGCCCGGCGAGGAGCGCTATGTCTTCCTCAACCGCCGTGGCCGCCACCTCTCCCGTCAGATGGTCTTCATCTTTCTGAAACAGGCAGTTGCTGATGCTGGATTAAAGAAGAAGATTAGCCCACATTCGCTGCGCCACAGCTTTGCCACGGAGCTTGTCGAGAACGGCGCCGACCTGCGGGCGGTGCAGGAGATGCTGGGCCACGAGTCCATCTCCACCACCGAAATCTACACCCACCTCTCGCGCGAGACCCTCCGCGACACCATCAGCACCTACCACCCGCACTATGCACGCGGGTGATTAGGGAGGAGGGGCTCCGCCCTTTTTTTTGTGCATCCCCTTGGCAAGGGGAGGATAAAAGCAGGAGACCCGTGCTCTCCCCGCACCTCATGCAACTCCCCGCCCGCCGCTCCCCACTCTCGGCTTTCGACTTTCAACTCTCAACCCAAAGTATGGTGAAAGTCAGCGATTTGTGCTTTTTCTTTGGTGGTGTCCGTTTTTCTTCGTATCTTTGCATTTTCATTTAATACATAAAAACACCAACATGAAAAGCATAGCAATACTTACGGGCGGCGGTCCCGCCCCGGGAATGAATACAGTGGTGGCCTCGGTGGCCAAGACCTTCCTCCGCGACGGTTTCCGCGTCATCGGTCTCCACGGCGGCTACAGTGCCCTCTTCACCGACAAGCCCCGCATGCAGGACCTCGACTTCCTCACCGCCGACGAGATATTCAACAAGGGTGGCAGCATCCTCAAAATGAGCCGCTTCAAACCCACGGCCGAGGACTTCGAGCAGCGCTTCAACCTCAAGTTCTTCACCGACAACGAGGTCAAGCTCCTCGTCACCGTCGGCGGCGACGACACCGCTTCCACCGCCAACCGCATCGCCAAGTTCCTGGCCGACAAGCACTATCCCATCGCCAACATCCACGTTCCCAAGACCATCGACAACGACCTGCCGCTGCCCAACTCCAGCCCCACCTTCGGCTACAACAGCGCCAAGGCCCAGGGCTGCGTGCTGGCCACCGCCGTCATGGAGGACGCCCGCACCAGCGAGAACTGGTTCGTGGTCAGCGCCATGGGCCGCTCGGCCGGCCACCTGGCCCTCGGTATCGCCGGCGCCTGCCACTACCCCATGGTCATCATCCCCGAGTTCTTCAACAAGACCGAGATTACCGTCGACAAAATCATCAACATGGTGGTCTCCTGCATCGTCAAGCGCAAGCTGATGGGCATCGACTACGGCGCCGCCATGATCAGCGAGGGTGTCTTCCACAGCCTCTCCGACGAGGAGATCCGCAACAGCGGCATCCACTTCTCCTACGACGAGCATGGTCATCCCGAGCTTGGCAAGGTCTCTAAGGCTCACATCTTCAACGACCTGCTCGAGCGCAAGGTCAAGGAGCTTGGCCTCAAGGTCAAGAGCCGTCCCGTCGAGATTGGCTACGAGATCCGTTGCCACACGCCGATTGCCTTCGACCTCACCTACTGCTCGCTGATGGGCATGGGCGTCCACAAGCTCTTCAACGACGGCTGCACGGGCTGCATGGTCTACGTCGACCACCAGGGCAATGCCTCGCCCCTCTACCTCAAGGACCTTCAGGACCCCGAGACGGGCAAGATACCGCCGCGCCTGGTCAATGTCGACAGCAACAAGGTGATGTCCTACGTCAACGACATCATGGACTACCTCACCCCCGCCGACTACGAAGCCGCGCGCAAGTACCTGTCCAACCCTGAGCAGTATGACTTCAAGAAGATTCTTAATTGGTAGCCTGTTGCTGATGCTGGCGGCTCTGCCGCCAGCATCGGCGCAGACCAAGAAACAGCTGGAAAAGGACAAGGCACGTGTCGAGCAGGAAATCAAGAAGCTCAACAACGACCTTGCCAAAGCCAAGAAGAGCAGCCGCTCGAGCCAGCAGCAGCTCAACCTGCTCGAGAAGAAAATCTCCGAGCGCACCAAGCTCATCAACAACATCAACGGCCAGGTCAACCTCCTCAACCTGAAGATGACGCAGACCGAGGACAGCATTGCCCTCATCCGCACCCAGGTCGACAGCATGAAACTTGAGTATGGCCGCGTGGTCCGTGCGCTCTACCGCGACCGCGGCAACCTCGACAAACTGGTTCTGGTGCTCGACACGAAGAGTTACAACTACGCCTACCTGCGCACCAAGTACTTCCTCGACTACAGCCGCTACCGCCGCCGCCAGGCCGCAGCCATCAAGCAGAAAGAGCAGGAGTTGGGCGATGCCAGCCTCGAGCTCCAGCGCCAGCAGCGCGAGCAGACCGACCTCCTCTCGCAGCAGCGCAAGCAGAAGGACGAGCTTGCACGCGAGCAGAAGCAGCAGCAACAGTCGCTCAAGGCATCCAAGCAGCAGGAGAAGATCCTCCAGCAGCAGATTGCCAAGAAAGAGCAGCAGAAGAAGCAGCTGCAGCAGCAGATACAGAAGATTATCAACGAGGAGATTGCCAAGGCGGTACGCGGCAAGAAAGGCTCCACCGCCACCGGCAGCAGCGGCTCGCAGACCACCACGGCCTCCAGCGCCGACGTCGCCCTCACCTCCGACTTTGCCTCCAACAAGGGGCGCCTCCCGTGGCCCTGCTACTATAATAAAGTATCGCGCGAGTATGGCAAGTACACCCATGCTTCGGGCGGGCAGAACATGAACAACGGCATCGACCTGCTCTGCAAGTCGGGTGCGCCCATCAAGAGTGTCTTCAACGGTACCGTCAGCCGCGTCTTCACCTGCCCCAACGGCACCAAGGGCGTCATCGTCCGCCACGGCGAGTACATGACCGTCTACGCCAACCTCGCCACCGTCACCGTCAGCGAAGGCGGCAAGGTCGCCACCAACCAGAACCTCGGCACTGTCTACACTGCCGACGACGGCACCGCCGAATTCTCTTTCCAGCTTTGGAAAGGCACCACCTCGCAAAACCCACGCCAATGGCTCAGGTAGTCTTCCTCTCCGACGCCCACCTGGGTTCCGGCGCCGACTCGCGTCAGCGCGAACGCCAGCTCTGCGAACTCCTCGACTCCATCAAGGGCGACTGCGAGAAGCTCTTCCTCCTCGGCGACATATTCGACTTCTGGTTCACCTACCGCCACCTCGTCCCACGGGGTCATGTGCGCCTGCTCGGCAAACTGGCCGAGTTGGTCGACAGCGGCGTCGAGGTCCATTTCTTCATCGGCAACCACGACATGTGGGTGTTCGACTACCTCAGCTCCGAGCTCGGCATCGTCACCCACGACGAGCCCGAAGTCTTCACCCTCTACGGCAAGCGTTTCCTCATCGGCCACGGCGACGGCCTGGGCCATACCGACCGCTGGTTCGACTTCGTGCGCGTCTTCTTCCGCAGCCGCTTCTGTCAGCGCCTTTTCAAGATGCTGCCCTCGGCCTTCACCTTCGGCATAGCCCACCGCTGGAGCGATTCCAACAAGCGCAAGCATGCCAAGCGCAATATGCTGCGCTACCTCGGCGACGACCGCGAGGGTATTGTTATCTACTGCAAGCAACGGCTTCAGGACGAGCACTTTGACTACTGTGTCTTCGGCCACCGCCACACGCCGCTCACCCGTGACCTCGGCGGCGGATGCACCTACCTCAACACCGGCGACTGGTTCCACAACCGCAACTATGCCGTCCTCGCGCCCGACGGTTCGCTCGAACTCAAGGATTTTTTTTCTTCCTGATATAATATATTCAGTTCAACCGCGTTACTATCTGTATGAAGAACCCGAAAGTGTTTTTCCTCTCCCTCTGCCTCTGCGCAGCCTTGTCCCTCCCGGCACACGGGCAGGACGAGGCCGCCACATCTTCGCCCCAGCTTGTGACTGACCACTTTGTCGACTCCTACAACAGCCTCCTCGACAACTACTATATGCGCCGCTACAGCCGCCTGCCGTCGCACGCCGGCGAGCTTTCGCTCGACGACTTCGACGCGTTGCCCGACAGTGTCCTCGCTTCGCGCCTGGCCAGCCTGCGCACCATCGTCCCCATGACCTACAACGATGTGGTCCGCTCACACATACGCTTCTACCTCCGTGTCATGTCGCGCCGCCTTGAGCTGACCCTCATGCAGCAGGAGCGCTACTTCCCGCTCTTCGAAGAGGCCCTCAATACCTATGGGGTCCCTTCGGAAATCAAGTACCTGGCCATCGTCGAGTCGGCCCTCAACCCCGAGGCCACCTCGCGCGTCGGCGCCGCTGGCCTCTGGCAGTTCATGTACTCTACCGGCAAGGTCTACGACCTCGAGGTCAACTCGGTCATCGACGAGCGCCGCGACCCCATCAAGTCGTCCTACGCCGCCGCCCGCTACCTCCGCGACCTCAACAATATCTTCGGCGACTGGACCTTGGCCATCGCCGCCTACAACTGCGGCCCCGGCAACATCAACAAGGCCATTGCCCGCAGCGGCGGCAAGCGCGACTTCTGGCAGATCTATCCCTACCTGCCCCGCGAGACGCGCGGCTACATACCCTCGCTCATCGCTGTCAACTACGTCATGCAGCATTACGCCGACCACGGCCTGCACCCCCAGCAGCTCGAGGCACCCGTCCGCACCGACACCGTCATGCTCCACCGCGACCTCCTTTTCTCGTTCGTCGAGCAGTATGCCGACATTCCCGCCGAGGCGCTCCGTTCGCTCAACCCCCAGTATCGCACCTCCTTCGTTCCCGCGGCGTCGCGTCCCTATGCCATCACCCTCCCCACCACCCACGTCGAGCGCTTCATCGGCGCCCTCGACACCATCTATGCCTACACCGCCGACAGCCTGTCGCGCCGCCCCGTCAGGGTCGAGCCTGCCAAGTCGGCCGGCGCATCCTCGTCGCGTGGCGGTTCTGGACGCTACCACACCGTCCGCAAGGGCGAGACACTCAGCCGCATAGCCGCCAAATACGGCCTCTCTGTGGCGCAGCTCAAGAAGATGAACGGCCTCAAGCGCGACCAGATCCGCGCCGGCCAAAGGTTGAAAATAAAGAATTAGCACTCCTATATCCAAGTTATCAATATGGACCTCAAGAAGATATATAAAGCCAAAGGTTTCAAGTACATCGTCGCCACGGTGCTGTTCCTCGTCATCATCCTCTTCATCGACCCCAACAACCTCTTGGTCACCCACCGCCTGAGCCGCCAGGTGTCGCAGCTGCACCGCGAGGAACGCGAGCTCCGCGAGGCCATCGTCACCGACAGCATCAACGACGCCGCGCTGCACGACAACCCCGACGCCATCGAGCACTACGGCCGCGAGAACTACTACATGAAACGCAGCAACGAAGACATATTCGTCGTCAAATGAATACCCGCATCACACGCCTCCTCTTGGCAGCGCTCTGCTGCTTCACCCTCGCCGGCTGCGACGTCCTCAAGGGCTTCATGAGCCGCGACCTCGAGGAGGAGGATTTCATTATCGGCCAGCTCTATGTGGACGAGATGGTCAAGGAAACGCCTGTCATCGCCAGGCCCGTGGCGCCCTCGTCCTCAAACTCGCGCTCCAATCCGCTGGGCCTGCAGTACAGCCCCTCCGACAACCACGCCCTCTACGAGGCCATCAACTCGTGGCTCGGCGTGCCTTACAAATACGGCGGCACCGACCGCAGCGGCATCGACTGCTCGGCCTTTGTGGGCACTATCTACAAGCAGGTCTACGGTGTCACCCTCCACCGCACGGCCAACGACATGCTGCGCGACGTCTCGCTCATCTCGAAAAGCCAGCTCCGCGAGGGCGACATACTCTTCTTCACCAACAGCAAGGGCAAGGTGTCGCACGTCGGCATCTACCTCAAGGACCAGCTCTTCGCCCACGCCTCCACCACAAACGGCGTCAGCGTCAGCCGGCTCGACAACACCTACTGGACCAAGCACTTCTACAAGGGTGGCCGCGTGAAAAAATAGCCAAAGTGTTCAAATCGTTCCGGATTGTGTTCCCACGTTTTCCCATCGATGGGAAATGATGGGAAAGAGTCGAAGTATTCACCTACCAGATACCTACCAGACACCTACCAGATACCTACAAGATACCTTTGAGTTCGGGAGCCGGAAGCCAGGAGTCCTTAAGGTCGATGCTTTCAACTCCTAACTCTTAACTCACTTGCTGTCGCTGTAGCCCAAGCCTTTCAGTAGGGTGGTCACCTTGTCCTTCAGGTCGCCTTGGATGACAACCTCGCCGTCCTTGGCCGAGCCGCCGACGCCGCACTTGCTCTTCAGCTGCCTGGCCAGCGCCTCGAGGTCGTCGGTAGTGCCTACGAAGCCTCGCACGACGGTCGCCGTCTTGCCGCCGCGGTGGTGGCGTTCCACGCTGACGCGTAGCCGCTGCTGCGACGGTTCGAGGGTGGCGGCTTCGGGTTCCTCGTCGTATTGGTATTCGAAGTCGGGGTTGGTGGAGTAGAGCACCCCGACGGGGCGTTTCTTGCTCATTTGATTTTGATGTTGCTTTTGAGGAGTTGCAGTGCGGGTTCGAACTGTTTCAGGGGGCTTTTCGCGTTGCGGGCGTAGATTTTGACGCTCTGCGGGTGGTTGGTGAAGCGCACGGTGGTGCCGACGTTCTCGCCCTCGCCGTCGATGTTCACCCACTTGTCCAGGTTGCCTTCGACGATGATTTCTTTGGCTTTGAACATCTCCACGTGTTCCGACAGCTCGATGTGGTTGGTGAGGATGAGGGGCACGGAGATGGGCAGGTGGTCGAGGGGTATGCGGTCGATGATGCTGATGTCGAGCAGGCCGTCGTCGAGTTTGGCCTTGGGGGCGACGGCGAAGTTGTAGCCGAACTGGCAGCTGTTGGCAATGGAGATGAACCATGCGTTGCGTTGCAGGGTGCGGCCGTCGATGGTCAGGGTGTAGTCCTTGCAGGTGTAGCTGGCGTATTCGCGTATGATGAGGTTGGTGTAGGCCGGCAGGCCGCGGGTTTTGGCCGACTTCATGAGGCGGGCGATGTAGGCGTCGAAGCCTACGCCTGCGGCGCTGATGGACATGAGTTTGTCGTTGATGCTGATGGCGTCGATGGTCTGTTCGAACTGTTGGTTGAGCACCCTCACGGCGAGAGCCGGGGTGAGGGGTATTTTCAGTGTGCGTGCCAGGCCGTTGCCGCTGCCGCAGGGTATGATGCCCAAGCGCGTGTCGGTGTGCCAGAGGCCGCTGGCCACGTCGTTGACGCTGCCGTCGCCGCCCACGGCTACCACGCAGTCGTAACCCTGCTCGGCGGCCTGGCGCGCCAGGTCGCGTCCGTGGTGGATGCGCTCCGTGTAGCGCACGCTGTAGTCGAAGAGGTCCTCGTTGAGGTTGTCCTTCAGGATTTTCTCGATCTTCTTCTGCCGGCCAATGCCGGAGACGGGGTTGACGATGAAGAGGGTCTTTTTCTTCATGGGTGGTGTTTTTGTCGGGTTAGGGGCGCCAGCCGGAGAGGGTGAGTATCTTGCGGCTGTCGCGTTCGGCCATCAGTTCGGCCAGGGTGGGGGAGGTGCGTTTCATGTAGCGCCGCACTATCTGCCATCCGATGTAGGCGCTGGTGCGGGGGGCCGACCCTTCGCCGAAGGCGTTGGTCTTCGGTGCGTCGTCGACCAGGTTGCGCAGGCGGGCTTGGTCGCTGCTGTACAGCACGTCGTGTTCTATCAGCCAACCCCATACGCGCTCCACGTTGGCCTCCATCCACGCCAGCTGCTCCGCGCTGTAGCGCAGCAGTATCGTGTCGGCGGTCTTGGGCAGCACCTGCTCGAGGAGGTAGAGTGTCTTGCCTTCGGCGATGGCGAAGTCGAGGAAGGTCATGTCGCCTTCGGGCATCTCGATGTGGCTGCGTGTGGCGGCGGCCATCACGTCGGCGACGATGTATTCGCGGCGGCAGAGGCGGGCTATGTAGTTCGGCACGCCGAAGCGTTGCATTTCCGCCACGTGGCCGAGGGTGTAGCAGTCGAGGCTGATGGCCATGTCGGTGAGGTCGCAGAAGACGCGGTTGGCGTAGTTGTTGTAGTCGGCGGTGACCAGTGTGTAGAAGTGGCTATAGTCTAGCTCGGGCCAGAGAGTGTGTGCGCGTTGCATGGCGTCGCCCAGTTGCTGTTCGAGCCACGCCAGGTCGTGGTAGAGGCTGTCGGTGACTTCGTATATGCGGCGCACGGTGGGGTCGTTGCGGAAGTCGTCGAGCATGGCCATGAAGCGTGGGTCGTCGGGGTTGTAGTTGAGCAGCGTGGTGCCGGTGAAGTCGGCGGCGTTGCCTTTGCCGTCGAAGATGAGCTGTTCGAAGCGTTGCAGCCTCACGGGTTCGCCTTTGTCGCTGCAGCCGGTGGCGGCGAGGGCTGCCACAACGAGGCAGAGACACACCACGATGTGTCTCTGCCATTGTTGAAGTCGTTTGCTGTGCTTATTGTGCATCGTTCTGGCTGGCTTCTTTTTCGGCCTTTTCGGCTTCGTTCAGTATGCGCAGCTTGGCCTGCAGCAGGGCTATCTGCTGGCGTGCGCCCTGCATCTTCTTCTCGAATTCCTGCTTCAGCAGGTCGGCCTGTTTGCTGGCGGCGAGGAAGCCGAGGTTGTTCTCCCAGAGGTTCAGGTCGTTGCGCAGGCGTTCGATTTTGTCCTGCAGTTCCTGTTTCTCGTTGTTGACGAAGCGTTTGACGTCGCCGCCGGCGTTGCGTATGCGTTCGCGGTAGGCGGTCTCTTCGGCTTCGCGTGCGCTAATCTTCAGTTGTTCGAAGATGCGGTCGATTTCGCCGCGGAACTCCTTGTGCAGGCGCTCTTTGTCGGCCATGGGCACGAAGCCCACCTCGGCCCAGCGGCGCTGGAATTCTTTGATGGCGGCGAGGTTTTCGTCGCGGTTGTCGCCGAACTGGTGTGCCTTGAGTTCGGCGAGGATGGCCTCTTTCTGTGCCAGGTTGTCGCTCTCGGACGAGCGTCGTTCGGCGAAGAACTCGCCTTTCTTGGCGAAGAATTCGTCGCAGGCTTTGCGGAAGCGTTGCCACACTTTTTCGCTCACTTTGCGGCTGGTGGTGCCTATGGCTTTCCATTCCTGCTGGAGCTGGAGCAGTTCGTCGGTGGCTTTTTTCCAGTCCTCGCGTTTGGCGATGGCTTCGGCTTTGAGGCAGAGGTCTATCTTTTTTTGGTAGTTCACTTCCTGCTCGTCGCGGATGGTGCCGAAGTATTCTTTTTTGTCGGCGTAGTGCTTGTCGATCATGCCTTTGAAGCGGGACCAGATTTCCTCGTTGACTTCGCGGGGCACGGGTCCGATGGTTTTCCACACCTTGAGCAGTTCGTCGAGTTCGGCCGTCAGGTCGTTCCATTCTTTGGTGCTGGCGGGGTGTTTCTCGGTGAGTTCGGCGGCTTTGTCGATGAGTGCCTGTTTGGCGAGGAGGTTGTTGTCGAACTCTTCTTTGCGCTGGTCGTAGTATTCGCGGCGACGCTCGTCGATTTGGTTGGCGGCATTGCAGAAGCGCTGCCATATTTCCTCGTTCTGTTCGGTGGGCACGGGGCCTATCTCTTTCCAGCGGGCGCGGAGGTCCTGCAGGCCTTTGAAGGCTTTGGTCACCGAGGGTTCGAGGATGAGTTCTTCGGCTTGTTCGCAGAGTTGTATTTTCTGCTCGAGGTTGCGTTTCTGGTCAAGGGCGCGCAGTTCGCGGTTGATTTTCAGTTTGTTGAAGAATTGTTCGATTTGGAAGTGGTAGCTCTGCCAGAGGTTGTTCATCTGTTCGCGAGGCACTTCGCCGATGGCTTTCCAGCGTTCCTGTATGTTGTTGAACTGGTCGAGGGCTGAGCGTACCTGTTCTTCGTCGGAGTCGACCAGCTGGCGCAGTTCTTCGAGGAGGGCTTGTTTGGCCTGTAGGTTTTTCTGTTTGGTGGCTTCGAGTTCGTCCATGTAGCGTTGGCGCATGGCGCGGTATTTGTCGTGCAGGCGGTGCATTTCGTCGGCGAGGGGGTCGGTCTGGGGCTGGTATTCGTCCTTGTTGCCGCCGTCGGCGAGGAATTGTTCGAAGGCGCGGTTCTGTTCTTCGCGGTTCAGGTCGTTGAAGCGTGTGCGGATGTTGGCGACGCGGTTTTTTATTTTATGGACCTCCAGGTCGAGGAGGTCGCGCATGGCAGCCACCAGTTCTTCGCGGCTGCAGTTGCTGTAGTCGGTCTCGGGTTCTTGTTCCTGCGGCTGTTCTTGGGTTTCGGGCTCGGGCTCGGGTTGGGTTTCTGCTTGGGGGGCAGGGGTTTGGGCCTCGGCCGCAGGGTTTTCGGCGGCAGGGGTGGGGTTTGTGGTGCTCTCGGTCGCCTCGGTGGCGACGTTTTCGGTTTCAGGGTTCGGCAGTGCCTCGTTCAGGGGGGCCTGCACCTCGTTGGTCTGTTCCATTAGGATGTTTGTTTAATAAGTTGTAGAACTACTTCTGTAATAATATGTTACAGGTTAATTGCCTGGTTTCCGGACGAGCCGGAAACCGATGCAAAGATAGTCATTTTTTTTATTATGGCAGATTTTTTTTTGCCGGGGGTGGGTCACTGCACTATGAGTCGCCTCAGGGATGTGGCGTGTGGGGTGGTGAGGCGCAGCAGGTACATGCCTGCGGTCAGGTTGCTGAGGTTCAGCTGGATAGTCGTCGTTCCGGCCGCCAGGGTGTGCCGTTGTCGGGTGCGTCCTGTTGCGTCGGTCAGCAGGTCGTGCCGGGTTGGGTTCCCTTGTTTTCCCATCGATGGGAAATGATGGGAAAGAGTCGAAGTATTCACCTACCAGATACCTACCAGATACCTACCAGATACCTACCGGATACCTACCAGATACCTACCGGATACCTACCAGAGGCCTGCCGGGGACCTACGGGGCGGGTGCCGTGAGGGGGGAGTTTTTTGGGGGGTGTGGGATGGGGTTAGTGGGTTGTTTTTATGGGGTTTTTGTGGGTGTCGGGAGTTGGGTGTTGATTTTTTTTCGTGATTTTTCTTGCGGTATATGGAGAAAGTTTCGTATCTTTGCATTTTCAAATATTGAATTTTTCAATATAATTAATTAATAATAAATCATTTAATGAAGATGACAAAGTACGTTTACACTTTCGGAGGCAAGACTGCCGAGGGAAAAGCCGACATGAAGAATCTGCTGGGTGGCAAGGGTGCCAATCTGGCCGAGATGTGCCACCTTGGGTTGCCTGTGCCTGCGGGCATGACGATTACGACGGAGTGCTGCACGGCTTATTATGATAATGGCTGTGCGTTGCCCGCTGGGCTGATGGACGAGGTGTGGAAGGCTATGGAGAATGTGGAGGCCCTGATGGGCATGAGGTATGACGATGCGGAGAATCCGCTGTTGGTGAGTTGCCGTTCGGGAGCGCGTTCGTCGATGCCCGGCATGATGGATACGGTGCTGAATATCGGTCTGAGCAGCAAGACTATTCCCGGTATGCTGAAGAAGACGGGCAATCCTCGTTTTGTGTATGATTCGTACCGCCGCCTGATTATGATGTATGCGGATGTGGTGATGGAAAAGAGCGAGGGTATTGAGCCTGCTGACGGCAAGGGTATCCGCAAGCAGCTGGACGATATGCTGGACGAGTATAAGGAGGTGAAGGGTTACAAGAGCGACACGGACCTGACGGCCGAGGACCTGATGAAGCTGGCCGATGCTTTCAAGGTGCGCGTCAAGGAGGTGCTGGGCACCGACTTCCCCGACGATGCGCGTGCGCAGCTGGAGGGTGGCATCAAGGCAGTCTTCAAGTCGTGGAACGGCAAGAAGGCCGTGAGCTACCGCCGCATTGAGGGTATTCCGGACGATTGGGGTACGGCCGTCAATGTGCAGGCGATGGTGTTCGGCAATATGGGCGACGGTTCCGCAACGGGTGTGGCTTTCACGCGCAATCCTGCCACGGGCGACAATCAGTTCTACGGCGAGTGGCTTGTCAATGCGCAGGGTGAGGATGTGGTGGCTGGTATCCGGACGCCCAGTCCCTTGAACGATGATACGAAGAATGAGCAGAACCGCCATTTGCCTTCGATGCAGGAACTGATGCCGGAGACGTACAGGGAGCTTTGCGATATCCGCGAGCGCCTGGAGAAGAGCTTCCACGATATGCTGGATATCGAGTTCACGATTCAGGAGGGCAAGCTGTACATGCTGCAGTGCCGCGTGGGCAAGCGCACGGGTGTTGCCGCGCTGACTATGGCCATGGATATGCTGAAGGAGGGTCTGATTGACGAGAGCGAGGTGGTGATGCGTATTTCGCCGGCGCAGCTCGACGAGTTGCTGCACCCGATTCTGGATGCTGCCGACGAGAAGAAGCACAAGGTCATTGCGAAGGGTCTGCCTGCGGGCCCCGGCGGTGCTGTGGGCGTGATTGCGCTGACGAGCGAGAAGGCCAAGGAGTACCAGGCGGCCGGCGTGAAGAATATCCTTGTCCGCGAGGAGACGAATCCTGAGGACGTTGAGGGTATGCGTGCCGCCGACGGTATCCTGACTGCCCGCGGCGGTATGACGAGCCATGCGGCGCTTGTGGCCCGCGGCTGGGGCAAGTGCTGCATCGTGGGATGCGACGCTGTGAAGATTTCGATGGAACAGACGTCGGTGACGACGGACGGTTTCGGCAAGAGGAGGGTGAGTGTGAGCGAGACAGGCACGGTGACCATCGAGGGCAAGGTGTACCACGAGGGCGACCTGCTGAGCCTGAACGGCACGAAGGGCTATGTGTACGATGAGGAGGTGAAGATGATTGACGCCACGGAGAATCCGCTGTTCCAGGAGTTCATGAAGATTGTGGACAAGCACCGCAAGATGGGTGTCCGCACGAATGCGGACACGCCTGCCGATGCGCAGAAGGCTATCGATTTCGGTGCGGAGGGTATTGGTCTGTTCCGCATTGAGCATATGTTCTACGGCGAGAACAGCGAGGTGCCGCTGGAGAAGTTGCGCAATATGATTCTGGCGGACAGTCTGGAGGCCCGTGTGGCGGCGCTGGCCGAGCTGGAGCCTTATATCAAGGAGAGTGCGAAGGGCACTCTGAAGGTGATGGACGGCAAGCCGCTGACGTTCCGCCTGATGGATCCTCCGCTGCATGAGTTTGTCCCTCAGAGCGAGGAGAAGCAGCGCGAGGTGGCGAAGGCCCGCGGCATTGAGTTTGAGAAGCTGCGCGCGCGTATCGAGAGTATGCACGAGGTGAATCCGATGATGGGTTTGCGCGGCGTGCGTCTTGGTATTATCTATCCCGAGATTACGGAGACGCAGTTCCGCGCTTTGTTCAGTGCGGCCGCCGAGTTGAAGAAGGAGGGTATGAATCCGATGCTCGAGATTATGGTGCCGCTGACTATCAATGCTGCCGAGTTGCGCCATCAGAAGGCTGTGGCGGACCGTGTGAAGAAGGAGGTCGAGGCCAAGTATGGTCTGACGTTTGAGTATAAGTTCGGCACGATGATAGAGATTCCGCGTGCTGCGCTGGTGGCGAACCAGATTGCGGAGGTGGCGGAGTTCTTCAGCTTCGGCACGAACGATCTGACGCAGATGACTTTCGGTTTCAGCCGCGACGATGTGAATGCTATCGTCAGCAAGTATGTCGACGAGAAGATTATCCCTGCCGATCCGTTCAATTCGTTCGACAGCGAGTGTGTGGGTGAGTTGGTGAAGATTGGCGTGGAGCGAGGCCGTTCGACGCGGAAGGAGCTGAAGTGCGGTGTGTGCGGGGAGCACGGTGGCGACCCCACTGCCGCCGCTTTCTTCTACAAGACGGGGCTGAATTATGTCAGCTGTTCGCCTTTCCGTGTTCCTGTGGCCCGCCTTGCTGCAGCGCAGGCGGCGATCATGGAGGAGCGCAAGAGGTAGGCGCTGCCGTTTTATTTGGGCAGGGGAGGAGACTCGCCTGCCCGAACCAGGTATATAATATTATTGTAAGAATTTAATTTAAAAACAACAGACTATGATGAACGAGAATATCAAGCATGCCCTCGAGGAGTTGGGCATCACCGGAGCAAGGGCTATCCACTACAATCCTTCGTACGAGGAGTTGTTCAAGATGGAGATGGATTCGTCGCTGACGGGTTACGACAAGGGTCAGCTCACGGAGCTGGATGCCGTCAATGTGATGACGGGTGTCTATACGGGTCGTTCGCCCAAGGACAAGTATATCGTTGTGGACGATAATTCGAAGGATACTGTCTGGTGGACGAGCGACGACTATAAGAACGACAATCACCCGATGAGCGAGGATGTGTGGAAGGAGGTGAGCAAGCTGGCGAAGGATGAGTTGAGCAACAAGGAGTTGTTTGTGGTGGATGCGTTCTGCGGAGCCAATAAGGATACGCGCATGGCTGTCCGCTTTATCATGGAGGTGGCCTGGCAGGCGCATTTCGTCGAGAATATGTTTATCAAGCCCACAGCCGAGGAGCTTGAGAATTTCAAGCCCAACTTTGTAATCTACAATGCCAGCAAGGCCAAGGTGGCTAACTATAAGGAGCTTGGGTTGAACAGCGAGACGTGTGTGGCCTTCAATATCACCAGCCGCGAGCAGGTGATACTGAACACGTGGTACGGCGGCGAGATGAAGAAGGGTATGTTCAGCATGATGAACTACTATCTGCCGCTGCAGGGTATTGCCTCGATGCACTGTTCGGCCAACACGGATATGGAGGGTAAGCACACGGCCATTTTCTTCGGCCTCAGCGGCACGGGCAAGACGACCCTGAGCACTGACCCCAAGCGTCTGCTTATCGGCGACGACGAGCATGGTTGGGACGACGACGGTGTCTTCAATTTTGAAGGCGGCTGCTACGCCAAGGTGATCAACCTGGACAAGGAGAGCGAGCCGGATATCTACAATGCCATCCGCCGCAACGCCTTGCTGGAGAACGTCACGGTCGATGCCGCTGGCAAGATTGATTTTGCCGACAAGAGCGTCACCGAGAATACGCGCGTCAGTTACCCGATAGATCACATCGAGAAGATAGTGCGTCCCATCAGTGCAGCCCCTGCGGCGGAGAATGTCATCTTCCTCTCGGCCGATGCTTTCGGGGTGTTGCCTCCGGTGAGCATCCTCACCCCCGAGCAGTGCAAGTATTATTTCCTCAGCGGGTTCACTGCCAAGCTGGCTGGCACGGAGCGGGGCATCACCGAACCTACGCCGACCTTCAGCGCCTGCTTCGGTCAGGCCTTCTTGGAGCTTCACCCGACCAAGTATGCCGAGGAGCTTGTGAAGCGGATGGAGAAGAGCGGAGCGAAGGCCTACCTGGTCAATACCGGCTGGAACGGCACAGGTAAGCGTATATCTATTAAGGATACGCGCGGAATCATCGATGCCATCCTCGACGGTTCGATTCTGAAGGCCGAGACGAAGAAGATACCGTACTTCGACTTTGAGGTGCCGACTGCGCTGCCGGGAGTTGACCCGAAGATTCTGGATCCACGCGATACCTATGGCGATGCCGCGCAGTGGGACGAGAAAGCCCGCGACCTGGCCGACCGCTTTGTCAAGAACTTCGTCAAGTTCACCCACAACGATGCGGGCAAGGCCCTTGTGGCTGCCGGTCCCAAGATGTAAGTAAAAGAATGGTATAACAAAATGCACAATAGGAGTATGAAGCACAAAGTCTGCCTTCTGATTGCATTGGCGTGTCTGACGGCACTGCCGGTAAAGGCGTATGATTTCGCAGTAAGACTGAATTATGGCGATTCGCTCTTTTTCAATGTCACCGATGCTGTCAAGCGCGAAGTAAAAGTGGTTCCCCCCAATGCGGCAGGGATAAACTACTATGCGGGACATCGTCAGCCCTCTGGCGTGTTGAATATTCCAGAGTCGGTTGAATATGGAGGCCAGAGCTACACGGTCACCGCCATAGGGGAGCGTGCTTTTTCCGGATGTACGTCTATTGGCGCAGTCACCATTCCCCCGACGGTAACAACCATCGAGCCCTATGCTTTCTATGGATGCACGGGGCTGAGGGGCAACTTCATTATCGGCGAGAACATCCGTTCTATCGGCAGTTCGGCCTTTTATGGCTGCAGTTCCATAACCGATGTGGTCTACCGCGCTGTGAATTGCACCACCATGGGAGGTTCGATGAGCATGACAGCATTCGGTAATTGCCGGAGCCTGAAGCATGTACGAATTGCCGAGGGGGTCAAGGTGATACCTGAGTATGCTTTCTGCGGGCTAGATGGTCTGACAGACTCCATCAAGTTGCCCTCTTCGTTGGAGACCATCGGTGCCTATGCTTTTGCCTATTGCAATTCTATCTCAGGCAGGATGGTTATTCCCGACAAGGTGGCCACCATCGGCGAGTGTGCTTTCCACCAGTGCCACTCGTTGACCTCGCTGGTCATCGGTTCCTCGGTGAAGTATATCGGAGGCCGCGCGTTCTACCATTGTCACGGGCTCAAGCAGGTTGTGGTGAAGACCACCACGCCGCCTTTCGTAGCGTCAACGACTTTCTCCGAGACGAAAAAGGGTATTCCTTTCAGTGTTCCTTGTGTCAGCAAGAAGCTCTACAATGATAACCCCGACTGGAGTATCCATGCGCCTTTCTCGTCATACGGCAACTGTTCTATCCAGATTACTGCGACTTCGTCAGACCGGGCGGCGGCCCAGGTTGTCGGAGGTGGCAAATTCGACTATGGCGACAGTGTGATACTCTCTGTCTATTGCCAGTCGGGATATGGTTTCGAAGGCTGGTCTGATGGAGCCAAAGAAAACCCCCGTCGTTTTGTGGCAACCGGAAGCATGCAGGTTGAAGCAAATGTCATACCGCTGCAGTTGGTTACGTTGCGGGACACCGTCTATGATGTAGACACTGTCTATCGCGAGGGGTACAAGGTCATCCACGATACGGTCGACTTGGTTGAAGAGTCCACCTCTATCAATAAAATTGCCGAGTTGACGCTCGACAAAGACAGCAAGGTTCTCTCCTGGCAGTTTTCCAGAAGGGAAAAGGTTGTCTCCGTCATGCTCTACAACCAGCTGGGCGAGTGCGTCTATTATGGCGACGGCCGCAAAGGTGCCATCGATATGAGCGAGTACTCCTCAGGCCCATATATTATCAGGGTCGAGACAGTCCGTCGTGTCCTGCGCAGCCGCTTCTTCCTCAGTTCGGCAGCCCGCCCGGTGGCAGCCCGCCCGGTCCGCCGCATCAGGTAAATTGTTGAATACATAAAAAATAGCATAAGTCATGATAACCAATAATTTTGCTCCTCGCCACAATGGCGTCACCAACGAGGCCGATGTGGAAAAAATGCTCCAGACCATCGGCGTCAAATCGATGGACGAGCTCATCGAAAAAACCGTTCCTGCCGCTATCCGCACCGGCAAAGCCCTGCCGCTGGAAGACGGTATCAACGAATATGAGTTCCTGGGCCACTGCCGCACTCTGGCCCAGAAGAACAAACTCTTCAAGACCTATATCGGCATGGGATACTACGGTACCATCACCCCCGCCGTCATCATGCGCAACGTCTTTGAGAATCCCGGTTGGTACACCAGCTACACCCCTTACCAGACCGAGATCAGCCAGGGGCGCCTCGAGGCTTTGATGAACTACCAGACCATGATTGCCGACATGACCGGACTTCCCTTGAGCAACGCTTCTCTCCTCGACGAGGCCACAGCCGCAGGCGAAGCCATGATTATGTTCTTCAACAGCCGTTCGCGCCAGGCCGTCAAGGATGGAGTCTGCAAGGTGTTCGTCGACGAAGGCATCCTGCCCCAGACCCTCGCCGTGATGCAGACCAATGCTGCACCGCGCGGCATCGAGGTCGTCACAGGCAAAGCCGCCCAGACGGAGCTTGACGGGAGCTACTTCGCCGCCTTCGTGCAGTATCCCAACCAGTTCGGCGAAGCCCAGGATTGGAGCGCCTATATCGCCAAGTGCCACGAGAAGGGTGTCTTCGTCGGTATGGCCACCGACCTTATGGCTCTGGCCCTGATGAAGACTCCCGGCGAGATGGGTGCCGACTGCGCCTTTGGCTCAGCCCAGCGCTTCGGTATCCCGATGGGCTTCGGCGGTCCCGCCGCAGGCTTCTTTGCCTTCACCGATGCCTTCAAGCGCGCTTTCCCCGGCCGTATTATAGGCTGGAGCGTCGACGCCAAGGGCAACCCCGCCCTGCGTATGGCCCTCGGCATGCGCGAGCAGCATATCAAACGCGACAAAGCCACTTCCAATATCTGCACGGCCTCGGCCTTGGTGGCCAATATGAGCGGTTTCTATGCCGTGTGGCACGGTCCCGAAGGCATCCGCCAGATTGCCGCCCATATCCAAGCCCTTTCGCACAAGCTGGCAGGCGAGCTGGAGAAGTATGGTTACAAGCAGCACAACCGTGCCTACTTTGACACTCTGGCACTGCAGTGCCCCGTGCCTACCGACAAGGTGCGCGAGGTGGCCGAGAAACACCAGATCAACTTCCGCTACATCTGCCCCGAGTGCATCGGCATCTCGGTCGACGAGACCACTTCTCGCGCCGACATCGAGGCCATCATCGCCACCCTGGCCGAAGCTGCCGGAAAGAAGTATGAGACCATGCAGTGCGACGCCAACTGCATACAGAAGACCCTCGACGCCATGCCTGCCGAGCTGAAGCGCACGTCGCAGTACCTGACCCAGAAGGTGTTCAACCAGTACCACGACGAGACCTCGATGATGCGCTACATCAAGCGCCTCGAGGAGAAGGACCTCTCGCTCAACCGCGCCATGATACCGCTGGGTTCCTGCACCATGAAGCTCAACGCCGCCGCCGAGATGATGCCCCTGTCATGGAGCAAGTTCGCCGGCATGCACCCCTTTGTGCCCGCCAACCAGGCCGAGGGCTATACCGAGATGATTCACGACATCGAGCGTCGCCTCGCTGTCATCACCGGCTTTGCCGGATGCTCGCTACAGCCCAACTCGGGAGCCTATGGCGAGTACAGCGGCTTGACCGTTATCCGCAACTACCACATCGCCAACGGTCAGGGTCAGCGCAACGTGTGCCTCATCCCTGCCAGTGCCCACGGCACCAACCCCGCCTCGGCCGCCAAGGCCGGCATGGAGGTTGTCGTCGTCAAGTGCAACGACAAGGGTGATGTCGACATCGACGATTTGCGCGCCAAAGCCGAGCAGTACAAGGAGACCCTGAGCTGCCTGATGATTACCTATCCGTCGACCCACGGCGCCTTCGAAGAGGGTGTGCTCGACATCATCAAGATTATCCACGATGCAGGCGCCCTTGTCTATATGGACGGTGCCAACATGAACGCCCAGGTGGGCCTCACCAGCCCCGGCCACATGGGTGCCGACGTGTGCCACCTGAACCTGCACAAGACCTTCGCCATGCCCCACGGCGGCGGCGGTCCCGGCGTAGGCCCCATCTGCGTCAGCCAGAAGCTGGTCGACTTCCTGCCCACCCACCCTGTCGTCAGCGTCGGCGGCGCCAAGGGCAACACCATGGCCGCAGCCCCCTACGGCAGCGCCTACCTGCTGCCCATCACCTATGGCTACCTGCTGATGCTCGGCGGCAACGGCCTCACCGAGGCCACCAAGCACGCCATCCTCAACGCCAACTACCTGCGTGCTCGCTTGGAGAAGCACTATAAGATTCTCTATACCGGCAAGAACGGCATGTGTGGCCACGAGATGATTGTCGACTTCAGCCAGTTCAGCCTCAAGGTCAGCGTCGGCGACGTCGCCAAGCGCTTGATGGACTACGGCTTCCACGCACCTACTGTGGCCTTCCCCGTCCACAACACCCTCATGGTGGAGCCCACCGAGAGCGAACCCCTCTCCGAACTCGACCGCTTCTGCGACGCTATGATTGCCATCCGCGCCGAGATTGAGGACATCATGACAGGCCGCAGCGAGGAGAAGAACAACCCCATCTGCAACGCACCCCACACCATGCAGGTGGTCTGCGCCGACGAGTGGACGCTGCCCTACAGCCGCCAGAAGGCTGCCTTCCCGCTGCCCCACACTGAGAAGTACTGGCCCACCATCAGCAAGATTGACGACGCCTACGGCGACCGCAACCTCCAAGCTGTCTGGGCTGAATGATGCATAAGCTCATAAGAACGATGGTCGGCCACACTGTGGCCGACCATCTTCTCTACCGCAGGCACCACCGCTGGCTCCTGCGGCACCTGGGCCTGCCCAACCGCAAGGCCCCCGGCGAGCAGGCCTACATCGACAAGTGGCGCCAGCTGGCACCCTGCGTCGAGCCCTACTCCTACCGCCTCTTCTCGCACTACTGCGGCCCCAACCCCGACATCATCCCCGAGGACATCATGCACCGCGTCGTCGAGACGGGACTCAACCCGCCCGACTACTGGCCCGCCTACGAGGACAAGAACCTCTTCTCGCGCTTCCTGCCCGCCGGCATGTTGCCCCAGACGGTCCTCATGCGCATTGCCGGAGGACCCATCCTTTCGGCCGACTACACGACGGCTTCCGTGGCCGACACCCTGGCCTCCTGCTCCTTCCCGGCGCTCATCCTCAAGCCCTCTGTCGGCACCTCGTGCGGCGACGGCATACGGCGTTTCGACCGCACCGACGGGCGCTACGTCGACAACCGCGGCACCGTGCTCACCGAACGCCTCCTCCTCGGCAGCGGACCCGACATCGTCCTCCAGCAGGCTGTGGAGCAGCACCCCTTCATGCAGCAGTTCTGCACCTCGGCGCTCTCCACGCTGCGCCTCGTCGCCTATCGCTCGGTCAATGACAACCTGCCGCACGTCACCGCCGCCATCCTCCGCGTCGGCCGCGAAGGCAGCATCGTCGACAATATCTCCGCCGGCGGACGCTTCGTGGGGGTCGACATCGATACGGGGCGCCTCGGCACCGAGTTCATCGGGCGCTACGGCGACCGCTCGCCCCAGTGGAACGGCACCGACCTCGCAGCCCGTCGGCTCACTGTCCCCGCTTGGGACGACATACGCGCCCTAGCCCTGCAGGTGGCCGCGCGCATTCCCCACCACCGCCTCCTGGCACTCGACATAGCCCTCGACACGTCGGGAACCCCCATACTCGTCGAATACAACATCGGCGGCTTCACCACCTACTTCTTCCACTTCACAGGCCAGACCGTGCTCGGGCCCTATACCGACGAGGTCATTGGGGAATTGCGGCGTGCGAAATGAGGCGAGGGGAGCGGGCACGCGGATGAAAAAAGTGAAAAAAGTGCTTGCGCGGTTCGGTTTTTCTTCGTACCTTTGCAGAGACAAAACAATAACCCCATACCTTTGTAACCGATTGTGCTCCAGGATGATAGAGGGGGTGTATAAAGATGCTTCGGGTGTCAGGTCTGCATAACACGCAAATTTTCAGTCATTTATAGCCAGAAAAACTATACCATCCCTATACCATCTATATACCATCTTTATAAATTGTAGGGGAATCCTAGGGGAATGGGAGGGGGAATGCTGGAAGTTGGAAGTGGGAAGTCGAATTTGAGTAATTCGCACGAAATCGGCGTTGTGGATAATTCGAGTAATTGGCTGTAAATCAGGCTTGCGCAAGCAATTCGCATAGTTCGTGTAATTCGCCGTCAAAAAGTAGGTGAAGAGACGGACTTTGCGCGATATGGCAGAATTTGTTTCGCCCAAGGGCGAGTTTCCGAGGCGTGCTCAGCGGTTTTCCTGCTGTCGGGCGAGGGAGCTGCGCAGGTGCTCGGTGGTGTTCTTGAAGCGCAGGGTGTGGGGGTTGTCGGGTTCGGCTTCCTGGAGGCCCTCGAGGACGAGGTCGTAGTAGTCGATGCTCATGGGGTCGCGGGGGTCGATGAGGGGTCGTGTGTTGAAGGGTTTGTAGAGGGCTATCAGTGTGGCCAGCGAGCCGCGGTTTTCTTCGATGAAGCGGCAGATGTATTCCTGCTGCTCGACGAAGGCGTCGTGGTAGATGGAGTCGGTCACGGCCTTTTTGGCGTCGACGAGGTCGGGGCCGACCGCACCCTGCGCCAGCAGGCGCTGGTAGTGCTCGGTGGTGTCGATCAGGGCGTTGAGTATGCGCGAGCCGTCGTTGGTGTACTGCTGCAGTTGCCAGAGGAGCTGGCTTTCCGGCGAGCCGGTGACGGTGTAGGTGAGCGAGAGGTTCTCCCAGCGGCCTGCCACTTTGATGTGCTCGCCGTTGTCGGGGAGGGTGACGATGTAGTTGTTATCGGTGGTGTGGAGGTTGTAGAGGCTGCGATAGGGCGGGTTGTAGCGGTAGGAGAAGCGGCCCTTGCTGTCGACGGGGATGGAGTCGATGAAGAGCGGTCCTTCGGGAGCCAGCTCTTCGAGCCAGAGTGTTTTGCCTGCGGCGCCTTCGAGGGTGCCGCTGATGGTGAAGCCGTCGCTGTGGCAAGCCGTGGCGGCGAGTGCCAGCAGGGCGGCGGCGATGAGTGTGGTCTTCTTCATAGGGTGTGGTTTATCAGGCAAAGGGCTGCCATGGCTTCGACGATGACGGCGGCGCGAGCCACGTGGCAGCGGTCGTGGCGGCCACCGACGCTGACGGTGCTGAGGGTGCCGTCTGCGGCGCGGCATTCGAGGGGCTGCGGCAGGGTGGCCACGGGGTGGAAGGCGACGCGGAACTCGACGGGCATGCCGTTGGAGATGCCGCCCTGTATGCCGCCGCAGTGGTTGGTCAGGGTGAGGGGTGCCGACGGCGCGTTGCTCCAGCGGTCGATATACTGGCTGCCGTTCATGGCGGCGGCGGCGAAGCCTGCGCCCAGCTCGAAGCCTATGGCCGAGGGGATGGACATGACGGCGGCGGCGAGGTCAGCGCCCAGCTTGCCGAAGATGGGGTCGCCGATGCCTGCGCGCAGTCCCTCGATGCGGCAGCGTACTGTGCCGCCGCGGGTGTCGTCGGGCACGTCGGGGGCCAATGTGTCGAGCTCGGCGACGATGCTCACCGGTGCGAGGAGTTGCTTGGCGATGGCGCCAGCCACGACGCGTGCTACCGTCTCGCGCGCCGAGGCGCGTCCGCCGCCGCGGTGGTCGCGCAGGCCGTAGCGGCAGAGGTAGGTGTAGTCGGCATGGCCGGGGCGGCAGAGGTCGCGCAGCATGTCGTAGTCTTCGGGGCGTGTGTTGCGGTTGCCGACGGCGAAGGCGATGGGGGTGCCGAGGGTGATGCCGTCGCGCAGGCCGGAGAGCCACTGCACGGTGTCCTCCTCCTGGCGTGCGGCCCCCTGTCGGCGGCGCGCCAGGTCGGCGCCGACGGCCTGCAAGTCGAGGCTGACGCCCGGAGGGCAGCCGTCGATAATGCCACCTACGGCGGGTCCGTGGGACTCGCCGTAGGTGGTCAGTCTGAACTTGGTTCCGTAGGTGTTCATGGGCGGAGGATTGCTCCTTGTGCCGGTGCCGGCTTATTCTTTGGGGTTGATCTCGAGGAGTTCGACCTCGAAGATGAGGGTGGAACCGGCGGGTATGTCGCCCATGTCGCGTGTGCCGTAGCCGAGGTTGTAGGGTACGTAGAGGAGGTACTTGGACCCTTCGTCCATCAGCTGCAGACCTTCGGTCCAACCGGCGATGACCTGGTTGAGGGGGAAGGTCAGGGGTGTGCCGCGTTGGACGCTGGAGTCGAACACTTTGCCGTCGATGAGCTTGCCGGTGTAGTGCACCTTGACGCGGTCGGTGGCCGTGGGGCGCTTGCCGTTGCCCTCGGAGAGCATGCGGTACTTGAGGCCGCTAGGGGTGGTGAACACGCCCTTGGAGCGGCTGATGTCTTGCATGAATTTCTCGCCTTTGGCGATGTTCTCCTTGGCGGCGGGGTTGTTGCGGAGTTCGAACTCCTGCTGGAAGCGGCGTAGGAGCGGGTCGGCGGCCTTGTCGTCGAGGCGGCTGGCGGCGGCGGCGCACTCCATCAAGGCGAGGCCGGCCTGCTGGGCGTTGATGCCGAGCTGCTGGGCATCCCACTGCTTGAAGATGTCGCGCCCGATGGCGTAGGAGGCTGAGTCGTTGAACGATGCCGGAGCCGCCATGAAGCGGTCGTAGGCCTCGGCCTTGGTGCGGAGCTCGTTGTAGTAGCCCTCGTCCATGGTGGCTTTGCCTTTCTTTATTTTGACCTCTTGGGCGTTGCAGGCGCTGACGGCGAGCATGGAGCCGGCGAGGAGCAGGATGGCGCTGTGTTTCATGGGTGACGTGGCGGCTGTTTATTTGTACTCTTTGACCTGGATACCGTCGAGGACTTCCTTGCCGCAGATGGCGAGGGCGAGCATCTCGTTCTCGCCTTTGTAGACTTTGACGGGTGCGATCCAGGAGATGCGCTCTTCGATCATGGCCATCCAGGGCTTGCTGTAGGCGATGCCGCCGGTGAGGAGGATGGCGTCGACCTTGCCGTTGACGACGGCGGCGAGGCGGCTGATTTCCATAGCGACCTGGTAGCAGAAGGCGTCGACAAGGAGCTTGCACTTCTCGTCGCCGGCGAGGGCGCGTTTCTCGACCTCGTAGGCGTCGTTGGTGCCGAGGTAGGCCACGAAGCCGCCTTCGGCGGTGACCATCTTCTTGAGGCGTGCCTCGTCGTATTTGCCGCTGCAGGCCACCTCGATGAGCTTGGAGGCGTTGATGGAGCCGCAACGGGTGGGTGAGAAGGCGCCGAGGCCGCAGAGGGCGCGGTTGACTTCGACGCAGCGGCCGTGCTGGTGGACGCCGACGCTGACGCCGCCGCCCATGTGGGCGATGATGAGGTTGAGGTCCTCGTATTTCTTGCCGAGCTCGCGGGCGTAGAGCTTGGCGGTCATCTTCTGGTTGAGGCAGTGCCAGATGACGCCTTCGTGCGAGGGGTCAAGGTCGAAGACGGGGTGGCCGGAGATTTTGGCGTACTCGGGGCGCTCGTCGACGATGCCGGGGTCGGCGATGTAGGCGGCGTCGAGGCCGATCTCGCGGGCGATGGCGTCGCTAATGAGGGCGCCGAGGTTGCAGGCGTGCTTGCCCTGGATGCCGGCGTGGCACTCTTCTTTCATGAGGTCGTTGACGCGGTAGCAGCCGCTCTCGCAGGGGCGGGTGAGGCCGCCGCGGCCCATGACGACGGCAATCTCGTCGGCGCCGATGCCGTGGCTCTTGACCATGTCGAGGATAGCGGTCTTGCGGTAGTCGAACTGGTCGGCGACTTCCTTGAATTTCTGGATCTCCTCGATGGGGTGGGAGAGGTTCTCGGTAAAGACTTCGGTTTCGCCTTCGTAGATGGCTGCTTTGGTGGAGGTGGCGCCGGGGTTGATAACCAGCGTGTACTTTTTGTTACTCATCTTGTATTATTATATTTTCGTTTTATTTTCTGGATGCAAAGATAATAAAAAAAAATGCATTGTGAGGGGTTATTTTATCAACATTGTGTCAATAATCTGTAAGTGCATGGTTATGACGCAATTGCAAATGCGGGGCGGAGGGGTGTCCGTCCCGTAATGGGTGCGCAGGGGCGTTTGGTGCGGGGGTCAGCGCTCGTTTTTGAGGTGCGAGACGAGGTTGATGATTTGGCAGATGCGGTTGTTGGTGCGCGAGATTTCCTCGCTGCCGTCGACGGTGACGAGTCGGCCGGAGACCTTGTAGTAGTCGAGGACGGGCTTGGTCTTGAGGTCGTACTCTTCGATGCGGTGGCGGATGACGTCGGCGGTGTCGTCGGAGCGGTTGGAGATGGCGGCGCGCTCGTGGATGCGGCGGACGAGTTCGTCGCGCGGCACGTCGATGGCGACGACGCAGTCGATGGTGCGCTTCAGTTTGCGCATGAGGAACTCGAGGGTCTGCGCCTGCTGGACGGTGCGAGGGAAGCCGTCGATGATGCAACCTTCGGGGCGGCGGGGCATGCCTTTGCGTTCCACGTCCCACTGGTCGAGCTGCGCCTCGGGGTTGGGGTGTGTGCTGCGGGTCTCGAGGGCGCGTCCGAGGAGGGCGACCACGATATCGTCGCCGACGAGGTCGCCGCGATCCATGATGGCTTTGGCGCGCAGGCCGACGGGGGTACCCATGGCGACTTCTTGGCGGAGGAGGTCGCCGGTGGAGATGTGCAGGAAGTCGAACTTCTCGGCCAGGAGCTGGGCCTGAGTGCCTTTGCCGGCGCCCGGGGCGCCGAAGATGACGATGTTGATCAAGGGTTTATCGGTTTGGGGTGTTTCTGTCGCTGACGGGCTATTTGGTGTACCAGTTTTTGAATTCCGGGACGCGTGCTTTCGATATGATGATGCGCTCCGGCGTGGGCACGGAGAGGGTGAGTGCGAGTTTGGAGATGGGCCAGATGCTGATTTCGGTGATGGCCTGGTGGGCCACGATGTACTGGCGGTTGGCGCGGAAGAAGGTTGCCGGGTCGAGCAGCTCCATGAGCGAGTCGAGCGGCCGGTCGAGCGAGAGCTGCTGCCCGTCGAGGAGCAGGGCGCGCGTAATTTTGTCTTCGAGGTAGAAGCAGGCTATCTGGTTGACGCTGAGTGGTATGAGCTTGTCGCGGTGAGGCACGAGGAAGTGCGAGCGGTAGTGCTGGGTGAGAGCGGAGAGGGCTTGGGTGATGTTGGACGGGACGGGCACAAGGGTGTCGAGTTTGTGCAGCGCGTGGCGCAGGTCGTCGGGCGAGATGGGTTTGAGTAGGTAGTCTATGGCGTTGACTTTGAAGGCGTCGAGGGCGTATTGGTCGTATGCGGTGGTGAAGATGATGGGGCATAGCACCTGCACATGGTCGAAGATGCGGAAGGAGATGCCGTCGGCGAGGTGAATGTCCATGAAGACGAGGTCGGGGTGCTGCGTGGAGTTCCAGTCGATGCTCTTGAAGTACTCGACGCTCTCCTCGATGCTTTGCAGGGTGGTTTCGATGTGGATGTCGGGCAGTGTGTCGGCCAGCAGGCGCTGCAGGTGCTGGGCGGCGATGTGTTCGTCTTCTATGATTACGATGTTTTTCATTGCGGATGGGGTTGACGTTAAAGCGGGATTTCGACGGAGAAGGTGTTGCCGTCGTCGTTGATGGTGATGTCTTTTTTGAACAGCAGGCGGTAGCGCTGGGCGAGGTTGGCCAGGCCGAGGCCGGTGCTGTCCTCGCTGTCGGCCTTGGGGTGCAGCGGGTTGGAGACGCGGATGGAGGGAGCGGCGGTGGTCTCGATGGTGATGCAGAGGGGGTAGCGCTGCGAGATGACGTTGTGCTTGATGGCGTTTTCGACCAGCAGCTGCAGGCTGATGGGCGCCACGCGGGCCGAGAGGGTCTGTGGGTCGATGCGCTCGTCGATGCACAGGTTGTGGCCGTACCTGATCTGCATCAGGTAGATGTAGGCGTGGGTGAACTCCAGCTCGTCGGTGAGCGAGACGACGGTCTGCTTCTGAATGGTGTAGCGGAAGGTGGTGGCAAGCTGGTGCAGGTAGTTGTGGGCGTTGGGGTCGTCGTTGCCGATGAGGGCGTCGAGGGTATTGAGCGAGTTGAAGAGGTAGTGCGGCGAGATTTGCTGCTGGAGGGTCTGGTAGCGTATGGTGAGGTTCTCGGATTTGAGGTGCTCGTTTTCGAGGATGGTCTGCTGGTGCTGCGTGAGGTTGTAGATGAGCAGCGAGACGAGGGAGGAGATGAGGCCGGCGGCGAGGTTGGCTATCATGGTGAGGTAGAAGGGGTTCGAGGTGTCGCCCTGCTCGTCGAGGGTCATCTCTAGCTGGAAGCTGGCGAAGGTGTAGAACACGGCGATGAGCAGCGAGCCGAAGAGGCACAGCGGCACCTTGACGGCGTTTTTGAGTTTGATGCGCAGGAGGCCGAAGTTGAAGAAGTAGAGGATGATGAAGATGGCCAGGTTGGAGAGGCAGATGAAGAGAGTGTTGAAGTGGGGGTTGAGTTCGTTGGTGCTGCGTGAGATGGCGCCCAGGATCATGATACCGGTGAGGATGACGGCCGAGGTGGCAGACATCCAGGCAGCACGCGTGATGCGGAAAGGCTGAGAGAAGGCGCTGCCGGAGGGGCTGTGAGTATCGGCAAATATGGGCAGCATAGGGGTTACTGGGCGTTGAAGAGTTTGAACTTGCGGATGAGTTTCATCGACAGGGTAGAGGTGCCGAAGTAGGCGGCGGCTTGGATCCAGAGCGCAAGGTATTCGCTGCGGACCTCGGCGAGGTTGGCTCCCATGGAGGAGATGCGTACGAAACCCTGGACGCCGGGGGTGGAGGGGAACAGGTAGCTGAAGGCAAGCCAGAAGCGCGGCATGTTGCTCTGCGGCCATACCATGCCCGTCAGGAAGAAGAGCAGTACGCTGAAGAAGACGAAACATAGCATGGGCGTGATCTTCTGCCTGACGAAGAAGTTGCCGACGGTGAGCGAGAAGAAGATGACTGACAGGAAGAAGGGAAGCATGAAGATGAGGATGGTGTAGAGGTTGCCGAGCTGGGGCAGGTGGAACCAGCGGGGGATGAACCAGAGGTCGAGGATGGCTATGGGTATGTAGATGAGCAGGTAGCAGAGTGCGCGGCCGAGGGTGACGCGGTAGGTGCTGTGGTTGCGCAGGCGTGCTGGGATGAGGAGCAGCGAGCGCTTGTTCTCGTAGGCTTCGCCGCAGAGGAGGCAGATGCCGAGGAAGAGCGTCTGGTGGAGCACGAGGACGAGGAGCACGGGGAGGAAGAAGCTGCCGTAGCCGCCGGTGGGGTTGAAGGCGGTGATCTCCTCGTAGGCAATGGGTTGCATCTGGTCTTCGGCCTCGATGCCGGTGACGCCGTCGGCGGCGTAGCGCAGCAGCTCGATGGTGTGCATCTCGTCGATGAGCACGGCGTTGGAGCCGAGGAGGGCGGCCTTGTAGTAGTAGAAAGAGCTCATGTCGCAAAAGACGCCGATATGCGCGGTACGCTTGGTGGCGATGCGCTGCGAGAAGTCTTTGGGGAAGTAGAATATGGCGTGGGCGTCGCCGGTCTGCATGAGGCGTTCGGCTTCGTCGAGGTTCAGGCAGCGGAAGTCGACAGAAATCTCGGGCGTGGCGTCCATCTTGTGGATGAAGCGCTTGCTTTCGTCGCAGCGTGCCTCGTCGACCACGACCACCGGCAGGTTGCGCACGTTCTCATTCTTATACATGAAGCAGAAGATGATCGGGTAGAGCAGCGGGGCGAAGAAGAAGATGAGGAGCACGGTGCTGTCCTTGAAGACGCGGCGCACCTCGGAGCTCAGCACGTCCCAGATGTCGAAGAAGTGTAGCAGGTGTCTGTTCATGCGGCCACCTCCTTTCCTTCTGTGTCGTGGCGGAGCTCGAGGCGGTAGTGCCACTGGATCATGAGCGTGGCGCCGAGGAGCATGGCAGCAAAGGCCAGCAGGGCGCAGAACTGGGGCCAGCACTGGTCGAAGCCGGCGCCGTAGATGGCTATGGTGCGGTAGTTGAGGAAGTAGTGGCGGATGGGGTATAGCCAGCTGAAGCTATGGAAGAACTCCGGCATGCTGTCGATGGGGAAGGAGAAACCGCTGAGCGAGAAGCTCATGGCGCTGTAGAGGGCGCAGACGCTCATGGTCAACGGCGCATCAGGAATGCAGCAGGCGATAAGGGCCGCCACACATTGCGCGGCAAAGATGAGCAGGATGGTGCTGAGCATCATGAGCAGCCAACTGCCTTCCATGGGGAAGTCCATGAAGCCGAACATGA
Source organism: uncultured Bacteroidota bacterium (assembly GCA_902784865.1). GTDB lineage: Bacteria > Bacteroidota > Bacteroidia > Bacteroidales > P3 > Colimorpha. Next base: position 20,060 of record CACZWL010000003.1, on the reverse strand, counting down.
TGAGGTTGGCAATCAGGGCCAGCATGGCGTACCAGAACGTGTAGGGGAGCAGCTTGCCGAGCAGGGCTATCAGACCGTTGCCTCCGGCCGTGTCGAGCCATTGGCGCAGGGTCTTGCGGCGGCGTTCGCTGGCGATGGCATAGCCGGTGTGCATCAAGGCTATGAAGGCTATGATGGCCGGGATGAGGGTGGTCATGAGGTAGATGCCGTAGTTAATCCAGGGGTTACTGATGTTGTGGGTCTCGAAGGTGACGGGTTGTATGAGGCCCATGATTTCGTCTTCGCCGACACCTTTCTTGCGGAGCACCTCGCGCTGGACGGCGCCGGTGGCGAGCATGCCCATGGTGGCCAGCTGCTTGTAGCAGAGGGTGCCGGCGAGGAGGTAGGCCGAGTTGTTGTAGAGGACGAAGCGTGGCGACTTGAACTGCAGCACCTCGTTGTAGGTCCCTTTGGGTATCTCGTAGAAGGCGAAGATGTTGCCCCGCTGCATGTCGCGTCGGGCGTCGGTATGGTTCTCGTAGACGCGATAGACTTTGACGCCGGGCGTGGCGTCGAGTTCGTGGCAGATGCGTCGGGAGAGGTAGGAGCCGTCGAGGTCGACCACGCCAACCGGCAGGCGCTTGGGCTGGCCTTCGCTGGTCATGGTGGCGAAGAGCACGAACGAAAGGACGATACCCAGTGTGAGAATCACCAGGTAGCGCGGCTCGCTCCAGATGTGCCGTATCTCTCTATGGATGACGTTCAGCAAGGGGCGTAGGTCTATTTGTGTTTAGGTTGGTCCATGATGGCGGTCATGCCCGGGCGCAGGCCCTTGATGGAGGCGGAGGGCACGACCTTGACGTCGAAGCTTTTGACGTCGTACTGGCCGTTGGTCTTGGTGGCGCGCCAGGTGGCGTAGCTGGCCATGGGCTGGATGCGGCGTACTCGTCCGGGGTAGGTGTCGTCGCCGAGGGCGGGGATGCGCAGGCTGACGGTGTCGCCGGTCTCGAGGGTTTTGAGGAGGTCTTCCCTGACGGCGAAGTTGAGCCAGCAGTCGTCCATGTTGAGGACCGACATGACGGGGCTGCCGGTGCCGATGAGGTCGCCCATCTTGACGTATATCTCCACCACCACGCCGTCGCTGGGGGCGATGATATAGCTGTCGTCGAGGTAGCTCTGCACCTCGGCCACGGCGCCACCGGCTTGGCTGACCAGGGCGGCGGCAGCGGCTATGTCTTCCTGCTGGGCGCCTTCCTTGGCCATGAGGTATTGCTGCTCGGCGGCGGCGCAGTCGGCCTGGGCCACTTTGTACTGGGCTTCCACCTCGTCGAACTTCTGTGCGCTGACGACGCCTTTCTCGTAGAGGCCTTTGACACGCTCGTAGCTTTTCTGGTATACCTCGACGGCGGCTTTGGCTTTCTGCCATACCTGGTAGGCCATCTGCTTCTGCTGGTCGCGGGCGCCGCCTTTGGCTTTGCGGCTCTGGGCGCTGGCGGCGTTCTTGACGGCTTCGGCCTGCATCATCTTGGCTTCGACCTGCGGGCTGCTGATGTGTGCGAGGGTGTCGCCGGCTTTGACGTGGTCGCCTTCGCTGACGTAGAGGCTGTCGATGCGGCCAGGCACTTTGTTGCTGACGCGGTATTCGGTGGCGTCGACTTCGCCGGTGATCATCTCTTTGGGCGGGTGGATGGCGAAGAGTCCGACCAGTGCCACGATGCCCACGGCGGCAATCACCACCGCCAGGCCTGCAAACAGGGTTTTATTGCTTTCGTTCATAATGATTATTGTATCTATAAAAAAGTGTGTCTTATTTGCCGAGTGCCTGCTTCAGGTAGAGGCGACTCATTTCGATTTCTATCTCAGCGTCAAGGACTTCGCCTTTGGCCTGCACCCATGCGGTCTGGGCTGCCATGAGGTCGCTGCTGCTGGCCATGCCGGCTTTGAAGCTCTCGTCGGCCAGTTTGAGGTTCTCTTCGGCGTTGTCGAGGTTGCTTTGCGACTGGGCCAGTTTCTTGTATGCCAGCTCGAGTTCATAGCTGAGTTTGTTGACTTGCAGCTCGATCATCTCGCGGGCCTCTTCCATCTGGTAGGCCACTTCCTGGCGTTTGTGTTTGGCGGCTTTGATGGAGTAGAAGGCGCCGGGGTGGAGGATGGGGAAGTTGATCACGACGCCGGCCATGAGCGAGCCGCTGAGGCTGTTCTCGAAGCCGTTGAATAAGTTGGGGTTGCTGAAGAGGTAGCCGCCGGTGAGGGCGATGTTGGGCATGAGCATGGAGCGGGCTATGCGCTGGTTCTGCATGGCTATGCTGTCGCTGATGCGCAGCATGTGCATCTCTTTGCGGTCTTGCCAGACTTGCTCCATGTCGACGGTGTCGACCCTTGGGACGGTGATGACGGCCTTCTCGTCGAGGGTGGTGGCGACGTCGAAGTCTTCGTTGAGGGGCATGCCGCAGCGCTGTGCGAGGAGCATCTTGGCGAGGGCGAGGCCGTTGGTGGCTTTGGTGAGGCTCATCTGTGCCTCGTTGAGTTTGACGCGCACCTGGGTGAGGTCGCCTTTGGTGGCCACTTCGGCTTCGACCATCTGCTCGACGTTGTCGTTAAGGGTCTGGAGGAGGTCGGCGTACTGTTGGGCCAGTTCCTTTTTGTGCTTGACGCTGACGACCTGCCAGTAGGCTTCGTCGACGGCGATGAGGGTCTCTTCGCGCTTCTTGTCGTACTCGATGCCAGAGAGGCTGCTGAGGAGTGCGGCGGTGCGGTGCAGGGCGAGGAGCTTGCCGCCCATGAAGAGTGGCTGCGAGACGGTGACGGCGCCGGCTATGACGTTGCGGGTGTCGGTCTCGAGGGCTTCGACAATCTGTTGCCCCATGCCGTTGATGGTGTTGGCGATGGAGCCGTTTTCGATGAGGTTCTCGATGCTCTGCCCCAGGAGGTCGCCGATGCCGGGTATGGTGCTGAATTCGCTTTTGAGGCCTTCTCCGATGGCATGCATGGAGTTGGTGCCGAGGTTGTTGATGGTGTTTTTCTGGTCGTCGCTGAGGAGGTTGACGGTGCGGTCCATCCAGAGGTAGGTGCCGTTGGCGCTGATGCGGGGCAGCATCTGCCAGAGGGCTATCTTTTCCAGGGCCTCGTTCTCGGCGTGTTTCTCGGCGGCGAGCTTGAGGCTGTTGTTGGCTTCGAGGGCGCTGGCCCGGCATTCGTCGAGGGTGAGGCTGCGTTGCGCCGCCAGCGGAGTGCACAGCAGGAGCAGTGCGGTGATTATATGAATGTTGCGCTTCATGTCTTATAGTGCTTGGGGCTGCAAAGATACAAAAAAAATAATTAATGCAGGGGAATGGGGTTTTCCCAAGTGAAAAAATGCTATCCTGAAGTGTTGAAAAGGCGTTCTTAAGTGCGTATGTGCGGCGCTGAGCGCTAGCGTGCGGCCTTGCGGCCGAGCGCGGCGCGGAGGCTGTCGATGGCGGCGGTCATGCCGGTCCACTGATATTTCTGTTTTTCAGCGCGTACGCCCTCGGTGAGGCGGGGTTGCCAGTCTTCGGTGAAGTAGCGCACGATGGCGTCGGCGATGGGTTGCGCGTCGGGTTCGACGACGAATCCGGCTTTGCCGTCGGGGACTATCTCGGGGAGGCCGCCGACGTTGGTGACGACCATGGGCTTCTCGAAGTGGAAGGCGATCTGGCTGACGCCGCTCTGTGTGGCCGATTTGTAGGGCTGGACGACGAGGTCGGCGGCGCAGAAGTAGCGGTTGACTTCGTGGTCGGGGATGAATTCGGTGTGCATGACGACGCGCCCGCTGAGGTCGAAGCGGCGTATGATGTCGTTGTAGGGCTTGGGGTCGCCGTAGAATTCGCCTGCGACGATGAGCTTGACGCCGAGGGGTTCCATGCGCTCGTCGGCCATGGCCTGCAGCAGGAGGTCGAGGCCTTTGTAGTCGCGTATGAAGCCGAAGAAGAGGACGTAGCGTTGGTTTTCGCGGAGGCCCATGAGGCCGAGGGCTTCGCCGCGCGGGAGTATGTCGCCGTAGTGGTCGTAGAGGGGGTGGGGGCAGAAGGTGCGGGGCTTGAGGCGCTTGGGGTCGAAGAGGTCGAGCTCGTCGAGCACGGAGTGGCTGAGGGTGACGAAGGCGTCGTTGGCGCCGACAAACCAGCGCGAGAAGGGGCGGTCGCCGGGGCGGTGGTCGTGGGGTATAAGGTTGTGCATCAATGCGATGCGTACGGTGCCTTTGCGCTTGGCGATGCGGCATGCGGTGCCGAGGGCGGGGCCCATGAAGGGGAGCCAGAAGGGGGTGACGATGAGGTCGGGGCGCAGGCGCCGCAGGTAGCGGCCGGTGCCGATCCAGCTGAAGGGGTTGATGGAGTTGAGTTTTCGGACGATGCTGAGGCTTTCGGGCTGAGGGTCAGGGCTGTACTGTGTCTTCCCCGGGAAGAGGAACGAGGGGTACTGGAGGGTGAAGGTGACGAGTTCGACGTGGTGGCCTTCGGCCTGGTACTGGCGTGCGAGGCGCTCGCTGAAGGCGGCGATGCCTCCGCGGTAGGGCCAGGCGGGTCCGAGGATGACGACTTTCACGGCTACTGGAGTTGGAAGTTGATGGGGAGGTTGTACTGCACGCGCACCTTCTTGCCGCGCTGCTTGCCGGGTTTCCACTTGGGCATCAGGCGCACCACGCGCACGGCCTCCTCGCCCAGGGCGGGGTGGGGGCTGCGGAGCACCTTGACGTCGCTGATGGTGCCGTCGGTTTCGATGACGAAAGTCAGGTAGACCATGCCGCCCTTGCCGTCGGCTTTGGCGGCTTCGGGGTACTGGATGTTGGAGGCGATGAACTGGTAGAGGGCCTCGTCGTCGCCGGGGTATTCGGGGTTTTTCTCGACGACGGTGAAGATTTCGGTCGACTTGGTGACCGTGGCGCGTGCGGGCTGCTGGGCGTGGGCCATGGCGCCGAGGGCGACCAGCAGGGCTATGGCGAGCGTTTTTTTCATTGTTTTGGGCCTTTTTGTTTGTATTGTTAACGTGTCGCGCGGCATATTATTGTGCCGTCCGCAGGATTTTTTTGAAACTTTTGTTTACGGGTCTTAAAAAGTGTTAAAAGTGGCGGTTTTAACATTTGTTAGGAAAGTTGAGCGACTGTTTCCGGGAGTGTTAAAATATTGTTAAAACAGGGGTTTTGGATGAAAAGCGTTTTTGCAGCGCACTGGAAGCCAGCCTGTTGCAAATGTGATTTGCGGAAAACGGCCTCCAGCAAGGCTCCAGGGGCATCTTGTTCGACTCTGGTAGGTATCTTGTTCGACTCTGGTAGGTCTCTGGGAGGCAAATGTTAATGGATGTTAAACACCACCCCTGTTTAACATCCATTAACATTTGCTTGCGACAGGGGTGTCGCGGCCGCTGTCCGAAGCAGGTCGAGGGGTGGAAAAATGTCTGTGCCAGCGTGCGATAAGTGGCAGAACAAGGCCACGGCAGGGTAGGGCGGCGCCGACGCAGTGGGCTGGTACTTAAATAGTTGTATAAAATATAAAAAAAAGTTTGCAGATTTCGGAGTTTTTTTGTTATCTTTGCCCCTCGAAACGACAAAAACCAAAACGCCGATTATGAAACGCATAGTGATAGCCTTCTTCGCGCTCGCCCTGCTTCTTGGCACGGGCTACGAAGCGCAGGCGCAGACCAAAAAGAAGAAGTCGACCAAAACCACTGCCACCACTAAGAAAAAAGGCTCGTCGTCGAAGACGGCCAAGACGGCCAAACCCAAGGAGCCGCCAAAGCCCACGACGGTCGAGCTGCCCTACAATTCGAACGACTGCCTGTTCGCCATACCGCTGGAAATCGACAAGCCCTTCGGCCCGACGACGGCGCCCGACGGCGCCGGCCGCATACAGGAGGTGGTGGCCGACAAGGCCAACCCCAACCTCTTCGAGCGCGAGCACAACTCGGTGTGGTACAAGGTGACGATACCCTACAACGGCGAGCTCGAAATCAGCATCGCGCAGCTCTCGCAGTGGGACGACTACGATTTCCTGGTCTACAAAAACACCGGTCAGTATTTCTCTAACCAGGTGATGCTCAACAAAGTGAAACCCGTGGCCATCCACATGGCCGACGTTGACAGCGCGGCGATGTTCGCCAGCGTGATGAAGACCGGCAAGGGCAAGGGCGAAGGCCAGCCCAAGGCCGTGGCGCCGCAGGGTGCCGCCAAGACGCCCGCCAAACCCCAAGCCAAGAAGCCTGCCGACGAACCGGAACTGCCAGTATTCCAGTCGAATATCGACCTCAAGCCGACCATCGGCATGAGTTGCGATGCCGCCGACAAGATGTTCACCAAGAAGCAGACCGGCAAATTCATCAAAGCCATCCCCGTCCGCATGGGCGAAGAATACTATATCGTGCTGGACAACAGGACGTTGAACGGCCAGGGCCACACCATCACCGTCTCGGTCCATGCCAACGCCTACGAGCCGCTGGTGCTCTTCTACGACAAGAAGGGCAAGCGCTATGTCGACGTCGACCTCATGATCCTCGAGCGCGGCGGCAACGAGGGTGAGCGTCCGATAATCAAGGACGAGCACTACCGCGGCGGCAAGGTGAAGTTCGTCCCCGGCTTCAGCTACCTGCTCTACGCCAAGAAGGACGGCTACTTCTCGATCTACCGCGAGTTCAACTCGCGCGAGCTGATGTTCCGCGACACCATCATGCTCTACCACATGGAGCGCACGGAGCGCGGCACGACGTTCACCATCCGCGACCTCGACTTCGAGGCCGGCGAGGCCACGCTGATAGGCAACTGCGACTCGGTGCTCAACGACTACCTGGCCATGTTCCGCAACCATCCCGACGTCAACTTCCTCGTCAAGGGCTACGTCCAAAGCTACGGCGTCAACGCCGAGGCCGACATGCTCCTCTCGCTCGACCGCGCCAAGGCCATCAAGAACTGGTTCATCAAGCAAGGCATCGACTCGAAGCGCATCAGCACCGCCGGCATGACCAAGAACGAAATCAAACGCGCCGCCGCCGCCGCGCTGAGCGACCACGGCGGGTTCAGCGGCATCAAGGCCGAACTGATAATCACAGGCAAGGGCGAATAACCCTGGCAACCAATAGCATACGGGGAGGCGTCGCACGTTAGCGTCTCCCTTTTTTATACCTCGGAAAAATGAAACGCATCATCTTTGCACTCACCCTGTTGACAGCCATGACCGCCACAGCACAGACCGACTGGAAGAAGATAGACCGCCTCATAGGCGACGGCAGCTACACCACCGCCTACAACCAGGCCGCGCAGTCCCTGACGTCGGCCTCCAGCCCCGAGCGCCTGCGCGCGGCATGGTATATGGCCAAAGCCGCCGCCATGTATCAGGAGGACGCCTACGACAGCGCCGAGGCCCGCTACCGCACCCTGCTGCCAGGCCTCGCACCCCTCGACCAGGCCCTCTGCTACGCCTTCCTCGGCGAGTATGAGGAGGCCCTCAGGCACGAAGCCCTCCTCCAGAACACCACCGTCGAGCAGGTCGGAGACTACGCCAGCGGCGGCAAGACGCAGAACATGACCCCCACGGTCTACGACATGATCGTCGTCATGATGCAGGACCGCGCCGACCTGACGCCCCAGCAGCGCCTCGACTGGCAGCGCCGTCTGGTCGAGCTGCATAAGGACGACAACGACGACCTGCGCATCTGGCACGACCTGCGGCTGCACGCCTACGACCGCGCCGTACCCAACCGCAATCTGCAATACGGTGACTTGCAGCACTATATCAACAAATACCGCGGCACCAAAAGCCCGCTATACACCCTGTTCCACGCGCGTATGGCCGAACAGTGCAACGGGCGCGGCGAGTACGTCGACGCCCTGCGATGGTGCGACTCCGCCATCGCCCTCTTCCCCAAGAGCGAAGGCGGCGTGCAGTGCGCCAACCTGCGCCAGGAAATCACGAGAGTGAGCATCGACCTTGGCGGCGAAGGCCGCACCCTGGCCCCCGGTCGGCAGAGCCTGGTGAGGGTGGCCTACCGCAACGCCAGCCATCTCTATATGCGCATCGTCCCCTATGTGGAGAACCACTCCTACGACCAGAAGGCCAAGGCCAAACTGCTGGCCTCCAAGCCGCTGGCGGAGTGGGACATGGCGGTGCCGGGCAACCGGGAATACCGCCAGGAGAGCGCCCTGCTGGCCCTGCCGGCGATGAAGGCCGGACGCTACGTCCTGATGGTAGCGCCCCAGGCCGATTTCAGGGCGCAGGGCTTCATGGCCTACACGCTCAACTGCACCGACATGCAGCTCGTCCAGAACGGCAGCGAAGGCCTCCTGCTCGACCGCACCACGGGCCTGCCCATCGCCGGGCAGGAGCTGCGCATGGAGAGCAACGGCACCGTGCTGGCACGCGCCACCACCGACCGCGACGGACGCTACCGCTTCGTGCTCGACGACTTTCACTGGGGCAGGCAGCTCGTGGCCGAGCGCGACGGCTACCGGTTGGTAACCCAATTTATGCGGTCGCCTGCGGAGGCCGAAAACGCTATGCAGCCGCGAGTGGAAGTGCGCACCGACCGCCCCATCTACAAGCCCGGCGAGGAGGTGCAGGTGGCCCTGCTGGCCTACCGCGGCGACGGCCTCGAGGCCAGCGTCGCCCACAGCAAGGAACTCCGTCTGCTGCTGCGCGACCCCAACTGGCAGGAGGTGGGCGACACCCTCCGGCTGACCACCGACGACTTCGGCATCGCCAGCGCCCGCTTCGCCATCCCCACCGACCGCATCGCCGGACTCTACACGCTGGAAGTGAGCGCCGATGGCCGCACCTTGTCCAGCGAAGGCATCCGAGTGGAGGAATACAAGCAGCCCAAGTTCATGGTCACTCTGGAACCCACGCAGGGCGTGGCGCCGCAGTTCGGCAGCCCCTGCACCGTCAAAGGCCTGGCTGCCAGCTACAGCGCCGTCCCCATTTCGGGCGCGCGTGTACAATATAGTATTGAACGCCGCCGCCTCAACCGCTGGTGGTGGCGCTGGTGGGGCTACGAGGATGGCAGCACCGTGGCCGAAGGCGAGTTGTCCACCGCCGCCGACGGCAGTTTCGACATAGCCTTCACTCCCGAGCCCGACAGCAGCATTGAACTCAGCACCAAGCCCTCGTTCGAGTATGTCATTCGCGTGGACGTCACCGACCTCAACGGCGAGAGCCATCCCGCCAGCACCTCGATGCGCGTGGGTTACCGCACCGCCTTCCTCTCGCTGGAGGGTGGGGAAGAGGTCGGTACCCTCGACGGCCTCAAGCCCAAATACATAGACATCAACGGCAACCCCCTGCCGGGCAAGGTGGACATCAAGATAGAGCGCCTGCGCCAGCCCGAGGCTCCGCTGCTCGATGCCCCCGCTATGACGCTCGGCGACCACCACACGCTGGGCGAGGCCGAATTCCGAAAGGCCTTCCCACTCTTCGCCTACGGCAAGGATTACAACGACCGCGACCGGTGGGCCGTGGCCAGCCGCGGCTGGAAGGGCGAGAGTGGCGTCTACCGCATCACCCTCGTGGCTGAAGGGGCCGACACAGCGGTGGAATACCGCACGGTGACCACCCCCGATGCCCGTAAGGCGCAGAGCCAGAAACTGCTGTGGGTGGGCGAGAGCCAGGGCAGCGTCGAGGTGGGAGAGACCTACCGCCTGCGCTGCGGCTCGCGCTTCAAGGACGTGGAGGTCTACTACCTGCTGCGCGTAGGCAACAAGGAGCGCGATTTCAAGCGCATACGAATCAGCGACGAACTCAAGGAGATAGCCATCCCCGTCGACAGCGCGATGCTGGGCGGCTTCCAGGTGGACCTCGTCGCCGTGCGCGAGGGCATAGTGGAGCACGTCTCCAAGCGCGTCAGCGTACCCTTCACCCACAAGAAACTCAACGTCGAGATACACACCTTCCGCGACAAGCTGCTGCCCGGCGAGCAGGAGGAGTGGACGATCAAAGTGAAAGGTGAGCGGATAAAGGTGAAAGAGGCCGCCATGGTGATGACCATGTACGACGATGCGCTGAACAGCTACGGCCAGCAGCCGTGGGGCTTCTCCCCCTGGCGCAGCAACGGCAGCATGGGTCTCAGCGTGCTGACCCTGCACGGCAACATGGGCAATTGGATGCTCAACCCCAAGTACGAGCACTACCGCGGCAGCCAGCCCACGGTGTGGAACCTCATGGAAGCCCTGCCGCACTACAGCCGCTGGGGGCGCGGGCGCATCATGTACAAGGCGGCCGCAGCGCGCAACAGCATGGTTACCGTGTCGATGGAAGCGGTAGAAGAGGAGGAGGTCTTTACAGTGGTGGAAGACAATGCCGTCCCGATGGCCGCCATGGGGGCCGCGATGGATGCCGACGAGGGCGTGACCGGAGCCGCCCCCGAACCCGTGCAGGTGCGCCAGAACCTCAACACCCTGGCCTTCTTCGCCACCGACCTGCGCACCGATGCCGACGGCATCGCCACCTACCGCTTCACCGTGCCCGAACTGCTCACCCGATGGAACGTCAAAGGCCTGGCTTTCACCAAGGACATCAAAATCGGCACCCTCGACAAGACCCTCGTCACGCAGAAACCCCTCATGGTGCAGCCCAACCTGCCGCGCTTCCTGCGCCACGGCGACAGCCTGGCACTGATGGCCAAGGTTGTGGTGAATGAAGAATTAAGAATGAAGAATGAAGAATTGCATGTTGAGGTCAACTTCCTCCTCACCGATGCCGCTACGGGCGACACGCTGTGCCACCACACGGAGAATGTGCTGGTGAAGGATGCCGCACAGGTGATGTTCCCCGTCGAGGTGCCGCGCAACGTCTACGTGGCCACCTACCGTATTGTGGCCCAGGCCGAAGGCATGAGCGATGGCGAGCAGGGGCAGGTGCCCGTGGTGAGCAGCCGCCAGGCCGTCACCGTCAGCCAACCCCTCTACATCAACGGCAAGGGCGAGAAGGCCTTCACCTTCCCGCTGTCCACCTTCGCCACCCCCACCGCCGAGCCGCACCTGCTGGCAGCCGAGGTGGTGAGCGACCCCATCTGGCTGGCCGTCAAGGCCATGCCCTACCTCCAGGAACTCGAGTCGCCCTCCAACCTCTACCTGGCCAACCGCCTCTACGTCAACAGCCTGGGGAAGAAGGTCCTGGATAATCTAGATATTCTAGAAAGTCTAGAAAATCTAGAGAAACTAGGAGAAGGGCAAGAAGTGCGCCTGAAGATGAACGAGGACGTCAAGCAGACCCTCCTGCAGGCCACGCCGTGGGTGCGCGACGCACAGAGCGAGCAGGAACAGCGCCAGGCCATAGCCGCCTACTTCGACCAGGGGCGCATCGACAAGGAACTCTCCGCCACTGCCAGCCAGCTGGCCGCGCAGCAGAACGGCGACGGCGGATGGAGCTGGATGCCCAGCGGCGAAAGCAGCGCCTGGATTACGCAGCAGATACTGAAGAAGCTATCGGCGGTCGCCAACATGCAATCCTCGGTCAAAGAGCTGGCGCTCAAATACATCGACCGCGAGGAGCAGCGCTACTACGACCGATGGATCAAGCCCAACCTCAAGAAAGGCTACGACTGCCAGCCCACCAACATCGACTACCTATACACCCGCTCCTTCTATGGCAAAGGATCGACCGAGGCCTACAAGTACTACTACGCCAACGCCTTGAAGCGCTACCGCGACTACGAGCACCTCTACACCCAGGCGCAGCTGGCGCTGGTCTTCCAGCGCGCAGGCGACACCAAGCAGGCGCGCGACCTCATCCGCCGCCTCAAGGAAAAAGCACTCACCAGCGACGAGATGGGCACCTACTGGCGCGACAACCGCTCCGGATGGTGGTGGTACCAGCGCCCCATCGAGACCCAAGCCCTTCTTATCCAGGCCTTCAGCGAGGTGACCCCCAAGGACACCGCCTTCATCGGACAGATGCAGCAGTGGCTCCTCAAACAGAAGCAGACCACCCACTGGGGCAACGACGAAGCCACCGTGAAAGCCATCGACGCGCTCATGGTGGGCAGCGGCTCTAGAAAGACTAGAGATTCTAGAAATTCTAGTTTTTCTAGAGATTCTAGAGATTCTAGAGTTTCTAGCGATATAAGCCTCATCGTCTGCGGCGCCGAGATGACCGCCCAGGCCGAAGGCCTCGAAGGCTACCGCCAGCAGCGCTGGACCGGCAGCGAACTCGACACCATCCTGGCGCATCCCTCGGAAACCATCACCCTCCGCAAAGAGACTGCAGGCATCGCCTGGGGCGGCGTCTACTACCAGTACACCGACGACATGGACAAGATACCCGCCTCAGAAAGCGGCATCACCCTCCGGCGCACCTACCACACCCCATTACCCACTCTCAAGGTGGGCGACCGCGTCAAAGTGCGCATCGACATCCGCCCCTCGTGCGTGGAACCTCTCAGTACCGAGGCCGGATGGCGCTGGAACGACGGCCTGCGCTACTACATCACCGTTGGCAACACCGACACCCGCTGCTACATCGACCGCCTCGAGAAAGGTCGCTATTGGTTTGAATACGAGGTGTATGTCACCAACCCCGGCACCTTCCTCAGCGGCCCCGTCACCATGCAGTGCATGTACGCCCCCGAATTCCGCGCAACGGCACCCGCACAGACCCTCCATATCGACCCCGCCCGCTAGCCATCTGGTAGGTGTCTGGTAGGTATCTGGTAGGACCCCGCCCGCTAGCCATCTGGTAGGTGTCTGGTAGGTATCTGGTAGGTGAATAGTTCGACTCTTTCCCATCATTTCCCATCGATGGGAAAATCGGGGAACTTGTCATTTGGCGCGATTTGAACTATTATAATTAATATGGTCTTTGTGTAAGTGTTTGTTTTTTATTTGATTGTGCATCCTTGGGGGAAACATGTGAAAAAAAACTTGCATTTCGAGTCTGCCGAATGGAAACTTTTTCGTATATTTGCACTTTCACGGCATTTGTCCAAAGTGGGCAAAGGTGCTGTGTATTAATGATTAATGCTAAATATGACTGAAAAAAATATCACTCCTTGCAAGGTCCATGTGGCCTCAGAGACAGGTACCCTGCGCGCTGTGCTCCTGCACAAACCCGGCGTTGAAATCGAACGCATGACGCCCCTCAATGCCGCCCACGCCCTATACAGCGACATACTCAACAAACCCATCGTCGACACCGAATACCACTACTTCAGTGGCGTGCTAGACCGCTGGACGACAGTCTACTACGTCGAAGATATCCTCGAAGAGCTGCTCGACCAGCCCGAGGTGCGCCGCCACCTGGTGGAAGAGAGCTGCGACATGGACAACTGCGACGAAGGCCTGGCCGAGCAGCTGATGCAACTGCCCAGCGCCGAGCTGGCCAAGGTGCTCATCGAAGGCTACGAGGTACCTGGTTGGGACTGCGTCAGCGACGACCGCTACCTGCTCAAGCCCCTCTACAACCTCTTCTTCACCCGCGATGCCTCCTCGACGGTCTACGACCGCGTGCTCATCAACTCCATGAGCTTCGACGTACGCGAACGCGAAACGCTCATATATGAGGCCATCTTCCGCCACTTCTTCAAGGTTGACACCCTCAACGCCATGGCTGCCGACCGCGACGCGCGCACCGAAGGCGGCGACGTCCAGATTGCCTCGCCCGACATGCTCTGCATCGGTCAGGGTATCCGTACCAATACAAAGGGAATCAAATACTTGGCGCAGACCTTTGCCAAAGAGCGCGAGCGCTTCAGCATCCTCGTCCAGGAACTCCCCAAGAGTCCCGAGAGCTTCATCCACCTCGACATGGTCTTCACATTCCTCGGCAAGCACCAGTGCATGGTCTTCGAGCCCATGCTCCGCAAGACCGGCCTCTTCGCCGGCAAGGACACCACACTCATCACCGTCGAAGGCGGCAAGATAACCTACAAAGAATACCCCAATATCATCAAAGGCCTTGAAAGTCAGGGTTGGGACATCGAACCCGTCATCGGTGGCGGCAGCGACCCGTGGAACCAGCTGCGCGAGCAGTGGCACTCCGGCACCAACTTCTTCGCCCTCGGCGACGGCAAAATCATGGGCTACCGCCGCAACACCCACACCATCGACGCCCTCGACAAAGCCGGCTTTGCCGTCCTCAAAGCCGAAGACATCGTCGAAGGCCGCGTCGACATGAAGAGCTATGACAAATTCGTCGCCGCCTTCCCCGGCAGCGAACTGCCCCGCGCCGGCGGCGGCGCACGCTGCATGACGATGCCCGTGTGGAGGGAAGAATAGGGAGTAAGTAGTAAGTAGTCAAGACAATAACTAATCCAACAATATGAAGCAATACAATCTAGCCAACAACATCATCGGCTGGCTCATCGGGCTGATAGCCTGCACGGTGTACATCATGACGGCGGAAGCCACCGCCTCGTGGTGGGACTGCGGCGAGTACATCGCCACTGCCTATAAACTCCAAGTGGGACACCCCCCGGGAGCCCCCACCTTCCAGCTCATCGGGCGTCTCTTCTCGATGTTCTCAAGCCCTGAGACCGCCGCCCACGCCGTCAACGTGATGAGCGCCGTCTGCAGCGGCATGACCATACTCTTCCTCTTCTGGGCCATCACCATGCTCGGCAAGCACCTGCTGCCCGACCCCAAGAACCCCAGCCTCAAGGACTGGCGCACATGGGGCGTCTTCGCCGCAGGCATCGTGGGTTCGCTGGCCTATACCTTCAGCGACACATTCTGGTTCTCGGCCGTCGAAGGCGAGGTCTACGCCATGAGCTCGTTCTTCACAGCCCTGGTGTTCTGGGCCATCCTGAAATGGGAAGAGCAGAGCGACGACCCGCACTCGCTGCGCTGGCTCATCCTCATCAGCCTGCTCGTCGGCGTCGCCATCGGCGTCCACCTGCTGAACCTGCTGACGGTGCCCGCCATCTTCTACGTCGTTTACTTCAAGAAATGGGAGAAAACGACCCTGAAAGGCTTCATCGTCACGGGCTTGCTGTCGCTGGTCACCCTCGGCATCATCCTCTGGGGCATCATCCCTGGCATCGTCAATGTCGACTCCGCCATCGACGTGCTGTTTGTCAATACCTTCCACCTGCCCTTCAACAGCGGTACCATCTTCTTCTTCACCCTGCTGGCCGCCGCCGTGGTGTGGGGCCTCTGGTACACCCGCAAGAAGGACCACCCCGTGGCTAACGCCGCCGTGCTGAGCTTCGCCATGCTCGTCATCGGCTACTCCACATTCTTCGTCCTCGTCATCCGCGCCAACACCAACACGCCGCTCAACGAGAACGCTCCGAAGGATGCCGTGTCGATGCGCGCATATCTGGGCCGCGAGCAGTATGGCGACACCCCGCTGCTGACAGGCCAGTTCTACACCGCCGGGCGCCCCATCGACGCCAAACAAGGCTACACCAAATACACCCGTGGCACCGACGAGCGCGGCCGCGACCGCTACGTGCCGGCCACCTACGCCATGAAGTACGTCTACAAGCAGGAGCACACTGGCGTGTTCCCCCGCATGTGGAGCAGCGACAACGGCCGCCAGCACCCGAAATACTACGAACTCTGGGCTGGCAAAGCCTACGGCGGACAAAAACCCACCATGGGCCAGAACATGACCTTCTTCAACCGCTACCAGCTGGGTTGGATGTACTGGCGCTACTTCATGTGGAACTTCGCAGGCCGCCAGAACGACGACCAAGGCCACTACTTCAACGACGACGGCACGCGCGACTATCTGCGCGGCAACTGGATCAGCGGCATCAAGTTCCTCGACGAAGCCCGCCTCGGACCCCAGGACGACCTGCCCGACCACATGAAGAACGACCGCTCGCGCAACGTCTACTACCTCCTGCCGCTCATCCTCGGCCTCATCGGCCTGGTCTACCACATCCGTCGCCACCCCAAAGACGCATTCATCGTCTTCATCATGTTCTTCATGACGGGCCTGGCCATCGCCATCTACCTCAACATGCCGCCGCGTCAACCCCGTGAGCGCGACTACGCCTTCGTGGGCTCGTTCAGCTTCTTCGCCATCTGGATCGGCCTCGGCGTGATGGCCTTGGCCGAATGGCTCACCGCCATCTTCAAGAACAACCAGGAGAAGATGGGACGCGTGGTGATGCCCGTGGTATTCGTGCTGTGCATGGCCGGTGTGCCCTGCCTGATGGCCGCCCAGAACTGGGACGACCACGACCGTTCCGAGAAGACTGCCGCCCGCGACTTCGCCCAGAACTACCTCAAGAACACCCGTCAGAACAGCATCTTCATCACCTTCGGCGACAACGACACCTTCCCCCTCTGGTACACTCAGGAGGTGGAGGGCACGCGTACCGACGTCCGCATACTCAACTTCACGCTGAGCGGCATGTACTGGTATGTAGAACAGCTCTTCAATAAACTTTACGACAGCGACCCGCTGCCCTTCACGCTGCCTAAGGAATTCTACGGCCTCGGTAAGGACCAGACCTACGTTATGGACCGCTCCAGCGACTACCTTGAAGTCTCTGAGGTGCTGGGCATGATGCGCGACCACCCCGAGCGCTTCACTATTCAGGACCAGCGCACGGGCGAGAGCTATATGTACATCCCCACCAAACGCTTCAAGATCACCCTCGACATACCGGCCTTGGTGGCCAAGGGAATCATCCCCGCCGAGATGGCAGAGCAGGTCAATCCCGAGCTCCGTTGGGAAATCAAGAACCCCGCCCTGTACCGCCACGAGCTGATGCTGCTTGACATACTGGGTACCAATAAGTTCATGCGCGACATCTATGTGATGAACCCCAGCTCCTCCGGCATCCCGGATGTCTTCCCCCTGGTCTATCGCCACACCGTTCAGGACGGCATGAGCTATAAGTTTGTGCCCTACGAGCGTACCACCCGCTTCACGGACGAGTCGGCCGACTACTTCATCAACGGTGTCGACGGCGAACCCCTCAAGTGGGGCAACCTTGACCGCGATATCTATATCGACCCCGTCAGCCGTCAGCAGTTTGTGCCCATCCTGCATCAGAGCATCCTGGTGCTGGCGCACGACGAATACCGCAAAGGCAATGCCGACAAGGCCCGCAAGCTCATAGACATGTACGATGCCAACTTCCCGGAGAAGAACTTCCCCGTCGACCTCTACAGCGTCTATGTCGTCCTTGGCGGTGGCAACAACACTATTGACGGAGTGGAACTCTACCGCAATGTCTTCGGCAAGGAGCGAGCTGCCCAGCTGTGGGATGCCGCCTTCAAGCGCTACAGTCAGGAGGTCTCGTACCTCTCGCGTTTCCAAGGCGACAAGGCTCAGGGTGTGCGGGCCATGCTCCGCAACGACCTGCAGATACTTGGCCTCCTGAACGACCAGGCTCTCAATATCCTTGAGGACCAGCAGCGAGCCGGGCAGGTACAAGCCGCCATGCAACCCTTCGCCAGCCTGATGTACAACTAGTGAGAGTCCATGAAGAAGCCGAAGAAACCCAAGCTGCGGAAGTACACTGTCTCGCTCACAGAGCTGGATGTAGTGCGCCTCAATGCCTATGCCGCCGACAGCGGCATCGACAGACCCACAGCACTGCACCGCCTGCTGAAGCAGTCGCTCCGCCAGTGCTCGGCAGCAGCGCAGACACGCTCCGACAAGCAGCAGCTTGGCCTCTTCGACACCCTGCAAATCGACATATTCAACAACACCGCTGTGGTGAACAATAAAGAATAGCAATATGAAGAAAGTGATAGTAATGGTATTGGCGGCACTGTTTATGGTCATACCGCAGATGGCTCACGCCGAAGAGGCAGAAGGAGGCTTCGATGCTGGCTCGATGATTATCGGCCACGTCACCGACGCCCACTCGTGGCATCTGTTCGACTATAAGACGAAAGACGGCGCAGAACATGCAGTTGCCGTGCCGTTGCCAATCATATTGATAAGCGATGGCAAGGTGGACATCTTCATGTCCAGCAAGTTCCACCACGGGCATGCCGACCACAAGGGCTACCGACTCACCGGCGGCGGCTCGGAACGCGAGGTGATAGTCTGTGTGGATGAAGCTGGCAATGTGCTTGACAAGAAGCCCATCGACCTGAGTCTCACCAAGACCTCGGCCGCCATTGTCATAGCAGTCATCCTGCTGATTGTCATTATCTTCGCAGCCAAGCGCGCTTATCAGCGCCGCCCCAACCAGGCTCCCCACGGCGTGCTGCAGGGGCTGGTGGAGATGCTCGTCGTCTTTGTACGCGACAGTATCGCACGCCCCATGATTGGCGAGGCCCACTACCGCCGCTACCTGCCATACCTGCTGACGCTATTCTTCTTCATCTTCTTCTGCAATATCCTGGGACTCATACCCTTCTTCCCGGCAGGTGCCAACATTACCGGCAACCTGGCGGTGACAGGTATCCTGGCCCTTATAACCTTCCTCATCACCAATATCAGCGGCAATAAGCACTATTGGACCGACATCTTCAATACCCCCGGCGTACCGGCGTGGCTCAAGATCTTCCCGCTGATGCCACTGGTTGAGGTAATAGGCGTGTTCACCAAGCCCATAGTGCTAATGATACGACTCTTCGCCAACATGACCGCGGGACACGTGATGATACTCTCTTTCGTGGCCTTGATATTCATACTGAGCAACATCGGCGGCGCCGCTGTCGGTGGCGCGGTATCGGTCGTCAGCGTGTTCCTCAGCGTCTTCATATCGCTGCTGGAGTGCCTTGTCGTCTATATCCAGGCCTTTGTGTTCACCATGCTCACTGCCCTCTATATAGGTATGGCGGTTGCCGAGCCGGAGCATCACCACACAGCAGAAGCATAAAATGTAACAATCCCATAACATCATGAAATCAATCAAAGATATCAATTTTGCAGGCAAGAAAGTCCTGCTGCGAGTGGACTTCAATGTCCCCATGAACGACCAGAAAGAGATAACCGATGATACCCGCATGCGCGAGTCGATGCCCACCATCGACAAACTGCTCAAGGATGGTGCCGCCGTTATCATCATGGCCCACTTCGGCCGCCCCAAGAAAGGTGGTTTCGAGCCAGAGCTGACGCTTCAGCCCGTGGCCAAGTACCTGGAGACTCTTGTCAACCGCCCCGTCAAGTTCACGCAGGAGCTGCTTGGCAGCGGTGTGCCCGAGCAGATGGCCAAGGAGCTGAAGGGTGGCGAAGTGATGCTGCTTGAGAATATCCGCTTCTACCCCGAAGAGACCAAGGGCGGTGAAGACCTGGCACGCCAGCTGGCCGCCCTCGGCGACTGCTACATCAACGACGCCTTCGGTGCCGCCCACCGCGAGCACAGCTCCACTGCTGTCATCGCCAAATTCTTCCCCAATGCCAAGTACTTCGGCTTCCTGATGGAGAACGAGGTGCGCAACCTGGAAAAGCTGATGCAGAACCCGCCGCGCCCCTTCACCGCCATCATCGGCGGCTCGAAGGTCAGCTCGAAGATCGGCATCTTGGAGAACCTGCTCGACAAGGTGGACAATATGATTATCATCGGCGGTATGCGCTACACCTTCACCAAGGCCCTCGGCGGCAAGATCGGCAACAGCATCTGCGAGGACGACAAACTCGATTTGGCCCGCGAACTGATGCGCCGCATGGACGAGAAGGGTGTGAAGTACTACCTGCCTGTGGACAGCGTCATCGGCGACAAGTTCGGCAACGACGCCAACACGCAGATTGTCCCCTCCGGTGAGGTGCCCGACGGTTGGGAGAGCATGGACTGCGGCCCCGAGAGCTGCAAGGCCATCCGCGAAATCATCATGCAGAGCAAGACCATCCTGTGGAACGGTCCTGCCGGTGTCTTCGAGCTCGACACCTTTGCCAAGGGCACGCGTGACATAGCCCAGAGCGTTGCCGACGCCTGCAAGCAGGGTTGCTTTGCCGCTGTGGGCGGTGGCGACTCGGTGGCTGCCGTCAAGCAGATGCACCTGGCCGACCAGATGAGCTACGTCTCCACCGGTGGCGGTGCCATGCTCGAGTACCTCGAGGGAAAAGTGTTGCCCGGCATCAAAGCCATTCAGGACTAATCCGACGAACATCAAACAAACAGGGCCGACAGCTGTGTAATGAACCCCGAAAGTTGGACAAAAAACTTTCGGGGTTTTATTATGAGAAAAAGACACAGTGTAAAAGAGCGAGAGGAGGCAGTGAGAAGATGCC
>CACZWL010000002.1 GCA_902784865.1 uncultured Bacteroidota bacterium | reverse complement strand
AACTGAAACTAAAAATGAGTCCGGTACAATACCGAACTCATTTCTGCAGACAAATTAACTGATTTTATTAATCCGTCCAACTTTTTGGGGTCACTTCAACGGCGTCTGCTCACTTTTTGTTTTAGGTAGCGGGGGAAGTCGTTTTTTCGCACCAGTTCCTTGAAGACTTGGAAAAGTTGTGGAACCTGCGGCATCTCATTCCCGACCCAACGAAACCCATTCTGCCACCTTCTCGGTACATCGAGACCGACTAAGTTAAACATTGTTAAATAACTCATTCTCCATCGGTTATTTTTCAAATTCAGGCTTCATTGTTGTATATTTGATTCTGTACAAATATATAACAAACTATGCGTAAACAAAGCCGAATTAACCTTGATAGGCTGGAACTCACCTACACAGCCAGCGACGAAGTACGGGCATACCTGTCCGACAAGAATGTGCCGAAGTATGAGCTTGAGTCTGTAACTCTGATACGGGACCAGAGCCGATTGTATGAAAATGAGTTTTCGATTATCGTGCAAGACTATAAGAAGGAACTGGGAGTATTTGACTGCTGCATTGGACATCTTCACTTCGGGTCCCCAAACCCCAACCGCCAGCACGTCTACATTGTTTATGAGAATCAGGCACTTTACAACACCATGTTCGTGGCCATCCGATACTACCTTGAAGATGTACTTGGACTGGAATTCAAACAAGTCAGCAAGGTTGATATTGCCGTCGATTTTAACTTCTGCATCATACGTCGGTTTTACCAACTGTACAAGAATAGCGAGTACGACTTGATTATAAACGGGAAGAAAGTTGAAGGTGTCGAACAAAAGGTTGCCGACGTGTTGCATATCGCAGGGAATAACACCCGAAAGCGTCCGATGTCAAATCCGATGCCTGTTGTCAAAAATTCAAACGGGTCCCTGTCGTTGAGGTTGTACAACAAGACAAGGGAAATTGAAGATGAGAGCCACAAGGACTATATCACCGATGCCGTGGGATTTGCTCGATTGTACCGCATTGAGGTCAACTGTGGGAACCATAAGACCTTGAAACCGTCCTTGAACAAGCTCGGAATGTCAGAAGTCGACCTGTATACAGGTTTGCAGAATGATTACACCCTTTCGAGGCTTTTCTGTGCGCTACTTGATAGGTTGATTCGAGTTCAAAAAGGGCGACGTAGTTACTCGCTGATGGATATTTTGTTGGATGAAAAAAGGTGGCATCCACAGGCTACTTGTTAGTAGCGTGGAAATACACATCCTACAAACTGAAAATGAAGGAGTTTTTGTAATAATAGTCAGAAAAATCCGTTATATTTTTGACAGTTGAGATGGTCAAAAAACTAATCCAGTCAAAAAAATCAAAAAAGTCTGTTACCGCAGCAGTGAAGGTACCCAAAGTTTAACTTCAAATAAATCAAAGAATATTATGAACACCAAGAGCAACCATACAGCAGCCATATACGCGAGAGTGTCATCAACCACAGACCGACAGAATACAGAGAGGCAGGTCAAAGACCTGACGGCACACGCCGACCGCAGCAACCTTAACCTTGTCAAGGTATATGAAGAGCATATCAGCGGAGCCAAGAAGAACGTCGAGAGACCCGTTTTGATGGACTGCATTGAGTTCTGCAAGTGCAATCGAATCGGCACTCTTCTCGTATCGGAGTTATCGAGGCTTGGGCGTAATACCTTTGAGGTTCTTGCCACCGTCCGTGACCTCGTGGACTGCCGTATCAATGTCTATTTCCAAAAGGAGCAGATGAACTTGCTCGACGGGAACGGCAAGCCGAGTATGTTCACTCCTATTCTGATTGCCACACTGGGAACTTGTGCAGAGCTTGAGCGCGAGAACATTTACTACCGACTGAATAGCGGTCGCCGAATCTACATTGAGAAAGGTGGTCGGCTTGGGCGCAAAAAAGGCAGCGTTAAGACTCATGAGCAGAAAGAAGAACAGTACAAAGACGTGTTGGTATATCTGCGGAAAGGGTACAAAATCGCTGAAATTGCTAAACTTACTGACACTTCGGGAAGCACTATACAGCGTCTGAAGCGAGAGTTCCAAATCAGGTAGTATTATATAGCAACACAATAAAAATGGGGAAAGTACGTTGTTATATATAAATAATCTGTAAAAACGACAACAAGATGAAGCAATTGTTTTTACTCGCCGTGCTGTGCGGCATCGGGCTGGTCTCTTGCAACAAGCCCAAAGACGAGTGCACGTTGAACAACTACTATAGAACAGAGTGGCAACATTACGACAACACAACCCTCATCAACTTCTCCAACGGTATGGTGGCCGCTGTCAATGCGCCATATATGTATGTTGACTTGGGCGAAGATGTTTCGACCGATGACAAACCCGACGGCCTTTACCACTATGGCAGCGTGGAAGACCTATGCTCCATCACGGCGGCACCGAGAAACGGATGGCGCGACGGCATACAGTTGGAGGAAGGACACGGTTATATCCTTCGACACACGGACGATGACGGAACGAACCACTACTGCCGCTTCATACTGAAAGAATGGATACACGACACGACAGCCAAAGGGATAGACGACGACCCAAACGGACGAGACACGACAATCATAGGAATACATCTGCTAATTGACAACGAATGGGACGGAGAATAAAAACGACGGACAAGGAGGCCCTTGCCGCCGTTAAACACCGACATCATTCGGCATTGCAAATAAAACCAGTTGGTATTATTTGCCTGTGAACACCCAACAACCATTTCTCCACTCGAAGAAATACCCATTTACCCACAAATAGGGTAAGCCATCGGGTCCAATTTGTTTGATAAAATTCAATAAGTGTCTCATTTGAGATAAATTTGTTTGCAAATGTACAACTTTTTCTTGTACTACGCAAGTCGATAAGGGAAATTCTTACAAAGTCAAACTAAAATAGTTTTATTCGTTTGGAAATAAATTCGTACTTTTGCAACAAATTTCAATGAAGAAAAACAATGAAGAGACAGACACTTATATTGCTTGCCATAGCCTCTATAATGACTGCCTGCCACAAAGACGACACGCAGCAGCCCAGCGATAAACGGTTGGCACAAATAGCCAGCTCCACCTATATAAACGAACACGATAATCATACGCAGGGGGATGCTGGTCGAGGTGATGTCATTTGGCAAGACAGCACAGTCGTATCTTTTTGTGGAGAGGCTATAGAATATAATGATGACACAATCTCAATCTACTATGCTCAAGGCAATCTCAAACGCCGTGCCTTTATTAGAAATGGAAGAATCACAAGAATAAACACAGGCGATTTGTATACAGGAAGCTCCTTCGCTCCTTGGTTCACGCTTACATACAACCAAAACGGCGAGATTGAAACGATAGAAAGGATGTGTACCGCTTGTGTGCCAACGACAACGACTTTCGTATGGGAGAATGGGAACCTTGTACAGACACATAAAGAGTGTCTGAATAATTGGAATAGCAACGACGGCACCTATTCCAGATATGAGCAATACACATATTATACTTACGATAATAGGCACACACCTTGGGTGGGTTTAGAGAATTACTGGTTATTGGAGAATCCTGAATCCCCTTGTCATTTATCAAAAAACAATGTCACCAGCATTAGGACAATTACAATAAATCAAGAGGGCTATCATATGGGTAGTGGTGATTCCGAAACAGAAACGCGCGACACCGTAGAGTACAATTACAGATACGTTTATCATAATGACTATCCTATTTTGAGGGAAGTGGAAGAAAGTACTTCTAACTGGTATAAGAAAAGCAAAGAATACTACATATACAAAGACGGCACGTCGGCCAATATACCGCAATTCTGCACAATTACTGTACCTCAACATCCCGAAAATGCCGATGCTTGCGGTCGTCTTGAAATGGGGGGTGGCAAGTATGAATACGGTGCAACCGTTATTTTAAGCACCTGCCAATGTAGACCTGTAAGATGGAGCGACGGCAGTACCGATAATCCACACTCCGTCATAGCAAGAGGCGATGCCACATATACAGTGATATACACTGACAAGTAACGACATCGCTCCTGCTTTGGTCCCTCTTTGTTTCCTTTCCCTTGACGGTTCCATCTCCCAACCTACTGTTTTGGATATCATGTCCCGTGGGACACGGTGATATTGCGTTGATTTTTAGGCGTAAAAAATAATAACTGGCACATTAAATCTTGGTGGTTCAGGCTGATACTTGTTTTTCTCCTGAAAATTGCTACTGAAACCCTGTCCTAAATTCCATAGGATTAGATATATACACAAAAAATGGGAGACTTTTTCCAAGCCTCCCTGCTACTGAATCAGTTCTTTCAGAGTATTACTCGCGATAGACAAATTCCAAGTATAACCGTGTGTCCGTTTTCTTCGAGCTTGTGCTTCATCTCAAGCATCTCTGTGCCTCTGTACATTCGGTCAATCACCAGCACCACGTTGGCGTACTCGCTTTCCTCATTGGCAAGAGCGATTGTGTCTATGAATCCCACGGGTAAACCTTCCGATTCTCTGTGTCTGTGAGGGTCTCTCACACCCCAATAGGAATATGCTTCCATACACTCGCGAACACCCGTACAATGTTCCACACGTTGAAGAATCTCGCTCCATTCGGCATAGTAAGCTGGCTGGCTCGGAGCCGTAGGCACTGGAACCACACACATATTTGGTATGCTCCTTTCTTTTAGGCTCGTATCAAACACTCGAAGCATAGTGTAGGAAATAAAGCTCGCTGCGGTCTCGTAAGCGTGTCGTCGTCCCAAATCCAGAGCGCTTCTTGTCGGGTCTCGCAGTGAGTCGATATAATTGTTAATGTAGTTGAAGTTATGCGGTCTGCTGCCATTCAGTGTGTCTTCTTCAAACTGGTATATGATAGGCAGCTCGTTGTTGAGGAGGTAATCGGCGTGTTGTTTGACATGATTCAAAGAAAGCACCCCGTGAATACAGTTACCCACAATCCTTTTTACTATTCTCTCGTCTTCCAAATTCATTGTACTATGATTATATATCTATAAATATCAGGTTCCGCACAATTCGTGTAAATCCGTGTACCTCATTGAATGGATTGAGGGGGAGGAGTAGGCAGGGCGGGATACGCGAGTCCCCCTATGCGCCACCCCCTCCCTGCACAGTAGGGATAATAGGGTAATTATAGCTCGGAGGGAATTCTGGCAGGGATAATAGGGTATATGTAGAAAGGGAACGGATTCTTGAGCCATCCAGCTGAAGAAACGATTTGCGTAAATTTCATCTGAATAAACAATTATTATGAACCTTTTTTTGAGAATTAGGAAAATTGTTGTATATTTTGGCTATGAAAAGTTGTAATAACAGTCCATAGCCAATCGTTATCGGATGAACGGGTGATAAGCTACCCACATCGAGCAGAAGTCTCACGACGGAGCCGCAAAATCCGTGTGAGAGGTGGAAAAGCAAATAACCGCAGCAATGCGGACATTAGCACTGAAGGTGCTATGATTAGTTTGACAAAAGCAAAGATAATTTTGAACAAAGGGAAACGTGCCTACGACGATGAACAGGTCAAAGAGATTTTGAGAACATTGGAGATTATGGCAGAACAACAGATAATAACAGAGAAATACAAGGAGGAAAAGTATTATGGACAAAACGACTAACGTGATTTTATACTGCCGTGTGAGCAGTGACGAGCAAAAAGACAACAACTCTCTGAATGTACAGGAGGAGTATTTGATGAACCATTGTAATTATCACAAATATAATGTAGTGAGTGTATATCGTGAGGATTATTCTGCCAAACACCCAGACTTGCAGCGACCGCAGATGAAAGCCATATACGAATACTGCAAGAAAAACAAGGGTAAGGTCGACAAGGTGTTGTTCTTACGTTGGGACAGATACTCACGAAACGTAGAATTTGCGTTTGCCTACAAACGAATGTTCTATGACGAACTGGGCGTTGAGATTAATGCCATTGAATCGCCCATTGATTTTAATGGAACGGAGTGGAGTACACATCTCAGTATCTATTGTGGCATCGCACATACAGAAGATGCTAAAATATCAAAGCGTACAAGAGAAGGTGTTAGAAGGTCATTAAAAGAGGGTCATTGGTGCAATCATGCACCGAGAGGTTATAGGCATTACCGTATCGGCACATATAAAGACCATAACACGCACATGGTCATTGACGATAAAGAGGCACCACTTGTGAGGCGAATCTTTGAGGAGGTTGGCAAAGGTGTAGAAAGTGCTGATGCAATTCGCAAGCGTTTGTGTCCTACAATAGCAAGAACATCGTATATGCAGATGCTCCACAATATTCTTTATATTGGGAAAATTAGGGTGCCAGCATTGGGAGATGAGGCAGAAAAAGTTATAGACGGTGAGCATGAACCATTGGTTAGTGAGGAGACTTTCTATCGGGTACAAGACCTGATAGAAGGTCGAAACCACCGAAAACACTCATTGTTGAAGGGGAAGAAACCACATCCAGACTTTTATCTCCGTGGTCACGTTGTATGTCCGATGTGTGGCAGACCAATCACCGCATCGTTCAGCCGTGGTAATGGTGGAAAATACCCATATTATCATTGTATGTGCAGCCCTCGGCATTACAGCGTCAGAGCCGAAAAGGTAAACAGTGAGTTTGTCCGCTACGTTAGTGGACTGAAACCGCGTGAAGAGGTGTTGAATCTCTACAATGAGGTGCTACGGTCGATACGTGAGGATAACTGTGCCGACCAAAAGAATTATATAAGCGAACTGGAGGAGCAACTGTCAGTGTTGGAAAAGAGAAAGAAGAAGTTGTCTGTCGACTATTTGGATGAGAAGATAGACGCAAAGATATACACCGAACTTAATCAAGGTGTTGATGATGATATACGCAAGTTGAACGGACAGATAAAGGGTGTACAGGCGGCACTTCGCACCAATTTGACCCCCAAGTTGGACTACGCAATCTCGCTGATAAACAACGTAGAACAATACTTTGAAGATGCACCCATCGAGGTTAAACAACGGCTGTTAAGTTTGATATTCCCTGAAAAAGTGGAGTTTGACGGGAAATCATTTCGAACCAAGAAAATCAATGCTGTGTTTGAATTGATTGACAACGAAACCAAGCAGTTACGAGAAACAAAAAAGGACAAGCCAACTGACTTGTCCTGCTCGGTAGCGGGGAAAGGATTCGAACCAATGACCTCCGGGTTATGAGCCCGACGAGCTACCACTGCTCTACCCCGCACTCTCTTATTCCCTTGTCGGAAATCGGATGCAAAGGTACGAAGTTTTCCCGATATGACAAAATTTTTCTTCAACTATTTTGCTATTGCTTGATTATGCGCTGATTACAAACCCCTGCACCATTGTCGACGCGGACGATGTAGACTCCTGCGGGGAGCGTGGCGAGCGAAATTTGGGTCTCGCCGTGCGACAGTTTTTCCGCCAGGACGGTGCGCCCCAGGGGGTCGAGGAGTGTGAGCGTTGCGGATGCGGAGCCGCCGTAGGTCACGGTCATGCGGTCGCCCACGGGGTTGGGCGCCAAGGAGAACTCGACGTCGGTGTCGGCATCGTCGATGCCCGCGAGGGTGCTTTCCCAGATGGCGTAGAAGGTAGCGTCGTCCGTGATCATGATCCTCTCGCCGGGCTGCAGCAGTCCGCTGCTGACGCCGTCGCTATGGCGGCACCAGCCGATGAAGCGGTGGTTGGCCTTGGAGAAGGTGCACTCGGGCAGGACGAAGCCGTCGGTGAAGCAGTAGGTCTCGGTGTAGCCGAAGCCTGGCGCGCGGCCCGGGTCGACGAAGACGATGTTCCGAGGGACCTGCTTGAGGCTGTAGCGGAAGACGGTGTCGAGGTGTTTCAGGAGGATGAAGTCCTGGTTGAGGACGTTGTTGACCATCAGCGTGTATTCGCGGAAGTAGGCGTAGCGGCTGCCGACGCAGACGCTGTCGAGGTAGTCGACGGTGTCGAACTGTTCGACGACGCCGGGTTCGATGCCGAAGATGGCGCCCTGGTTCTGGTTGAAGGTATAGGTGGCATTGCCGCCGATGCCGGAGTTGACGCCGGGGGCGAGGTTGTCCATCGTGTAGTAGCCGTTGCCGTAGCCCGACCAGCCCCAGTTGAAGTGGTAGCGGCGCTGGATGTCGGAACCGTCGAGCACGAAGGCGTGGCCGCCGTCGTCGTCGTAGCCGGAATAGTACATGGGGCGGCCGCCGGCCAGCTCGGCGTCGAGCATGCTGGCCCAGCCTGTGTCGTGGAAGCCGTCGCGGTAGCGGTGGGTGATGTCGACGCTGTACTTGAAGTAGTCGGAGAAGGCGGAGGTGGCGCAGTGGGTTATGCCCCAGTTGGGGTAGCAAACCGACTGGGCACCGCTGCCGCCGTGGGCCGAGATGTCGTACCACATTTCGACGGCCACGCCGCAGTGGTACGAGAGGGTCGACACGGCCTTTCTATTCATGATCGGCGAGAAGCGGTCGAGCATGTCGGGCATGTAGTCCCAGAGGTAGGTGGTATTCTCGAAGTCGGCACTGAGGTCGCCGTAGCGGTAGTGGCTGTAGGTGTGCGACGAGGTGCCGAAGGTCGGATAGTTCCAATATTTCATGATTTGCGCCATGGCGGTGGCCACGCATCCGACGACAGCGCGGTCGCTGAACGCCGAGTCGTAGGGGCAGCGGTCGTTGAAAGGCTCGCCCTGGTCCCAGCGGGTGGTCATCAGCGCCGGCACGTGCTGTATGGAGACAATGGTGTCGGCGTCGGCCTGCAGGTCGGACCATTCCTGTACCACAACATCCGAGGCGGCCATGTCGGCCTCGACGGCAGCAGCTATCTGGCCCTCGTAGCCGCGGAGCCAGTAGGCCAGCTCGCGGTTGACGTTCTCGGAGAACTTGTCGTCGAAGGAGTAGGCCAGCACCGGGCGCACGCGGTCGTCGGCGCTGACAAGGACGAACCCCGTCTCGCCTGCCGAGAAGGCATAGAGGTGGGGAAAGGCAGGCATAGGCACACGGCCTGCCATGGCGTTGAGTGGTTTGACGTGCGCAGGGCGATGCTTGTTCCAGAAACGGACAGCCACATCGTGGGCCTTGCCGGGGGTGACGGGCTCTGCATAGAGGGTTGCCGTGCCGACCACGAGGGCGGCGATGAGGGCTAGTGTCTTTCTCATGGTATACTCAATTTATATTTTATGTACGCGTACGCGCGCGATTATTGCATTTTGCTGTGATTTACCTTTCCTTCTTCGAGCCACTTGACGAACTTCTGCACGTCGCGGTCGTATTTGTAGTTCTCTTTGGTGAGCACACGTCCGTCGGCGTCGATGGCCACATAGTAGGGCTGGGCATTCATATTGTAGGCCGTCTTTTCGAGGTTGAGGTTGCGGCGGCCGAGGGTCTTGAGGGTGCGACCCTTGTCGTCAACGACCCACTCGTTCTCAGGCAGTTCGATGGTATTCTCATCGCAGAAGAGCGAAACGATGACATAATCCTCGCAGAGGATGCGCTTCACCTCGGGATCGACCCATACATAGTGCTCCATCTCGCGGCAGTTGGCGCAGGTCTTGCCGGTGAAGTCGATGAAGATGGGCTTGTTGTTGGCTTTGGCGTAGGCCTTGGCCTCGTCGAGGTCGAAGAAAGCCTCGAAGCCTAGCGGCACATGCAGCTTGTCGGCATACTTGCGGTCAGCCGGCAACTTGCCAGCCTGCACGGCGGCGGGGCCTGCGGAGAGGGCATGCTGGGCCACTATCTTCTCTATGTTGAAGTCCTGGCTTTCCATCGGAGGCAGGAAACCGCTAATGCCCTTGAGAGGCGCTCCCCAGAGGCCGGGAATCATATAGACCACAAAGGCCAAGTCAATGATAGCCAGCATAAGTCGGCCTGTGCCGAGGTGTTCGACGGGGTCGTCGCCTTTGAAGCGCAGCTTGCCCAGCAGGTAGAGCCCCAGCAGGCCAAAGATGACTATCCAGAGCGAGAGATAGACCTCGCGGTCTAGCAGCCCCCAGTTGCAGTATAGGTCGGCCTGCTGCAGGAACTTCAGTCCGAAGGCCAGTTCGAGGAAAGCGAAGACCACCTTGACGGTGTTGAGCCACGATCCGCTCTTCATATTCTTGAGGAACTGGGGGAACATGGCCAGCAGGGTGAACGGCAGGGCAAAGCCGATGCCGAAGCCCAGCATGGTGACGAGCGACACCCAGCGGTCGGTGCTGCTGGTGGTGAGGCCCACCAAGGCGGCGCCGAGGATGGGGCCGGTGCAGCTGAACGAGACCAGCACCGTGGTCAGGGCGATGAAGAAGGGGGCCAGGAAGCCGCCTTTGTCGGCCTGCTCGTCGCTGGCATTGACCCATTTCTCGGGCATCTTGATCTCAAACAGCCCGAAGAAACTCAGTGCGAAGGTGAAAAAGATGACGAAGAAGATGATATTGGGAATCCAGTGGGTGCCCATGGTATAGAGCGCCTCGGGACCCAGCAACAAGGCCAGGATAGCACCCAACACGGCGAAGAGCATCACTATCGAAAAGCCGAAGAACCAAGCCTGGCGGCGGTTCTTACGCTTGTTGTCGCTTCCATGCATGAAGAAGTTGACCGTCATCGGAATCATCGGGAAGACGCAGGGAGTGAACATGGTGAGGATGCCGCCACCGAGGGCTATGAGGAATATCCAGAGCAGGCTCTGGCGCGGCTCTTCCTCGCTGGGGGTGTCGGTGGTGGCGGGTGCCGCGTCAACCTCGGCCTGCGCGGGCTCGAGGGTGTCGGCCGATATCGCAGGCTCGGTGACAGCGGCGGCGGTATCAGCCGCGACCTCCTCGGCTACAGCCTGTTTAGCACCGGGAACCTTGAAACTGAAATCGTTGTCCTCGGGGGCTATGCAGCTGCCGTCGTTGCAGAGCTGATAGCTGTGCACACCCTTGACAGTGAAGTCTTTGTCAGAGACGCGCTTTATCTTCTGTCTGAAAACGACCGTGCCGCTGAAAGACTTGACGACACACTTGAAGATGTCGTCCAGCTCCTCGTGCGGTTTGGGTTCTTGCACTGCGCCTATCAACTGATAGTCAGCACTCTTAGTAAATTCGAACACGCTCGGGAGGGGCCCCAGCGGGTCGGTGTGCTGCGAGTAGAGGTGCCAACCGGCATCCAGCTTGGCAGTGAATATTAGCTCGGCCTCCGTGGGCGAGGTCTCTTTGACGCTATACGCCCACTTGACAGGGGAAAGCTGTTGCGCCTGCAGGCCCATAGCAAGCAGCAAGCCACACAGCAGCAGTGCGATTCTTTTCATGGTTTATTGCTGATTGTTTGTTATTTCAGGTTGAATTTGATGCGCTTCGTGACGCTCGGGGTCTTCACCACAACGCGGTACATACCCTTCGGCATCTTGTCAATCTTGATTTTCTGGCCGTTGCGGTATTCCGAGACCGTCTTGATGGTGCGGCCGCTATTGTCCAGGAACTCCACCGAGGCCGTGGCGCTCTCCATGGCGATGGTGACATAGCCCTCGGAGAGGAACGGGACGATACGGATCTGCTCGTCTTTGGCCTGCTGCTTGGGTTCGGGCTTGCTTTCGGGCTGCACGGCGGGGCGCTCGAGTTCGGCCACTGCCACCTCGGGCTCGGCAGGCACGGAAGGCTCGCGGCCGGGCATGACGAAACCGCTCAGGCGCGCAAGGCCCTTGGCATCGTTGCCGAACCAGTGGTTGCCGCGGCTGTCGTTGGCCACCTTGTAGATGTTGCCGCCAGGCAGACGGCTGTTCTTCGCGGTGAAGACCACCCACTCTTTCTCGCCGTCGAACACGGCAGCGCCAGCGCCGGTGCCAATCCAGAGCAGGCCGTCGTCGTCAATGGCTATGTCGTTCACCTGGTCGCTGGGCAGGGGGCTGTTCGAGGTGTTCCACACCTTCCAGGTCTCGCCGTCGTAGCGCACCAGGCCGCCGAGGGTGCCGAACCACTTGACGTTCTTCTTGTCGATGGCCACGGCGGGCACGATGTCGCTGGGAAGGCCCGAATTCTTCGTCGTATAGCTGAGCCAGCGGGTGCCGTTGTACACGCTGATGCCCTCGTTGGTAGTCACCCACTTGCGGTTCACGCGGTCCACCGCCAGGTCGAGGATGAAGTCGCTCAGCAGGTCGCAGTCGGCAGGGGTGTACTTGTGCCACTCGTTGCCGTCGTAGCTCACCAGGCCGCCCAGCGTCACGCCTATCCACACCACGCCGTCCTGATCGACAACCATCTCTTTGACGAACTTCATCTTCAGACGGCGCGTAACGTCGCTGTGCTCAGTCCAATGCGTGCCGTCGAACTCGATGACGCCGTGGTCGTCGGTGCCAATCCACAGCATGCCGCGCTTGTCGACCATCAGGCAGTTAACCGACTGGTTCTTAAGCTTCTCGTTGAACATTGCATAGTCCATCCACGAGTTGCCTTTCAGTCGGCACAATCCGTTGTAGGTACCCACCCACACGCCAATGCCATCGGTGGCGATGGCCGAGATGTTGTCGCTGCAAATCTCCGACGAGCGGACATTGTACTGGGTCCATTTTCCATTCTGCGCCGTCAGGGCGCCTGCGGCCATCATCAGGGCCGCTATCAGTAGAGTCTTCTTCATATTTCTCATGTTTTATGTTTCTCCTTCTTGGCTGCGGGAAACAGTATGTTATTCAGTATCAATCTATAGCCTGGCGAATTGGGATAGAGCGAGAGGTCGGTAGGCGGGTCGCCCACATAGTGGCGGTAATCCTCCGGGTCATGCCCGCCGAGGAAGGTCCACGTCCCCTTGCCATACTCGCCGTGCAGGTAGCGCACTTCGTCCAGCTCTTTATTCTCGCCCAGTATCACGCAGCTCGTCTTCACCGTCTGGCGGCGGAAAGCAGTAGTCTGGCCCATGAAGCCGTGCACCACCCGCGTGTGGTTCTGCGTCAGCATGGTGGGAATCCAGTCCCACTTGGCCGAGAAATCGAACAGGACAAAGAAGTCGTTCTTCTCGTTCACCACACGCTGCCGTGCGCGGTCGTCAATGTCGATGGTCGATATTTCGTATTCCGTAGGGTTAGTGCTGATGCGGAAATCTTTGAATGCAAAGCACTTGCTGTAATCCAGCATACTCTGCGCATTAGGCTGCATAGGGTCGCCGTCGAACATCACGTCGCAGATATCAACCCCTTCGGCAGCCAACGCCACATCGTAACTATCTGGTGCCGAGCACATGGCAAACAGGAAACCGCCGCCCATCACAAAGTCGCGGATTTTCTTTGCCACGGCCAGCTTCAGGTGGCTCACCTTACTGAAGCCCAGCTTGTTGGCCGTGGTCTCTTGCAGCCTCACATCTTCAATGTACCACTGCTGCGTACGGTGCGCACCCCAGAACTTGCCATACTGGCCCGTGAAGTCCTCGTGATGGAGGTGCAGCCAGTCGTAAGTTGGCAGCACGCCGGAGACCACTTCTTCGTCATACACAACATCATACGGTATCTCGGCATAAGTCAGCACCAGCGTCACCGCATCGTCCCACGGCAACTTGTTCTTGGGCGAATAGACCGCTATCTTCGGCGCTTTCTGCAGCTTCACGGCGTCCATATTCACCGCAGGGTCAGCAATGTGGCTCAGTATGGCACTGCTCTGCCCGTCGGCAATCACCTCGCATGTTACCCCCCTCAACTTGCACTCGCGTTCTATGCCCTCGGCATATTTCGTCATGAAAGCCCCGCCGCGATAGTTCAGAAGCCACGTCACCTCCGCCTCACGCTGCAGCGTCCAATAGGCCACACCGTAGGCTTTCAGGTGGTTCTTCTGACTCTCGTCCATCGGGACAACTATATACGACGCGTACGCGTGCGCGAACAAAAAAAATAACGCCAACAAGGACACACCTCTCCGGCATGCCCTGAAACCCGTCGTATTTCTTTTGTTCTCTGTCATTTACTCCATCTTCTTGTCTCACATATTCGGTCTTCTTTCGTGCGGACAGGGGGACTCGAACCCCCACTCCTTTCGGAACCAGATCCTAAGTCTGACGCGGCTACCGATTACGCCATGTCCGCAACTCTCTCCGGCCGTCTTTCGCGGCCGGAAATCGGGTGCAAAGATACACACTTTTTTTCAATTACAACTCCTTTTACGAAATTTTATTGGCCAGACGCGCCATTTCAAACAGAGCATCAGGCAGATGGCAGTATCCGTCGGGGTGCTTTTCCAGGTAGTCTTGGTGGTGCTCTTCAGCCGGATAGAACACCTCCAGAGGCGCCACTTCGACCGCCAACGGACAACTGTAGCCGTGCTGAACCTCGCGATAGACCTCGTCAATCACCACACGATCCACTGGATCAATGTAATAGATACCCGTACGGTATCGCGTCCCCTCATCCTCACCCTGGCGGTTCACCGATGTAGGCTCGATACACAAGAAATACAATTTCAACAACTTGCGCAAGTCCAGAATCCTTGCGTCATACTCCACCCGAACCGCCTCGGCATAGCCCGTCAAGTCGGTATACACCTCCTCGTAACTCGGTGCCGACTCAGCATTGTTGCCATTGGCATAGCCCGCCTCGGTATTCAACACGCCGGCCACCTGCTTCAGGTAGTGCAGGACGCCCCAAAAGCATCCGCCAGCAAGAAATATCGTCTTTCTCATACACCGCCATAACGCAGTTCCTCAACTTTTATTGCCCGCAAACACCCTTCACCGTACCAATTGTAGATTTTTTTTCAACATATTGCAACAAATATTTTGCCAATCAAAAAAATGTTCGTATCTTTGCAGCACGAAAAGTAAAACCAAATTATAAACAATCGTCTGACAGACAACGGGTTAGACGGCAAAAAAAGACAAAATGAAAAAAGGAATTCATCCCGACAACTACCGCCTCGTGGTATTCAAAGACATGTCTAACGACCACATGATCCTCACCAAGAGCTGCGCCAACACGAAAGAGACCGTCGTCTACACCGATGGCAACGAGTATCCCGTCGTCAAACTCGAGATCTCGAACACCTCTCACCCCTTCTTCACTGGCAAGCTCAAGCTGGTTGACACCGCTGGTCGCGTAGACAAGTTCATGAACAAGTACAAAAAGTACGCCAAGAAAGACTAAGTCTGATTGAAGTGCTTTCTTGTCAGAGAAAGAGTAAAACAGGAAAGAAAAGTAATTTGTTTTAGATTTTTTAGATCTAGAAACCCCGCCCTTCGGACGGGGTTTTCTACTGCCTGCTGCCCAGCACTCAGAGCAGCACCTCGATAGCTTTCTCTACTGTCTCCATCGGCTCCGTAGGCTCAAAGCGGCGCACTACATTGCCCTCTCGGTCAACCAGGAACTTGGTGAAATTCCACTTGATGTCGGGCGACTGGTCGTAGGCCGGGTCCTGCGCGCGCATCATCTTGTCCATGTAGGCCCCGCGCGGGTCGGTAGTGTCGAAGCCGGCAAAGGGCGCCTGCTCCTTCAGCCAGACATAGAGGGGCGACACATCCTCGGCATTGCCGTTAACCTCAATCTTAGCCAACTGCCGGAAGGTCGTCTGGTAGGTACCGGTGCAGAATTCGCGTATCTCCTCGTTGCTGCCAGGAGCCTGCTGGCCGAACTGGTTGCAGGGGAAATCGAGGATCTCCAGCCCACGGCCACCATAGGCGGCATACATCTTCTGCAGCTCGGCATACTGCGGGGTGAAGCCACAGGCTGTGGCGGTATTCACCACCAGCAGCACCTTGCCCTGATAGTCGGCCAGACTGACGGGGTTCAGGTCGCCGTCGAGCACCGTGAACTGGTAAATGTTGTCTGTCGAAGCCACTTCCGCCTCGGCGGCGACTTCGCCCTTCTGGTTGCAGGCGCCGAGCATCGCCACGGCTGCCACTGCAAACGCGAATAATTTGATTTTCTTCATTGTTGATTGATTTTTAATCGGTTAATATACTGTTTTTCTAATCCAAGCAGCCTCCGCTTGCGGTCCACGCCATGGGCATAGCCGCCGAGGTGGCCACCAGCCTCCACCACGCGGTGGCAGGGGATGATGATGGCGATGGGGTTGCGCCCCACGGCCTGCCCTACAGCCTGCGCCGACCGGCAGCCCACGCGCCGCGCCAGCTCGCCATAAGTGATTGTCTCTCCGTAGGGTATGTCTTTCAGAACCGTCCATACCCTCCGTTGGAACTCCGTCCCGTGGAGCCTCTGCGCGGGCGTGGCACCAGGCACCTCCCCGCCGAAGTAGGCATCAAGCCACCGCACCGTATCTGCCAACACTTGCGGGCAGCCGCCTGGCAGTGGCCGCTCCTCGGTAAACCGCAGCGCCACCACCCCCTCGCCGTCGTGCTCGATGGCGAGGCTTCCCATCGGGGACGCGTATATATATGTACCCATCGCACTCATCTGACCTCGCGAAGGCTTACCGCAAAACCGCCACAGGGCGCCATGTGCAGCTTCAGCCGACTCTTGGCGGTGACCCGTTTCTTGGTGATGGTGTAGGCCTTGGGATTGTAGCCCTCGCCCGGCAGCCCCGAGGCGTCCTTGCCGTCGGCATAGATGGTGGCCTCGTATTTGAGGCCGGGCTTAAGGAAGTCGAGCTTCACCTCCACCTCGCGGGCCTCCTCGTCGGTGACGCCGCCGAGGAACCAGGTGTCTCTGGGAATTGAAAATTGAGAATTGAAAATTGAAACTGTGTCGGGGATGGCATACACAAAGCGGGTGGCGCTGTTGATGACGCCCCGCTTGCCGTCGGGTAACAGTCCGACCCCCTCGGCGGCCTTGTTCAGCGTCGAGGTCTTCGGCTTGCGGGCCGTGACGATATAGTCGCCGATCTCGGCGGCTATATAAATGCTCGTATCCCAGTCGACGGCCACGTCCTTGATGAACTGGAAGGCATCCATGTGGGGCTCGTAGTGCTCGGGGAAGTCGGCCGCCATCTGCAGCGGCGAGTAGAAGGTGACGTACAGGCCCAGCTGGTTGCATATCGTATGCCGCATCAGGTCGCCCTTGTTCCACGGGGCGTTCTTCTCCATGTCGGTCTCGAAGATACCGGGCGTGTAGTCCATCGGCCCACCCTGCAGCCGCGTGAACGGCAGTATGGTGGTGTGCCCCGGCATGATGCGCCCGCGGAACTCGGTGCCCATAGCGCTCTCGTTGCCAACCATATTGGGCCATGTGCGGCAGAGGCCTGTGGGGCGCACCGCCTCGTGGGCATTCACCATGATGCGCCGCTTGGCCGCCTCCACCACCGCTCGGTGGTAGTGGTTGATGAGCGGCTGGCTGTAGTGGTGCTCCCCGTGCGGCACTATCTTGCCCACGTAGCCACTCTTCACGGCATTGTAGCCGTAGAGGTTCATCAGCCGGTAGGCCGTGTCCATCCAGCGCTCGTAGTTGCCTATCGACGAGCTGCTTTCGTGGTGCATAATGAGGCGGATACCCTTCTGGTGGGCATAGCGGTTCAGCCCCGGCAGGTCGAAGTCGGGGTAGGGGGTGACAAAGTCGAACACAAAGTCCTTCTCTTTGCCGTACCAGTCCTCCCAGCCGATGTTCCACCCCTCGACGAGCAGGGCGTCGAAACCGTTCTCCGCCGCAAAGTCGATGTATCGCTTCACATTTTCCGTGTTGGCGGCATGGCGTCCGTGGGGCTTGCACTTGGTGTAGTCCGTGACTCCCTGCCGCGTCTCCCGCAGGTTGCCGTCCTGCATACCAGGCTCCGGCAGGCGCACCGACGCGAAGTCGTTGGTGATGCTCCAGCAATTCTTGTCGCTGATCATCTCCCACCACACGCCCATGTACTTCACCGGGTGAATCCAGCTGACGTCCTTTATCGCGCACGGCTCGTTGAGGTTCAGTATCAGGCGCGAGCGTAGTACGTCGGTGGCCTTCTCGCACACCTGCACAGTCCGCCAAGGCGACACGCAGGGTGTCTGCAATCGCCCCACGTACCCCGTGGCGTCGGGCGTGAGGTGTACCTTCAGAGTGATTGCGTTATTGTGTGATTGCGTTATTGCGTTGTTTTTTTGCGCGTCAGCACTCACGCACTCACGCAATGGCGCATTAACGCATTCAACATTGAGGTTCATCGTCGGATAGTCCAGCACCGAAGCCTCGTGGATGTTGATGTAGAGTCCGTCGTCGGTTCTCATCTGCAGGGCTGTCTGCACGCCGCTGTCGGAGAAGCTCTTCCAGGGCCATCCGCCGGTGAGGTGCGGGTTGTTGTGCAGTTCACTCACCTCGCTCAGGCGGCTCTGGGTGTAGTTGAACTCCTGCGTGTCGTAGTCGCCCGGTATCCACCACGCCGTGTGGTCGCCCTCCAGGCGGAACTCCGTCAGTTCATCGGTCAACCAAAAGTAGACCAGCGCATTGTCCTCCGACGGCCACTCATACCTGAACCCCAGCCCGTCGTCGTAGAGGCGGAAGCGGATGCGCATCACCGTGGGACGCCTGTAGGTCGAGCTGTCCATGCTGTGCACCGTCCCCACAGGCTGCGCCAACGTCACCAGCAACTCGTTGTAGCGGTTGCGGATATTGGCCTCCTCGCCCCACACCGGCTGCCATACCTCATCGAATGTGCTGTGCTCCACATTTTTGAGCACAAAGGCGTGTGCCATATCGTCGCGCCATTCCAGGGTAAAACCCATGCGCGACGGAAGCACGACCGCCTTCCCGTCGCGATACAGCGCGTAGTGCGGCACGCTGTCCTTCAGCGCGAACCGCGCCTCCATCCGTCCGTCCGGACTCTTCAGCCTCAACGTATCGGACTCGCCAGCCCTGACTGTCGAAGTGATGAGAATGAGTCCCCATAGTAACAAAAGCGTCTTTACTTTATTCATCGTGTTCCTGTTTTTTTTTGTTTCCGTTAGTACTTCCCAATGACCGCTATAGCCGCTACCTACATATCTGATGTGTGGCAGTTTGGCAATGTGGCGTTTGATTGTAGCAATTCCCTTATTACTCAACTTAGCTAATTCATCTGTTGTTATCTTTGGATTTTGACGTATATTTTCTTCTATCCACGCATCAAGATTATCATCTTGAGTAACACCTTGAGTAACATCTTGAGTAACACCTTGAGTGCCACCTTGGGTGCCACCTTGGGTATCATCTTGGGTGCCATCAACACCGTCTCACACTATCCTTTCTCTCGGGAGCCTGGCATATCATTGGCAAAAGCGCACATTGCTTCCTGAAACTTATCCATATACTCATTTTAACTTTCGCACTTTTACGCATTTTTATTGTAGAAACCAGTCAATTACATTTAACTTTCGAATGCCGTCGTACACAGGGTTAAAGTCGTTGTCCGTCGTCAGCAAATACTTCGGGTTGGAATCTTTGATTGCTCGGAGCGATGCCAATTCACGTTCCAATGTCTCTGGATTTTCAGTTGTCCAAGCCACTTGATAATAGGATGTATAGCCGTCGTAGTCCGTGACAACAAAATCAACTTCCAGATTGTTGCGCTTGCCGATGAATACATCTCTGTTGCGTCGGACAAGTTCAAGGTATACCATATTCTCAAGCCAATGAGAACGGTCTTTTAGAATTCCTTTCTTTAAGCGTACTTTGGCGAAACAGGGGTCTACAACATAGTATTTGTTTAGGGTTTGCAATAAACCTTTGCCTTTTATTTCAAATCGAGGAACCTTGTAGATTAGATAAGCCTCGCACATTGCATCGAGGTATTTGGCCACTGTTTCTTTGTCAACCACCGTACCTTGCGAACGGAGCGTGTCGGATATAGAACGAGGAGATACATACGATCCCACTGAGTCGAAAATAAAATCAAGGATCTTGTTGAAATCGTGCTTGTTGGTAATGTTGAGACGTTTGAAGATATCCTTTTCTACAATTGTCTTCAATATACTATCAGCAAATAGGTCAGCCTGTTTTTCTCCTGCAATGAGTTGTTTAACATACTCAGGAATACCACCGTAATGTATAAAATTCGCCAAAATTTCCAATTTTGATAAGTTTGGCGATTTTGATACTGTAAAATTGTAGTATTCAGAAAACTGTAGTGGAAGAAGGTTGATTTCCACATAACGTCCAGTCAGCAAAGTGGCCAACTCGCCAGAGAGCATATAGGCGTTAGAACCTGTGATGTAGACATCCACATTGGACTTGATATAGAGGCTGTCGACTAATCGTTGAAACTCCTTGATATTTTGAACCTCATCCAGAAAGATATAGTTTGGTGTGTTTTCGACCAGCAGATTCTTGATGTGTGTATGGATTTGGTAGATGTCGCCAATGGCCAACGTGTCAAGATCTTCGAAATTATAGAATTGAATTTGCTCTTTTTGTACTCCATTATTTATCAGTTCATCGGCGAACATCATCAGCAATGTCGATTTCCCACAACGACGCACTCCAGAAATTACCTTTATGATATTCTGGTCTTTTAGGCTATGCAGTTGCTGCATATATTGCTTGCGATATATCAAATCCTGTTTTTGCATTTTTTTACTTATTGTATGGATTTCGTCGTGTTTATTCTTAATGCTATCTCTTGTTTTTTTCCGGGTACAAAGATATGGGTTTTATTTCAAATGTCAAAATACAGACTAACGCATTTATAGTGAAATTTCCAATTCGCATTTAATTGAGGTTTGAAAAAGTGGGAAATGGTTCATTCTGTTTTACCTTATTATTGTAGAGGAGCATGTGGCATCCCTTGTGATTATGTTTTAATAATATATTCATTCAATATCAAAGGCTCGTTTTCGTCATTTTTGTGTTTTTTATAAAATAACTTCGCTTGCTCGGATATCTGATTCAAAACTCCTGTTTTGTTTCTTGCTTTTTCAATTTGTTCTCTTAACTTTTTAGTGTCAGATGCAATAGGAAGATTGTTCAAATAATGTAAACACATGACGGATACCGTGCCATCTACTAGTTGCTCCACCCACTTACATTCATCACTTTCATAGGATGTCAGGTAAATACGGCTTACTGCTCCATCAATGTCAAGATAATTATGATTGTCACTTACAAGCCTATACTCGTTTTCCCCTATCCATCCTTTTTGCTTCACAAAGAATAATTTTTTTTGTTCCGACAAAACGAACTCTTTCACATCTGCAATTGTATTCACCGAATCTGGCAAATCAACTCTTTGAGGTACGATGTCCTGGTATTCCACAACCCCTTTTAGAACATCACATGGAATTACTAGTTTATCATAGTCAAACTCAATACACACTCCATGAGACTTATCCGCATAGTATCCCCACATCATGGTATTCATGTATCCTTTAATGAAAGTATCCTGATCCATTGTAAAGCTAATCTGCCTGTAGTGTGTAACGATATCTTGAAATGCAAACATTATTGGTAAGCGATGGGGATGGGAAACAGAGATGCCTTTCATGGATTCCTGTATATCGTTTACCTCAAGCATGCTTCCGAATTTCAATTTCTTTGACAACCATATCCTAACAAAAGTGTCAAATGAAGTAAAATGGTAGAGCTTTTTATACTTTTCCATTCCTGCAAGCGGTTTTCCGGGATATGTCGAAACAATCATTCCTAATATAGTTTATTGGATAAATACTGAAGTAGTTGGCTGAAGTATTTAGTGCGATTATCGTTATACGAACTGTAATCGCGACTGGCAGAGTAAAACCACTTGAAAAGATCTTTGTCGTCAGATTCTTTTAACATGCGATTGTTTCCTTCGACAAACCTTTTATAAAGATTGCAATTATGAAGGAATTTGTTTTCGGTTGCATTATGGGGATAGTGTGAGAGCTCTTTGTCGAGAATATCTATTTTTACAATCTCATCTGGCGACAAGTCCGTCAATTGGCTTGCTTTATAATGCCATCGATATAAGTATCCCTCATATCCATTTTGGCCACAATAAGGATGGTGTCTGTTGTTTTGCACATAATTCCTATACGTATCAACCCACTCGTCAAATGAGGTTGGATATATGACATATTTGTCATCGTATTTTTTACCCTTAAGGCCGATATAGTCATCAAAGAAGAGCACAAATTCCCCCATGTATACAGATTGACGAATAATTGTTGTCACATTATCAAAGGCAGAATCAGGTCGATGCAAGAGAATCCTATTTGCAAGGTCTTCTATTTGAATCGGCTCTTTTGATTTCCGAACCATCTTAACTGCTATGTCTCGGATGCTACCAGTTACCTCCCCCCATTCTTTCAATCCCCAAAAACCAGATTTACCATATGTTACAATTCGAGAATCCTTAGACAATAATAACGAGAACCGTAATGGATCAACAAGAACCGATAACCCTTTTTCTTCACAAACTTTATTTAATCTAGTAAATAAAACATCTCGATGTAACCGTGTACCAGCAATTTTGAGTATTTCATATGCAAACGTTCCATAATCAATCTTATTTGCCTTCACAAAAAGATTCCCATTATCAACAAAGGCATCACATATCTCTTTAAAAAGATTTGTCAATAAACATTCTAAACTATTTTTTTCATTATCTGCCAGCTTTCTTTCTGAGGACCAATAGTCAGAATTGTCGACAAAACAGCTTTTTATTGGAACAAGTATATCATCTTCCGTCTTGACCTTATACAACCGGAAAACCTCTTTGATAGCCTTGTTAAACTTGAAAGAGTCAAGTCTGCCAGTTATCATGAGAATATTAGTGGCTTTTGGTTCGTTTGGCTTTATTTTTTTATTTGATAAACCAGTACGTATTTCGACTCTTTCTGAATCAATCCAATACAGGCTCATGTCACAGCCAATAAGCAATATTTTTAAAAGGTATTCGTCAATTATGGTTTTTTTATTTAGAAAGGAAACATCTGGTTCTGTATGAGAGTTTTCGCGCACGTAAATCTTTAATTCTGAATCTTCCAAAGACAACAGGTTGCGTAAGTTATCATCCACATTCCAAACGAAGAGAGGATTTTTATCCAACCCATAATAACACCAGTCTCTGTGATTACGTAATAGTTTTGCCGCATTCACAAATCTATTCTGCGCTTTTACAAGAATTTGTCTAACACGTTCATGTGTTAGGCAATATTTTTCTGCAATCTCCTCAATTGACAACGGGGATCGACCTTCTATTGAGTAATCATTCTTATCTGAGTTAGTTTTGTCGTATGAAAAAGAAGAGGCATCAGCTATTCCATAATATAATTTGAATATCATCTCTTCATATTCTGCAAGAGAGTTTAATCTTTCGTATAGTAAAAATATCATTGGGAGATGGCCCTGCTTTTCCTTAAAAAATGTTGCAAATGATCTTGCTTCGTTTGAAAATAAAGCGAGAATTGGATCAATTACATCATTTGCTTTATTTTCACGGGAACAACCTGTCAGATTCATTCCAAAGGAAAGCCCCAAACCCTCCAAAAAAACATCCAATTCAAATATTGTTTTTCGACCAATATGTTTAAATCTTAGTACATCATCTCTATTGAGAGATACAAGATCTCCTATGGTCTCAATATTTGCTTCTTTTAGAAAATTCTTGGCTCTTGTTGTCAAATGGCAACTATTTATTTTTCTTTCAAGATTATTTATTTTTTCTTTGTCAACATTATCTGTTGTTTGTGGCTCCAGCTCTATAAGAGCATTAGCCATTTCCATTAATTCTTTTGCGCTCTTTGCGCCACAGCCTTTTAAATCTTTAAAAGAAAAGAATTTTTTATCAAATAAAGCCTTTAAATCTTTATGGCATGTGACACCATTTGTTTCCAAAATATTTCTCGATCTTACAGATAATTTATTTTGCCATTCTGCAAACGATAACTCCATTTTATCTTCAGTGTCATTTCTCAAAGACGGGGATTCTCCTATGGGCTCTAATTTGAAATCGTCTATCTCTTCTATACTGACATTTTGTGTTTTGTCCTTTTTAGGGAAATCGGTTGTTTCTAGTTGTGCTATTTTAGACTTTTCTTCCACCTTACGCCGAATACCTTTAAGCAATCCATATAATTCATCCTTTGTCTTTCTTCTGGGTGAACTCTTTAAAAGCTCTGCGATTCTTTTTTCGCCTTTAATATATGGAAACAGTTGTTCTATACCATATAATCCATTTGCCAACAAAATATTTTGAGATAATCTGGATAAACTACGTATCGATGCTATGCAGTACTCCTGCAACAATAATAGTTCAGAATGTTGAAGCTCAACAGCCAAGGGTTTGAACTCAATGAAATAATTTTTTCGTTGGTTGACTGGATCTTCTGAAATTTCTTGATGCTGTTGTGCTCTATATTTTTTGCAAAGTTTATTGAACACGTAATCCGCTCGTAATTCAATACCTTTTTTAAAACCGTTTGTGATAAATATCTTATCGGACTTGTCCAGCCATATAAAAGCTTTTTCATACCTCATTAATCGATTCTTCAAAAGAAATCGTTTAACGGATTCAGGTTGTTTAGACACCAGACCTTCATAATATTTCTGCATGCTAGGCCTCATGCTGCTCCTTTCTCCGCAACTTTCTTGTTGGGTGCTGGTCGTATTCCTTCTTCAAATCGTAGAGCTCGGTGCCTGGCGTAATGATGTCCTTGCGATAATCCATATAACAGCGCAACAACTCTCTCACTTCATCGTCGGCAAAGTCAAGGATTGTATCGTCATTAAACACATTGGTATGAATAACATCCTCAATTTTGTTCCATTCCAATTCGGATACCTTCTCTTTACAATGATACCAAAGTCCTTTCCAATGCTCTGTACCTCGTCCAGTCTTCTCATCCAACCACTTAAAGAAGAATCGGTACAAGATAAAGGTTTCGGGCATTTCGAGCAG
The DNA here is from genome assembly GCA_902784865.1 of uncultured Bacteroidota bacterium. GTDB lineage: Bacteria > Bacteroidota > Bacteroidia > Bacteroidales > P3 > Colimorpha. The sequence goes on along the minus strand of CACZWL010000002.1, from coordinate 154,828 downwards.
TTCAAAATACTCATCTTCCGTGTGCCCAAAAGCTTCTCCAAAGAACTCAACACCTTTACCCACCTTCCCCTTTGTGCTATTAAGAATGGCTTGAATTGCACGGATATACTTACGATTCCAATGTTCTCCAATGTAATCTCTATCGTGGCTATTATCTCCATACAAGGGATGGTATTTCATCGGGAAAGAGTAAATGCTAACGCCTAATTCTTCGCATAGGTCGACGTTAATCTTAAGTCTTCGGTAGAGATCAATAGGTTCATCCTTGAAATTGTAAAGCAGATAGTTCGAAAAGTCTTTGATACCCGCCGACACACTCCATCTGACTGCTTTTTCGTAAGCGGGACGAGTCTTAATATCATCAAAAGCGATGCGCAATGGCCGAATGGCGATTGAAGCCAACATACGAGCTTTCTCTTCCGTAAACAGACGAGCGTCTACTCCTTGATTAAAGTCGACATACCTCTGTTTCAATCCAGCGTGGAAATGTTTATCGTAATACGGTTTAATTTCCTCATAAGCAGCAAGAAGATTCTCTTTCTTTGAGGTAATCAACTTCTTGATATGATATCTTTCTAGTATCTTATAAACCTCATACGACTCTTCTTTATTTGTTAGCGTTTCGTAGAACTCACTTATCAACGACTGCGTTTTGCGAATATACGCACGGTCATTCCAACCATCACGCAGATTCCTTACAGATATCTCAAGCAAATTGGGTTGTGAGAATTTTGCACCTCGTTCAAATCCACAGGCTTTGATTTCGTTGATTATATCCTCGAACCTTTCGGAAGCAAGGACATTGTTGTCCATCAACAAAAGGTCTTTCTGGTCGCCATATCGTTCACGGATGCCATTGATGCGGTCGGTAAGCGAGATATACGGAGTATAGACAGGTTCGAGCGTAGGAACAGCACAGAAAGCACAATGCCGTATGCATCCGCGCGACATATAGCCATAGAAAGCATTTGACATCGGATATTTATAGTCAATTTCATCAAGGATGGAGTAATCGAGAGGCAACTCGTCGATGATTTGAGTATCTCCCTTATCGAATACACCTGGCTTGTTGAGAACACCAACAGAAGGTTTTACTCCAGTAGCTTCATACAATTGATCGGGCTGGATGGATGCCAACACACCTCCTACATTCAAGTCTTTGGGCTTCTTTACAAGTTGTTTCGCAAAGTTAATCGTGTCCACCGTAATATCCCAGTAAAAGGTGAATAACGTGGTTACACACACGCGATCCCATTCGGGTTCCTGCTTCCATATGCCCTTCCAATAGTAGTTCTTGTAGTCATCCAGTTTTCCTCGCAACAATAATCCAAAATCGGAATCATCCACGCCAATACTTTCCAGCGCCTCCCGTTTACGAGTCTTGATATAGTCAAATATTCTGTCTTTTCGGATGGCCCAATCAATGGAGTTGTCAATCAAATCAAGTTCGGCAATACATTTGTCCGCAATACGTTCAATTACAAAGGTCGTCAAATCACCCTTATAAAACACCACATCCCAATTGCCACGATTCCTATAATAGGTTGATATTTTCATCAATCCTATTGGCGGAAACTTATTAGCATAATTAGGCTCAATAAGCAGTACTTTTCTTCTTTTTTTCGGTCTCATAATGTTATTTGAGGCTATTCACTGCAATCTCCATTAATTGAATAACACTCTTTTTCTGAGAAGAAGAACAAACAATAAGCATTGTACTAAAAACCTTCTTCAGCAAATCAATCTGTTCGAGAGTATAGTGCCCTCCTTCAAGCGAAGACAATATCTCGTCTACTTTTGATTTGGATTGAACTGTTTTTTTCTGTTTGGGTGTATTGACCAGCGGTGTGCTTGGAAGAATTGAAGGTTGTTGTGGAGATAGTGATATAATGGGGCTTATTTCTGGAGATGTCTCTGGAATATTCGAACTATGAGTTTTGACAGGAGGTGTGGGCGTGACGGGCTCGCACACTACTGGTGCTGCTATCATATCGAGAATATCTTGTTTATCCGCCTTTGGCTCTTGTTTAGGTGCGAGATATTTCTCTACTTCTGATTTTAATTCGGTATTATACTTGTTTTTATAGATTGCAATAACATCATTTATTTCTTCTTTTGCATCAGGTGTGGCGGCCTTGTTAAATTCATTAATGTAGTCCTGTAGTCTCTTTGTTAAAGGTTCTACTGCATTGGAAAAACTGGGATTACTGATTTTTCCCACCATTTCAGATGCTTTGCTAAGCGCTGTTTTTAATTTGTTTGCACGATAATATACAGCACCTAATGTGTCAGAAAAGTATCTCTTGATTTCTAACATTAGAGCATCAGCCGCTTCTCCTGCAGCCAGACCTTGTCTTCCGCTATCTGGAACAATATTGTCATTGTCTATAAAAATTTCCCCATAGAAATAACGATTACCTCGATTCTGTTTGAATGCCGTGTTCAACAAATCTTTATCTAATGAAATATTATGTTTGCGCAGCCTAATTCCAGACAAGCAATCTTTTTCTTCCGGAATTTGCACAGAAAATTCTGTAACAGCATACCACCCCCACCCAAGAGAACCGTATTTGGGATGTTTTGGGAATTCAAAATAACGAATTTTCTCGATTGGGTCACCCATGCCTAAAACTTTAACCCCATATCCCTTTTCGATATCGGAGTAGTCATTAAGAGACACTCTTATTTTGTCTATTTTTTTGTGTCTCTTCACAAATTCTGTCTGAGGACAATTATTTATCAAGGAATTAAATAGTACGGAATAGTCAATTGGAGCATATTCGATGATATAGTTCCGTATTTCTTCAATATCTAGCAGAATCTCTCTTGAATTGATAACATTTTTCAGACGAACAATGAACCTGTGTTCATTTGGTTCGGCGGGCTTAGTACTCGTGGTGCATATTATCTTCATGGCATCTTCGGCAGAAATATCAATTTGTTTTTTTTCAACCAAATCTTTCAATGCCATTGTATCGAATGAAACGATTGTTGATACATCTTCACCTTTGTAGGTTGTTTCAAATTCAAGAACCTCACAATACCCACCCCCAGAGAGGCGGCCAACACCGAACTGTCCAGCAGTATCAACGCCATTCTTTACACTATTTGCGATATCGGTGAGAACTTTGACCGCCATACCACTTCGGATACCTGTTCCATTGTCCTCGATGCAAATGTCGCTTTTTGTGATACTAATTGACACCCGACCATCTTTCTCTTGGGCAAGTATACCGGTCTTTACCGCCTCGTTAATTGAATCCAATGCATTCTGTATATACTCTCGGTAGATGCAGCGGGGATTACTGTAAAGCTGCAACATCAGCATTTTCAGAAGATCAATGCCAATAACTGGATTGTTTATGTTTTGCATATTATTAACCATTTGGATATTGTTTATATGCGGGACGTGGAAATCTTATGTTAACAAGTGAGCGCAACGCGGGGTTGGATATAATATACTCTCCTGGCGATAGTCGTGTCATCATATTTTGATACACTTTAGGAATGTATCTATAATCAGATTTTGACACCTCAATTGCATTTGTTCGCCCATAGGCCTGAGTGGCGCAGTTGCCTTTTACGCGGTCGTGAATAGCACTTCGGAACTGCTCAACGGAGAAAAGAATAATACCTAGAGAGCGTCCTCGTTCGGCAATGTCAAGCAGCTGTTGAAGAATGGGTGAACTTTTGGGAACATCATTGGAGGCATATTTGTTTAACTCATCTACAAACATAATCACCTTTTCCGGTATATTGTCTCGTTCAGCTCCGAGTTTCATATCATAGATGGCTCGAGCAACGCTTCCAAAGACAAAACTTTGGGCGTTATCATCAAGTCGTGCGATATCTATCACCATTACCTGTCCTGCGGTAAGTCCATTGGAAATTTCTTCTGTCAAATCAACTTCACCTGTAGCATCGTTTAAATTGCTGGCGAAAAGTGGGTTTTGAATGGCTTTATTCACGCATCTTTTGAACTTACGCCAGCTTGTGACTTGGATTTCATTCTTCTTTCCGCCATTCGCTTCCGTTTTGGTACACTCGTCGATCTTGTCGCGAAGAGTTGTCCAACTATCAACAGCATTAAATGGTTCTTGCCGATTTATTATGTAGTTCACACAACTTTCGAGCGTTCCGGTAGAATCATCTTCATTTGCCAATAGAAGGTCTATTTTATCAATACAATTCTCATAGATGAATTTATACTTCTTCGCTTTACCTTGTTTTATTTGTTTGTTTACATCTTCTGGCTGTGCATAGCTTTGAACGTTGGCGGTTGCTTTATCCTTGCTGTATGGATAATAATAGCTGACGTTATCAAATGGTTGTGCCGATAATCCAAGATCATGGTAAATCTTTTGGTCTTTGCCCGACAGTTCGGAGTTTGGTTCATCAATGGCCATAAGGTCACGTCCTTTGACATTGAAAAACACAAAGGCAACAGTTTCTCCATTTTCAGTACGGAATTTCTCCTGTATGGCTTTCAATAGGAACATGGAGAATGACGTTTTGGCTGCCAAACCGGAAATACCGGAGACGTTGATATGTGCGCCATCAGGACCAAGAAGGAAGTGCGAGTTGAGAACTACAGGGACTTTAATGGCAGCATCGCCTTGGTACATTTGCAGGTATCCACACACCAATGGGTTTTGTACATCCTTCTCGCTCAGACCCAGAGCAACTTTAATATCGTTTTCGTCACATAGAGAGACACGACGGTCGTTCAAAACTGGAGTGTATATGTTCTGTGTGTTGCACGAAACACGCACTTTCACATAATTCATGCCCAGTCGATTCATATTCCCAATATTATCGTCGATATCTCCAAAGTCGCTGGAAATGTAACTTGTAAAATGACTGGGGGAATCTGTCACATGATTAATCTCTTCTATAACACCATAGGTTGTTGAGTTGCACTCGTGCTCTACTTTTACAATGTCAAAGGGGCTCAATATTTGGCGTTTGTCAGTCCAAAAATAAAACTCATCAATAGTTGAAGGGTCCTTTTCCGTTGCGGATACTTTGCCGATAATTTTGGTCATATCAAAAGAGATTTAGGATTATATTCTGATTAATATAGTTTGATTTACAGAAACTCTCTGTAAGGAAAACTGGATAGAGGTGGTTCGCCCAGCGACTGTCTTTGCCATAACAAGTGGGATAAGCTTCGCGGATAAGGTTGGCACTAATGAGGTCAACAAGCTGGGTGTCCAACAGACCACCCTTTTCTTCCAAAACCATTTCGCATTTGATAACATCGGAAAAGTGAGTTTCTCGGAAGTCTTTTTTTCGTAATCTAAGATACCACATGGCAAACTCCGATTGATTGCCAGAAGCCGGGTATCTATAAACTTTTGTCCGTTCAAAAGGCTTTAAATTGGCGATGGTTTTTGAAAGTCGATGACCCTTGAAGTCACGCAATAAGTCTGGGTTAAACATCTTTGATACTCCCACCACGTGTTTATAATTGGAGCGGAGTTGGTTCCATTCTGTGATTGAAAGATTAGAATAGCTGGGATTGTATTCTATTGAGCCATCTTTTATTAGGAAGTGGTCGTTGTCAAGCAGGTTGTTTTTGCAAAGTTCAGCAACCATCAACTGCTCCTCGTCTGTCATCTCGTTCTGAATCTTTGCAGTACCGCTGTTTTTATAGCCATTCTTATCTGCGGTAATTTCCTTTGACCCGTCTGTGGGATAAAGCAAAATCTTATCTATCTTGATGCCATGTTCCTGCACAAAGGGATTTTTTGCCAACTCCTCGTTTATTTTCTCGCAGTACATACGACAAAAGTTTGCCTCTTTGTCGTCGTCATAGTTAAAGTTACGAGGTAACGATAGTAAAACCCTTCGTGTAACAGAATGACGTTTGAAAATATCTCTGTCTTTTCTCACACAACACCCTACCACAATTTGACCTGCTAGGAATGGGAAGATTCGGTTCCCTATTGCAATATCATCTACTTTGTAAACATGTCGAGAACCATCAAGGAAATAAGAGAAAAGAGGGGTACTGGCCAGTTTCATCATTTGTTGGCTGATAGTAACAGTTTCGTTTCTCGTGAGGTCAGTTTCTGCGATACTGGCACTATTGGTTGCGGCGGGGGCTTTGTCGTCGTAATCAAGTGTATCTTGGTCGTTTTGGTCGAGGATAAGTTTTTTTGTTTTATAACAAGCATACTTCCCTTCACCGTCCTTTTCTATGAAGTCTAGTATTTTCATTACATTCTTTGTCCTATTACCGTTATGATTCAAACTGCAAAGATACACAATCTTTTTGAATTGACAAAAAGTATTTTTCAACGGCTGTTAAAAATGTAATACTGAAATAATATGGTCGCCGAGAGACCGCCGAAGGATCGCCGTGGTGTGCCGTCGGCTCGTCCAACAAGGGTAATTGAACTATTAGTTGAAAATCAATAGGTTACTTTTGTTATGGGTCGCTTATACAAAGTGCTGGCTTTTAAGTGGTTCATCATAGCAGCAAAGTAGACACAAAGATCCCACGAAGAAGGGACGAAGAAATAAAACCACCGACGTATCGCCGAAAGGACACCGATGTATCGCCGATAAATAGCGCTGCGCTATCTTTGCCTCCAGATATGCCTAATATGTGCCATCTAGTCATTTGGGGGACTCCTCCTTTTCAAGTTCTTTTTCAAGTTCCGCTATCGTGGGCAAGTTCGATACCCATTTGTCGGCGACCTCTCGGCTGACTTCTGTCTCCCACGATGCCACTCCTAGGGGCTTGCTCATTCCGGCAAGCGAATAGCGCACCACCGTTTCGTTCTTGTTTTTCACCAAAAGAAGGCCAATGGTCTTGCCGTCGGTTTCATGCCTCATGGTTTCGTCCACCACGGTTTGATAGAAGGACAGCTGTCCCATCATGTCGGGATTGAAGGGCACGGCTTTCAGTTCTATCACCACATAGCAACGCAGTCGCAGGTGATAGAAAAATTGGCATCGGCACCGGTGAAATCCAAAAGGTAGGGGTCTTTGAACATCTGTTGCACCATATCGGACTGCACAGCGGGAAGTGTCCCGTCGAAGTTGCTCGGCAGTTTGCCTTCACGTTCCAAGGTGTAGTTGTCCAATTGTAGTTCGAGGATGTTTTTGCTCCATCCATTTTTTATTGCCGCCATCGCATAAGCCAATCTGCGATTGGGCTCTTTGACCTTTTCCATCAGGCAGATGTTGTGACGCCAGGGCAATTGTGCAACGCTGCGTTGCACAATTGCTTCGTCGGGCCAAATCTCGGCGAAGCGGCGCATGTATTTCAGGTTTCTCGGCGAGAATCCGTTTTGGTCGGGAAATGCCGTTTTCAAATCAGCAGAGAGCCTGTCAACAATACGGGCACCCCATCCATCTGCTTTCTGTCGCTGGAGGATATGTTTGCCAATCTGGTAATACATCATGGTCATCTGCACGTTGGCAGTCCACATGATCTGCCTCCGGCTGTTGGCAATGAGTTCCTTCAGCGTGGAGAGGGTCTCTGCATACCATTCTGGCAGATTGTTCTCAGCGGGAGGTACGGGGAAGAACGCCTCCTCATGTTTGGATGCGCGACCTTTTCTTGTTGTCAGATCTTTGCCCATTGCTTAGTTGCTCTTTTTAATGTATTACCTTTTCTTGCGCCACGACGACTTGCAAGCAAATGCTTCGTGACCAGAAAGGCTGTAGTTTGCCATTTTTTATTCTTTATTTTTAAAGTGCAAAAATACGTATAATTTCTGATATGGCAAAATTAATGTTTCGCACGGGCGGGAATCATAATTTGTGCGAGATGCTGAAAATCCATGGCGGTTTTTCTATATGTATATCTATGGTGGTATATGCTGACGGAAGACAGGCGACCCTGTCAGGTCGCCTGTCTTGACTGTGCTGGCGCAAGGCCGGTGGCCTCGGAGGGGTGAGTTATTTGAAGTATTGCACGCCGCTCTCGAAGATCTGCTGGTCGTCGTTGCCGTGGATGTTCATTGCGCTGCCGTGGCTTCTTCTCTCGCTGTGGCCCATCTTGCCCAGGACGCGGCCGTCGGGGCTGGTGATGCCTTCGATGGCCATGTAGGAGCCGTTCATGTTGTACTCCTCGTCCATAGTGGGGTTGCCGTCGAGGTCGACATACTGCGTGGCCACCTGGCCGTTCTTGAAGAGGCGGTCGAGCCACTTCTGCGGCGCCACGAAGCGGCCTTCGCCGTGCGAGATGGGGATGGCGTAGGTGGCGCCCAGCTCGGCCTTGCGCAGCCAAGGGCTGAGGTTGCTGGTGACGCACGTGTAGGCCATCTTGCTCTGGTGGCGGCCGATGGTGTTGAAGGTCAGCGTGGGTGCATCCTCGGCCTGGGGGCGGATCTCGCCGTAGGGAACCAGGCCGAGCTTGACCAGGGCCTGGAAGCCGTTGCAGATGCCGAGCATGAGGCCGTCGCGCTTCTGGAGCAGTTCCATGACGGCGTCGGCAATCTTCGGGTTGCGGAAGACGCTGGTGATGAACTTGGCGCTGCCTTCGGGCTCGTCGCCGGCGCTGAAGCCGCCGGGGAGCATGACAATCTGGCTGCGGCGGATGGCCTCGACGTAGGCTTCGACGCTCTCGCGAATCTGCTGGCCATTCTGGTTGCGGAAGACGATAATCTCGCTCTCGGCACCGGCGCGGTGGAAGGCGCGGGCGGAGTCGAGCTCGCAGTTGGTGCCGGGGAAGGCGGGGATGAAGACTTTCGGCTTTGTCGAAGTTGATAAGTTGATAGGTTGATACGTTGTATGGGTCTTGGGGTGGGCGGCGTGGTAGAGGCTGGCGGCGATGGAATCGCCGCTTACGGGGGAAGGGGTTCTGGTGGGGAAGACGCTTTCGAGGGGGCGCTGCCAAGCGGCGAGGGCGTCGGCGAGGGCGATTTTCTCGCCGTTCACCTCGAAGGCGGCCGTGTCGGTCACCTCGCCAATCTCCGTGCAGCGGAAGGGGAGGCCGTCCACCGAAGGCACCTCGACCACGATGTGGCCGTAGTTTTTGGCGGTGAGGGCTTGGGCGACGGCGGTGCCGTCGCTTACGGAGAGCCTGACGCCCAGCTTGTTGCCGAAGGCCATCTTGCTGACGGCCTCTATCAGGCCGCCGAAGCCGACGACGTAGGCGCTGCACACCTGTCCGGCCTCGATGGCGCGACGCAAGGCGGCGTACTGGCCGATGGCGTCGGCATAGTCGGGCATGTCGTAGGCGTCCTGCTTGATGTCGAGCAGCACGAGGCGGTTGCCGGTCTGCTTGAGTTCGGGGGTTACGACATGCTGCAGGTCGCTGATGCCGACGGCGAAGGAGCAGAGCGTGGGCGGCACGTCGATGTCGTTGAAGGTGCCGCTCATGGAGTCTTTGCCGCCGATGGAGGGCAGCTTGAGGCCCATCTGTGCGTGGTAGGCGCCGAGGAGGGCGCTGAAGGGCTCGCCCCAGCGGTAGGGGTCGTTGCCCAGTTTCTTGAAATATTCCTGGAAGGTGAGGCGCACGCGGCTGGCGTCGCCACCGGCGGCGGCGATCTTGGCCACGCTGTTGACCACGTTCCACGCCGCGCCGTGGAAGGGACTCCACGACATGAGGTAGGGGTCGAGGCCGTAGGACATGATGGTGACGGTGTCGCACTGGCCGTCGAGGAGCGGCAGCTTTCCAATCATGCTCTGTGTGGGCGTCAGCTGGTACTTGCCACCGAAGGGCATCACCACGCTGCCGGCGCCAATCGAGCTGTCGAACATCTCGACCAACCCCTTCTGCGAGCAGACGTTGAGGTCGGCGAGGGTGTTGAGCCAGAGGTCTTTAACGCTAGTATAACTAGTTTCGCTAGTATAACTAGTTTCGCTGGGCATTTTGACGCGGACGGTAGTTTCCTGGTGGGCGCCGTTGGTATCGATGAAGCGGCGGCTGAGGTTGACGATTTCCTTGCCGCGCCAGCTGATGACCATGCGGGGCTCGGCGGTGACGGTGGCGACGACGGTGGCCTCGAGGTTCTCCTCGTCGGCGTATTTGAGCATCTGGTCCACGTCCTTGGGGTCGACGACGACGGCCATGCGCTCCTGGCTCTCGCTGATGGCCAGCTCGGTGCCGTCGAGACCTGCGTATTTTTTTGGAACCTTATCGAGGTTAATTTGAAGGCCGTCAGCCAGTTCGCCGATGGCCACGCTGACGCCGCCGGCACCGAAGTCGTTGCACTTCTTGATGAGGCTCGACACCTCTTCCCGGCGGAAGAGGCGCTGTATCTTGCGCTCGGTGGGGGCGTTGCCCTTCTGCACCTCTGCGCCGCAGGTGGTGAGGCTGGCGGTGGTGTGGCTTTTGGAAGAACCCGTGGCGCCGCCGCAGCCGTCGCGACCGGTACGGCCGCCGAGCAGGATGATGACGTCGCCGGGGTCGCTGGTGAGGCGTTTCACAGCGCGGCGTGGCGCAGCGGCGATGACCGCGCCGATCTCCATGCGTTTGGCCACGTAGTTGGGGTGGTAAATCTCACTGACCAAGCCCGTGGCGAGGCCGATCTGGTTGCCGTAGCTGGAGTAGCCGTGGGCGGCGGTGGTGACGATTTTGCGCTGCGGCAGCTTGCCCGGCAGGGTCTCACTGAGCGGCTTGGTGGGGTCGGCGGCGCCGGTTACGCGCATGGCCTGGTAGACGTAGGTGCGGCCGCTCAGCGGGTCGCGGATGCAGCCGCCGAGGCAGGTGGCAGCGCCGCCAAAGGGCTCGATTTCAGTGGGATGGTTGTGCGTCTCGTTCTTGAAGTTGATGAGCCACTCCTCCTCGACGCCGTCGATTTTGACGGGCACCACGATAGAGCAGGCGTTGATCTCGTCGCTCGGCTCCTGGTCGTCGAGGATGCCAGCCTTCTTGAGGCGCTTGGCGGCCAGGGTGCCGATGTCCATCAGGCAGACGTACTTGTCGGTGCGGCCGGCATAGAATTCCTTGTGGTCGGCCAGGTACTGCTGGAAGGCGCCCTCGATCAGGGGGCGGTAGAAGCCGTCGTCGAACTCGATGTCTTTCAGCTCGGTAGCGAAGGTGGTGTGGCGGCAGTGGTCGCTCCAGTAGGTGTCGAGCACGCGGATTTCTGTCATCGTCGGGTCGCGGCGTTCCTCGTCGCGGAAGTAGCGCTGTATGTGCTGGAAGTCGGCGAAGGTCATGGCCAGGCCGAGGCTGCCGTAGAGCTCCTTGAGCTGCGGTTCAGCCATATCCTTAAACCCTTCGAGCACAGACACATCGGCCGGCTCGTCGAAGTGCTCTTCTAGTGTAGCGGGCTTGGGGCCGTCGGCGCGACGGCTGTCCACGGGGTTGACGCAGTGGGCGACAATCTTTTCTCTAGTTTCACTAGAAAAACTAGATTTACTAGAGATGACATAGGTTGTTGCGCTTTTGATGATGGGCTGCTCGGTGTCGTTGAGCAGCTGCACGCACTGCTCCGCCGAGTCGGCGCGCTGGTCGAACTGGCCAGGCAGGTACTCCACCGTGAAGCAGAAATCGCCCTCATTATGAGGGAATTGCTCCTCGTAGACATCGTCTACCGGCGGCTCGCTGAATACGGTGGACAGCGCCGTGCGGAACGTCGCATCGCTCACGTTCTCAATGTCGTAGCGTATGAGCACGCGCACCGCCTCGGCCTCGATGCCGAGGTACTGGCTCATTTCTTCCTTCAACTCCTTGGCTTTCACGGCATAAGGAGCCTTCTTCTCAACGTAAATACGTCTTACCATGGTATGTTTCAATTTTCAGTTTTCAATTCGATGAACTGGTCCGGATACTTGGCCCACTCCTTGCGGTAGAGGCTGCGCAGGCGCAGCAGGTCGGCCTCGTAGTCGTCTGTGGTCCAGATGGTTTCCATCAGGCCAATCTCCTTCTTGCTGTAGTCGATATAGGCTGGCACGATGGGGACATTGGCCTGGTGGGCAATCTCCCAGAACCCTCGTTTCCAACGCTTTGTAGCCTTGCGGGTACCTTCGGGCGTGATGACTATCGACATCGGATTGCCTTTGCCGAACTCGCGCACGGCCGTGCCCACCATGTCGTTGTGGCGGTTGCCGCGGTCGATGGCTATGCAGCCCAGGCTGCGCAGCAGCCCGCCCAGCGGCCAGCGGAAGTACTCTTTCTTGATGAAAATCTTGCCGTTGACGCCGAGGCTCCAGAGGTAGGCCGTGCCAATGGTGTAGTCCGACGCCGCCGTGTGGGGTGCCGTGGCGATGATGCAGCGCTGCAGCTCCGGCCTGCTGCCGGCCTCGGGCAGGTGGAACTTCCAGCCCTTGAGCTTTACTATTGCTATCCAGATCTTTTTCATGTCTGTTGAGGCTTATTTCAAAATGCAAAGATACGCATATTTTTCCATTCGCGCGCAGGCGACTTTTCAACACGTTATCCACCGCCCCGATTTTCCCCTCCAGCCCCCATACCCCGGCAATGCCCTACCATAGACGAAGAAAGGAAGAAGAGGGTGGCATTAAAACCATGAAAACCAGCCTGTTGCAAAAGTGCATTTTCGGGCTGTTTTCCAGTTTTTGGCCGAAAAATTTCCGAACGACATAATATGCTGAGTGTCAGTGTATAGAAAGAAAAATTTGGTCATGTCGCAGAAAAGTGGTAATTTTGCACCCGTTTTCGCTTGGCGGAACCATCAGGAGAAATGGCAGAGTGGTCGATTGCGGCGGTCTTGAAAACCGTTGACCTGCGAGGGTCCGGGGGTTCGAATCCCTCTTTCTCCGCAAGAATGGAAACACTAAAAACATTGTAAATAAAAAATTGAATTTATGAAGAAACAGACAAAAGTCCTCAGCATGTTCATGATGGCAGCCCTCGCTTTCGGGGTTGTTGCCTGCGAAAAGGAAACGGGTTTGAGCGAAATCGACTATGAACTCCTGCAAGGCACGTGGGATGCCGACACCGTTATCGTGGTCTACTCTATCTCTGGCGTTGGCGCCGATGTGGATGGCGAGGGGAACGACACCTTGACCTTCAAGCCGGGCGAGGTCCCTTTCACCTTCAACGCCGACAGCACGTTGACCTTCTATACCGTTGACCCTGAGAAGGGACTGCCTGTCGAGGAGACTGTCCCCATCACCATCTCCGGTGGCAACATCACCATTCCCGCATCGTGCATCCCGGGCACTCCCGCCTATTTCGGTAACAACAAACTGGCTATGATCACCACCACCCTCAACGAGACGAAGCTCGAGATGGAGAATTCTTTCAATCTGTCCATTGCTTCAATGGAGGTCAAGATGTCCTTGACCAGAGAGTAAATGACTGCTGAGCGAAGAATAGAAGTGGTGGCCGGCGCTATCGTAAGCGCCGGCCACCTTTTTGCCACCCAGCGTGGCTACGGCCCCTGGGCCGGATGGTGGGAGTTTCCCGGCGGCAAACTCGAGGCGGGCGAGAGCCCCGTCGAGGCCCTCCGGCGCGAACTGCGCGAGGAGCTCTCGCTTGAGGTGGAGGTGCTGTCGCTCGTCGCCACCGTCGACTACGACTACCCCGACTTCCACCTCACCATGCACCTCTACCACTGCCGCCCCCTGGGCGCCCCTACCCTGCTGGAACACAGCGCCTCGCGCTGGATAGGTCCGGCCGACCTGCAGGGCATGCAGTGGCTCCCCGCCGACCTGCAGGTACTGCCGCAGGTGGCGAAGCTGCTGGTCGCCGATAGCCACGCGCAGCAGGCCGACACTTGCGGACAGGACCAGACCGTCCTTCACCTGTAGTGCACTATCGCCGTACGCATTTTTATTTTGCGGGTGGCACAATATTTTCTCCGCGCGGGCGTTATCGCGTATCATAAACATTATAGTAAGATGCTGCAACTGCAATATATCAAGGATCATCGCGAGGAGTGCATCTCCCGTCTTAAGATCAAGAATGTCAAGGATGTCGAGGCCCGTATCGACGAGATTATCGCCCTCGACGCAGAACGTCGGGCGCTGCAGGCCAAGGCCGACGCCGTCAAGGCCGACCAGAACCGCATCGCCAAGGAAATCGGCGTACTCATGAAGGAAGGCCGCCGCGACGAAGCCGAGGCCCGCAAAGCTGAAAGCGGGAAGCTGAAAGCGGAGAGCGAGGAGCTGGGGCGCCGCCAGACGGAGGCCGAAGAGGCGCTGAACGCCAAGCTCATCAGCCTGCCCAACACCCCCCACCCCACCGTCCCCGAAGGCAAGAGCGAGGCGGACAACGTGGTGGTCGACGAGTGGGGCGCAAAGCCCGCGCTGCCGGAGGGTGCGCTGCCGCACTGGGACCTCTGCCAGAAGTACGACATCGTCGATTTCGAGCTGGGCAACAAGATTACGGGCGCAGGCTTCCCGGTCTACAAGGGCAAGGGCGCACGCCTGCAGCGCGCCCTCATCAACTTCTTCCTCAACGAAGCCGCCAATGCCGGCTACCAAGAGATCATGCCGCCGCTGATGGTCAACGAAGCCTCCGGCCTCGGCACAGGCCAGCTGCCCGACAAGGAGGGTCAGATGTACGCCATACCCCTCGACGGATTCTACATGATCCCCACCGCCGAGGTGCCCATCACCAATATCTACCGCGGCAACGTGCTCGACCAGAAGCAGTTCCCCATACGCCATGTAGGCTACTCCGAGTGCTTCCGCCGCGAGGCGGGCAGCTACGGCAAGGACGTCCGTGGACTGAACCGCCTGCACGAATTCTCCAAGGTCGAGATCGTTGTCATAGAGCACCCCGACCGCAGCTACGACACCCTCGAGGACATGAAGCGCCACGTAGGCTCCCTCCTCCAGAAACTCGGCCTCCCCTACCACGTGCTGAAACTGTGCGGCGGCGACATCAGCTTCACCTCCGCCATGACGTTCGACTTCGAGGTGTGGAGCGCCGCCCAGGGACGCTGGCTCGAGGTGAGCTCGGTGTCGAACTTCGAGACGTTCCAGGCCAACCGCATGAAGCTCCGCTTCAAGGACGCCGACGGCCGCATGCAACTCTGCCACACCCTCAACGGCTCGGCCCTCGCCCTGCCGCGCATCGTGGCGGCACTGCTCGAGAACAACCAGACCCCCGACGGCATCGTCATGCCGGAGTGCCTCCGCCCGTACCTGGGCTTCGACCGCATCGACTAAGCTTATTTTCAACCATATACCAAGCATAAGCGTCCCCCACCCTGGCATACAGATACTGCGGGTGGGAGACGCTTTTTTTTTGGGGGGGGCAAGTGCGCCAAATCGCTCCAGAGTCGAAGTATTCACCTACCAGATGCAGGGAATCCCCCTGGGCTTCCTGGGATTTCCTGAAGAGGGCGGGCCTGTCACCCCCCTCACTCCACCAGGAGCTTGCGGATGCGGAAAAAAGTTCCACGATTTTCCCATCGGTGGGAAATGATGGGAAAGAGTCGAAGTATTCACCTACCAGATACCTACCAGACACCTAGGAGAGTTCTGATTTTTGATTTCTGATTTCTGAGTTTTGGGTGGGAGAGCTCAGGCGATGCTTGCGGCGAAGGTGATGACATTGCGGTCTTTTTCTTTTTCGCCTTCGGGCAGTTCGCTGTAGGGGACTATGCTGCTGTGCAGCTTGAGTTCGTCGACCCGATGCTCACCTGCCCGTGTGCCGCGCCAGCCTGCGAGGATACGTTCGGCCATCCAGCGGCGGTGTTCGCTCTCGGCCAGTTGCTCGAGGAGGCCGGGGTTGCGGGAGATGTCGTTTCGGCGCAGGATGGCGATGAGAGAGCGGAAGCGGTCGGCCTGGTAGCGGGAGGCCACTTTTGAGGATTCGGGTGTCTTGTTGATGTCGAACCAGAGCTGGTGCCACGCTTGCCGGCGCGATGCGATGTCGGCGTTGGTGGCGGTTCCCAGGATGTTGTCCCAGTAGAGGCCGTTGATGGTGATGGCGAGTTCGTCGCTGAGCAGGTCGACATTGACGCCGTCGGGGCTCGTTCCGAAGATGCGCAGGTTGGGGTATTGGAGGGGTGAGACGATGGCCTGTGGGCTGTTTTCGACGGCTTGGCGCACGAGCACCCTTGTGCGGTTCCTGTTCTCGACGAGGCGGTGTTTGGTTGCGGTCAGTGGCCCGGTGGCGCAAAGGTCGCGCTGGTAGAACAGCGGCTCCGGCAGGCTGAGCGCTGCCTGCAATGCCTCGTCGGGGTTGGGTATGCAGACGGCCAGGGTGAGCAGTTTGTTTCTGTCGCAGGCCCACTGCTCGAGGAGCGCTCTTACCGGCGCGGCTTCGACTTTTGCGCTGACGAAGCTCAGCCCGATGTCGGCAATGGCCTGCAGGCCCGGCACCTGGGCATAGAGGCGCTCCTTCAGCTCGTCGGCCTGAGGGTCGACCACCGTTATCAGCGTCTGTTGCCCGTTGGGGTAGTGGCAGATGCGGATGGCCTCCATCAGCAGGGCCTGGCCCATATCGCCGAAGCCGACGATGACCAGGTGGACGTGCTTGTCGGTCCCTTCCATCGGTTCGAAGTCAAGCGGGTCGTAAGCGTCGCTTCCGCCATAGCCCCAGAGCAGGCGTGCCCAGTTCTCGTAGAAGTTGAAAATGTGTATATCAAGAGTCTGCTTGCCGTCGTCAGAGCAATAGTATTCTTTTGGCAATCCGAGCCGCTGGAGGGCGCTGTACGATTCCACGTCGCTGACCATGAGGTTGATGCGAAGGGGCATGGACCTGCCGTGCGCCGAACCTGCCGCGAGCTGCGATATGGGTGCCAGGATGGTGAGCTGTGCAAACTGCTGGGGGTACTTGTCGTCCTCTTCCAATGTAATATAGACCTCGACGGCGCTATGGAAGCAGAGGTCTTCAAGCTGGTCGTCGGGTCTGTGGTTGCCTGTGGCATAGATGATTACGCGGTGTTCATCCTTAGGGTCGAGCGATGCCACCAGTTCGGCACGCACGTCAAGCGGCGAGGCCGAGCTGAACAGGAGCACTTTCGAGTGGGGATGTTTGTGGCAGACCTGGCCGATCAGGCTCACCGTAGTGTGGTTCCAGCCTATGATTATCACGTGTCCGCGCAGGCGCCTGTAGCGTATCTGACCTTCCTTGACCTGCTCCACATAGCGTTCTACGCCGCTGGTGAAGACGGTGACCATAAGGCCGCCGAACACCAGGGCTCCGCCCACCCCCAGCAGCAGGTAGAGCCAGGTGTGCGTGTGCGGCGACGTCTCGTCCACCGGATTGATTCCTAGGGCGTAGAAGATGTTCCACCAAACGGACTCTTCCACTAGCGAAGCCACTGTCACGATAAGGGAGAGCACGACGATGGCTATGGAGAGTACCACCAAGTAGCCCCACATGCCGCTTTGCAGCAGGCGGTTGATCCAGAGGCGAAACTTGAACATGGCGCAGGGGCTGGTGGGTTTACAGATGGCTCCGGCACTCGTTGATGAGGGCATCCAAGGCTTTGTCGGACGGGTCTTCGCGCTTTAGCTCCTCGAAGATGGTCAAGGCTGCCTGGTACTTCTTGTTGTTCAGGTAGCGGCGGGCACGGCCCATTTTCTGAGCCCTGTCGTTGGCCGTTGTCTTTGCGGGCGCTGCGGCAGGTGCCGGTTCTGCTACGGGTTCGGCCATTTTGACGGGTTCCGGTTCGGGCGCTGCAGCGGCTTCCGGTTCGACTGCTTTGCTGCCTTTATCATTTTCTTTGACTTTGCCACCCTTTGTGTCCTTTGGGCTGGTGGCAGGTTTCTCCTTTGAGGGCACTTCCACGAAAACAGTATCGGCTTTAGGCGCAGCCTCTACGGCTGGGGGTTCGGCCTGGGGAACGGTGTCTGCCGCCGGTTGCCCGTTTTCTTCACCTTTGGGGATGAGCAGGAGGAGGAGGAGGGCCACAGCGACGATGACGGCGCCTGCGATAAGCATGATTTTGGTGCTTTGCGCCGATTTGGTTTTGGCGGTGTTCGGTGTGGAGTGGTCGGGGGCGCTCATGCGTCCCTCCAGGCCGTCGATAATCTGGGGGAATTTGCTCTCGGGCCTGCTGGTGGCGTCGATCCACTGCACGTTGTTCAGCATGAAGAGGAAGCCGCCTTTCAGCTCCACCTCTGATATCTTGAACGGCAGGATGGTCTTGTTGTAGGATACTGCCGTGGTCAGTTCTTTTTTGACAAACTGCGACTTCACCGAGTGCTCCGAGAAGACCAGCACCAAGGCCGAGCAGTCCTCGATGGCTTCGTTGATGACATCGGTATAGTCCATGCCCGAGGTGATGTTCCTCGGGGCTATCCAGCATGTATGCCCGTTGCCCTCAAGGTATTGCACTATTTTGAAGGCAATTTCCTTGTCTTGGGTAGAGTAGCTTATGAAAATAGGGTGGTCCATAGGCGAGGTTGCGGGGCGTTATTTGATGTGTATCTCGTCCATTCGGACATCGATTACGTTATTCTTCAGGTCGTTGCGAAGTTTTTTCGAGCGAGACCTGTTGACGATTGTGGCCTTTATGCTCTGCACCAGGTCGGTCAGGTAGATGGTGCCTGCGATGGCCATGCCGCCGTAGGCCAATATTTCGTCGAAATGCTCGAAGGTCCAGAAGGAGCCGGTTCCCCATGGGTTGCGCTCGTAGTCCTTGCCTTTGAGCACGAAGCCTGCCGCCGAGAGGCCGCCGAAGATGAAGAAGGGGATGGCGCGTGCGGCAGCCGACGAGATGCGGCCTTGGTTCTTTGTTCCCAGGCCCGGGATGATCAGCGAGGGCATCCACGACAGCGGCCCCGACGTCTTGAACCCGAGCAGGGAGACGTCGGTGTATGTGTTTCCGGCATATTGCTTTCGGGTGATGCCGAAAGTGTAGTCGCGGCGGTAGGGCAGCTTCATCCTGTTTTTGCCTACGGCAGTGGGGTCGTTGTTGGTGAAGTAGCGGGCTTCGATGGTGTCGACATACATCTTCATGTCGGGACGGACGTCGGCAGAGCCGTCGATTTTCAACTCGCTGAGCACCCAGTCGATGCGTCCGGCCAGCCGCTCGCTGGTGTTGATGTTGATGCCATAGCGGTAGACAGGCTGGATGACGGGCAGGGCCGCCAGGCTGTCGACGAGCGACTGGAGGATGCTGTTGCGGTTTCTTTCTTTTGAGCGCGACTGCAGGAAGCCGCGTTCCACATTCACCTGTATGTTTCCGTGCGAGCGGTTCTCCCAGGTGGTGAGGAAGGTGAATTCGAAGTTCAACGACTGGGCCTTGGTGGTTCTGTTCGCCCGGATTTCCTTGTTTATGATGTCCTCCAGGCGGGTCACCACCGTCCGGTAGCTGATGGGCATGAACGTCGAGTACTTGGGATAGATATTATTCGCCTGATCCTCTAGCACTTGGCGCACCAGCAGGATGGAGTCGTCGCTGGCGTCGACGGCAGCGAGCGAGTCGCACCAGGCGATGCCGGCATGCATGTCGCCCTGTTCGTTGACCGAACGGGTCAGTTCCTGCTTGTAGTATGTGACCTGTTCGCGTTTGACGTACATGAGTTTGTTGTACAGGTCGTCGTCCATGGGTTCGTACCAGCGGAAGAGGGTGTCGAGCGTGGTTATGGCCGCCTGGAACTTGTGGAGGGAGACCAGCTGGTCAGCGCGGTTGAGTTTTTCTTCGACCACTTTCTTTCTATACTCGGCCTGTTTTTTGACATACGTGGCTATCTCGCTTTGGAAGCGCATCGTCAGCAGGCGGTCCTTGTCCGTCTCGGCATATTCCGCCTCGTACAGGCCGGAGTGTTTCTCCCATGCGTCGCGGCCTGTATAGACGTTGCGGCGGCCGTCGTACATGTATCCGCTCTCGTGGAAGGCGTTGGTCAGCGCCATGGTGCACTCCCGGCTATAGTCCAGGTTGAGGATGATCATGTTCGAGAGACCCTGTTCCGATTCGCACACATAAACCGCCGGTATCATCTGGCCCGAGGCGTTGGCGTACCAGACCTGGCAACGGTAGCTCAGCGGTATGCCGTCCACGGTGTCGTGGCGCTGCATTGTGTTGCTGCCCAGCTGGAAGCCCTTTGCGTCCATCAGGTCCATCAGCGTCGTGTTGTTCGGGTCGCTGACGGGGGCGTGTATCATCTGCAACAGGTCCCTACGGTCGACGCACAGACTGTCGTCCGCAGCCTCCTGTCCGTGCGACATGGCGGCAAACGACAAAATCAACATAGAAATCAGCAACTGCTTCATGTAGTTTCTCTTCATTTCCAAAAATTTATATATAAAAAAGGCGTATATAATCCGTTGCAAAGATACATAAAAAAAGACGAACTGCCAAATTTTTTTTCGCCCGGTTTTTCCCATCGGTGGGAAATGATGGGAAAGAGTCGAAGTATTCACCTACCAGATACCTACCAGACACCTACCGGGTGGCTTTAATTCCTATGAGTAAGCAACCAGAAACGGCAATCATGTTTTTTAACACGAATTGCCGCGATTTGTCCATTAATTAATGGTCAATTAGATGGCAATTATATGTAAAATAAGATTGAGCTATTACTTATCAAAAAAATTTCGTATCTTTTCTTTTTTGAGGTTATGGGTTTGTGGTGGTTTGTGGTGGGTGCTGCGTGCCCCCTGTGGGCGCCCCCCCTACGCTAGGGGAGGGGGAGGCGCTTCTCTCCGGGGGATTGGGGGGGGATGGTTATTTCAGTGCTTTGAGTATTTCGACGGTCTGGTTCCAGAACATTTCGACGGTCTTTATCTCGATGCGCTCGTCGGGGCTGTGGACGCCGCGGAGTGTGGGGCCGTAGCTTATCATGTCCATGTGGGGGTATTTCTGTCCGATAAGGCCACATTCGAGGCCGGCATGGATGGCGCGGACGACGGGTTCGCGGCCGTACATCTTCTTGTAGACGGCAACGCCGACTTTGAGGACACGGCTGTCGGGGTTGGGTGTCCAGCCGGGGTAGCCGTCGCCGTGCGAGACGCGGGCGCCGATGAGGCGGAAGGTGGCTTCGATTTTCTCGGCGGCGGCCATCTTGGCGCTTTCGACGCTGCTGCGCTGGCTGGTGGCTATGTGGATGGTGCCGGAGGGTTGCGTTTTGCCTTTTGCGTTTTGGGGTTTCCGCTCCTTCATTTTGATGCTGGCGAGGTTGGTGGAGGTTTCGACGAAGTTGTCCACCTCGCGGCTCATGGCCAGCACGCCGTGGGCGCAGGCGTAGAGGACGCCGACGAGCTTCTCCTGGGTTTCCTTGTCGATGAGCTTCTTGGGGGTGTCGACGGCTTTGAGTTCGACCTTCATGTCGGGTTCGGTGGTGCGGAATTCGAACTGCATGGCTTTGGCCATCTTGGTGACCATGGTCTTGAATGGGCGGACCTGGGCTTCGGGGAGGGTGACGACGGCCTCGGCCTCGCGGGCTATGGCGTTTCGGAGGTTGCCGCCGTCGATTGTAGCGAGGCGCATGGAGTGCTTGTAGGTGGCGTTCCAGAGGATGCGGTTGAGGAGCTTGTTGGCGCAGCCGCGGCCGCGGTGTATGTCGTCTCCGCTGTGGCCGCCTTTGAGGCCGTAGACGCGGAGGCGGAAGGCCTGGTGGCCCCGGGGGACGGGCACGAGGTTGTAGTCGAGTTCGACGGTGGTGTCGATGCCGCCGGCGCAGCCGATGCAGTATTCGCCTTCGTCCTCGTCGTCGAAGTTGAGGAGTATCTCGCTCTTGAGCCAGGATTTGCTGAGGCCCATGGCGCCGGTGAGGCCAGTCTCCTCGTCGACGGTGATAAGTGCCTCTAGGGCCGGGTGCTTGAGGGTTTTGTCCTCGAGGATGGCGAGGATGGCGGCGACGCCGATGCCGTCGTCGGCGCCGAGGGTGGTGCCGTCGGCGGTGAGCCATTCGCCGTCGAGCACAGGCTGGATGGGGTCTTTCATGAAGTCGAACTTCTTGTCGGAGTTCTTCTCGCAGACCATATCCATGTGGGCCTGGAGGCACACCATGGGGCTCTTCTCGTAGCCCTTGCTGGCGGGTTTGCGGATGAGGACGTTGCCCAGCTTGTCGCTCTTGGTCTCGAGGCCCTGCTTCTTGCCCCAGTCGACGAGGTAGGCCGAGATGCGCTCCTCGTGCTTCGAGGGGCGGGGGATTTGCATGATCTCGCCGAAATAGTGCCACACACGCGCGGGCTTGAGGTTTTTGAGGATGTCTTGTTTCATTTTGTATACTGTTTTTGTGATTATTTTCCGGTGCAAAAATACGAATTTTTGCCGATTGGCAAAAATAATTTTACTGCAAAGGAAAACTTTCGTATCTTTGCACCGCGAAAACAGTACAGAGTCGAAACAAAAAAACAACGAACGATATGACAAAGAAGTACATTGCACTTGCACTTGCCATGGGCCTTGCCGCAGGGGGCGCCGTGGCGCAGAAGAAACAACAACAGGCTGGCGGAGGCATCAGCACCGAGATGATGCAGCAGATGAAGCGCGGATTCGGCAGCTCGGCCAGCGACAAGGCGCTGCGCAACATCATGGTGAGCCAAAGCCCCAAGAAGCTGGCGATGAACTACGAGAACGCGACGAGGTTCGACTCGCACTTCTCGAACCGTGTCGTCAGCAAGGCCGTCACCGACCAAAAGAGCAGTGGCCGCTGCTGGATGTTCACAGGGATGAACGTGCTGCGCAACCAGACCATCCGCAAGCACGGGTTGCCGGCCGACTTCCAGTTCTCGCAGGCCTACCTGTTCTTCTACGACCAGCTGGAGAAGAGCAACCTCTTCCTGCAGGCGATGATCGACACTTACAAGAAACCCATCGACGACCAGGAGGTGCAGTGGCTCTTCAAGAACCCCATCAGCGACGGCGGCCAGTTCACCGGCGTGGCCAACCTGATCGACAAGTACGGCCTGGTGCCTGCCGACGTGATGCCCGAGACCTACAACACCAACAACACCTCGAGCATCAGCAACCTCATAGCCCTCAAGCTCCGCGAGGATGGCCTCCAGCTGCGCGAGATGGCCGGCCAGAAAGGCATGACGGCGCAAAAGCTGCAGGCCAAGAAGACTGAGATGCTCGGCGTGATCTATCGCATGCTGGCCCTCACCATGGGCGAGCCTCCGGCACAGTTCTCCTGGCAGCAGAAAGACGCCAAGGGCGAGATAGTGGAAACGACCACCTACACCCCCATGGAGTTCTACCAGAAGTTTGCCAAGACCGACTTCTCGAAGTACTACATGGTAATGAACGACCCCACGCGCGAATACTATAAGGTATATGAAATCCAGTACGACCGCCACGTGTACGACGGCCAGAACTGGCGCTACCTGAACCTGCCGATGGAGGACATAGCCCCGATGTGCATTGCCAGCATCAAGGACAGCACGATGATGTACTTCAGCTGCGACGTGGGCAAGTTCCTCGACAGCGAGAAAGGCTTCATGGACATGAACAACTATGACTACGAGAGCCTTATGGGCACCACCTTCGGCATGGACAAGAAGCAGCGTGTGACGACCTACGCCAGCGGCTCGAGCCACGCCATGACCCTCTGCGCTGTCGACCTCGACAAGGACGGCACGCCGCTGAAGTGGATGGTGGAGAACAGCTGGGGCATCAACAGCGGATGGCAAGGCAACCTCATCATGACCAACGACTGGTTCAACGAGTACATGTTCCGCGTGGTGCTCGAGGAGAAGTACATCCCCGCCAATATCCTCGCCATGATGAACCAGAAGCCCGTGATGCTGCCCGCCTGGGATCCCATGTTTGCCCCCGAAGAGTAGCGATATGAAGAAGACACTCCTGACATTAATAGCGCTGGCAACGCTGGCGCTGGGCGGCTGCGAGAAGGACTACGAGTACCTGCCCGACGGGCGCTGGGAAATGACGACGAAGCCCTCGGGCTACGACCGCACAACGCTGACCTTCTGCGGGGAAGAGGTGTATGTCGCCAACAGCAACCCGCTCAGCAGACCGCTGGAAGACGGCACATGGGACTATGCCCTGCGCGACAATAGGCACGAGCTGCGGCTGAGCCGCACCGAGACGTATTTCGACTTCGACGGCGAGGCTGAATCTTCGACCGAGAGCCTCACGTTCAGCATCGAGATCGACGAAGCCGCGGGGCGGATGCGTCTGTACTACGACCCTGTGTTCGGGAGCCCCACCGAGATGATATTCAGGCGGATCTAAACAAACGCCAGCGGCCGGCACCTTGAGGTGCCGGCCGCTGGCGTTATTGGGCAGAGAAGGTTATTTCATAAACACCCTGCCGCTGTGCCATGCCTTGCCCACACTGTCGGCAAGGGTGATGTAGTTGAGGCTCGAGGCATCCCAAGCCACGGGGTCGAGCTTCTTGATGTCGATCTTGCCGTCGGTGAGAATCGACGGGTCGGCCACGGCGTTGACAATCTCGCCCACGACGAAGGCACCGCCCTCGCCGCGCTCAATCATCTCCACCACCTTGCACTCCATGGCCAGGGGATACTGGTCGATGATGGGGGCATTCACGTTCTGACTCTTGGTGCAGGTGAAGCCTGCGGCGGCCACCTTGTCCTTCACGTCGCGGCCGCTGGCGATGCCGAAGTAGTCGCTCTCCGCCACCGTGCGGGCGTCGGCATAACTGAGGGTGAAGGCCTTGTTGAGGCGCAGGTTGTCGGTGGTCTGGTGGCTGCTCAGCTGGAAGCAGACCTGGTTGCCCTCGTACTGGCCACCCCAGGCGGCCATCATCACGTCGGGGGTGCCCTCGCCGTCGTAGGTGGCAATCATCAGCGCCGGCTGCGGCGTGACATACAGTTTGGCGCCCATATTGACGCGCTCGCTTACATTTTTCAGTTCCATTGTGGTAACATTGTTTTGGTTAGACTCTTCCTTGACGGTCTCCTGTTTGGTGCCGCAGGCGGCGAAGAGCACGGCCGCCGCAGCCAGGGTGAGGATGGTTTGTTTCATCGGTTGTATCTTTTTTCGGGCTGCAAAAATACGACAATTCCGCGAACTGGCAAAATAAATTTGGCCGCGTCGGAAAAAGTGCGTATCTTTGCATCCGATTTCATAAGGAAATCGTCGAAGCGTTATATCTTCGTCTTGCTGATGAAAACCTGAGAAACTTTCATATTGGTGCAAGAGAGTATGACGGCTTTGCGCGTATAGCGTGGGCTGTTGTCTGTTTCTCCACCAAAAGGTAATTTCTCAGGACCCTCATCAGAAGAAGTGGTACACGGCACCACGCTTCTGTATGTATAAACAATGTAAAAGAAAGGATAAAAAATGAAACAGATTCTTACTCTCGGGATAGCATTGATGCTCTCCGTTGCGGCTTTTGCGCAAAAGAATGTAACACAGTTTTTGGGAATCCCCATTGACGGCACAAAATCTGCCATGATTCAAAAACTCAAAGCCAAAGGGTTTACCTATAACGCTTCTGACGATGTGTTGAGCGGTCAGTTCAACGGTCGCAGTGTGAACCTGCATGTTGTCACGAACAACAACAAGGTCTACCGTATCATGGTCGCCGATGCCGTGGGTACCACTGAGGGCGAAATCAAAATACGTTTCAATACGTTATGCAGTCAGTTCGAAAAAAATGGGAAGTACCTTCCTCAAAATCTTCTCGGACAATATGCGCTTAATGACGAAGAAGATATTTCATATGAAATGTCAGTACATAACAAAAGATATCAGGCTGCATATTACCAGGTGACGGAAGCTGACCAAGACACGACTGGTATTTCCGAATGGCTGATTGGCAAAATAATTTCCGAATATGGCGAGGAAAAATGGGATAACATGGGCGAAGAAGAGAGACAAACTGCAGGATTAACCCTCGCGATGGATTATTTGTTGGATAAGGTATCGCACAAGTCCGTGTGGTTTATGATTAGCGAACACTTCGGACGTTACTATATCAATATTTTCTACGACAACGAGAAGAATCAGGCCAACGGAGAAGATTTATAGCGATTGAAATCAATAGCGGATACACCTGCGGTGTGGACGGATGTCCGCGCCGCAGGTGTATCCAATACGGCTCTAAACTGGAATCGTTGTCCAGTAGTTTGCGGAAGCATGATACGGATATGAAACGGGGGGGGCTCGCCATCAGCCGACACGTTCAAGCAGGTCTTCTATCGTCTCGCCCTCTTTCAGTTCATAGGAGGGGCCTTTCTTTGCCTCGTCCACGCGGGCGAAGAATTCCTCCTTGGTCATCAGTGTGGGGTCGGCGGCGATTTGTTAATAGATGTTAAACACACCCTCGTTTAACATCTATTAACAAATCGTTTTTCAGTCACCTACCAGAGTCGAACCATATACCTACCATTCACCTACCAGATGGCGTAAACGGCTGCGAACCAGCCATATAAATATAACACACTGTACCACTGGCCGTTGCGCGGTGTTTTTCCCCTCCGCAGGCGCTGTTTGGACGGAAAATGATACTTCCGAAAACAGGCCGCCAACTTTCCTAATAAATGTTAAATTACGACTTTTTAACTTAATTTACGCCTTTGTTCCCGACCTTCCGCCGCGCCCCGGCACGCCCTCCCCCCTGCCCTCGCCGCGCGAGCCATTGTTTCGCTTTCAGAACCAGTTGGTTATGCTCCGCATGCCAAATTATTTTCGCCATGTCGCGAAAAGTTAGTATCTTTGCAGCCTCAAACAACGTTAAAAATCAACAATTAAAACAGACACAATATGAGCGTTATCAAACCCTTCAAAGGATTCCGCCCCCCGGTGGATATCGTCGAGAAACTGGCATCGCGTCCCTACGACGTGCTGAACTCCGAAGAGGCCCGCGTCGAATGCGAGGGCAACCCCTACAGCCTGCTGCACGTCACCAAGGCTGAAATCGACCTCCCCAAAGGCACCGACGAGCACTCGCCCGAGGTGTACCTTCAGGTCGTCAAGAACTACAACATGTTCAAGGACCTCGGCTGGCTGGTCAAGGACGAGGAGGAGAAACTCTACATCTACGCCCAGAGCATGAACCCCACCGCCGCCGACGCCAAGTGGCAGTACGGCATCGTGGCCTGCGCCTACAGCGAGGACTACGTCAACAAGGTCATCAAGAAGCACGAGCTCACCCGCAAGGACAAGGAAGAGGACCGCATGAAGCACGTCCGCATCACCAACGCCAACGTCGAGCCGGTCTTCTTCGCCTACCCCTCCATCGCCCGCATCGACGAGATCGTGGCCTCCGTCACCGCACAGAAGCCCATCTACGACTTCGTCGCCAAGGAAGACGGCTTCGGCCACCGCTTCTGGGTCATCGACGACCGCAAGCTCATCGACGAACTGGTCGACATCTTCGACAAGCAGGTCCCCGCCATGTACATCGCCGACGGCCACCACCGCAGCGCCGCCGCCGCCCTCGTCGGCCAGGAGAAGAAAGAGCAGAACCCCGCCCACACCGGCCGCGAGGAGTACAACTACTTCATGACCGTCATCTTCCCCGACAACCAGCTGAACGTCATCGACTACAACCGCGTCGTCAAAGACCTCAACGGCCTCAGCGGCAAGGAATTCTTCGCCAAGCTGCAGGAGAACTTCGACATCGAGTGCATGTGCGACTGCACCAAGAACGGCGGCAAGTGCGAGTGCGAATTCCCCTGCCACTGCGAGTGCACCCAGGAATACAAACCCGCCAAGCTCCACAACTTCTCGATGTACTTCGAGGGCGTCTGGTACAGCCTCACCGCCAAGCCCGGCACCTACAACGACAATGACCCCATCGGCGTCCTCGACGTCACCATCCTCTCCAACCTCGTGCTCGACAAGGTGCTCGGCATCAAGGACCTCCGCACCGACAAGCGCATCGACTTCGTCGGCGGCATCCGCGGCCTCGGCGAGCTGAAACGTCGCGTCGACAGCGGCGAGATGAAGGTCGCCTTCGCCCTCTACCCCGTCTCCATGAAGCAGATCATCGACATTGCCGACACCGGCAACATCATGCCCCCGAAGACCACCTGGTTCGAGCCCAAACTCCGCTCCGGCCTCGTGATCCACGAACTCTGCTAGTCATAGCACACACAGACACCGAGAGGCTCCTGCAACTGCAGGAGCCTCTCTTTTTCTGCCACGGCCTGCACCGGCACTGCCTTCCAGATACAAAAAAAGCCACGAATCCGCCATAGATCACATGGCAGATTCGTGGCTTCTTTGATATTTGTGAGCCGTCGGGTGGGGCCTCATTAGAGGCACCTCCTCACCCGATCAAATCATCTCCACCGAGCGCTTGAGGAACTTGCTCAGGGCTTCTCCCTTCAGAAGGCCGTTGGCCAACAGGGCCAGGTCGGCGAGCTGGTGGACGAGTTCTTTCTGCTTCTCGGCATCGGTCTCGGCGAGCACGCGACCGATGAGGGGGTGGTTGACGTTGACCACCAGGTTGTAGCTCTCCGGCAGCTCGCCGTAGAAGCCCATGCCGCCGCCGGAGGTCTGCGCCATCTCGCGGTAGCGGCGCATGAACTCGCTCTGCGTCACCTGCATCGGCGCGTCGCTCTCCTCAAGGCTCTCGAGCTGCACGGTGAAGCGCTGCTTGTCGATTTCACCTTCGATGATAGGCTGCAGCTTCTCTTTCTCCTCCTTCGTGAGCTTCTCGGGGATGCTGTCGTCGTGGGGGATGAGCTTTTCGACGGTGTCGCTGTCCACGCGGACGAAGCGGCTCTTCTCGAGCTTCTGCTCCAGCAGGTTGATGAAGTGGCTCTCCAGGGGCGAGTCCATCAGCAGCACGTCGTAGCCTTTGGCCTTGGCCTTCTCGATGTAGGCATGCTCCTCCTCGGCGTTGCTGGCGTAGAGGTAGCAGACGGTCTTGTCCTTGTCGGTCTGGAGGGCCTTGATCTTCTCGCGGTAGGAGTCGAGGGTGTAGTAGCTGCCATCGACACCCTTGAGCAGGTAGAACTTCATGGCGCGCTCGCAGAATTTTTCATCTGTCAGCATGCCGTACTGGACGAAGATCTTGATATCGTCCCACTTCTCCTCCAACGCGCTCTTCTCTTCACCCTCTTTCTTCTTGCTCATCTCTTCCAGCTTGTCGGCCACCTTCTTGCTGATGTGCTGCGATATCTTCTTGACGTTGCCGTCGCTCTGGAGGTAGCTGCGGCTGACGTTCAGCGGGATGTCGGGGCTGTCGAGCACGCCGTGCAGCAGCATCAGGTAGTCGGGCACCACGCCCTCGACCTGGTCGGTGACGAAGACCTGGTTGCAGTAGAGCTGTATCTTGTTGCGGTTGGGGTCGATGGTCTTGCGCACCTTGGGAAAGTAGAGGATGCCTGTGAGGTTGAAGGGGTAGTCAACATTGAGGTGAATCTGGAACAGCGGCTCCTCGAAGTTCATGGGGAACAGCTCGTGGTAGAATTTCTTATAATCCTCGTCGGTCAACGACGACGGCGATTTTTTCCAAGCGGGATCGGGGTCGTTGATGATGCGGGGCTGCTTTTTCTCCACGCGTTTGGGCTTGCCGTCTTTATCACATTCTGTCTCGCTGTCCACCCACACGCTCTCCTCGCCGAAACGGATGGCCACGGGCATGAAGCGGCAGTACTTCTTCAGCAATTGCAGCACGGTGCCCTCCTCGAGGAACTCTTTGCAGTCGTCGGCGATGTGCAGCACGATGTCGGTGCCGCGGTCGGTGTGCTTCTTGTCCTCCTCCATGGTGAACTCGGGATTGCCCTCGCAGCTCCAGTGCTGTGCCGGCTCGTCCTTCCAGCTCTTGGTGAATATCTCCACCTTGTCGCTGACCATGAAGGCGCTG
This sequence comes from uncultured Bacteroidota bacterium, assembly GCA_902784865.1. GTDB lineage: Bacteria > Bacteroidota > Bacteroidia > Bacteroidales > P3 > Colimorpha. Next base: position 125,296 of record CACZWL010000002.1, on the reverse strand, counting down.
TAGAAGCCGAGGCCGAAGTGGCCGATGAGCTGCTCGTGGTTGTCTTTGTACTTCTCCATGAAGTCGGTGACGCCGCTGAAGGCTATCTGGTTGATGTACTTCTCCACCTCCTCGGCGGTCATGCCGATGCCGCGGTCGCGCACGGTGAGGGTCTTCTTCTTGGAGTCGATTTCCACCTCGATGGTGAGGTCGCCCAGCTCGCCCTTGAACTCGCCGCGGGTGCTGAGGGTCTTCAGTTTCTGCGTGGCGTCGACGGCGTTGGAGATGAGCTCGCGCAGGAAAATCTCATGGTCCGAATAGAGGAACTTCTTGATGACCGGAAAGATGTTCTCGGTCTGAACGTTAAGCTTGCCTTGCATATATATAATGTTTTTTATATTCGACACGAAACGGGGGGCAAGATGCATGCCAAAAGCAAGCCGACTGCCAAAATGGCAGTCGGCATACAATACGGACCCTCTAGGTGAATGGTAGGTGTCTGGTAGGTGAATACTTCGACTCTTTCCCTTCGTTACCCACCGATGGGAAAATCTGGATACTTTTCACGGAAGGACCACCACGCGGAAGCCGAGGCAGTCGTTGCTGGCATTGGGGAACGAACTGTCGCGGTTGGAGAGGCGGCTGAAGCGCGAGCCGTTGCACCAACTGCCACCGCGACTGACACGCATCGTGCCTTTGGCAGCGCCCGTGGGGTCGGTCTGCGGCGCGGAGCTATAGTCGTCGTACCAATCGAGGCACCACTCCCAGACATTTCCGCTCATATCATAGATACCCAGCACGTTAGGCTGCTTCTGCGCCACGGGGTGCGGCTTGGCGGAGGCGTTGTGGTCGTACCAGCAGACCGAGCCGATATTGGCGCTGCCGACGTATGGCGTCTGCTGCTTGGGAGCCTTGTGTCCGCCACGTGCGGCATACTCCCACTGGGCCTCGGTGGGGAGGCTGAAGCGGCGACCCGTGAGCTCGGAGAGGCGCTCGCAGAAGCGCACGGCATCCTCGTAGCTGACACCGTCGACGGGATAGTCGCCGCCAAGGGCGTGGCTGCTGGGATTCGCCCCCATAACCGACTGATAGACAGCCTGCGTCACCTCGGTGGTTGCCATGTAGTAGTCCTGCGTGAGGGTGACCTGGTGGACAGGCTTGGCATAGTTCGTCTTGTCGCTCTGCTCGGGGGTGGCGCCCATAGTGAAGGTGCCAGCGCGGACCAGGACGAGGTCGAGCTTGAGGTCGGTGCCGGGGATGGCCACCGAGAGGGTCTCGCCGTCCTCGCCGCGCATGGTAAACGAAGCCAGCCCCGCGATGAGAGCGGCGGTAACAATCATGAGTATCAGTCCTTTGTATGTCATATCGATATCGAATTTATATTGCAAAGATAATACTTTTTTCTGATAACGGCGGAAAATTATTCCAGCTGGAGCCGGAGGCCTGCGGCGAGGGTGACGCCTGGCTGGGGGACGCCGCCAAGGTCGCGCCACGAGGCGTCAAAGAGGTTGTAGCCACGCAGGTAGAGGGTCAGCGCAGGGCGCAGGGCGTACTCCGCGGCGGCATCGACAAGCAGGGCACCGCCGTAGTTGTGCGCCACGCCGTCCTCGACATACTGGCCTTCGCGGAAGCGATAAGTGGCCGAGAGGTGGCAGCTGAACCTATCGACCTTGATGCCGGCCGACGCCTGCAGGCGGTGGCGCAGGTGGTCGATGGCCGACGAGGCGAGGAGGCCGCGGCTGTCGGCCTCGATGTGGCAGAAGGAGTAGGAGAATTGGAAATTGAAAATTGAAAATTGAAATTGGGCTGCCGCGTCAAGGCCGAGGGCGTCGACGGCGGTATGGTTCATCGAGAGCCAGAGGTCGTCCTCCGTGGGCCGCACCCAGCCGATGATGTCGGCACCGGCGCGGTAGTATGCTGAAAGCTGAAATCCGAAGGCTGAGCGCTCGCCCACTTTCCACTTTTTGCTTTCCACCTTCCCCTCGATGGCGGTGCTGCTCTCGGCGCCGAGGTCGGGATTGGCCTGCTGGGTGGCGCTCTGGTAGTAGAGGTCGGTGAAGGTCGGCAGGCGGAAGGTCCTTGAAAGTGAAAATTGAAAATTGAAAATTGAAACGTCATACCTCGCGTTGGCGGCGAGGCCATAATGGGGGCCGAAGTGCGAGTTGTAGAGGCCTAGGGCGGTGGCCTCGGCGGCAAAGCGTCCGCGGCGGAGCCCGTAGCCGGTGTAAACAACTGAGGACGTGCGCACAGCAGCATGTGTATAGGGGCTGGCGAGGGTGCTGTCGGGCAGGCCCAACACATTGGAGCGGATGCCCTCGCGACGCACCTCGGCGCCAGCCACCCACTCCCCTACCCCCAGCTGACGCACAGCGCGGACACCGGCGCCAGCCAGCGAGGAGAGGTGGTGGTTATGCCCTGTGTACCAGCCGGGTACATCGTCGGCATATCCCTCGCGGAAAAGCTCGAAGCGGTCGCGGTGAAGGCGCCCATAGGCCGAAGCCGACCAACGCCACTGACCACTGACCACTGACCACTGACCACTAAACACCAGGGTGCGTGTGGCCTCGTACTGGTCGGGGAAGGTGGTGGAATAGAAGCCCGCGCTGCCGAAGTCCTTGAACTGGCCGCCGAGCTGCAGGTGGAGGTCGGATCGGCCGCCGTGGCGAAGCCCTTGGAGGAAGAGGCTTCCGTGGCGGTAGTCGGTGTTGGGGCGGTAGCCGTCGGAACGGTTGTAGGCCGCGGCGGCGGTGAGCGACCAACGCCCCAGCGCCCTGGTTCCCAACACAGTAGCTTTAGCCGTAGCATGGCTCCCCAGGCTGACGTCGGCCAGCAGGCGGTCGCGGTACTGCTCGCTGACGACGATGTTCACCGCACCGCAGAAGGCCGCCAGGCCGCGGGCCATGCACTGGGCCGGGGTGAGCAGCTCGACGCGCTCGACCATCGAAATGTCGATGGGGATATCGAGCGTGTGGTGACCCGTCTGGGCATCGGTGAGGTTGATGCCGTTGAGCAGGACGAGCATTTGGTCGAAGGTGCCGCCCCGCATGGAGAGGTCGGCCTGCACGTCGTTGCCGCCGCGGGTACGGAGGTCCACCCCCGGCAGCAGAGCCACCAGGTCGGCGATGGAACGGATGGAAGTTTGGCGGAAATCGTTGGCGGTGAGAACCGCCGCGGGCTCAACGGAGGTGAGCGACGAGGCGAGGGAGTCGAGCGAGACTTCCACCTCTGGGAGCGTGCGCGCTTCGCGGTCGTCGGTCTGCGCCATCGTGGGGGTGCCCACTGCGGCCAGCAGACAGCAGGCGACGGCCGACTTGGCGAGGCTGCTGTCGGCCACGCGGGTGGCCAGCCGCCCGATGGTCACCTCGCGGTGCATCGAGCTGTAGGCCGCCCACCCCGCCCGGCAGAAGCGCCTGAAGCGCAGCGCGACCTTTGGGGAGCGAGGCGCCACACAGCGCGCACTTGCGTGTTGTTGATGGGTTTGTTTATACATTTTGTTTTACAATAAAATTAATCCACACCATAACGTGCGCCCTGCTTTTAAATTGCCCCACTGCCAGAAAAAAAACTGTGGCGCCACGGTACCGTGGCGCCACACATGCAGTGAGAATGCGGAATATCACTCCGTGACAGGTCTTACCGAACGGCCGCCTGCCCGTGTGGCCCACCAGTCGCCCGATACGCCTGTAACGTCAAATGACAGCATCCGTGCTTCATCATCGTCATAGTGAGTGGATGCCCAATAGTCACCATATTCGCCGACTTTATAAGTCGACACGCTGCTCCAGCCAGTGCTATAGCCGGCGGCAGGGAAAAATATAGCACCGGCGTCTTCCATTTGTTTCCACTGCTCAACGGTGTAAACATTGTCGTCCCAACCAGTATACTCTGTGCTGAACGCCAGACCTTCAGGCGTAGTCCATGCGTCGGGCAACAAGATCAGACCATGAACCTCGTTCACCGTACCTATGCCAACCTTGCTGTCAGCATTGGCACGGATGCTAATCAGATAATTCCACTCCTCGCCCGTCAGCGTACGCCACTTGTGCGTCTGGTTGCCGCCGTTGCTGATGGCATTGTGCCACGCCCAGTCCGCCTCGGCATATTCGCCGGTGAGGTCGTTGTCAGCAGAGCCGCCGGGGTAGTTTCCATCCCATGGTAATGCCATAAGCTGCCATGGTTTGTAGGTTGTAGCGCCGCTCTCCCAGCCGCTCGTTCCCCAGCTGAAATGGTCAATCCAGCCGTCGTAGGTCTCCGAGGCGCCATGGTTGCCTTCCCCGATACATTCATACTGCTTGGCAGCAAAACGCCATGTGCCCGTTGAGGCCTGGTACTGCAGGTTGCCGCGCGAGAAGCGCACCTGGCGGCCTTCGGCCACCGAGAAGAGGGCGTTGCTAGCCCCGTCCTCGCGGAACCCGCCGACGGCAGGGGCCGGCGTGTCGCCATTGTTGGAATTGTCGTCGTCTTTCTGGCAGGCAGTGAACATCATGCCCGTCATCATGGCTGCGCAAGCCATTGCAATGTACATTCTTTTCATTTTTGTTTTATTTAAAAAGGTTAATAAAAAAAGCCGTGAACCTATCTCCGTCCATCGTTGAGGTTCTCGACTACCTATCATTACGAACAAGAAAAGCCCACGGTTCCGTGAGCGATTCTCTTTCCTTGCGTAATGATAGATTGAAATTGTCGAGATTTCAACGATGCTGAAGAAAAGCGAATACGCCTTATTATACTCTATCTATCTGTGTTTCTTACTGTTTCTTTTTACTTTTTATTGATGATTATTTTGCAAATATACTATTATTTTTATAAACCGCACACACTTTTTTCACCATCCTCCTGTTACAGCACTGATTGAGCTGAAGTTACACCCGTAATGACGGCAGCCAAGGCCTTTGCTATACCCTACGGAAAAGGTGTGATTTTTTTTTGAACAGAAACTGAAAAAACACCCAAAATCGCACATTTATAACAGGCTGACATACAGCAATAACCCCCCACCCTCTTCTTCCCCTCTTCGTCCTCTCTAGGGAGACCCTTGGGGAGGGGGCGGGAACGCGTGGGGGAACTACCTGTTGAACGGGCAGGCGAGCTGGCAGATGTCGCAACCTTGGGTATAGCCGGCGGTGACGTGGCCGGGGGGGATGGGGCGCTCGTGGTGGGTGGTGTAGTAAGCGGTGCAGCGGCTGACGTCGATCATCGGAGGGCCGCTGGGGGCTATGGCGTGGTTGGGGCAGGCGTCGACGCAGCGGCGGCACCTGGCGCAGAAGTCGGGATTATCAGAGCATTCAGAATACTCGGAGTATTCTGAGTACTCGGAATACTCTGAATACTCCGAGCATTCCTCGGTGGTGACAATCTCGCCGAGGTTGACCCACGAGCCCCACTGCGGGGTGACGAGGAGTGTGTGGCGGCCGATGAAGCCGAGGCCGGCACGGGCCGCCCAGTGCTTGTCGCTGATGGGGACGGTGTCGCAACAGACCTTGCCGTCGATGCCCAACCGCTCGCGCAGGCTGAAAAGCATGTCCTTGAGCACTTTATGATACTCGCGCCCCTGCGCATAGGCGGCTACGCCAGGTTTATACCCCCACCCCCCTTCGGGGCGCTCCTCCTTGCCAAGGGGGAGAATTGGAGGGGGGTAGGCGCTGACGCAGCAGATGACGCTCCGCGCACCGGGCACCAGCAGCCGCGGGTCCATGCGCATCTCCACATTGCGCTCCATATAGGAAAGCCCTGCGTGCCAGCCTTTTGCGAGCCAGCCCCGCAGGGGGTATTCCTCGTCGGTGAGGGCATCGGCTCGGGCAATGCCGCAGGCGTCGAACCCCACCTCGAGGGCTATTCGCTTCACCTCTTCGCTACTCAGCATCCTGCTGATACTTAGCCTTCCTGCTGCCTTCGTATACCTCGAAGTGGAGGAAGCGGCAGTCGAGCGATCCGTTCTGCACGGGTATCTTGGCCGAGGGGCGGAGGCCGATGTGCTTCATGGCCTCGAAGTCGCTGGTAATGAGCCACACGTCGCAGTTCTCGCCGTAGAGGCGCTTGAAGGTGTCGCCCAACTTCTCATACATCGCGTTGAGGTCTTCCACCTTGATGCGCTCACCGTAGGGCGGGTTGGTGACTATCAGCGTCTTACCCTCCGGCGGCTCCTGGTCTTCGAAGCTGCCGATGTGCAGCATGACATCCTTATGCAACTTGGTGAATTCCAAGTTCTTCTCGCACTGTTCGATGACGCGCTCGTCGATATCGTTGCCCCAGATCTCGCCCTCGAAGTCGAGCGACCCTATCTTGCGGTCCTCTTCCTGCTTGACACTCTTCCACTCGCCGAGGTTGAATTCCTTCCAGCGCATGAAGCCGAAGCGGCCTCCGCGGTAGTACTGCGCGGGGATGCTGTTGGCCATCATGGCTGCCTCGATGAGCATGGTGCCCGAGCCGCACATGGGGTCGTAGAAGTTGCTGTCGCACTGCCAACCGGCCAGCTTGAGCAGGCCTGCCGCCAGCACCTCGTTGATGGGGGCCACGCCTACACCCTGGCGGTAGCCACGTTTGTGCAGCGAGTCGCCGCTGGAGTTCATCAGCAGGGTGACGTGGTTATCGCGGATATGGAGATTGAACTTATAGTCGGGGTTCTCCGTATCGATCGAGGGGCGCTTGCCGAAGTTGCGGCGGAAGCGGTCGACGATGGCGTCCTTGGTCTTCAGGGCGGCATAGTAGCTGTGGGTGAATATCTCGCCGCTGGTGGTGGAGTCGATCATGAAGGTGGCGTCGACATCCATAATCTTCTCCCATCGGATGCGGTACACCTGGTCGTAGAGTTCCTGGTCGGTGTCGGCATCGAACTCCGCAAAGGGCTTGAGGATGGCCAGAGCCGTGCGGCACGTGTAGTTGGCCCGGTAGAGCAGGCGCATGTCGCCCTCGAACTCCACCGCGCGCGTGCCTACCTCTACATTCTGCGCACCCATGGCGCGCAACTCGTCGGCCAACACCTCCTCCAGGCTCACCATCGTCTTGGCCACCATCTTGAAAGTCTCCCTGGCGGTGCCGCTATCGGACACCACCTTCCCGTGTTTCTTCTGTATTATCATCTTTGAATATTTGTATTTTATTGCGGAGCTCCATGCGGGCCAGGCGGTTCTTCTGGCGGATGGTGCCGTTGTAGATACTCGTATTGAGCTCGTAGCCCACCAGGATGACGATGCAGCTGAAGTAGATCCACAGCATCAGCAGCAGCAGCGTTCCGATGGAGCCATAGAGCAGGTTGTAGCGGCTGAAGTTATTGATATAGATACCAAAACCCCACGAAAGGACGAAGAACATGCCCGTGGCCAGCACCGACCCCGCCGAGAAGAAGCCCACGCGCTGGCGGCTTGCCGGCGCGAAATAGTAGATGAAGGCCAGCGCGAAGAGCATGGCCAGCGAAAGCAGCACCCAGCGTCCGATGTTGAACATCAGGGTATTGGCCTTGGTATCGGTCAGCCACCCCTGGCTGAAGATGAGCTGCAGCAGGTACTTGTGGCCGATGAGCAGGCCGAGAACCAGCACGATGATGACGTAGAGCACGAACACCATCATGATGCAGAGCAGGAAGCGCTGGATGAACGGACGCTTCTCGACGGTCTGATTGGCGAAGTTGAGCGACAGGATAAAGCCGTTCATACCATTGGCCGCCAGGATGATAGAGGAGATGAAACCTATCGACAGGAGGGTGGTGTGCTTGTGACCCATGACGTCGTTGATCGTATCCGACAGGGGGTCCATTATCTTGCCGGGAACTATCTGCGAGAGTTCTGCGAGGAACTCGTCCTGCAAGCCGTCGAACGGCAGATAGGCGATGAGCGAGAAGATGAATATCATCAGCGGCGGCAGGGCGGAGAGGAAGCTGAAAGCCAAGCCTTTGGCCCGCTGGGCGATGGAGCTGCCGAACGAGCCGGCGATGAAGTAGCCGATGATGTCGTAGAGCGGCACCCCGCGTCCTCCGGGGAGCGAGAAGTTCTGGAGGAAAAAGAGCATCTGGCGCACCCACCGCTTGTAGAGCAGGTGGCGCCACTGCCGCTTGCCCCAAAGGCGCAGCGTGCGTGCCCAAACTCCTACCGATGTCATTGCTTCAGCAGCGAAATGTCAAGACTTTTGATGTGGTGGGTCAGCGCACCGACAGAGATGAAGTCGACACCGGTTTCGGCATACTGGCGCAGCGTGGCCTCGGTGATGCCGCCGGAGGCCTCGGTCTCGTAGCGGTGGTCGATGCGGCGCACCGCCTCGCGGAGGGTCTCCGTGTCGAAGTTGTCGAGCATGATGCGGTCTACGCCGCCGTGGTCAAGCACACGCTGCAACTCGTCGAGGTTGCGAACCTCGATCTCGATGCGGAGGGCTTTCCCCTTGGCTTTCAGGTAGTCGTGCGTGCGGTCGATGGCCTGCTCGATGCCGCCGGCAAAGTCGATGTGGTTGTCCTTCAGCATCACCATGTCGTACAGGCCGATACGGTGGTTGGTGCCGCCGCCGCACTTCACGGCGTACTTCTCCAGCAGCCGCATGTTGGGGGTCGTCTTACGCGTGTCGAGGAGCTTGGTATCCAGGCCGCTGAGCATCTGCACCATGCGGTGGGTCTCGGTGGCGATGCCGGAAAGGCGCTGCATGAAGTTCAGGGCCGTGCGCTCGGCGGTGAGGATGCTGCCCGAAGGGCCGTGGATGGTCATGAGGACGTCGCCTTTGCTGATGGGTGTGCCGTCGGCGACCAGGAGCGACACCTCGAGCGAGGGGTCGACAATCTGGAAGACCCGTCGGCCGACTTCAGCCCCACAGAGGATGCCCTCCTGCTTGGCAATCATCTTGGCCGTCCCCATAGCGTCGGGGGGTATGCAGGCGAGGGTGGAGTGGTCGCCGTCGCCCACGTCTTCGCGCAAAGCCATTTTTATCAGGTCGTCTAGGTTGTCAATGTTCGTCATAAGCGATTGATTATATGATAAATAACCCACAAAACAGCGACCCTCCGGGCCACAGTTTCTCACTGCAAAGATAGTGATTTTTCGGCAATTGCCGACATACGGCCGAAAAAAATACAAAAAAATGCCACCCGATGCCATCCGCCAGCCAGGTATCCTGTAGGTGTCTGGTAGGTGTCTGGTAGGTATCTGGTAGGTGAATACTTCGACTCTTTCCCATCATTTCCCATCGATGGGAAAATGAGGGAACACAACTCGGCGCGATCTGAACAGTTAGCGTTTCCAGAGCACCCAGAGGAGGTAGGCCGCAAGGGCCAGCAGACCGACCGAGGCGAGCCTGGGGAAGAACATGGTTACCAGCATGATAGCACCCAAAACCATGAGCGTCCGCGAAGCCATCTGCTTCTCGGGTGGCAGAGCCTGGAGGGCCATGCGGCGGCGGGCTGTGGCGGACTGCCACGAGGTGCGCAGGCGGTCGACCCAATGCTGCGGCACCCACTGGCGGCGGCCGCGGGCATCGACGGTCTCGGCACGGGTGACAGGAATTTCCTTCACCTTGACTTTCAGAGTCTTGGAATAATTCTTGTCGCCCACCCACGCCGTGATGGTGAGGCGGGTGCGCCCTTTGGAGCGGTTGAGGCGAAAGCGCTTAGAGCCAGCGAGTTCGAGGGGGATGACAGAGGTGCGGTGACCATTGTCGAGGGTAAGCTCGACGCGGTCGGCGCTGTTGCACTGCCACGTCACCTGCACGATGTCGCCTTCGGTGACTTCCTGCTTGTCGACTGAGAAATCCATCTTATCCATACCCTCGAGAGTGCAATTTCTGTGCCAAAAGAAAAGTTTTTTATTATAATTCAAAAAAAAGGCGTATATTTGCCACTTAAAAATAAAGGTTGAATCACGCCATCCTGTTCTGTATCAAAAAGAAAGCAGAAACGGAGGGCACGAAAACAAGTGTATGCAGATAGCAATAGCGGGAAATATAGGCGCCGGAAAGACAGAGCTGACCAAGCTGCTGTCGAGGCATTATGGCTACCGTGCAGTCTACGGACCCACGGAGGAGAATCCGTACCTGAACAGTTTCTATGAAGACATGCGCCGGTGGTCGTTCAACATGATGGTCCACTCGCTGTATGCCAACATCAAGCAGCTGGCCGAGCTGGCCGAGACGGGCGAAAGTTTCATCCGCGACCGGTCACTCTACGACGACGCCTACATCTTCGCCCCCAACCTGCAAAGCATGGGGCTGCTCAACAGCCGCGACCTGGCCACCTACACCAAGCTGTTCGAAATGACCTACTCGCTGCTGCCCAAACCCGACATGCTCATATACGTGCGCGGCGACGTGCCGACGCTGATACGCCACATCCAGAAGCGCGGCCGCGAATACGAACGCGGCATCCGCCTGGACTACCTCACCAACCTCAACAACCGCTACGAGCAGTGGGCCTCCGAATACGAGGGCAAGATGTTCACCGTGGACACCGACGAGCTTGACTTCGTGGAGAACCGCGAGCACCTCGGACAAATCATCAACCGCATCGACGCCGAGTTCAACAGCCTCTTCGGCAACGACGAATCGCAAGAACAATGAGGACCCTGGCCGTCATACCCGCACGCTACGCCTCGACGCGTTTCCCCGGCAAGCCCCTGGCACTGCTCGGCGGACGGCCCATTATCGACTACGCCTACAGTGTGGCCGCCGCCACCCCCGGCATCGACACCGCCGTGGTGGCTACCGACGACGAGCGCATCTTCGCCCATGTGGAGCAGGCGTTCGGCAAAGGCAGCGTCATGATGACCTCCACGGAGCATCGCAGCGGCACCGACCGCTGCGGCGAGGTGGCGCAACGGCTTGCACAGCAGGGAGACAGATACGACGTGGTGGTCAACCTGCAGGGCGACGAACCCTTCGTGCAACCCGGACAACTGCAACGGCTAGTCGGAAGTTTTGCCGACCCCGCGGTCGACATTGCCACACTCAAAACCCGCATCGCCAGCAGCGAGGAGCTATTCTCGCCCAACAACGTCAAAGTGGTATGCGCCGCCAACGGCAAAGCCCTCTACTTCAGCCGCCAGCCCATCCCCTACCGCCGCGGCGACGAGGAGCAGGTATGGGTCGTCGCTGGCCAGTACTACAAGCATGTGGGCATCTATGCCTTCCGCAGCCAGACGCTGGCCGAAGTCTGCGCCCTGCCGCAGAGCCGGCTCGAACAGAGCGAGAAACTGGAACAGCTGCGCTGGCTCGAGGCCGGCTACAGCATAGCCGTCTGCGAGACCCCCTGCGCCAACATCGGCATTGACACCCCCGAAGACCTGCGCCTCGCCGAGGAAGGCCTTAAACATCAAACAGAGAAAAATATAGACACATTATGAATATTACCGATCTCATCGTTGAGTTACTCCAACAAGGACAGAAAGTCGAGCTACCCGGCATAGGCACCTTCGACAGCGTGACGCAAAGCCCACGCCACGATGCCGCCACCCGCATCTACTACCCCGCCACCCGCAACATCGTATTCAGCGACAGCACCACGGGCGACAACAGCATCGTGAAGACCATCGCCGGACGCGAATGCGTGGGCGACGACGTGGCACAGCAGATGTGGAACAACTACATCGACGCCTTGCAGGACAAAATGAACCGCACCGGCGAGCACCAGTTCGGTAATCTGGGCACCCTGTCCAAATCGGGTAGCGGATTCGCATTCAACATGACCGAAGGCGTCGTCATCGAGGCCGGTTCCACCAACGAGAAACCCCTCGAAGAGGTGAAGACCTACGACCATAGCAACAGCGACGACCCCTTCGCACAGTTCGATGCCGACATGCCCGCTGTCACCGTGGTACAGAAGCCCGAGCCCAAACCCATGCCCGAGCCTGAACCCGAACCTGAAGTCGACGAAGACGACGACCAGGAAGAGGAAGAGGAGACCCTGGTGGACGACACCTGGCAGGAAAGCCTCAAGAAACTCGACGAACTACCCAAATCGAAAGCCGCCCTCAAAGCCGAAGCCAAAGCCGAAAAGGCCCGCCTGAAAGCCGAAGCCAAGGCCGAAAAAGAGCGCGCCAAGATGCGCAAACGCGCACAGAAAGACCACGACAACGCCGAGCGCCAGGCCGAAGAGAGCCGCGAAGCCGCCGAACGCCGCGAAGCCGAGGAGCGTCGCCGCGCCGAAGAAGAGCTGCGCAACGCCGAAGAGCGTGCCGAAGCCGAGCGCATACGCGCCGAGCGCAAGGTGGAAGAAGACCGCAAGAAAGCCGAGAAACGCGCTGCCGCACTGGCTGCCGTGGCCGCCAGCCAAGCCGCCAAGGGACAGCCCACAGTAGACCCCATGGCCCCCGTCGTCGGCAGCGAGATAACGGAACTCAAAGAAGCCCAACAAGAGTCGCAGCGCGAACACGAGCGACTGATAGCCTCAAAACAGAAAGAGATTGAGAAAGCCGAGAAAGAGGCCGCCAAAGAGGCCGAACGTCGCCTGAAAGAGGAGAAGAAACTGGAAAAGGCCGCCAAGAAAGAGGCCAAGCGTCAAGCAAAGGCTGCCGGGAAAGAGCCCCAAGCAATGAACTCCGAAGCCACAACCGACAAGGAAGAGAAGAAGCGCAGCAAAGGCTGGCTCTGGCTGCTCCTCCTGCTGCTGCTCCTGCTGGCAGGCATTGCCGCCTTCCTGTTCCTGAAAGGCCGATCGACCGGCAACCACGCCGTCCTCGACGACCTGAACCGCCCCAGCAAACACCTCAACCTGTCCAAGCTCAACCAGTTCAGCTTCAACACCGACCTGCTCGTTTACAACGACCGCGACATGTCGCGCAACAGCGACAAGGTCTGCGCCAACATGGCCGACTATATCAACAACTTCCTCGCCGAGAACGACTACCCCTCCGCCCGCGTGCCGATGATGGACCGCGTACGCCAGTACTCCGACGAGCGCATGGAAGAACTGATGGGCAACCGCATGGCGGTGCAGCGCTTCATACCCTACGAAGACTACATCTACCAGAGCGTCGAGCCTTGGCTCAGAGGCAAATACCCCGTCGATGTTCGCAACACCGTGCAGGGCGAACTGATGGATGCCGAACTGCTGGAAGGCATGCTGCAGGATGTGGTCGACGAGTACGGCCTGACTCCCGGCGGCGAGCGTTCTGCCGCTGCCCAGCCCACGGCTCCTGCCGAGACTGCCAAACCCGCCGCCGCTCCCCAGAAGAAGACCGCTCTGCCCGACGACGACCCCGTCTACGTCTACGTTGAGAAGAAGAGCAAACAAGGCTTCGACATCATTGCCGGCTTCTACCTCAACAAGGGCACCGCCGCCAAGATGACCGCCCGCCTGCACGAACTGGGCAGCGACGCCTATATCATCGAGAAGAACGAGATGTTCTACGTCAGCATGGGCTCGGCCCCCACCCGCACCAAGGCCGAGGCCCTCTACAACCACATCAAGGGTTGGTATGACGGCGACATCGTAATCAAACAACTCGACTAACCACAGCCCATGGGACACCACAAACTGAAGCGCTTCGCCGAGAACCTCACCTTCGGCAACCTCTTCCAAGTAGGCTTTGAACAGCTGGAGCAGGAGGGGTTCGCCCTGCGAGGACGCTGGCACGAGCATTTCGGCAACGACAACCCCATCACCCTTGAGCTGGGCTGCGGCAAGGGTGACTACACCCTGGCGCTGGCACGCATCCACCCCGAGCGCAACTTCATCGGGGTCGACATCAAGGGGGCGCGCCTGTGGCGTGGTGCCAAGACCGCTATCGAGGAGCCCCTGCCCAACGTGGCCTTCATACGCACACGCATCGAATTGATTGACCGCTTCTTCGGCCCAGGAGAGGTCAGCGAGGTGTGGGTCACTTTCTGCGACCCACAGCCCAAGAAGCCCGGCAAGCGCCTCACGTCGCCCCGCTTCCTGGCCACCTACCGCCGCTTCCTGGCCACAGGCAGCACACTGCATCTGAAGACCGATTCGCAGGAACTCTACGAATACACCCTCAACGAAGTACTGCCCAACGAGGAGTGCACCGTGCTATTCTCTACGGCCGACCTGTACAACACCCCCTACGAAGGCGAAGCCAAGCTGACGCAGACCTTCTACGAGCGCATGTTCTTGGCCGAAGGGAAACCCATAACCTACATACAGTGGAAAATCTAAATCAACAATATTAATAATATAATACATTATCTATTATGTCAGGACACAACAAATGGTCTAAAATCAAGAGAGCAAAAGGAGCCGCCGATGCCAAGCGCTCCAAACAGTGGAGCAACATCCTCAAACAGGTAGCCATCGCCGTGCGCGAAGGCGGTCCCGACCCCGACAGCAACCCCCGTCTGCGCCTGCTTGTGCAGAACGCCCGCGGCTGCAACATGCCCAAGGACACGCTGCAGCGCTCTATCAACAAGGCCAACGACAAGGACGCCGCCGCCATGCAGGAACTCACCTTCGAGTGCCACGTCAGCCACGGCATCGCCCTCTTCATCGAGGCCCTTTCTGACAACAACAACCGCACCGTCGCCAACGTCAAAGCCATCATGAACAAGAACGGCGGCACCCTGGAGACCAACGGCAGCCTCAGCTTCCTCTTCGACCGTAAAGGCGTCTTCGTCGTCCCCCGCAAGGCCGACATGAACGTCGAGGAACTGGAGATGGAACTCATCGACGGCGGCCTTGAGGAGATGGAGGTCGAGGACGACTACCTGACCCTCTACACCGCCTACGAAGACTTCGGCAACATGGTCAAGATGCTCGAAGAAAAAGGCATCGAGTGCGAGAGCGCCGAGCTGCAACGCATCCCCAACAACCTGCGTCAGGTGGACAACGACACCATCCGCAAGGTCATGAAAGTCATCGGTATCCTCGAAGAGGACGACGATATCACCAATGTCTACCACGACATGGAGATCCCCGATGACTACGAGGAGGAATAACTTCGACTACGAATCTCGAATGTTGAATTTCGAATATTGACTGCCATGGAGGACAATAACTCAAAATTCAAAATTCAGAATTCAAAATTATATCTAGTACCGACCCCCGTTGGGAACCTCGGCGACATGACCTACCGTGGCGTCGAGGTTCTCCGTTCGGTCGACCTCATTCTGGCCGAGGACACCCGCACCAGCCGAGTGCTGATGCAGCACTACGGCATCGAGACACCGCTGCAGAGCTACCATATCTTCAACGAGCACCAGACCGTTTCCGGACTGGTGGAACG
The DNA here is from genome assembly GCA_902784865.1 of uncultured Bacteroidota bacterium. GTDB lineage: Bacteria > Bacteroidota > Bacteroidia > Bacteroidales > P3 > Colimorpha. The sequence continues at coordinate 110,168 of CACZWL010000002.1, read as the reverse complement.
GCTGACGGCAGGCAGCACGATGGCGGTGGTGACCGACGCCGGCACCCCCGGCATCTCCGACCCGGGCTTCCTGCTGGTGCGCGAAGCCGTCAAGGCCGGCATCGAGGTGGAATGCCTACCGGGGGCCACAGCTTTTGTACCGGCACTGATCGACAGCGGGCTGCCCTGCGACCGCTTCACGTTCCTCGGCTTCATGCCCCACAAGAAAGGGCGCCAGACAGCCCTTCGCACCCTCGCCGACGAGGAGCGTACCATGATAATATACGAAAGCCCCTACCGCCTGGTGAAGTTGCTCGAAGAGCTTATCGCCGTGGTGGGAGCCGAGCGCCAGGTATCCGTCAGCCGCGAGATCAGCAAACTCCACGCCGAGACCGCCCGCGGCACCCTGGCAGAAGTGCTGTCCTACTTCCAGCAGAAGGAAGTCAAGGGCGAGATAGTCGTAGTCCTTGCCGGCAACAACTCATAACTCTTAACTCTTAACTACACCCGACATATGCCGTTAGAGATATTCATCTTCCGCCTTGCCAGCGCCCTTGTGGGTGGCATCATCATAGGCACACAGCGCGAGCTCAAGCAGCGCCAGGCGGGCCTCACCACCAACTCGCTTGTCGCCGTGGGTGCCTGCATTTTCATCCTTATCTCGGAGAGCGTCATCATGGGAGCGCAGGTATCGGGAGGCCCCGTCAACAACGACAACCTGCGCGTGTTGTCGCAGGTTGTCACGGGTATAGGCTTCCTCGGAGCGGGAGTCATCATGAAGAACGGCCTGACCATCCACGGCCTATCGTCGGCGGCCACCATCTGGTGCTCGGCGGCCGTAGGGTGCCTCTGCGGCTACGGCATGTGGCGCGAGTCTCTGTTAGCCGTGGCAGTCATCATCCTTATCAACTGGGGGCTGAAGGGCATCGAGATAGCCATCAAGAAGCGGCGGCACGGCGGCGAGGACGACAATAACGCATAACGCCCCCCTACCCTACTTATAACATGTGAATTCGCAGCCTCTGTGGCGACCATTGTCGTCGATGTGGTGCTGCATTTGGAACGACATGCCGAGGCGTAGCGCCACCGGCTGTATCTGCAGCATAGCTCGGCGGCACTTGCGGTCGCGCCGCACGAAGGAGCGCACGGCGTGGAAAGAGCAGCTGTCGTGCAAGTCGGCTTCGTTGGTGCTGTGGTGAATCTCTGTGACGTTGAAGCCATTGGCGTAGGCCGCATGCTCCAGCACCTCCATGCGGGCGGCGCACTGCGAGGTGTCCGTGTCAGCATCCCACTCCTCGCTCCACTCCTCGCTCCACTCCTCGCCCCAATCCTCGTCGCCGACAAGAAGGGTGTCGATTTCGGTATCACCCACGCTGATGTAGCTGTCGGCGAGGTAGTGGGTGATGGCGTATTGCAGCAGGGGTTGCACCTCGGGCAGGGTGAGGAGGTCTTTGGTCTCGATCGACTTGTCGGCCGCCACGAACAGGCACCGCGCCTGGGTGAGGATATAGGACTTGAGGTCGAAGGCCACGCCGTCGGCCACGGCCTTGGGCGGGGTGGTCTTGAGGCCGTAGACGAGGGAGGAGTTGTGGTTGTGCTTGAAGCGCCAGTTGCCACCTTTGAGGGGGAGGAAGTGCCAGGCGGTGTCCACGTTGTAGACCTCGTCGCGCTCGAGTGTGCTGCGGCCGGCGCTGTCGGTGGTGAAGACCTCCACGGTGTGGAAGAGCGCGCTGTCGCGCCAGGCATAGACCACCACCTGGCAGTCCTCGCGGTTGCCTATGAGGGCGTAGTCGTAGCCCCCCGCTTTCATCTCGGCGCGCACCTGGTCGGGGGTGAGGCCTTCGCTGTACGGCTCGAAGCCTTTGCCACTGCGGTGGCAGGATGCCAGCAGGCCCACGGCCGCCAGCAACAGAAGCATTGTCTTTTTCATTGCTGCAGGTGTTTTACAAGTTCGTCAATACTGATGTCCAGGGCCTTGAGGCGCTGGCGGATGGCGGGGAGGTCGGCCTCGAAGAATTCGCGACGCTGGGCTTGGAGGATACGCTGGCGGGCGTCGGCGCTGACGAAGTAGCCCACGCCGCGGCGGTTGTAGATGATCTCGGCGGTTTGAAGGTGGTCGAAGGAGCGCACCACGGTGTTGGGGTTGACGCCCATGGCGGAGGCCACCTCGCGCACCGACGGCATGCGGTCGTCGGCCACGCCGGCCAGTATCTGCTCCATCAGCCGGTCGGCTATCTGGAGGTATATCGGTTTCTGTTTCTGAAAGTCCATAGCGGTGTTTTTCTATTTAGTATGCCATGCGGTTCAGGCGGCGCCAGCTGAGCCATCCGAAGAGGGCTATCTCGGCCACGTTGGTGGTTATCACCAACATGATGAAGCGCTGGGCGATCCATTCCTCGTCGTAGCGGTCGAAGAGGGTGGCGAGCCACTCGGCGAAGTCGGCGGCATGGGTGGCCAGGGCGATGAAGACGGGGATGAGGATGAGGGTGAGGACGAACTGGATGAGGTACATCCAAAGGAAGGTCTGGAGCACCTTGTGGCGCTTGAAGATGGTGCTGGTGAACATGAAAAGCAGCACGCCGCCGACGTGCCCCAGCAGCGCACAGAGGGCCCACATGGAGCCGTAGTAGCGCACGATCTGGTCTTCTTCGCCGCCACCGAGGTCGGCCAGGAGGGAGAAGTCGAGGGTGAAGGGGAACCCGGCGCTACCCTGCCATATCCAGTTGTGGTAGGAGCCGACGGGGACGGCGGTGAGCACCATGTCGAGCGCCAGTCCGCCGAGGTAGACGGCCAAGGGGGCGACGACGAGGGTGTAGATCAGGGCGGAGAGGAATTTCTCCAGCTTGGAGGCGGGGATCATGGCGAAGTAGATGCCCTCGTTGCGAATGTTCCACGTGCGGTAGAGGCGCGAGGGGGCCATCAGGGCGGCGAACATGGCGAGGAATTCAATAATCATCAGGCGCACGTCGGCCGGAAAGTTGATGCAGTCGCCTTGCATCAGCACGAGCAGGAGGAGCCACAGCGCGAAAGGCAGGGCGACGAGGATGAGCATGGTGGTGCCAAAGGTGGGCCACAGGTTGCAGAGGTCCTTGTGGACCACTTTGCAGAATCGGTTCCAATCGAATGTGTTGTTCATATCGTGAAAGTGAAAGTTGAAAATTGAAAATTGAAATTATTGGGGCTTAATATGCCAGTCGGTCCAGGCGGCGACGGCCGACGAAGGCCATCAGGGCAAAGAGCAGGAACTGGGCGACGAAGAATGCGGCCAGCGCCGTGTCGCCCATGCCCATTTCGCCCCATAGGAGCAGAAGCCCCAGGGAGCTGAAGACCGACCAGGCTAAGATGGCTATCCACACCGCTGCGGAAGCGACCTTGTTGCGGAAAGTGCCTGCCCAGATGGCGGCGGCCATGACCGAAAGCAGCATGGCGACGGCGTTGCGGGGAATCCAGGGGGTGATGGGACGGTGCATGGGTTCAATCTGCCAGGCGAACTGCTGCCAGGGGCCGATGCGGAAGAGGGCCAGCAGGGTGTCGAGCAGCAGCGAGCCGAGGGTCAACACGGTGGGGACGACGACAAGCGAGACGATGAACATGCTCCAGTACTTCTCGCACTTGGAGGCGGGCAGGAGGGCGAAGTACAGGCCGCGGTTCTTCTTGTCCGCACGGAAGAAGATGTCTGCGGGCAGTTTGAGCCCCCAGAAGAGGGGGAAGCCCACGGCCAGCAGCAGGCGGTAGAAGGGGCTGCCGGCGTTGGACTCGTAGCCCAAGAGGGTCTGCATCACCACCATCATCACGGGGAAGAGCACGGCGGAGAGCATCGAGGCACCCTGGACACTGTAGCGCGGGTCGAGGAGCTGCAGGTCGTGGCGCACCAGGCGGCCGAAGCGGCGGAGGTTGAATGTGGACTGCATAGAGGATTGGTTTAATGTGTCAACGGGGGCTGTCGGGGCGAAGGGCATCTGGTAGGTGTCTGGTAGGTATCTGGTAGGTGAATACTTCGACTCTTTCCGCTATTTTCCCTTATTTTCCCACTGTTGAATACTTTTAACGGATATCATTTAAACAACTCCCTGAAAGTGTTTTTGTTACGCAGCACGGCATTGAACAGCGCCTCGATGTTGATCTGGCTCTCCGCGCCGTCGGTGTTCGGCACCACGTTGAGGTAGCCGCCGGGCTGCATCTCGCTGTAGAGGGCGTCGGCGCGCTGATCGGTGCCGTACTCGAAGCGGAGCTTCTCGGTGATGCGCTGCACGCTGGCGTTGAGGAGCACGGCGTTGTTGGAGAGGATGACTATCGGGTCGATGAGGTTCTCCACGTCGCGCACCTGGTGGGTGGAGATGATGATGGTGCTGCGCTCGTCGGCACGCTGGCTGAGGATGGAGCGGAACTGGGCCTTGCTCGGGATGTCGAGGCCGTTGGTGGGCTCGTCGAGGAGGACGTAGTCGGTGCCGAGGCTGAGGGTGGCGGCGATGAGGCTCTTCTTCTGCTGTCCGAAGCTCATCTCGCGGAACTTGCGGTCGGCATCCACCTCCAGCTCCTGCATCAGGCGGAGGAAGGTGCCCTGCGAGAAGGTGGGATAGAACGGGGCCAGCTCGTCGACGTAGCGCTGCGGGGTCGAGTTGTCGGGCAGCATCACCTCGTCGGGGAGGAAGACGATGCGCTGGAGCATGGAGGGGAGGCGGTCGTGGCAGGTCTGCCCGTCGAGGGTGCAGGTGCCGCTCGCGGGGCGCTGCAGGCCGCAGATGAGCTTCAAAAGGGTGGTCTTGCCCACGCCGTTCTCGCCGAGCAGGCCGTAGATGGAGCCTTCGGGGAACGAAAGCGTGATGTCGCTGAAGACAGGGGTCTTCTTGTAGCTGAAGTCAAGGTTGCGTATTTCAATCATAATCAAATCGGCCTCACCCCCCGGCCCCCTCTCCTTTCAAGAGAGGGGGAGAGTCGGGAACCTGGCCCTGGTTTGTTTATTGGTTAAACATTACTTATACTTGTTGCTTTCTTTTTTTGCCGTCCCCTCCCCCTCTCTTGAAAGGAGAGGGGGGCTGGGGGGTGAGGCTATTTGTACTTCACCGCTGTACCATACACCAGCACTTCGGCGGCCTGGGCCATGATGGCGCTGGTGGTGTAGCGGACGCCGATGATGGCGTCGGCACCGAGGCGGACGGCCTGGTCGACCATGCGCTGGGTGGCCTGGGCGCGGGCTTTCTCCATCATGCCGGTGTAGCTCTTCAGCTCGCCGCCGATGATGCCTTTCAGCCCCTGGCCGAGGTCGGCAAACATGTTCTTGCTCTGTATGGTGCTTCCGGTGACCACGCCGAGCTCTTCATACCGTTGACCCTGAAGGGTCTCTACTGTTACTAGTTTCATAATCATTTCGGCCTCACCCCCCTGCCCCCTCTCCTTTCAAGAGAGGGGGAGAGTCGGGAACCTGGCCCTGGTTTGTTTATTGGTTAAACATTACTTATACTTGTTGCTTTCTTTTCTTGCCATCCCCTCCCCCTCTCTTGAAAGGAGAGGGGGTCGGGGGGTGAGGCCACTACATCTGCGGTGTGTTTCCTGTGTCGGTGGCCCCTTGGCGGGCTTTGCTTTCGAGCTCCATCTTGCCGATGCGCCAGGTGAGGCCGAGGCTGACGAAGCGCGAGTCGAACTGCTGGCTGCCGGTGGTCTGGTACTGCGGGGCGGTGGTGTTTTCGCCCCACTCGGCCATGCCGAAGATGTCGTTGACGTTGAAGTAGACCGAGAGCTTGCGGTCCAGGAAGTCGGCCGAGCAGCCGAGGTCGACGCCCTTGTTGGCCACCGAGAGGCTGTAGAGGCCCAGGCGCGGCGAGGAGTAGTGGGCATTGGCGAAGACCTCCAGCTTGTTCCACAGCTTGGCCCACACATTCAAGCGGGCGCTCCAGCTCCAGCGGTTGTCGCTGAAACCGTCGTAATTGTAGGCGTAGTTGAACACCGAGGCGTTGAGACGGACATTGAAGAAGCCGCTGGGGCGGTAGGTGACGTTGGCCTCCAGGCCCTCGGTGTGGCTGGAGCCGATGTTGTCGGGGAAGGAGTAGTTGACCAGCTGGGTGTCGGGGAAATAAGCGGGGGCGTAGCCAGCGGCAGGCACCGAGCCTATCTCGTCGGTGTTGGCGCGGAAGTAGGCGCTGAGGTTGAGCATGCCGAAGCCCATGATGTACTTGCTCCAGGCAGCCTCCAGGTTGTGCGTGTAGGTGCGCAGCAGGTTGGGATTGCCGGTCTCGTAGCGGTATTCATCGTAAAATACAAAGCGGTTGAGCTTGGTGGAGCCGGGATTGGTGTGGCGGAGGGTGTAGGAGAGGCTGTAGGAGGTGAAAGTCTTGGTCTGGTAGCTCAGGTGGAGGCTGGGCACGAGGCCGAAGAACGAGGTGTCCACCTCGGAGGTGCCGGTGCCGTCGGCATAGTTCCACGTGCTGCGCGGCCAGGCACTTTCGGCGCGCAGACCCAGCTTGGCGGTGAAGCCGCCCCAGCGCTTTTGGGCGGTGGCGTAGAGGGCCAGGTCCGTACCGCGCTCCTCCCCTTCATGCGAGCGCAAGAGGACGCGCTCATACTGGCCGGCGGCCAGGGTGTCCATCGTCTGCCTCAGGCTGCCCCCACCGGTGCTGCCAGCCAGGCCCGCGGCCAGCTCCCAGTCGTTCTTCAGGGGGTGGGCATAGTCGAGGTTGAAGCCGATGGTGGGGTTGCGGCGCAGCGTATAGTCGCGGCGGAAGAGGGTGTCGCGCAGCGGGTCGCGATAGACGAACGAGCTGGTGCTGGTGCCGCTGTTGCTGGAGGTGTTGCCGTTGAGCGAGAAGGAGAGTTTGCGGCCGGTGCTGTCGAAGCGGTGCTCGAGCCAGGCGCCCATGTAGCCGCCCCAGAAGAAGCCGTCGTCATTGTCGTGCGTGTAGCGGTAGCCGAGGTTATGGGTCGAGGGGTACTCGAAGTAGTCGAGGTCGACAGTGCTGTGGCTGCGGCCCCAGTAGGGGTAGATGCCGGCCCAGGTGGAGAGGCGGGTCTTGTCGGTGATGTTCCAGTTGAGGTTCACGCCAGTGTAGCCGCCGAAGTTGTTGCTCTCTGTGGTGTCGCGGTGCGACTGGAAGCGGGCCGTGTCGCCGGGGGCGCGAAGCAGGGCGCTGGTGCCGTCGGCATAGCTGTCGTGGTGCGAGTAGTTGGCGTTGACGTAGATGTTCATGTCGAACTTCTCGTTGGCGTAGACATACGAAGCCCAGGGCGAGAAGCTCGGCATGGTGTTGGCGCGGAAGCCGAGGCTGAGGAACTCGTTGCGGGTCACCTTTTGGTTGGTGACGATGTTGATGACGCCGCCGGTGGTGGAGTAGCGCGCCGAGGGGTTGGTGATGACCTCGATGCGCTCGATGGCGTTGGCGGGCAGGGTCTTGATGTACTGCTTCAGGGCCTCCTCGTTCATATGGCTGGGCTGGTCGTTGATCCAGATCTCGACGCTCGACACGCCGCGCAGCGTGATGTTGCCCTCGGCGTCCACCTCCACCCCGGGGGCGTTCTGAAGGGCGTCGCTGGCGGTGCCGGTCTGTATGGAGGGGTCCTCGGCGGTGTTGTAGAGGTTCTTCTCGCCATCCATGGCGTAGAGGGGCTTCTCGGCCACCACCTCGACCTCGGCCAGCGTGGTGCCCGGGCGCAGCTTGAGGTCTAGATTTTCTAGATTCTCTAGAATTTCTAGTTTTTCTAGAACCGTCTCATAGCCCACGAAGGAGGCCTGCAGCAGGTACTGCCCGGGGGCCACATCCTCAATCTCGAAGCGGCCCTTTACGTCCGTCGTGGCGCCACGCATAAATATGGTATCGTGCGTGCGCATGAGGGCGACGTTGACGAAGGGCATGGGCTCGCCGGTGGAGCGGTCGGCCACGCGGCCGCTGACGGAGAAGCTCTGGGCAAGCGAGGGCAGTGCCACGAAAATCGACAGCAGGAGCGCGAGGAGTGTCTTTTTGCTTAACATATTGGTTATCAATTTATAATTTGTATTATATTACTAGTGTACTAGTTGACTAGTACACTGCAAAAGTAGTACACTTTTTGAAACTGACAAAATTTTTTTGCATTTTTTTTGTATTTTTACTTCAAGGCGCTCATAATCAACCTGGTACAGAGGCGGATTTTTTTGGTTCAAAAAATGGAAAAAGGGCAAAAATCGGCCGTTCGAAAACAGGTGGTTATCAGCATGTTGCCCCTATCCTCTTCTTCCTTGGTAGGTATATGGCAGGTATCGGCTAGGGGAATGGGCACGAGGGGGGGCTGAGCGGGCAGTGGCTTTTTTTTCGTCGGGTCGGACAATAAAAGGGGGCAGGCGTCGTTAATGGCGTATAATATATTTATTAAAGAAGTAAACAATAACAGACAATATGATGCAAGAAGAAAAGAATGGACTGGGCAACGGATTCGACCACGCGGTGGCGCTGAAGTTTTTCCGCCGCTGGTGGAAGGTGCTGACGGCGGTGTTCCTTGTGGCGGCTGCCGTATCGGTGGCTGTGTCGATGCTGATTACGCCGCTCTACAAGTCGACTGCCGTCATCTTCCCGTCGAACTCGAACCGCCTGTCGAAAGCCATCATGAGCTACCACTACTCGATGGACTTCATGGACTACGGCAGCGAGCGCGATTGCGAGTACGCGATGCAGATCCTGAACTCGAAGCGCTTACAGAACGCTGTGTGCGAACGTTTTAACCTTGGCGAGCACTACGAGATACCGGCCGACCATCCGCACCGCCAGTTCCGCCTGGAGACGGAGTTCAAAAGCAACGTCACCTTCAAACGCACGGAGTATATGGGCGTGGGAATCAGCGTGATGGACAAAGACCCGCAGATGGCTGCCGACATGGCCAACTACATGGCCATGCTGTACGACACGCTGTGCCGCGAGATACACCACGACCGCGCCGAGTCGGCAGCGGAAGTGATGGCCGGCGTATGCCGCTCGATGGAAGCCGAGCTCGACTCGATGAGCGCCGAGGCCAAGGGGGCGCAATGGCGCACCGAACTGATTGCCGACCGCTGCAAGCAGCTGGCCGACCTGCAGACGCGCGCCACGCAGACGCGCGTGGATAAAGACCTGGCCGTCAGCTACAAATATATGGTCGACGAGGCCGTTCCCGCCGACAAGAAAGCCTATCCCAAGCGTCTCCTCATCGTGCTCGGCGGCAGCCTCGGCGCGGTGCTGGTGTGCGCCTTCCTACTGCTGATATTCGCCAAGAAAGAGGATTGATGGCCGAGTGGATCAAGCGGAACGCGGGCGTGGTGCTTGCCGTGGCGGCGACGCTGGTTTTCATAGCGTTGTATGCCGTGCAGGCCGTCGGCTCCGACAACTACCTGCCGCTGCTGCTGCCCGCAGGGCTGATAGTGGTGTGGCTCATGGTGACGCGACTCGACGAGGCGCTGCTGCTCATGGCGCTGCTGACGCCCTTTGCCATCAACGTGGCGCTGCTCGACGGCATGGAGCTTTCGGTCCCCGTCGAGCCGATGATGATACTCTGCACTGCCATCGTCCTGTTCCGCATGCTGGTAGCCAAAAGCACCGACACACGGGTGATGAGGCACCCGGTGAGCCTGCTGACAGTGGCCACCATCGTGTGGATGCTCATCACCTCGCTGACATCCGAAATACCCTTGGCCTCAATCAAATACACGCTGGCCAGGGTGTGGTTCGTGGTGCCTTTCTTCTATGCCACGGCCCACATGTTCAGCCGCCGCGACCGCATAGGCCATTTCTATGCCGCCTACGCGGCGGGGCTGGCCATAGTGGCCATGATAACGACGGCCAAGACGCTGGGCAACTTCAGCGACCTGCAGACGCTGCACCGCGTGATGCGGCCTTTCTACAACGACCACACGGCCTACGGGTGCGTGCTGGCGCTGTTCATCCCGGTGGCCGTGCACTACCTCTTTTCCCGCGCCACACGGGGCTGGCTGCGGCTGGCGGCGCTGGCGCTGCTGGCCATCCTCGGCACGGGCCTCTTCCTCTCCTACTGCCGCGCGGCATGGATCAGCGTGGTGGGCGCGATGGGGGTCTACCTGCTGATACGTACCGGCATGAAAATGAAGTGGATGCTGGCGCTCTTCGGCTTAGCCGTGGGCCTCTTCTTCCTGCACCAGGGCGACGTGCTCTACAAGCTGGGGAAGAACACGCAGGATTCGTCCTACACGCTTGCCGACCAGGTGAAGAGCATCTCGAACATATCGACCGACGCGTCGAACCTGGAGCGCCTGAACCGCTGGGCCTCGGCCTTCCGCATGTGGGAGGAGCACCCCGTAATGGGCACTGGTCCAGGAACATACCAGTTCCTCTACGGCAGCTACCAGCGGAGCTACCAGAAGAGCACCATCAGCACCAACGCCGGCGACCTGGGCAACGCCCACAGCGAATACATAGGGCCGCTGACCGAGCAGGGCGTGCTGGGGGCGCTGCTGACTATAGCGCTGTTTCTCACCACCTTCGCCACCGGTGTGCGCGTCTACCGCACGGCCAAGGACCCCACCGTGGGGCGTATGGCGCTGGCCTTCACGCTGGCGCTGCTGACCTACTACGCCCACGGCGTGTTCAACAACTTCCTCGACACCGACAAGCTATCGGTCCCCTTCTGGGCCTTCACGGCCGCCGTGGTGGCGCTGGATGTATACAGCGAAAAGAAAGAAGTGTAAAAAAAAAAATCCGGCAATTAAAAAAAATCCGTATCTTTGCCACCAGGTTGCCACGATAGGCAACACATATAACATACTGATAATGAGGAGATTACCCCCCCCCTGCGACGCTAATCCCAGTTGGAATTTCCGCCTGGTAGGGATTTGTAGTCCTCTTTCCGAACTGTTTTATTTCCCAATTCCCTTCCCCCTGCAATGCAGCGGGGCGGGGGCGGTTTTGCCGTGTAGACAAAAATCAATGATTCATAAATAATTAATAACTAAAAACACACAACGCATGAAACAAAACGACAACGAGAAACAACGCTACGAGGCGCCGCGCCTGACGGCGGTCAGCTTCCGTACCGAACGCGGATTCGCCGATAGCTTAAATGTGAACAGCGAGGAGAAGCGTACCTTCTTCGGGCGCGAATACTCCAAGACCGGCGAAGACATGACCGACAACGGCAGCATCTGGGAGTGGTAAAACCCGATGGAAACACAAACAAAACAGACTACAACAATGAGAAGCAAGATAAAAAACACCCTACCCCTGTTTCTGGCGGGACTGCTCCTCCTGGCGGCCTGCACCCCCGAGGAGCCTCAGACGGAGAATATGCTATTCCTGGACATCGAGCAGCCCGGTGCCAACGGCAGCAAAGTCCTCCTTTCGGACGGCAGCACCTACTGGAATAACGGTGATTTGGTCAAAATTATATGGGGCATGGGAAATGCTGCCGTACACCCAATCAGATACACATCGTCGGGGCGCGACGCCTATCTTTCTGAAACTAGCGGAACAACCCCAGCGTCTTTCCCTCCGGCTTTCAGAGATTACTATATTGCGGCGTGTTACCCCAAAGACCTTATCCTCGGAGACCTTGATGTTTCAGAACCTCATTTATCGAACATGGAGGTGTTTTTCGCCAATGTTCGTATTCCACAGGAGCAACGTTGCATAATTCTGTCAGCAGGACACTACTCCGCCGAATCTATTCCGCTGGTGGCCATGAAGGGCATCGGCTCGAATCGCCTTTATATGCGCCCCATCGGCTCGGTAATCGATGTGCGGCTGACCAACGGTTTCTCCGGTGATGTCAGACTACATATAGACTCCATCGTCGTTACTTCCAACCTGAACATCAGTGGCAACCGCAGGTTGATTATGTACCCCGGTGGCGCGGAGGCAACCGCACCGGAATTTTATAATGGGAACCACTCACAGGCCAATGAGTATAAAAAAGTGATTCTCAAGCTACCGAGTGCGGCCTACTACTCCTATTACGAAAACATATTCACCCCCGGCACCACCTTAAACTTCCCTGTCGCCTTGTCCCCGACCGACTGCCTTGCCAACGCCGAAGGCCTCCCCGAACTCACCTTCCACGTATATGGCTTTGCGAACAACGCCCCCATCCACTACACCCGTACCGCCAGCCTCACACGGCACCTCCCCGCCGGCGCCTACTTCACTGCACCCATCACCCTCGACGGCACTGCCGTGGGAACCGTCGACCTCAAACCCTACGGCAGCGGTCTGAGCACCGGCCAGCAATTCGGCGAAGGTCCCAGCATCAGCTTTTAATTACCCCCATCCACAAACGAAAGGAAACAACGCAATGAAGAAACACAACAAGATATTCCTCGGCATGGCCCTGGCAGCGGCCATGCTCCCCATGGCGGCTTGCACCGACGACGTGCCGCAGACCGTACGCCTGGAGGTCGCCACCGAAACCGCAGGCGCCAAGATGACTCTCGGCAGCGACCGCTACACCTATTTCGAGGAGGGCGACATCGTCAAAATCAACAACCAGTCCTACGCGCTGGCCTCCGACGGCTCCGGCGGCTACCACTGGGCCGATGTGCAGTTCCCCCAGGACGGCAACAGCTACACCGCCTTCTTCCCGGCTAGCCTGCAGGCGCGGGACCTCCAAAGCTTCAATGGGACAGTCAGTGGCAATTATATCAATAGAACAGTGCGCGTGATATTCCCGCGCAAGTACGATTACAACCCTGCCAGTCCGGACAAAATCAACATCCCGATGGTGGCCTTTGAGAAACTTTCCAGCACCCGTCTCAAATTCTACCACGTGGGCGCGGTGATAGGCCTCACCATCGACAACCAGGCCACCGGCCAGATGGGCAACATCGGACAGGTGAAGATCGACTCCGTGAGGTTCACAATCAGCAATGATGGAAATGGAACCGCAGGTGACTTGAGCGGCGAGTTCGCCGTCGAATTCCGTAACGGCAGTCTCTACAATGTGATATCGCAGGCTTGGGTTGAGTCTTCCTTGTATCCGGGCCGCAAGAACGTCAGCGTGCACCTCAACCCCAACAACAACATAGTAAGTAACGTTCCGATGACCATCCCCGTCCCCACACCGCGGGTGAAAAAAGACGCCACGCTGACCCTCACCCTGTACGGAAAGAACCGTCTTACCACCGCCCAAACCTCGAACTGGTCATCCTTCACCTACAGCGCCGACTACACGCTGACGCAAGCCATCGCACGAAACCAGTACGTCTCCGCCACCGCCACCCTCACCGGCGAGGGAATGAAATTCTTCATGAACCTCGGCGGCATCGAGTCCCACGACAACAATGGCAACCTCTGGTAAACCGTCGCAACATCATTCACCAAAAGAAACAACAACCATTATGATACAGAAAAGACATATAGCACCGCTGCTGGCAGGCTTCATGCTGCTGGCCGCATGCAACAAGGAGCAGGAACCCGTCCTCGCCGACACCGACGGCGTGCCCGCCGGGCACCTCAAACTCAGCGTCGAGAGCCCCCGTCCCGCCAACGGCAGCAAGCCGCTGCTCGACGGACTGTACACCTACTGGAAAAACCTCGACCGCGTATACATCAACGGTGTACAGAGCAGAGTGCGTGTTGCATCCTCCGAAACCTACATCGAAAACTATATCCAGGCCCCCGCAGAAAACGAGTGCTACATCGCCGGCACCTTCCCCTTCTTCACTGACCAGAACGGTACCGCGAATACGAACTACAGCATCCCCTCGAGCGGAAAACATCTCTATTTCGACTGCCCCGCCAGCTACAACTACAGCGTAACCAGCGACGGCAAGGTCGACCTGGGCAACATCCCCATGGTGGCCGTAGCCGAACGCACAGCCAGCGAGCTGACCTTCAAGCACCTCACCGCCACCATCAACGTAAATATCACCAACGGCATCAATTCCACCTTCCGTGTAACATCGGTGGAAGTCTCAGCTACCGGTCAAATCTGTGGCAGAAAACTTGTAAAAATAAATCCGGACGGTGAGCTAACCATGAATGGTAATACGGTGGGAACAGTCAACAGTAACATGAAGAAAGTAACCGTCAACTTCCCCAGCAACACGGAAATTGCCTACGGCCAGTCCCTGAGCGTGCCGGTGCCCGTCACCCAGGTGAACAGCGGCCGGCAACTGACCATCAAGGTAACCGGCACCTACCCCTACGGACAGCCTCTCTTCACCGTGGGCTCCTCCAACCTATCCAATGCCCCCGGCGCCGGCAGCACTGCCACCTACACCCGCTCCGTAACCCTCACCAACGGCCTCGCACGCAACAGCTATGTCAACGCCAACGTGCAGCTGAAACCCAGCGAAAGCTATTTCTCCAGCAACGTGCTGAACAACTGGGTAAAGTTCTGTTACAACAACAGTTGGCTGTACGGCAACCAAATGTGCCTCTGGAGCACCCTCGTTAATGAAAACCGCACCGGCAGCTTTGCATTCACGGCAGCACAGCTGGAAAAAATCATGAGGCCGGAAATCGGAGCCCAAAATAGCACCGCGGCAGGCTCCCTCCTGGTTTGGCACCAAGGCGAGGACCGCTTCAAGCTCATCGTATTCCCTTACGGTACAACGCTTAGCGATTTCCCCACAGGGATCTGGTCCAACTTTAACTGGAGTAGCTATACTATAAAGGACTACGCTATGAACGGCGATATGAGAGGCATCCCCTGTGTGAACGGTACATATAATTATCTGGGAAGCAATTCCCATGTAAGCCAGATTAGCCTGAACCTCAACAATTATCCCAATTATGTTACTTTGAATGTCGACCGCCAGACGTCGAGTCAGGTGGATGACGCTTCAGCAACTTACGGAACAGTCTCATCATACACAGGATATTACAAGAAACGTACCCACACGCGTAATTACGAGTGCAAATATAAGAATATGACAGTGAGCGTGGTTGAGAAAACGGTGGAAACCCATGCAACTGCCGCAAACGGAATGATTCCTACTCCTAGCACCCCGCTATATACCCAGAAAGAAGTCGAATACTCCAGTACCTTCACCGACAACCTGAACCCCTCCAGCCAGGCTCTCTACGGCGTCCCCATCCACAACAACTAGCCCATTCCGCATAGAACAAATGCACCTACAAGGGCGGCCTCCCCAAGGAGGCCGCCCTCTTTTCTACTGGGGGGGGGGGGCAAAAGCACCGATGCAGAAGCCCCGCAGGGGCGACACCTCAAATAGCCGTGGGCGCAAGCCCACGGGGCAGCGTACAATACAAATGGAGCCCCGTAGGGGCGACGGATGTTTGCCGGTGTGTGTCCGTCGCCCCGATGGGGCTCTGATTGAATACCGGCCGTGTTCCGTGGGCTGTCGCCCACGGCTACATCCCGCCGCCACTACGTGGCTCTGTTATTCGGTATTGCCGCCCCCCCCGTGGGCTCACGCCCACGGCTAGTGTCGTGTCGCCCCTTCGGGGCTCCGCAATTCGATGGTAACGCTACCGTGGGCTTGCGCCCACGGCTATTTGAGGTGTCGCCCCTGACGGGGCTCCAGACTACTCGTCGCTGGTGTCGCTGATGAAGCGGCGGTAGGCGCTGAAGGTGTTGGCGCGCGAGAGGAAGCCCATGTAATTGTCGTTCTCGTCGACGACGACGAGGTTGTAGCGGTCGCCAATCTTGAACTTCTCCACCACGTCGCTCAGCGTGTCCGACGAGCGTACGATGTCGCCCTCGCTCATGGGGTGCATGAGGTCGTCGACCACCACCTCGTCGTAGAGCTCGGGGCGGAAAATAATCTTGCGCACGTCGTCCAAGACGATGACACCGAGGAACTTGTCGTCGTCGGTGAGCACCGGGAAGACATTGCGGCGCGAGGTCTGGATGACCTCGACGAGGTCGCGCAGGAGGTTGCCGCTGCGGACGATGACGAAGTTGGTCTCGATGAGGCTCTCCATGTTGAGCAGGTGCCATGCCGAGGCATCCTTGTCGTGGGTGAGGAGGTCGCCCTTTTCGGCGAGCTTGCGGGCGTAGATGGAGTGGTGCTCGAAGGGGTTGACGCAGAGGTAGGTGACGGCCGAGGCCGCGAGGAGCGGGACGAGGAGCTGGTAGCCGCCGGTGATGTCGGCGATGAGGAAGGTGGCCATGAAGGGCGCGTGCATGACGCCCGTCATGACGGCCGCCATGCCGACGAGGGCAAAGTTGGCCGTATCCTGCGGCGGGAAGCCTAACTGGTTGGAAACCATGGCGACAAAATAGCCCGAGAGGCCGCCGAGGATGAGCGAGGGGCCGAAGGTGCCGCCGACGCCGCCGGAGCCTATGGTGGCTGCCGTGGCCACCGCCTTGAGCAAAATCAAGGCAAAGAGGAGGCCCAGCGTAGCCCACACGCTGCCGGACAGGCCACTATATATCGTGTTGCTGAAGAGGCTCGAGGAGTCGCCGGTGAGCAACTCGGTGAGCATCCAGTAGCCTTCGCCATAGAGCGGCGGGAAGAGGTAGATGAGCAGGCCCAGCATCAGGCCGCCGACAGCCACCTTGACCCACGGATTTTTCAGCCGCTGGAAACGTCCCTCGACCCAGTCGGTGGTGCGGAGGAAATAGAGCGACACCAAGGCGCAGAAAGCCCCGAGGACGATATAGTAAGGCAGCTGCGAGAGGGTGAAGTGGTGGACGACCTCGAAGTGGAACTGCACCTCGCGCCCCATGAGGAAGTAGGCCGTGGAGGCCGAGACAAGCGACGAGATGAGGAGCGGGAGGGCGGTGGTGGCCGTGAGGTCGAAGAGGAACACCTCGACGACGAAAAGGATTCCCGCAAAGGGGGCCTTGAAAATACCTGCTATGGCCCCCGCGGCGCCACAGCCGAGGAGCAGTCGCACATGGCGTGGGCTGAGGCGCAGCCAGCGGCCTATGTTGGACCCGATGGCCGACCCGGTGGAGGCGATGGGCGCCTCGAGACCGACGCTGCCGCCGAAGGCCACGGTGATGGTCGAGGCCACGAGCGAAGTCCACGTGTTCTTGGCCGGCAGGCGCGACTCGTTGCGGCTGATGGCCAGAAGGACCGAGGGCAGGCCGTGACCGATATCGCCGCGGACGACATACTTGACAAACAGGACCGTCAGCAGTATGCCCACCAGCGGGAAGACCAGCATCATGACGTTGCCGCCGAAGGGGGTGAGGTCGCCAAAACGCGAGACGAGGCGCCCGGCATAGTGGACCACATTCTTCAGCAGCACCGCCGCCAAACCGCTGAGCAACCCCACGACGACGGCCAAAAGGAGAAGGAGTGCCGTGTCGCTGAGGTGGCGTAGACGCCAGCGGTAGATGCTCTTGTACAGGTTCATTGTGAAAAAAATTCGGGTGCAAAGATACGAAATTATTTCCAATTACGTTATTATTGGGAAATTTTAACAATCGACAACATGAAAAAGACACTATTCCTAGGGGCGCTGACGGCCGTGCTGACAGCCTCTTGCGTCTCGTTGAGCGAGTTTGAGAACCTTCAGACCAAATACGACCAGACCACGCGCCAATACAACCTCACCCGACAGGAGTTGGATGAAATCAAGGAAGAAAACGCCGCGCTGGCACGCGAAAACTCGGCCCTGAACAGCGACTACCGCGACCTGGCGGCCGCCAAGACCCGCTGCGACGCGGTGAGCGACAGCCTCAACCGCCGCCTGGAGCAGATGCGCCACCACTACGACACCACCATGGAAAACTACATGCAAGAGGTGGCAGGCAAGAACCGCGACCTCACCCGCGCGCAGAACCTGCTGGCGGCACGCACCAAAGAACTGAACGACAAAGAGACCCTCCTGCAGATGCAACAGAACCAGTTCCAGCAACAGCAGGAGACCTTCCAGCTGCAGAGGAACGAACTGATAGCCAAACAGAAACAGTTGGAGCAGGAAGAAGCCGCCACGCGTGCGCAACTGGAAGCCAAAGAGCGCGAACTCGAAGCGGTGCGCAACTCGGTGACGCAGGCTCTCATCGGCTTTGCCGACAAAGGCCTCAACGTAGAGTCGCGCGACGGAAAGGTCTATGTGTCAATGGAAAACAAACTACTCTTCCCATCGGCAAGCTGGACCGTCAGCAAGGATGGACAGAACGCCATCAAGGAGCTGGCACGGGTGCTCGAACAGGACTCGACGCTGAACATCATGGTTGAGGGTCACACCGACAACGACGCCTATCGCGGGTCGACGGCGGTGAAAGACAACTGGGACCTCTCGGTGATGCGTGCCACTGCCATCGTCAAACTGCTGCTGCAATACGGCAAGGGCATCAACCCCGCCCGCATCGAAGCTTGCGGCCACGGCGAGTTCGCCCCCAAGGCATCGAACGCCACCGCCGAAGGCAAAGCCGCCAACCGCCGCACCGAGATCGTGCTGACGCCCGACCTCGAGAAAGTGCTGAAACAGCTCGGGAAATAGCCCTCCTGAGACACACTGACAGGGCGGCCCGCCACGGGAATCCGTGGCGGGCCGCCCTGTACACCCTAAAAAAAACTTTACGTATTTTCAGAAAAAAGTGTATCTTTGTACGTGCATTGTGCCCCACAGCAAAGGCGCAATGCAATGATAAAGAACTATTTATATATTTAATAATAATAGAAAATGAGAAAAAACACGCTTCGCTCCCGCATCATGAGTCTCGGACTGGTCGTTGCTGCCGCCGTCGTCACTCCCTTGAGCGCCACGGCCCAGACGCACCGCGAGCCTCTGGCCATGCCGACCGTCAACGAAGACTCGGTCATGAAGCACATCATCGAACTGGCCTCAGAAACCTATCGCGGACGCCTGGCCGGCACCGAAGGCTACGACGATGCCGCCGACTACGTGTCGCAGACGCTGCGCCGCCTGGGAGCCAACTGCGAGATGCAACGATTCCAAATAGAGTGCAACGAGATTGAGAACTGCAAGTTCAACATATACACCCCCGGCACCAAAGAGCGCCGCACCTTCATCCTGGGCAACGACTTTTGCTGCGCCGGCATGACAGGCCGCGGCTACGTAGACGCCCAGATGGTGTTTGTCGGCTACGGCATGGACCTGGAAGAGTACAACGAGTACAAGGGCGTCGACGTGCAGGGCAAGGTTGTCGTCGTGCTGACAGGCCTGCCCGAGCATGCCTGGCTCCCCGCCGCAAGCACCCAGCACTACATCACGCTGCGCGACAAAGCACGCACCGCCGAGCGCCACGGCGCCATCGGCATGCTGGCCATCAACACCAGCCCCAGCTGCCTGCCGACAGAACCTCAGGGCCGCGCCTACTGCGGTGAGCTGCCCCACCTCTCCACCTTCCCTATACTGCAGCTCACCCTCGAGTGCGGCCGCGAGCTGATGCAGTACGAACGCACAACCCTCGACGAAGCGCTGCGCGACATCAATACCGAACACACCCCACGCTCCTACACGCTACTCAACAAAGTCGAAATCGACGTAAACGCCATCTACCGCAGCCGCGCTGTCACCGCCAACGTGCTTGGCCTGTTGCCCGGCAGCGACAAGCGCCTGAAAAACGAGATCATCGTGGTTGGCGCAAGCCTCGACCACGTAGGCATGCAAGGCGAGACGTGCCTCTTCCCTGGCGCCGACATCAACGCGTCGGGCGTAGCTGCCGTGCTCGAGACGGCACGCCTGCTGAGCCTGCCCAACTACCGCCCGCGCCGCAGCGTGCTCTTTGTGCTCTTCAGCGGCAGCGAACAGCAGTTCCTGGGCTCCCGCATCTTCCTCCGCAACTACCCCAAGATGCGCCGCATCGAAGCTTTTGTCAACGCACAGAACATAGGCTGCGGCGACAGCATCGTGGTGCTGGGCGACAACCGCTACCCCTCGCTGTGGGACATCGCCAAGACGCGCGACTCGAACCACTTCTCGCTCATCCACACCTCCAACGAGAAAACCAACCCGCGCGGCGACGCCCGTGGATTCGACCAGATAGGCATCCCGTCGCTGGTGTTCACCACCCTCAACGGCATGCACCATAACCGCGTCACTACCGACATCTGGGAAAATATCGACCGCCGCATCCTCATAGCCACCACGCAAGTGATGGTCGAGACGGTGCGCGAACTGGCCGACGGCTACTACCAAGGCCGCAGCCAGAGAAGCAAGGCACTAAAATTCGTTGAATAACAGCAACCTATGTGGACACTCTATAAGAAAGAACTGGCAGGATTCTTCTCCTCGCTCATCGGATACCTGACGATAGCCGTCTTCCTCATACTCACCGGGCTCACCCTGTGGGTGTTCCGCAGCGACTTCAATATCCTGGACTACGGCTACGCCGGCATCGACGGGCTTTTCCTGGTCGGACCGTTCCTATACCTCTTCCTGATACCGGCAATCACCATGCGCACGCTGGCCGAGGAACGGAGGGGGGGAACCCTGGAGATGCTGATGACCCATCCGCTGAGCGACTGGACATTGGTGTGGGCCAAGTTCCTGGCTGCATGGACACTGGTATTCATCTCGTTGCTTCCCACGCTGGTATGCTACTTCAGCGTATACGCCCTCGGCGACCCCATCGGCAATATCGACACCGGATCGGTGATAGGCTCGTACATCGGACTGCTGCTCCTCGGAGGAGCCTTCGCCGCCATTGGCATCTTCTGCTCCTCGCTGACATCGAACCAGATTATATCCTTCATCCTTGCCGCCGTGCTCTGCGCCGTGGCCTACCTCGGATTCGAGTCGATCTACAACATGGGCATCTTCGGACGCGCCGACCTCGTCATCAAGCGCCTTGGCGTCATGCACCACTACGAAAGCATCAGCCGTGGAGTCATCGACACCCGCGACGTGCTCTATTTCCTCTCGGTCATCGCCCTCTTCCTGATGGCCACACGCATGGTGCTGCAAAGTCGCCTGTGGAATGGATGGATCAAGCGAAAGAACCTGAAGCGCACTCATTGGCTCGAGATGGGCGCAACGGTGCTTATCGTACTATCCGTCAACATCATAGACCACTACCTCTTTGCCCGACTCGACCTAACTTCCGAACGGCGCTACACCCTCTCGAAAGCCACCAAAGACCTGCTACGCAAAATCGACGAACCAGTCATCTACCGTGTCTACCTTGAAGGCGAATTCCCCTCGGATTTCAAACGTCTGCAGAACGAGACCAAGGAGATGCTCAACCAGCTCCGTGCCCACAACCGCAACATCGAATACGAATTTGTCAACCCCAACAACTTCGAGTCGCGAGAAGAGCAGCAGATGTTCTACCAGAAACTGGCGGCCAAAGGTATACAGCCGACCCAAATACAGGTCAACACCGACGGCGGGGTGACCACCCAGATACTCCTCCCTGCCGCCGACGTCATATACCGGGGCCGCGAAACCTCAATACAACTTCTGCAAAGCCAGAAATATGTCAGCGAGGAAGACCTCCTGAACAACTCGATACAAAACCTCGAATATGCCCTCACCAGCGCCATCCGCGCCTTGAACCGCGGTCCCAAGCGCACCATTGGATTCCTTCAAGGGCATGGCGAACTGAGCGGCGGCGTCCTCTACGACATCCAGCGCTCGCTACAGGAGTTCTACAGCCTTGAATACATCACCATCGACGGACAGATTCAATCCCTCACCGCCCGGAGGCAGAGCAAAAGCGACTCGTCCTACCGCTTTGTCAACCAGTTTGACCTCCTTATCGTTGCAAAGCCCACCCTGCCCTTCTCTGACCAAGACCTTTTCATCCTTGACCAATACATTATGCACGGCGGCAAGGTGCTTTGGCTACTTGATGCACTCGACGCCGACATCGATTCGCTGCAGAACCGCGGCCAGTTCATTGCCACCCGCTACCCCACAGGGCTCGACGAGATGCTGTTCACCTATGGCGTCCGCATCAACTCGAACCTCCTGATGGACATCCGCTGCCGCCCCATCCCCATGCAGGTCGGCATGGTGGGCGAGAAGCCTCAGTTCCGCTTCGTTCCGTGGTACTACTTCCCGGAAATAGTACCCCTCTCCGAGCACCCCATCGTTCGCAACCTTGACGTAATCAAAACCGACTTCATCTCCAGCATCGACCTTATTGACAACGACATCCACAAGACGGTACTCCTATCCACCTCAGAATACACCCGCGTCAAGAACGCCCCTGCCATGGTCGACTTGGCTGATGCACAGGCAGAGCCCGACCAACGTCTTTTCAACAAAAGCAGCCTCCCAGTCGCGGTTCTCCTCGAAGGCCGCTTCCGCTCCGCATGGCGCAACCGACTAAGCCCAGCATTTACCTCTCAGGATGCCATCGGATACAAAGACCTCGGCGACTCAACCGAGATGATAGTCATTGCCGATGGCGACATCATACGCAACCGGTACAACGTAGACGAAGACATCACCTACCCCCTCGGCTACGACAACTACACCCAGACCTTCTACGCCAACAAAGACCTCATCCTCAACGCCGTCAACTACCTTGTCGGCGACGACGGACTCCTCGCATCGCGCTCCCGAAACATCAAACTCCGCAAACTTGACGTCATGAAGGTCCGATCCCAACGCACCCGCTACCAAGTCATCAACCTCATTCTTCCAATCTTAATCCTCGCCGCCGCTGGTGGCACCATAACACTGGTAAGAAAACGCAGATATAAAAAATAAGCCACACTCCGAATGAAAAAACGCAATCTTATCCTCATCGCCGCCGTCGTCGCACTTGCCATCGCAGCTATTGTCGTCGCCCTTGTCCGCTCGCGTACTTCCACATTCAAACAAGACTACCACATCGAGAACACCGATGCCATCACCAAAATCTTCTTAGCCGACAAACAGGACAATCAGGTCACTCTACAGCGTACCGATGCCGACTCTTGGATTGTCGACGGACAGTACCCCGCGAACCAACCGCTTGTCGACCTCCTCCTTGAGACCCTCCGTTCCATGCGCATACGCCAGCAGGTCAACAAGAATGCCATTCCCAATGCCGTCAACGACCTCGCCGCCCGCGCCATCAAGTGCGAAGTCTACCAGCGACGGCCGCTAATCAACCTTTTCGGAGGCCGCCTACAACTCTTTCCCAGCGAGAAACTCATTGCCACCTACTTTGTCGGTCGCGAGTCACGCGACATGATGGGGACCTTCATGTTCCGCCAAGGCGACGACGTACCCTACATCATCCATATTCCCGGATTCCGAGGGTTCCTCACCCCTAGGTTCATTGCCGAACCTCTCAAATGGCGCAGCCACACTATCGTAGACCTCGATGTTCACGCCATTGCCAGTGTCGAACTTCAAATTCCGGAGAATCCTGCCGAGTCCTTTGCCGTCAATCGCGAGGGAGACGGGTTCTCTCTCTCTCTCCTCAACCCTCAACGCCGCGTCGATGGATTCGACACCGCCCGCGTTGCCCAGATGCTTTCCTCTTTCACCTGGCTCAACTTCGATGAGTTCGCCGCCATCGTGCCAAACAGTTTCGCCGATAGTTGCGTCAGCGGCACTCCTCGAGCCATCCTCCGCATCACTGACACCGCTGGCACCACCCACGAACTCATGACCTTCATCAAATACACTAATCCCGACGACATTGCCGCAATGCCCGACCCCGAAAACTACGAAGCCTTCGACCTCGACCGCCTCTACGCCATCCTCGACCGGAAAGACACCGTCCTCATTCAATACTTCGTCTTTGACAACATCCTCCAACCCGCTTCATACTTCCTCGGAGCGCAACCAACCTATTCCATCAAATGAAACCCCTCATCCTCATAACCAACGACGACGGTGTCACCGCTAAAGGGCTCCGCGCACTCGACGAAATTGCCATTGAATTTGGCGATGTCGTCGTCATGGCACCAGTCAGTAACGCGTCTGGTACTAGCCACAGCATCACCTCAGCGCGGCCCCTACGCGTCCGCCATGTCAAGCACACTGAAGGCCTTGATGTTTATGCCTGCGATGGCACACCTGTCGATTGCGTCAAGCTTGCTGTCGAATACTTCTGCCCACGCCCCCCAGACCTCGTCCTATCCGGTATAAACCATGGTTCAAACTCCTCTATCAACGTACTCTACAGCGGCACTATGGGTGCCGTTATCGAAGCAACCGCCCTCGGCTTCAACGCCATAGGATTCTCTCTGCTCCACCATAGCCCCGATGCTGACTTCTCGCAAGCAACCCACTACATTCGCCATATCATTGCAACCACTCTCCAAAAAGGACTTCCTTCCGATATTTCCCTCAATGTCAACATCCCACGCCTGCCAGCCGACCAAATCAAAGGCATACGGGTATGCCATGAGGCCCGTGCCAAATGGTTGGACAGCTTCGAACGCCGCACCGACCCCCAAGGACAACCCTATTGGTGGCTCACCGGGAAATTCCAATGTCCAGACCCTCCCCAATCCAGCGACGAGTGGGCTCTCGCCAACGGATACATATCCATCGTCCCAATACACCCCGACTTCACACACTACCCATCCATAGAAACCCTCAAGAAAACCTTCACAACATGACCTGGCAGCCTCATTTCCGCGACACCATCGGCACAGGACTTCTTGCCGGCCTCGGCACCCCGTGCGCACTTGCCATCCTGCTCACGTTTGGACTAATGCTTGCTGGCCTTCATCCTCTTGAACACCTCCGGTGGTATGCAGCTGCTTTCATCCCTCCCATACTACTACTACGTACCCTTGTAAAGCGCCAATACCTCCTTGCCACTAAAACCCTTATGGTCACACTCTTTGTAACCCTTGTATCCTTCATTGCCATCCTCCTACGAACCAACACCCTACAGCTACAATGAAGTACTACATCATAGCCGGTGAAGCCTCTGGCGACCTCCATGGCGCCAACCTCATCAAGGCCCTTCGCACCCTCGACCCTGAAGCACAAATACGGTTCTGGGGCGGCGATGCGATGGCTGCGCTTGCAGGTACCCCTGTCCGCCACATCCGAGACTTGGCCATCATGGGATTCATCGAGGTTATCCGACACCTGCCCACAGTACTCTCCAACATCGCCCATTGCAAACAAGACATTGCTGCATGGAAACCTGACGCACTTATTGGCATAGACTACCCTGGATTCAACCTCCGCATTGAAGGCTGGGCTCACAAACAAGGCATACGGACCATACATTACATATCGCCTCAACTATGGGCATGGAAGAAGGGACGTCTTAAAGGCATGCGCCGCAACTTGGACAGCCTTTGCTACATTCTGCCTTTCGAGCAACAATTCTACGCTACCAACCACATGCCCCAGGCAACCTATGTCGGGCACCCCCTTATCGATGCCATCAGCCAATGGAACGTTGACAACAAGCAACAACTGGCCGAAAGCCAGCTGCCAACCATAGCCCTTCTCCCCGGTAGCCGACGCCAAGAAATACAACGTAGCCTCCCCTACATGATACGCCTTGCCAGACGGCATCCTGAATACAACTTTTCCATTGCTGGTCTCAGCATACTCGGCGAAAACTACTACCAGCAAATTCTCCAGCGGCATAACCCACCTAAAAACCTCACCCTTCTGCAAGACCAGACCTACCAACTTCTCTCCCAATCCTATGCCGCAGTTGTATGCTCAGGTACAGCCACCCTGGAAACTGCCCTTTTCAACGTTCCTCAGGTAGTATGCTATCGAGCTAACCCCATCACTATTGCACTAGCACGCGCCCTCGTCGGCCGCCGCATCAACCACATAGCACTTGTCGACCTCATCGACGACAGCGACCTTGTTATCGAGCTCCTTCAAAACGACTTTAACGACCAGCGCCTAGAGCAGGAATTCCAACTTATCACCACCGACCAACAAAACCGTCGCCGCATCCTCGACGGATATCAACGAGTCCGCCAACAGCTAGGCAGCGACAATGCCAGCCTGCGTACTGCCCAAACCATCATCCAGATTATATCCCACAACCAAACAAAATGAAGCACCTCCTCATAACACTCGCACTCATAGCTCTCGGCTGCACCACCGCGCACGCCGAC
This sequence comes from uncultured Bacteroidota bacterium, assembly GCA_902784865.1. Lineage (GTDB taxonomy): Bacteria > Bacteroidota > Bacteroidia > Bacteroidales > P3 > Colimorpha. The sequence goes on along the minus strand of CACZWL010000002.1, from coordinate 84,349 downwards.
AAAATCAAAGTGCGCCTCTATACCAACACTACCATCAACTCCATCAACATATCTTTCGACCTCGGCGCATACAACCTCTATGTCGACGACAACCGCCTCCTCGAAGACATGGTCGGACAAGGGCGCTCCGTCATCATTCGTCCCGCAGGCAACAAGATACACATCTCCGTCAACGAAACAAACTACGGTACCTTCGACCGTCTCTTCTTGCAAGCCACCGACACTGCATGTATCCTCTGTCTCAACCCCGAAGGCGCTAAACAGCGAACCTACGAAGGCGACCTTGAAATAACACCCCTCAAAAGCGGTTCATTACTTCTCCTCAATCTCGTTGAATTCGAGACCTACATCGCCGGTGTCGTCCAAAGCGAAATCTACGGAAAACAAACCGACATCTTCCGCATACAGGCCATCATCTCGCGCACATGGGCACTCCGAAACATCTCCAAACACCGATCCGACGGCTACAACTTCTGCGACCACGTCCACTGCCAGGCCTACCTGAACCGATGCATACGCCCCGACATCATGCTCGGCGCCATACAATCCTCCGGCGAGACCTTAGTCGACTCTGAGGGAAACCTTATCGAAACACCTTTCCACTCTAATTCCGGCGGACAAACAGCCAACTCTGAAGATGTCTGGCGCACGGCCCTCCCCTATCTCCGCTCCGTCACCGACACATTCTCTTTCCGCATGCGGCAAAGCGACTGGACCAAAGCCATCCCCCTTAACCGCTGGCTAGACTACTTCGCCCGCAAACACAAGATTGACACCAAGAATCCTGCCCTGCGAGACTCCCTATTGAATTTCACCCAAGACACACGAAAGGTTCGCCTCCTAGGCATACCTCTCACACGTATACGCAGCGACTTCCAACTCAAATCCACATTCTTTTCTGTCACCACCGACCCGCAAAATCCCAACAACATCATCATACATGGTCACGGCTACGGCCACGGGGTCGGCCTCTCGCAAGAAGGCGCCATCCGCATGGTCGGGCTCGGCATATCGTACGACTCCATCCTCCGACACTACTACACCGGTGCGATACTCCACCACGACCCCACCGCCAACCGCAGCTACGTCGAGAACTACGTCAACCAAATCACACGCATCATCCAGGAAGACAAGAACAAAAAAACACAGACGCACTCCAAACAAGACGACTGGCTCGGGCGCCTATTCCGCCTCCGCGACCGCGAAGAACGCCAAGAGGTCTACATAGAGGAACAACAAGACAACGAGAAAGACTGGCAATACGAATGGTAGCCGACAAATGAGAAACTGAAAACACATCGCTCAACACAGTGAAACACGCACTCATAACCGCACTGGTTTTCCTTGGCCTAGGCCTTGCTTCCGCCCAAGCCCAGGTGCAATGGAGCACCATTCAGCAAGCTGCCAAAACCGATATCGGCAGCCGCCTGTACTTCGTAGACTTCTACACCGACTGGTGCGGATACTGCAAGAAGATGGACCGCGACACCTTCAACAACAGCCTGGTATCCCAAATCCTCAACCGCTACTACTACCCCGTCAAGTTCAATGCCGAGACCACAGAGACCGTCGCTTGGGCTGGACGCACCTACGCCCCCGCACCCCGCAACAGCAAAGGCCGTACCCACGAGCTGGCTCGGGGCCTGCGCGGATACCCTTCATTTGTCATCTACCAGCCAGACGGCACCCCGCTCTACATCATCTCGGGATACAAGAGCGCGGATGAGCTCATCGTCATCCTTTGGTATTTCGCTTCAGGAGACTACCGTAAGCAGCCTTTCGACAAATACCGCAGGAACTTCAAGCACGACACCTACCCTTCAATGATTAAACAACTTAAAAGCAAATAAAGCCATGGGACTATTCAGCCGTAAAAGCAAAGAAGAGGAGAAAGCCACGCTCGACAGCGGCCTCGCCAAGACCAAAGAGAGCTTCTTCCAGAAACTCACCAAAACCATCCTTGGTAAATCCACCGTCGACGACTCTGTCCTTGACAATCTTGAAGAGACCCTCATTACCAGTGATGTAGGAGTCGAGACCACCCTCAAGATTATTGAGCGTCTGCAGGAGCGCATCCGGCGAGACAAATACATCTCGACCTCTGAACTTAACTCCATCTTGCGAGCTGAGATAGCCCAACTTCTGCGCCAACCGCAGACCGAATTCCCTGCCAGCTTCGATGCTCCCATGCCCAAAAATCCCTACGTCATCCTGGTCGTCGGCGTCAACGGCGTAGGCAAAACCACCACCATAGCCAAACTTGCCTACCGCTATAAGCAAGCGGGCAAACAAGTCATGCTCGGTGCCGCCGACACATTCCGCGCGGCTGCCGTCGAGCAGCTTACCCTCTGGGCCGACCGTGTCGGAGTCCCCATCGTACAACAAGGCATGGGAGCCGACCCTGCCTCCGTAGCCTACGACACCCTCCAGAGCGCCCTGGCCAAAGGTTCCGACGTCGTCATTATCGACACTGCCGGACGCCTGCACAATAAGATAGGCCTCATGAACGAGCTGTCCAAGATACGCAAGGTGATGCAGAAGCTGGTCCCCGACGCGCCACATGAGGTGCTGCTGGTCCTCGATGCCTCCACCGGACAGAATGCTATCGAACAGGCTCGTCAATTCACACAGGCTACCGATGTCAACGCGCTGGCACTCACCAAACTGGACGGCACCGCCAAGGGCGGCGTCATCATCGGCATCAGCGACCAATTCCGCATACCGGTCCGATACATAGGCCTCGGCGAGAAGATGACAGACCTTCAGATGTTCAACCCCGACACCTTCGTCGAGTCGCTCTTTGCTTGACCCATTACCACCCTAACACGTCCAACACCTTGAAAGTAAACCTCATCACCCTCGGCTGCTCCAAGAACACTGTCGACAGCGAGAACCTGTCCGGACACCTCACCGCCGCCGGACACACCGTATTCTTCGATCGCCAACATAACGACTGCGACATCACTATCATCAACACCTGCGGCTTCATCGGCGACGCCAAAGAGGAGAGTATCAACACAATACTGCAGCAGATACAGGTGAAAATCCGTGGACGCAAAGAGCGTCGCCTCATCGTTTGCGGCTGCCTCTCAGAGCGTTATCTTGACGAACTCACGGCCGAGATGCCCGAGGTCGATGCATGGTACGGCGCCCGCCAATGGGAACAGATCGTACGCGATCTCGCTGACCTGCCCCCCACCCCCTTCACCGACCGCCGCCAGCTATCCACCCCCTCGCACTATGCCTACCTGAAAATAGCCGAGGGCTGCAACCGGGCCTGCTCCTACTGCGCCATACCCCTTATCCGAGGCGAACACCATTCACGCCCCATCGACGACATTGTCGGCGAAGCCAAGACACTGGTATCCAATGGAGTCAAGGAACTGATAGTCATATCGCAGGACACCACCTACTATGGTGCCGACATCTACCGCCGCCGCGCGCTGGGCGAACTTCTGGAACGCCTGGCCACCGAAAGCGGCGCCCCATGGATACGGCTGCACTACACCTACCCGACCTCATTCCCCGTCGATGCCATTGAGGCCATGCGCCGACACGACAACATCTGCAACTACATCGACATCCCGCTGCAACACATCAACACACGCATACTCAGCTCGATGCAACGCGGCATTGACCGCGAGGGTACCCTCCGGCTGCTCGACCTGATGCGGCAGCGGCTGCCCGATGTTGCCATACGCACCACCTTGATAGTCGGATACCCCGGCGAGAGCGAACAGGAGTTCGATGAGTTGAAACAGTTCGTGGCCGAAGCCCGCTTCGACCGCATGGGCTGCTTCGCCTACTCGCCCGAGGAAGGCACCCAGGCCTACCGGCTGGGCGACCCCGTGCCCCAGGAGGAGAAGGAACGGCGCGTAGCCGAACTGATGGCCATTCAGGAGGCTATCTCGCTGGAGAAGAACCAAGCGCGCGTCGGACAGACATATCGATGCATCATCGACCGCCGCGAAGGCGACCTCCTGGTGGGCCGCACCGAGTACGACAGCCCGGAGGTCGACGATGAGGTTCTCATCAGCCTGCCCAAGGGGCGCGCCCCCCGCCCCGGCGACTTCGTCGACGTGCGTATCACCGGTGCCATGGAGAACGATCTTGCGGGCAAAATCGTGTGATTTTTTTTTGAAAAAAAACTGAAAAAACGCCCCAAAAAGCACTTTTCTAAAGGAGTGTTTTTCAGTGCGTTGACCCCACCCTCTTCTTCCTTGCTTCGTCTATGCTTAGACCCCTCCTGCACACACCCTTGCCAACGGGCGGGCAGGACGACAGAATGCCACCCCGAGGGGTGGCATTCTGCTCCATTTATTAATTAATTACCAAACAAAAAAACGATCAGGATTGGGAGGGCTGTTGCGTGAGGTTGTAGAGCTTGACCGAATTGTCGATGGTCTTCTCCTTGGCCTCGTTGCCGTACTTGTCGACGTCGACGACATTGCGTGGCGACCGGGTGATGCTGAGGGGGCCGCCGATGCAGCCGCCGTCGCAAGCCATGCCCTCGAAGAAGTTGGCCGTGGCCTTCTTGGCACGCAGCAGGGCAAGCTGCTGGCGGCACTGGTCGATGCCGTTCATCACGCAGGGTTTGACGCCGTCAACACCCAGTTGTCCAGCCACATAAGCCACGCCCTGGGCCACGCCGCCGCTCTTGGCGAAGATGCGACCGTAGAACGAGGCGTTGTCGAGCTCGGTGTCCTCGCACAGCGTGGTGTCGATACCGCGGGCATCGACGAAAGCCTGCAGCTCTTCGAACGACATCACGCTGTCGATCATGCCGCCGGTCTTCTCGAGCGTGTACTCCATCTTCTTGGCGGCGCAGGGGCCGATGAAGACCACACGGGCGGTGGGGTCGGAGTGCTTGATGAGCTTGGCGGTCATCACCATGGGCGAGACGGAGGAGGAGATGGCGTCCTTCAGCTCGGGGTAGTTGGTCTCCACAAAGCGGACGAAAGCCGGGCAGCACGAAGTGGTCATGACGGGTGCGTCGGACTCGGCGGCCTTCTCCTTGAACTCGCGGGCCTCGTTGTAGAGGGTGATGTCGGCGCCGAGGGCGGCCTCGACAACCTGGTGGAAACCAAGCTTGTGGATGGCCGTGACCACCTGGGTGATGCGACCGAACCGGCACTGGCTGACGATTGCCGGCGCGATGACGGCGTAGACGCGGTACTTGGTGTTGTCCTCGGACTCCTTGAGCATCTTGATGATGTCGAGCACAAGGCTCTTGTCGCTGATGGCGCCGAAGGGGCAGCTGACGACACAGGCGCCGCACTGGATGCACTTGGAGTTGTCAATCTCGGCCTTGTCCTCATCGTTGATGCTGATTGCCTTGACCTTGCAGCTCTTGATGCAGGGACGGTGCTGGGCGATTATGGCGCTGTAGGGGCATGCCTGGGCGCACTTGCCGCACTCGATGCACTTGGTCTTGTCGATGACGCAACGGTGGTTCTCGATGGTTATAGCCTCTTTGGGGCAGACGGCCTGGCAGGAGTGCATGAGGCACCCGCGGCAGGCGTCGGTGACCATCATGCCGCTGGCAGGGCACTCGTCGCAAGCCTCATAAAGCACCTCTACCACGTTGGGGTTCTCGCGGTTGCCGCCCATGGCGAGGTTCACTCGCTCCATGAGCACGGCGCGCTCCTTGTGGACGCAGCAGCGCATGTCGGGCTTGGGGCCCGGGGCTATGGCGCGGGGGATGGTGTAGGCGTTCTCGAGGCCCCCTTCGTATGCGCGGCGGATGACCTCGCGCAGTACTTTGTATTTAATCAACTGTACGTTAGTGTCGAACAGATGTTGTGTTTCCATAATCAGTCGTAATTCACGGTCACTTCCTTGCCCATGCGGCGCAGGTTGGCGGCAAGGTGTTCTACCAGTTTGAGTTTCATAGTGATATCTATTTCAAGGCCGGCATGGGCGGCATTGACATTCTGGCCGACGAAGAAGACGACATGCGTGGCCTCCTCGAAGATGATGTTGGCCAGGAGCGAGCCGCCGTCCTTCTTGCTGTAGGTCTTGGGCGTGAGGTCTTTGACGGAGACGTACTTCTCCGACAGTGCCAGCAGGCGGCGCATGGTGATGACGCCCTCGGTGGTGAGGTCGATGCCGTCGATGAAGCCGATGGGTGGCACTTCTTTGTCGGGGAAGTCGAAACTGGTCTTGACTTCGCGGCCGATGCAGCGAGCCACGACCTGCGAGGTGGTGCCGCCGCAGACGATACGCTTGTCGGCGCCTTCCATGAAGTGCTGGACGTAGATGGCATCCTTCTCCTTGTCGACCGGAGGGCCGACCATGATGTGCACCTCGCAACGGGGCCTGACGCGGATTGCTGCGACGGTGGTGTCGTCGCCCGGGCGGTCGAGGTAGAGGTCGTTGCATGCCGAAGCCAGGAGGCAAGCGGCGGCGCGGGCCGACATGTGGGCGTCGATGTTCTGGTCCAGGTGCTCCATGATCTCCTTTCGCTGCCAGCCGAAGTTGAGAATCTGGCCGATACCGGCATGGATGGTGCCGTCGGACATGACGAAGACCATGTCGCCAGACTCGAGTTCGAGGGGTGCGTGGAAGACCTTCTTGCCGCATATTTCCAACTCCTCGCGGGGGAAATCCTGGGTGTGGCCGCGGTGGTACCAGATAGCCTCGGGGTTGTCGAACTCGAAGAGGTGGCCACGGCCTTGGTTGTCGACATGGATGACCGAGAAGGTGGAGTAGGCCACCTGACGCTCGTGGCAGACGGGGAGGGTGGAGATGATGGTGCTGATGCACTCCTCCATGTTGACGCCGCCGGCCACCATGGTGCAGAGAATCTTGGAGGTGAGGGTGGAGAGGATATTGGCTTTGACGCCTGAGCCGAGGCCGTCGGCGAGGACAAGGGTTGTCCATTCGCCACGGACACACAGCTCGACGTTGTCGCCACAGAGTTCCTCGCCCACATGGTTGAGCGAGGTGTAGCCGTATTCAACACATAGTTCTTTCATAGGCTTGCTCCTCAGACTTTAGCGGTTTTCCAATCAGAGGGGCGCCCGTCGGCGGTCATGTCGGAGTCGCCGTCGGCGAGCGTATGCTTGAGCTTGAGCAGGGCGAGCTTGGTCTCGGCCGTAGTCTCGCCGAGGAGCGATGCAATCTCTTGGGCCACACGCATCTGCTTCATGATGACCTCGTCGGTGGTGGAGAGGGTCTCGAGCTTCACCTGGTTGAGTTTGGTGTCGTAGTTGACCTCGTCGGTGATGTCTTTCATGAGGCCGAAGAGCAGGTTCTGCTCCTTGAGGTAGTTGACGTTGAGGTCGACATAGCGGCCGGTGGACTGCAGGAGGAGGCGGTGGTTGGAGGTGGTGCGCTTCTCGTTGTAGGCGGTGTAGAACTCGAACGGCTGGAAGAAGTCGATGAGCGGGCGCATCTGGAAGTTGTCGGGCGAGCCACCGACGCCGAGGAGCTTCATGGCGGTGGCGTTGATGTCGACGATATTCATGTCGCCGTCGACGAGGAGGACGCCGTGAGGGGAGTTGCGGACAATCTCGACGGCGAGGCTCTCGGCGCGCTTGCGCATGTAGGGTAGGCAGATTTCTATCTCGGCATAGCCGTTGACGACGGCCCAGGCCTTCTCGCGGCAGGTGGAATAGCCGCAGGCGCCACAGTTGAGTTCGTCGGCAGGCGTGGTCTTGCCGGTACGGCGGAGGACGTCTTCGATTTCCTTCTCGGTGGCGGGCCGGCTGCTGCTGCGGAGGCGGGGATGGGCGTAGGCGAGGTCGACACCCGTAGGCTCGGGCTTGGCGCTGGGCTTGGTGGCTAGCTCGCGCTCGACATACTCAAGCACGTCGCGCTCGGCTTTGATCATGCCGCCCTTGCCGGCGATGCTGCAGGGGCCGTTGATACAACCGTCGGGGCAGATGTTTATCTCGAGGAAGACATGGTCGAGGTCCTCTACCTTCTCGAGCGCCGCCATGCAGCGGTCGATGCCGTCGACGGCGAGGTAGGAATAGCCCTCGGGGAGGTCGTAGAAGGAGCGGATGATGCCGCGGGTGACGGGGAAAGCCTTGGCGCGGTTGGCGGCCTCGTGCTTCTCGTTGACATTGAGGATGGAGATGTTGGAGAGGTCGATTTCCTTCTCGGCAAGCATGGTCTGCAGTTCCTCGAACGTGAGGACGGCGTCGATCAGGTGACTATCGTTACCCTCGCGTTTTTTGGCGATGCAGGGGCCGATGAAGACGACCTTGGCGTCGGGGTGGGCGCGGCGGATCAGCTTGGCGTGGGCTATCATGGGCGAATCGACGGGCGCGAGGTAGGGCAAGGCCTTGGGGAAGTACTTCTGTATGAGGTTGCAAGCGGCAGGGCATGCCGAGGTGATGAAGTTGCGCATCTCGCCGCGCGAAAGGATTTCGTTGTAGGCTTCGACAACGGCCTGGGCGCCGATGGCGGTCTCTTCGGCATCGGCAAAGCCGAGTTTGGCGAGGGCGATACGCAGCGGCTGGAAGTCTTTCAGCCCCAGGCTGGAGACGAAGGCCGGGGCGACAGAGGCGATGACCTTGGTGTCGCCGGCAAGGAGCTGCTGGACAGCAGGGAGTTCGCTATGGACAATTTTGGCGTTCTGCGGGCAGACGTGGGTGCAGTGCCCGCAGAGGATGCAGCGCTCTTCGATGATTTTGGCTTGGTGGTCCTTGACGTCGATGGCTTTGACGGGGCACTCACGGAGGCAGCGGTAGCAGTCTTTGCACTGCACTTTACGGAATTCCAGGTAGTCAGGCATAGATTATTTATTATCGTTTCTAAGTTTGCTTATTAATATGATTCTCAGGCTATTCTGGCGATGCAATTACTTCTGGATGAGGGGGTAGACCTGAGCGGCGAACACCTCCTCGGCATTCTCGGCGTTGACGTTGTGGAGCATGAGGGTGTCCTGCTCTTCGCAGACGACGGTGACGCCCTGGGCGCAGTGGCCCAAGCAGAAGCTGGCCTGAAGGTCGACGAGGTCCTCGACATCGTACTTTTTCAATATTTCTTTGAAGGCTTCTATGACGCTGTATGAGCCTTTGAGGTGGCATGAACTGCCGACACAAACTTTAATTACCATGAATATTTGAGTTTTAGGGTTGTATTGCAAAACGTCTAAGTCGTTCTGCCTCACGTCGTTTCGGCAAAACTTAATATTATTTTATCGAAGCAAAGGTACAGATATTTTTAATATCTGCCAAATTTTTTTACACTATTTTTGATCTTTGCGCGATAGCTCGTAGGAAAGGACTGCCAGCGAGGCCGCCAGGTTTTCGTTCTTGATGAGCACACCGTGGGGGAGGTTGATGTGCGTCGGGGCGAAATTCCAGATGGCGCGGATGCCGCTTTCGACCATAAGGTCGGCTACGGCCTGGGCCTGGGGCGAGGGGACGGCGATGATGCCGACGCTGATATGGAGGCGCTTGACGAAGCTGGTGAACTTGTTCATCGAGAGGACGGGCTTGCCGCCTACGCGCTTGCCGTGGAGCATCTCGTTGCTGTCGAAGCCGGCCACTATGTCGAGGCCATAGCTGCTGAAGCCGGGGTACTGGAGCAGGGTGTGGCCAAGGCCGCCGACGCCGACGAGGACGGCCTCGTCGAAGTTGTCGTAGCCCAGGTAGCTCTTCATGTCGGTAAGGAGCTGCTCGGTGCGGAAGCCTTTCTTGGGGCGGCCCGGCGCGGTGCTGACGCTGGCAAGGTCCTTACGGACCTGCACGGGGTTGAGCGTGAGGCTCTCGGCTATGGTGGCCGACGAGATATACTCAATGCCCTGCTCGAAGACCTCCTGAAGGTAGCAATAGTATATCGGCAGGCGGCTCAAGGTGGATTTCAGAATCACCAACGACCTGTCTTTGTTGATGCTGTATTTCCTTTTACCTACTTTTTCTGTTTCCATGTATTGATATGTTTTGGGTTAAATAGCACACTTAATTTGGCTGCAAAAGTACGCATATTTTTGGAATTAGAAGAAAAAAAATTATTTTTTCCACATTTCCCCGAGCAGAAACAAGGGGCTTGGCAGATGGGAGAGAGGCTTTTACGCGGGAAATATGCGGCGGAAACGCTGCGCAAACTTCCTTGAAAACGACTGTCTGCGGGGCCACCGCCACGACTCTTCCAACCGAAGGCACTCACCCTTTCGCCGTCACTTCTTAAAAACAGGGAGAAAATATGTTAAAAACAGTTAATTTGACTTTTATTAGGAAAGTTGGCGGCCTGTTTTCGAGAGTTTCGCAGAAGGGGGAGAAGGCCCCAGAATACCGGTTTTGACCGCCGTAAATGCCTGCGACACAGGAGAATACAAACAAACAACTAATTCTCAGCATTTTAAGCCATCTGGTAGGTGAATGGTAGGTATATGGTTCGACTCTGGTAGGTGACTGAAAAGCGAAATGTTAATACATGTTAAACGAGGGGTGTGTTTAACATCTATTAACAAAACCGGACGCAGGCGGCCTTTCCGGAATGCAATCCGGTCGGTACCAGCGTTTTGCATACATAAAGCACAAAAATAACGGGAGGCAGGCAAACTTTTTTTTCGCCATGTCGGAAAAAGTTCGTACTTTTGCATCCGGTTTTGGTCGCCCGAAGAGGGCGCCAAGAGGGAATCGGGTGCAAATCCCGAACAGTCCCGCTGCTGTGAGTTCCAACGAGTTTGCCACTCTCGACAAGAAGCCACTGCCGGGCCGCAAGGCCGGCGGGAAGGCAGAGAGAAACGGCCGGAACAAGTCAGAAGACCTGCCAGAACCGGAAAAGCAATCACCTACAGCCCTCGAGGATAAGGACTAGTTGATTTATGAGCATTGTTGTTCTATATTGCATAGTATCGTTTATTGTTCTCTGCCGCTGGCGGAAAGTGTGCGGCAACCATAAGCTCAAGTTCAACCTTGCTTCGGGGGCTTTCCTTATCGTATATTTGCTGACGGCCAGACCCGCCGCGGCGCAGCAGCCCGACACGGTGCAGCGGCTGGACGAAGTGACAATCAGCACCCAACGCACGCCCTCGACGCTGCGGACGGCCGCGCCGACGCAGGTGATGGAGGCGGAGCAGATGGAGCGCCTGGGGGCCATGCAGCTGAGCGACGCCGTGAAGCAGATGGCCGGGGTGACGCTGAAGGACTACGGCGGCGTGGGCGGCATCAAGACCGTCTCGGCCCGCGGCTTGGGGAGCCAGTTCTCGGCCGTCACCATCGACGGGGTGCCTGTCGACGACTCGCAGAACGGACAGGTCGACCTCGGCCGCTACACGCTGGGCAACGCCGCCTACGTAAGCTTCAGCCAAGGGCAGGAACAGAGCCAGCTGCTCTCGGCCCGGGCCTATGCCGCCGGAAACGTGCTGAATATGGAGACTGCCGAGCCGATATTCTACCCCGGCGAACGCATAAAGATGAAAGCCGGCATCGAGGGCGGCTCGTTCGGACTGCTCTCCCCCACCCTGCTGTGGCAGCAACGGTGGAACAAACGCCTGAAAACCAGCCTGTATGCCAACTACCTGCGCAGCGACGGCGACTACCCGTTCACGCTCTACTACACGGCATCGCACAACGACAGCTCGTCGGTGGAGCGGCGCAAGCACTCGGCTGTGTGGATGGCGACGGTCGACGGCAACCTGTTCTACACCCTCGGGAAAGGCAACACGCTGACTGCCAAGGTTCACTACCTGCGCGGCGAGCACGAGCTGCCGGGACCGGTGTCGTTCTACTCGCAGGCCGTCTCGGGCCAGAGCTCGACCGAAGAGATGGCCTTTGCCCAAGCCCGCTGGCGCATGGAACGCGAGCGATGGAAAGCCCAGGTGCTGGGCAAGCTGCGCTTCAGCAACGACACCTACAACGACACGACCTACGGCCGCGACATTTACAACTACTATCGGCAAAAGGAAGCTTACCTGGGAACGGGTTTTTCGCGCCAGATAAACAGCTGGCTAGACGTGAACCTGTCCGCCGACGGTGATGTGTCGCACCTGGAAAGCAACCAACAGAAACGGAGCGAAGTGACGCGGCAACGGCTGGTGGCAGTGACCGCGCTGCACTCTCGGACAGAGACGGCCATCGGCCGGGTCGACCTCGACGCCCACATCCTTCTCACCACCGTACGCGACCGCGTCAACGACTTGGACACAATGCCCACCTACCGGCGCCTTTCGCCCTATGTGGCGGCCATGCTCTCGCTAGGGGAAGGCACCACACTGCGGGCTTTCTACAAGCAGACTTTCCGCGCTCCAAACTTCAGCGAACTGTACTTCTTCCAGATTATGCCCCGGTCGCTGAACCCCGAGCAGGCCCATCAGGTAAACCTGGGAGTCTCTCATGCCGGCAATTTCCAAAAGTCGGCACTCGACATCCAGTATTCCGTCACCATAGACGCCTACTACAATCGCGTGGCTGACAAGATTGTGGCACGCCCGACGAGCAACATGTACTATTGGAGCATGCAGAACCTAGGGCGCGTGGACATCCACGGCATCGACGCGACAGCTCATGCTCAAGTGGCCGCAGTGACTTTCCAACTCAACTACAGCTACCAACATGCCGTAGACCTGACATCGGAGGACAGCAAGACCTACCAACATCAGATTGTGTACACGCCTCGGCACAGCGGCGGCGCTACGGTTCGTTGGGAGAACCCATGGGTGAACCTTGGAATGTCGGCTATGGTTGTCGGCGAACGATACAATGGGCCACAGAACAACGACCTGACACTTATGCCGGCCTACTGCGACATGGGCATCTCGGTCGACCGGAAGTTCGACCTCCGGTTCGGGACCCTCGGAGTGCGCGCACAGGTGCAAAACCTGCTGAACACGCAGTATGAAGTGATCCTCTCCTACCCCATGATGGGGCGCAACTGGAAAATAGCCTTGACCTACGAATTTTAATTTCCAACCAATAAAACAACAAAAAAATGAAACACATCACACGAATTCTCTGCATCGGTCTGCTAGCCATCGGCATGGCAGCATGCGAAAAAGAAAAGGACGAACCGACAAACCCCGAACCTGTCACGCCAGGCCCCGTGGAACCTGATCCTGACCCCGAACCCGATCCTGACCCCGAACCCACCGCAACCTTCGCACTCCTCCTGAACGAAGGTGGAATGAGCGGAAACAACGCCTCCATCTCTCGTATCGACATCGAGAATGGCACCATCGACAACAATTGGTTCAGCACCGCCAACGGCCGCAGCCTGGGCAACAATGCCAACGATATGGTCGCCTACGGCAGCAAGGTCTACATTACGGTGACAGAATCGAATAGCCTCGAAGTGCTTGACCCCAATACCGGAAACTCAAAGCGCGTCGACATGGGTAGCCGCCGCCCACGCTGCATCGCCACCCACGAAGGCAAGCTCTACATCACGTGCTACGACAAAACCGTCGTCCGCATGGACACCGTAAACCACGCCGTGGAAGCCACCTGCACGCTCGGCGACTACTACCCCGAAGGCATCGCCATCGCCCAAGGCAAAGCCTTTGTGGCCAGCTCGTACGACGACAACCCTAGCTACGACAACAAACTCTATGTCATCGACCTCACCGCCTTCAGCAATCCCACCACCATCACCGTGGGCACGAACCTAAGCCGCGTAGTCACGTTGGACGACAACCACGTGGCCATCACTTGGATTGGCAACTACGACGATGTCGCAGCGGGTACCGCCATTATTAACGCTACCAGCCATGCCGTTACCATGGCCACCGCGCCTGTGAGCAAACTGACGACTTACAATGGCAAAATCTACGGCTATGCCACAGAGTACGACGCCAGTTGGAACGAGACCGCCGTGTTCCGCATCATTGCTGCAGACGGAAGCGTGCAGCCTTTCCCCTTCACACCCAGTCTGGACGACAATGCCTATGGCATCAGCATCAACCCGGACAATGGCAACATGTACATCATGTCGTCTAACTACACAACAAACGGAGACCTGTACATCTACAGTCCTACGGGCAGCCTCCTTAACAAACTCGAGACTGGACTGAACCCCAGCAAGGTTGTCTTCTTCTAAGATGACTGCTGCAAAATGAGCGGGGCGGCCTCGAAGAGGCCGCCCCGCTTGTCTGTTTATTTCTGCGTGGCTATGTAGTCCAGCACCTTCTTCTTGTCGCTGCTGAAGGTCAGCACGTCGGTGGTCTTGTAGTAGTTGACCGGGTCGACGCAGTAGTGGAAGGCGTACTTGAGGAAGTCGACCTGCGAGGAGGAGAAGTCGATGGTCTCGGCCAGGCGGGCAATCTGCAGGGCAGTGAGGTTCGAGGAGGCTACGATGACCTTGCCGAGGGCAAGGCGGTCGTTGTCGAACGACTGGGCCTTCATGCGCGCAATCATGCCGGCGAGCTGCTCCTCCGAGGCGCCTAAGGCCTCGGGGGGTGCGGGGGGCTGAGGGGGATGCTGGACGATGACCTGCTGCACGACGGTCTGATTGCCTCCATGGTTGCCGCCCGCCGCGGGACGCGGCCTGGGAGCGGGGCGCTCGCTGGAGATGTTCCGCGAGGAGGTTTGAAGGTCGAGCACATCGGCGCGCTGGTCGTAGGAGACGCTGACGACGGCATTGGGCTCGGCGAGGCGCAGGTTCACGACGGCGGCTTTCTGCGCCGGGCGCCGGAGGACGACGACCACCTCGTGCGTCTGGTTGTCGAGGTCGCTGACCATGACGCGGTTCTGCGGCATGCGGTTCATCAGGTCGCCATCGACGAAGACGGAGAAGGTCTCGCCGCCGCGCGACTCGAAGCTGACGGTGTTGCGCGTGGGGCGCGGCTGGTGGCCGTGGTGGTGGCCTTGGTGGTGGCCTTGGGCCAGCACGGCGATGCTGAAGAGGCACATAACGAGTGCCAAGGCTGTTTTTTTCATTTCTTTACTGTTTTATTTATAATTACATTCAATTTATTCCATAGTTGAGCTTGGTACGGTTGTCGGACGAGAGGCTGCGCGAGAAGATGCGCTTCAGCAACTGCCGCGGAAATCCCTGCCGCTTGCGGTAGGCGTGGTAGGTGTCGGACTCCAGCGAGAAGCCTGCGTCGAAGAACTCGCGGGGGGACATATATATATATGTATAGTCGAAAACGATACTCTCGTCGTTGCGCTGCTTGGTCAGGTCGGCCTTGTCGGGACATACGACTGTGATGCCGCGCCGACGACACTCGGCTTTCACCTTGCCGATGGTTGCGTCATAGTTGGCAATCAGCGACTTATGCGAGAAGTTGGCATACTTGCTGTTGCCCAGCTTCTGGATGGGGCGCATCTGCAATATGTCGATTCCGTAATGGCCGAAGACGTCGAAGAAGTCGGCCAACTCGAGGCAGTTGTCCTCGTTGATGGTATAGTTCACCCTCAGCTTGAACGATTTGAACTCCTTTTTCAGCTCGGTTGTCGCCGCCATGGCGGAGAGCAGCTTGTCGTAAGAGCCGCCTTCCATCAGCGTTTCGTAGGTGGCCTGGCGGACGCCGTGGAGCGAGAGCGTCAGCTCGTCGAGCCCCGCCAGGATGTAGCGGCGCAGGTCGTCCTTCTGCAGCAGGTTGGCATTGGTAGTCATGGAGATATAGGGCACGCCGCGCTGCTTGGCCAGGGCGAATATGTCGGAGAGGTCGCCATAGAGGGTCGGCTCGGCACCGCAGCCCACCTGGAGCTTGAGGGCGTAGGGGAAGAACTTGTCGGCCACAAGGCGTATCTGCTCCGGCGAGAACCGGCCGCGTGCCTGCCGCCGGTAGTCGTCGTCGGAGAAGTAGCACATCTGGCAGCGCATGTTGCACCCGAGGACCGGGTCAAGAAAGAGACCGAAATAGCGGCGCCTGAGCTGATGGAGCGCCAGTATGCCGGCAAGCTTCAGCCGCGACGAGCGTATCAAGCGGTTCGATTTCAGCAGTTTGTAGACATTCATGACGGGCGGGGCTATGCGTTGCGGAAGGCCATGGTGTCGATCCACCGCCCCTCCTCGCCGCGCAGCGCCATGGCAAACTCGGCGAAGGAGCGGTGCTCCATGTGGATGACGTTGTAGACCGACCCCACGTCGGGGATGAAGTGGGCGTCGCTGTCGGTGATGAAGTTGAAGCGCTTGAGGTAGGCGAACTTCTTGACGAACTCGTCGCGCGTGGTGAACTTGTTGATTTCGAGGCCGTCGGCGCGAAGGTCGGGCGGCACGAAGCCCAGCTGGCTCATGAGCGAGGTGGAGCTCTTGTTGACATGCGCCGGCACGAAGAGGCCGCCGATGCGGTGCACCTCGTCGTAGAGGCCGTCGATATCGACATCGATGGCGTTGAGCAGGTGGTAGGGCTCCTCGCCCACAATCTCCTCGTTCTCGTCGACAATGAGCTGATAGCCAAAGCGATCCTCGTCGTTGGGGATGGGCGGCAGGTGGGCGTCGAGGAACTCCTGGAAGGCGTCCAGCTGGCTGTCGGTCTCGAAGAAGCAGAGGCAGTGGGCCTCCTCCTGCGAGGTAACCTCCACGCCGCCAAGCACAAACAGGCCGCGCTCGCGACCCACCTTCTGCGTCACCTTGACCTGACGCGTGGTGTTGTGGTCGGAGATGGCAATCATGTCCAGCCCACGCTGCAAGGCACGGTCGACGATGCCCGTGGGCGACATCTCGAGGTCGCCGCACGGCGAGAGGACCGTGTGGATGTGGAGGTCGGCTTTGAACGGCGTGAGCGGCACTAGTTGAGCAGTTGGTAGATGCGGCCGACGGTCTCGTAGGTCTGCATGTCGGTACTGAGGAAGGGGATGCCCTCCTCGTTGCTCTGCTCGACGGTGTCGTCGCTGGCGGTGAGGCCCTTGACGAGGACCACGCACGAGAGTTCCTTGAGCGAGGCGATGGCCATGACGTTTTTGTGGGTCTGGAGGGTGACCCACACGTTGCCCATCTCGGCGTTGCCCATGACGTCGCTCAGCAGGTCGCTGACATAGCAGCCATCGATGTCGCGGTCCAGGCCGCTCTCGCCGCTGAGCACTTTGAGGTTCAGTTTCTCTACCAGTTCTCTTACTTTCATATTGCTGGGGGTGTTGTGTTAGTGTTTGAAAATGCAAAAGTACGAAATATTTCCGATATATGCATAGAAAATATATAGAACGATGATACACAGCACATTACACCACCAGGACAGAACCCGCACATTTTTTGATAAAAAGTGAGAAAACCGTCCAAAATCGGCCATTCTCAACCATGTGTTTTTCAACACATTAAACCCACCCTCTTCTTCCCCTCTTCGTCTATGGTAGGGGGAGTGTTGGGGACACCTCGACAAAACCACTATTGCAGCCGAGAATAGCCACTGCGGAAATGTTAAAAGTGCCCAGCCCGGGCACTTTTTTTGGCCATGTTGGAAAATTAACGTATTTTTGCATTTTAAAACTGTAAATGAATATGAGTCTGAAAAAACACAGAAGACCACAAGCCGCCCGCTCCAAACTCTCTGACCTGCAATGAAAAAGTTTCTGACCGACGCCCTTGTCATTGTTCTGATAGTCTGCCTTTTACTTGTTGGGATGGAACTAGTCGTGCCGTTTTTCAAAAACAACTATTCCTACAAGAACCAGTACATGCAGCGCCACGCAGGCGAGATCGAAACTCTGATTCTGGGTTCATCCCTGGGCTACAACGACATCAACCCCAGCCTCCTTGCCGGAAGAACATTCAACATCGCTCTGCCCGGCAAGAACATATACTACGATGTGCAGCTGCTGGAGCGACACCTGCCCGATATGAAACACCTGCACACGGTGCTCTACCCCATCCATTGCGACATGATGATTATGCGGGACTACGTTGCGAAATCACCCCGCAACTACATGGTTCACACCTTCATGGGACTGGAACACCCCTGCAAGAAAGACCGCATCTACACCCGGTGGCTCTCGCTCTCGGGTAGCCTCAATATCGGTGTCTTCAACACCGAGGTTTCGCTGATGACGAGCGACTCACTCGGTTTTTACAGCGAGAACGAACCAGCCAAACAGAGGCCTGTCCATATTGTACATCACGAACCCATAAAACAGGAAGAATTCACCCAGCACCTCACTCAATTGGCAAAAATGTGCAACGAACACGGAGTACGACTCATAACATTCACCTGTCCTACTCATGAAAATGAGTTTAACAAAGCAGATGCACCACAAATTTGCCAACGTGCTATCGATCAATGCATCCAGAACGTCCGCCGGCAATTCCCCATGGAATACAAGAACTATATGAGCGACCCCAAATTTCAGGCCGACTCGATATACTACGACTGGTCGCACCTCAACAAAACAGGAGCCACCCTTTTCACCAAGCAGTTAAAAGAGGACTTCGGCCTATAGGCAGCAGTGCTCAAAATGTTAAAAGTGCCCCGGCGGGGCACTTTTTTTTGGCCATGTTGGAAAATTAACGTATTTTTGCATTTTAAAACTGTAAATGAATATGAGTCTGAAAATTGTAGTACTTGCAAAGCAAGTTCCTGATACTAGGAATGTTGGCAAGGATGCCATGACGGCGGAGGGCACGGTGAACCGCGCCGCGCTGCCCGCCATTTTCAACCCCGAGGACCTCAACGCCCTCGAGCAGGCCCTGCGCCTGAAAGAGCAGAACCCCGGCAGCACCGTGGGCCTGCTGACCATGGGCCCGCCGCGCGCCGGCGAAATCATCCGCGAAGGCCTCTACCGCGGCGCCGACACGGGCTGGCTGCTCACCGACCGCCTCTTCGCCGGTGCCGACACGCTGGCCACCTCCTACGCCCTGGCCACGGCCATCCAGAAAATCGGCGATGTGGACATCGTCATCGGCGGCCGCCAAGCCATCGACGGCGACACGGCCCAGGTGGGTCCCCAGGTGGCCCAGAAGCTGGGTCTCAACCAGGTGACCTATGCCGAGGAAATTCTCAAGGTGGAGAACGGCAAAGCCACCATCCGCCGCCTGATCGACGGCGGCGTGGAGGTGGTGGAAGCCCCCCTGCCGCTGGTCATCACGGTGAACGGCTCAGCCGCCGAGTGCCGCCCCGCCAACGCCAAGCTGGTCATGAAGTACAAGTATGCCGCCTGCCCGCTGGAAGTGGCCGAGGACGACACCCACAAGGGTCTCCGCGCCGAGCGCCCCTACCTGAACCTCACGCAGTGGAGCGTGGCCGATGTGAACGGCGACGTCAACCAGTGCGGCCTCAGCGGCTCGCCCACCAAGGTGAAGGAGGTGCAGAACATCGTCTTCCAAGCCAAGGAGAGCAAGACCCTCGGCGCCAGCGACCAGGACATCGACGGCATGATCAAAGAACTCCTTAACGACAAAATCATAGGATAATGCGTGAGTGCGTTAATGTGCAAATGTGTGAGTGCTGATGCGCCAGCCACTGACACATTAACGCCATAACACAATAACACAATAGAAAGATATGAACAACGTTTTTGTATATATTGAGATTGAGGGCACCGAGGTACGCGAAGTCTCGCAGGAGCTGCTCACCAAGGGCCGCAAGCTGGCCAATGAGCTTAAGGTTGAGCTCCATGCCGTCGTCATTGGCACAGGCATCAAGGGCAAGGTGGAGGAGCAGATACTCCCCTACGGCGTGGACAAGCTGTTCGTCTTCGACGCCCCCGAGCTGTTCCCCTACACCTCGGCGCCGCACACCGACATCGTGGTGAACCTCTTCAAGGAGGAGCAGCCGCAGATATGCCTGATGGGCGCCACCGTCATCGGCCGCGACCTGGGTCCGCGCGTGAGCTCGAGCCTCACCAGCGGCCTCACGGCCGACTGCACGCAGCTCGAAATCGGCCCCTACGAGGACAAGAAGAGCGGCAAGACCTACGAGAAGCTGCTCTACCAGATACGCCCCGCCTTCGGCGGCAACATCGTGGCCACCATCGTCAACCCCGACCATCGCCCGCAGATGGCCACCGTGCGCAGCGGCGTCATGCAGAAAGCCCTCTACGAAGGCAGCTGCAAGAAAGAAGTGGTCTACCCTGAAGTGGGCAAATATGTTTCGCCCGAGGCCTTTGTAGTGAAAGTGCTCGACCACCACGTGGAGGCCGCCAAGCACAACCTCAAGGGCGCCCCCATCGTCGTGGCCGGTGGCTACGGCGTGGGCTCGAAAGAGGGCTTCGAGAGCCTCTTCGAGCTGGCCAAGGTGCTCCACGGCGAGGTGGGTGGCAGCCGCGCCGCCGTCGACGCCGGATGGATTGACAACGACCGCCAGATTGGCCAGACGGGCGTCACCGTGCACCCAAAGGTGTACATCGCCTGCGGCATCAGCGGCCAGATACAGCACATCGCCGGCATGCAGGACAGCGGCATCATCATCAGCATCAACAGCGACCCCGACGCCCCGATCAACAAGATTGCCGACTACGTCATCAACGGCACCGTCGAGGAAGTCGTCCCCAAGATGATCAAGTATTACCGCCAGAACAGCAAATAAACTGCTGCAACGGCGAGGGTCATCACCCTACTGCCCAACCACAAACCAAGCGGCCGAAGGCTCACGCCTTCGGCCGCTTGTACCTACAGCCTTATTGGTCTACTATCCGTTTGGAATCTAGCCTCTTAAATTAGCACTATGTTTCCGATTATCAAAACATTTAATTAATTTCATTCGGCAAATGAGTCCTATACTATTTTAAGAAATGGACGCCCCCCCCCACACACACACAGAACGTAACCAGAGCGTACTCGAAGCTTTGCCATAAGAGCAATTCGGTGTATATGTACCTGCTTGGCCACATCCACCATCGTGTCCATCCTGCAGAAATCCCGCACTTACTGTCTCATGCGGCAGGTGTGCTGCTCATTGCCTCGGACAAATTTGACAGTTCTATAACACCCTCGCCATCTTTGCTTTTTAAGAGATGAATGGGAATCTTGCCTATGACACCGTTTACTTCCCCCTTCTTGCCGTGTATTTCAACATGGCTTCCAGGAACACAATGCCTGTCTATACCACCATTTGCTCTGAGAAAAATGATATAATCTGATGGAATAAAATGTTATGGTTTTTTATATCGTAAGTATGTGGACCGGGAACTATCATCAGGTCGGTCTGTTTTCCGTGACGGAGAGCATCGTTATAAGCTGCTATCGACTGGCCAAACCAAGAGCTTGTATCGTTCAGGTGATGAATCAGGAGCATCGGAACACACCATTTGTTGACATAAGTCTTGGGGGAGATTTCTATTACCTTCGCTGCATATTCTTTTAGATTTGTCGTGTGGCCATAGGTCAGCATGGTTTCTTCGGGAATGCCTTGGCTATGCCAAGGATAGGTGGCCAGGTCGTAGACACCACAGTGAGCAACGACAGCCTTGAAGCGCCTGTCGGCATTGCTTTTTCCAGCCATGAGCAGAGCCACATAGCCGCCGTAGCTGCTGCCATAGAGACATACGCGGTTGGGGCAAATGATGTCGGGGTGATGGTCCACGGCAAACGCTACGGCTTCTGTCGTGTCTTGGATGTCATAGTCGCCGTAATGGCCGTCTAATGCCGCTTGCCATTCCCTTGAGATGCCTACGACACCTCGACGCAACGGAATGATGAGGGCGAAACCATTGGCCATCAGTATTTGGTAGACAGAGTCTTCCTCATAGATGTTGGGAACAGGAGTCTGCGGTCCGCCCAAGCAAACGACAACCGCTGGCAATGGACGATCTATAGATGGCGACGCAATGATGACCGATAGCCCGTACTGGTTGACATCCTCTTTGATGTATATGGAATCTCCGGCATCCTGCACATTGTTCTGCGCCACCTCTTTCCACCCTTTCCTGTAGAATATCTGGTTAGTGATACTGTCGTCCAACACAATCTCCCTACCAGTAGCATGCCAGAATCCGTACTCAT
Source organism: uncultured Bacteroidota bacterium (assembly GCA_902784865.1). Lineage (GTDB taxonomy): Bacteria > Bacteroidota > Bacteroidia > Bacteroidales > P3 > Colimorpha. The sequence continues at coordinate 62,578 of CACZWL010000002.1, read as the reverse complement.
CTCTTGTCATACTCTTGTTTAGTGAGGGGGTATAGTCATACCGAAACACCTCGTTGCGCAGGCCTTCAGCAATGTTGGTTTCTATGTAAATACGCTTGCGCACAGTGGGGGCTATGTTGCTGATTGCAGGCCTTCTTCGATACGCATAGTTTCCTCGTAAAGAGCTGCATCTTGGCTGAGTACATCCACTATACTCATTTCTATAGCACGTATATCGCTCCAAGGGCCGTCTTTTTGTTTGTGTTTGTGATTATTGTATAGCTCGACTATTATCTCATTATAAGTCCTTTTTCGATTCTCATCCAATGATATGGTATCTTTCCTTGAGACTAGGTTCTTCTCGAATGCTTTGTGCAATTCGTTATATATATCTTTGATTTGTTCTGTTGCTGCTCCAGACTTTACTTTCCTATCCAGCTTTTCGTATATGGCATATGCCTTATACAGAGTCATCCAATTGTTTTCATAAAGCTCCCTAAGTCTCTCTTTATCAATTCTTTTTCCTTTGAAAATATCCCGTTGACAGTCAAGTATCTTGTTGTTATACTCTTGCATTCTTCGCTTGAGGTTGTATATCATCTTGTATATCTTACTTTGGCTATTGTACACATCCTGTTTGAAGTAGATTTCTGATGGCCAGTAATTGATATTCTTCAACACATCTTCTGTAATGACCCAGCCATCCTTCTCTATTCTTTTGAGAGCAACAAGTTGGTAGACAACTATTTGAAGACAATCTCGTAACAGATCCTTACATAAGTCAATCTGAGTTTTTCTCGACAATCTACTGACATTGTCGGCAGTCTTTTTGGCATACAGGAATGATCCAAAGCCAAAAAAGGCCGCAAGAAGTGAGATGATGATATTGATATACGTAAAAGGTGCGGGGGCACTATGCTCCTCTATCGACCTAATGATAGGAATGACCTGACTCAATGAATCAGATAAATCTGTAATATTTACTAAGTTGGAATCCATTATGCTTCTATTGTTTTCTTGATGGCATCGTACATAAGGGCTTTTTTGTGGAGCATCATGATGTGGCGGACGAGTGCGCCCCTGAAGGCTTTCTCATCTAGCGACACATCGTCGGTCATGCTCCAGGCTACAGTGTGCCTGCGGGGGCTGTACAGATTGATGTTGATATGGTCGAACTGACAGCGACGCAGGGCATCCATCGTCAGCAGGAAGTCCTCGGCAGTTTCTCCGGGGAAGCCCACGATAATCTGCGTGTGCTTGTTGACAGGGTAACCTTTGGCATTGAGATTTTCCATGCAACGGATGAAAGGCTCTAACTGGGCATTGCGGTTCATGCGCTTCAGTACCTCGGGACTTCCCGACTGGATGGCACAGCAGAAGTAGCTGACAAAGCCGTTGGCAAAGAAGAACGACAGTTGCTCATACTGTTTCACGAAAATGTCGGGATGGATATAGCGTATAGCAACTGAGGCACGACCTTCAGACAGGTCGTACATCTGTTGCAGCAGGTCGATAAGCGACGTGCCGATGTCGCGGCCATATGCGCCTATTTCGTCACCGATGAGCAGGAATCGGGTGAATCCCTTCCTCCACCCCTCACGAAACTGGTCGATGACAAGCCCCATGTCGATGCTCCTGAAGTCGCCAATGCCCAGCTTGGTGGCGCAGTAGCTGCAATGTCCAGGACAACCATAAGACACCTTGATTTGATAGGTGCGTCCGTCTTGCCACATATACTTGCGCAATGTAGAGAACTCCCAGGCGCGCTCACACTCGTGAGAGAGATATGTCTCGTCTATTTCGCGCATTAGCCGCAGGTCGTCGTCGGTCTGGATGGCCTCTTCTCCGCATTTCTTCAACAGTGGGCCTGTGTTGTAATGAACCGTATGAAAAGGCCTCTCGGCACCGATGACACCATCGAGTGCGTCGAGCTCGCTGTATTTCAAGATGACGGCCGCTGGCGATGCCACTGTCACGCGGTCGGCAGCAAATGCGGGCATACAGCCCGAAACGAAGAAACGGCTGTCTGGGCGGCGCTGCTGTTCCAACTCGCCAATCATGCCGATGGCCTGATCCTCCTCGTTGTTGGTAACACCGCAGCAGGTCATGACCACAATATCAGCCTCGGCCGGTGATTCAGCCAAAAGCCAGCCGTTAGCAGTGAAATATTTTGCTATGCGTTCTGTCTCGTGCATCAAGACTGCACAGCCGTTACTTTTGATAAATACGTTATTCATAACTTGTACTTGTAGATAAGGTAAGAGGCCAGGAACGACCTCATGGATTCGCAATAAGCCTCGTGTTCTGCCTCGTTCAGGTGGAAATGGTCGGCATAGCACCCACCGGCGCAATGCCATCGGGCTGGGCAGTCTTGGCATTTGCCACTCTTGGTCACGTCGTATGAGAGAATCTGTCGCAGTTTCGTCTCGTCGACATGCACTTCACCCGTCATCTCGTCGATGCGACCAAAGACAAAGTCGCTATACAGCTCGTCACGTTTCGATCCCACGATGTGACAAGTCGAGATGTCGCCTTCGGAGGTGATGACAAACTTGCCCGGACAATAGCGGTCGGACAGGCAGAGACAGGTATTCATATACGAACAGGTGAGCCATATCCCATACTCGTCGGCGGCGGCTTTTGCCTTGAAAAATTCGGTAATAAATACCTGATAATAGGCTTTGCGGTCGTCGATGGTGTGGAAATAGTCCTTTGTAATCAGTGTTTTGAACGACACCTTTCTGACCAGCGGATGATAGATGACCAGATGCGCTATCATCTCGGTCATTCTTCTGACGTTATCGCTGCTGATAACGGTGTTCAGAGCCACATCGATTCCGGCTTCGGCAAAGCGATTTATGTTGGCAGACACTTCCTGCCAACATCCCCGCTGGGCGTTTTGCACATCCTCAAGAATGTCGAACGACACGCTTAGACTGATGTGGTGGTCCAGACAAAACTGGATGATGCTGTCGCGGCACACGGAACCGTTTGTCACTAAGGATATGGGGCATGGGGCGCTGCGCTTCTCGATAAGCGCCATGGCCTTTTCGAGCGACGGCCTGAGTATGTTCCATGAAAGCAGTGGCTCGCCTCCGCCAAGCACAGATATCGACAGCCGCTCGCCCTTGGCTCGATTGGAATTCAGGAAATAGTTTAGCCCGGCCTCTAGCAGGCGTGGCGATATTTCTTCGTTGGTTCTGCCATTGGCAGAGTAGCAATAAGAACACTTGAAATTACACTTGTTGTTGGGCAGCAGCATCAGGCTTCTCAAACCTTCGACGGTGTGTTGGGTGAGATTGACGTTCTTGTCTCGGCGGTGCAGTCTTACCATGACTGCATCCACAGCTGTTGATGCATTCTCGGAGCGGCCATGCAGTTGTGAGGTTAGCTCGCTGACTTCTGTAGCAGCCATCAGCTGAGCATAGCCTGTCAATGGCAAATAGACGATTTTCTTGTCGGACCGCGGGTCGTCGATGATCGATATGTTGTGTTCAGAATAGATATTCATAGGTATTGGTCAGGTGAAGTTATACGGCCTTTCCTGCGATGTCTTTCCCAAGCGTGTCAGTAAGAACCACCTGGCAGAACGAGCCTACGGTCAGAGGGTGGCTGCTATTTACAATGACTTTCGGGTCGGCTATCGGGGTGCTGTGCTCGGTACGGCAGTGATATTTCCCATCGACATACTCATCGACCATCACTCGCTGTGTGGTGCCGAGAAGTGACTGGTTTAGCAAAAGATAGCGATCTTTCTGAATCTTCATCAGATGCAGTGCCCTTCGCGTTTTCTCTTCGTCGGTTATGTCGTCAACATAGTGCTTGTCGCTGTAAGAGCCTTTCTGGGCCGAATAGCGAAACACACCCATGCGCTCGAACTGTTGCTCCACGACAAACTGGCACAGTTCGTCGAACATCTCGACTGTTTCGCCAGGAAAGCCCGTCATCACGGTTGTTCGCAGATAGATGCCAGGAACGCTGTCGCGTATTTCGGCCAGCAGGTCGGTGAGATATTCTTTAGAGCCACCGCGCCGCATGCGTTTCAGGATTTCGGTGTTGCAATGCTGCAAAGCCATGTCAAGATAGTTGCAAACATTCTCGTGTTCGCGAATGACTTTCAGCAGCTCTTTCGGGAAGCCTAAAGGATAGGCATAGTGCAGCCGAACCCAGTCGACCCCAGGCACGTCAGCTATCCTTGCCACCAGCTCGGCAACGCGATTTTCGCCATACAGGTCCAATCCATAGTCAGTCAGGTTCTGGGCAACGACTTGCAACTCTCTAACCCCTTGGCTCACCATCCACCTTACTTCTTCCAAAAGGGTGTCGATGGGGATGGAGGAGAGACGGCCGTTCAGAATGGGCTTGATACAGTAGGCACAGGGGCGGTTGCATCCTTCGGATATTTTCAGATAGGCATAGTGAGAGGGGGTGGTGATGTGGCGCTGTATGCTTGCAGGGTATTCATGACCCAATACATGGAGAATGTTCTGCCAGTCGAAGTTGCCAAAGATACGATCGATGGCTGGAATCTTGTTTCTCAGTGCTTTGCCGTATTTCTGTCCATAGCAGCCCATGACCCATAGTTGAGCGATGTAGCCTTCGCGCTTTCTGTCGGCATATTGCAGCACGAGCGATTCCGAGTCTTCTTCTGCATCGCCAATGAAACCACAGGTGTTGATGATGGCGATGTCGGCATCGTGTTCGAACGGGCCGAACGTCACTTGGAATCCTGCCGTCTCGAGTGCGTGATATAGCCGTTCAGAGTCGACTAGGTTCTTGAAACAACCGATGTTCTCAATGTGTATTCTCATAGAGCTATGCCTATTAGTTGTTGGCCTTTCAGGTCGCTGACCTTGACAGACAATTCCTGTCCTATGTCCATTTCTTGTGTCGGGAGCACCGCAATGGTGCGATGATACAAGTCACGACCATACCAGAAGTCATTGCCCTCTGATTCCAAGATGACAATCTGGGTTGTGCCGATTAATTTCTGTTGCTCTACAGAACGAATCTGGCCGACGAGGCTTCTGGCCATTTCTGTTCTCTCTTTTTTTATTGCATCAGAAACGTTGTCATCAAAATGTTTGTAGGCTGCAGTTCCCTTGCGCATGGAAAATGCAAACACATTGGCATTGGTACACTGCAACAGCCGCAACAAGTTGAGCGTCTGCTGGAAGTTATCATCATCTTCGCCAGGGAAACCCACCATGATGTCGGTGATAATCTGCATATCGGGGATCTCGTTTCTGATGTCGGCGACTCTCTGTAGAAACTGCTGGGCAGTATAACGTCTGTTCATGTTGCGGAGCACTTTGTCGGAACCAGATTGCACAGGGAGGTGTACCACCCGCATAATGTTGTCGTTGGCCTTGACGGCTTGCACAATCTCGTCGGTGTAGGTCAGCGGATGCGACGAGATATACTTGACACGCTGCTCCGGGCAGGCTTTCGCGACATCGTCGAGCAGTTGGGCAAAGCCAATGCGGGCACCCCGTTTTTCGCCTTCCCAGAGGTCGACGATATGTCCGAAAAGGGTAATCTCACGATAGCCGGCATGCCTCACCTCGGCGACCTCGTCCATGATGGCCTCATAACTACGGTTGGTGCGCTCGCCTCGGGTATAGGGCTCGATACAGTAGCTGCAATACTGGTCGCACCCCTTCATAATGGTAACGGCAGCAGTGACGCTGTCTTCTAACACCCTTGTGGGCAATACATCATCATAGACCTCGCTCTGCCGCCCATTCCTGACATACAAATGGCCTCTTCCGATGCCGACAAGAGCCTGGGGTAACAATCGATAGGCCGTGGGCTCGATAATTATATTTACGCGAGGGTAGGTATCGAAAAGGTCGTTTTGCAGCTGGGTCGACATACATCCGGCGATACACAAGACGACATCGTCTCTAAGACAACTATCGAGTTCGCCGATGCGCTGATAGGTCTTAGCATGCCCCACCTCGCGCACCGAGCAGCAGTTCAGCACCACCACGTTGGCCTCGGCCAATTGAGGAGTGTACTCATAGCCAGATGCTACGAGGATGCTTACCAGCACCTCGCTGTCGCAGATATTCATTCTGCAACCGTATGTCTCGACATAGACCTTCATCCGTGTTTTGCAGTTTTTTGCTTCAAATACATGTCATAGTGCATCTCCATGAGTCGCTCCATGTGGCTCTTCTCCGGGCAACAGTGGTTCATCGTCAGCCCTTCATATTTATTGCGCATCCTGACCAGCGGACAGCCACCGCCACAAAGAGTGATGAACTCGCAGGCAAGACATTTGGGATCAAGTGTATAATCGGCCCCGGTAATGTAACGTGAGAACTTGGCCATGTCGATCTTTAAGTTGTTCACATTGCCTATCTCTTGATGCTTGTTGCCCACCATTCTCCAACATTTATATATTTCCCCTTCTGGTCCAATCACAAAAGCCCAATACTTACTGGCAACACAACTATGGTGACGATATTTGGGTAGGAAAGACTTGATTTCGATACCGTATTTGTTGTAGACATCAAGCACAAACTGGGCTTTATAACCTCCCGCACTGATATTATGTTCTGCCGAAACACATTCCGAGGAGAGCAAATCTGAAACGAAGCCAGGATACAAGTTAACACGAGAGTCAACGATTTCTGCCTTAAAGTTTTGGTAGAAGGTGTCGTATTCCTCCATATTGCGGCGATCAACATTTGTTCGGATGTCTATGGTTACAGTTTTGTTAACACCTAACAAATACTTCAGGTTGTCCATAATGGTTCTATAGGTTGGTTGTCCCCCTAATAGCATCCGTCGTTGATTGTGAATCGGTTCTGGTCCGTCAAGGGTTATCTGGATATTCCGAATAGCTAACGACTCTATCTTGTCTGCGACCTCAGGTGTAAGTAGATAGCCGTTAGTAACCATTTTTGCAGAGTATGATATCCCCATATGGAGAAATTCCTTCGACAGACGTTCTATACTTTGAAAATTGATGAGTGGCTCACCTCCGTACCATACAACACTGAGGCGTTTCATATTGCTGTTTGCCCGTAGAAAAGCAATAATACTCCTCTCCGTACGCTCATCCATGTGCTTCATTGGACGGTCTTTCTCGTAGCAGTAAATACACCCAAAGTTGCAACCACGAGTAGGCAGTATCGATAAGGCAACATCAGCACTATTATACCGGTTTTTCAATACATCGACGAGATATATGTTCAGGTCATCTTCCGGCTGCTCTACCAGGACTCGTGCCTTTACTAGGTATTCCCAATTTTTAAATTCCTGATAGCTCTCGGGAGATTGCTTTAAGGCATCCCATACATCTATGTCTTTTTCGTCAATCTGAATGAACGCCATAGATATAGTGTTAAACAGTAGATAACCGAACTTCTCAGAATGGGTCAATATATTATATTTAGACCAGTACATATATGATAATTAATACCATTGAATTCAAAATAAGGGATGCGCAACTTGATGCGCATCCCTACTGCTTGTTAAAGGCTCAAATCGCCCCAACACATGTCACAAGGACCGTTCTTGCTGAAATCAGCATAGGTGAAGATTCCATTTTCTTCAACGCTTGTTTTTACAACATGAAATTTGACTTCCATAATGCAACATTTTATAAGTTTCATTCCTACTCTTTTTAAGCTTTTCGGATTCCGCTTTTACTATTTTGTTAAACACTACATCCTCGAATACCAGCAACCCGTGTGCCATCCCTGAGTTCCCGGCGGTTGGCGTGTTATACATATATTAAAAAAGCATAGAACTCGCGTTGTTTGTTCTACGCTAACCAGGCATCGCCAAACGCCTTACACAAGTAAAACCAACTTTGAACCTTATCCTATGCCCCCATATATGCAAAGATAACAATATGGCAAAGGCAAAAGGCACCAGTATGACAGTCCTTGTGTTTTGAAGTTGGCGAACTTTAGTTAGCGGACCAATACAAATGCTTTTCATTGCATCTCGACGAAAACTCGCGTCGATTTCGGGTGCAAAGATACACATTTTTTTCAATACCGATGCCTTTTTTTGACAAGGTTCTTTTAAATATAATGAGAATCAGGGAAATAAAAAATGCAGGGTGGTGGGTTGGCGTTATGGGGTGAAGGGATGTAAGCGGGTGTATGGCGTTCAAATCGGCGAGTATAGCCTTGGCCGGGGTTGAGTAGGGCCGCGGCGCGAGGGGGAATTACGGGTTGGGGGCACGGGGGATTCTGGGGGCGAAAAAAAACGAAAAAAAAGGTTTTGCGGATTGGAAAATTTTGCGTATCTTTGCAGGCGGAAACGTTAGGGGGTTTTGGCATGAATGGCTTTGTAAGATACTGGCATTTCGGACGTTACGGCATGTGTATAAAGTTGCTCCCTGGCGAATTTTACATAAATCACTGATTTTCATTACAATTACAGGCAGTATGGATATACCATCTCTATACCAACGCTATACTTTCTATATACATGGGCCGTGGATCGTCCGTGATGGGTCCGAGACTGGTTCGGGTCGGGGCCTGCAGGAGGACGCGGCCGTGTGGGCCGGAAATGGTGTATTCGTATGCGCTGACTTATCAATCAAAAGGTTATGGCTATTCAGATAGGCGATTTGCTAAGCGGGAGGATCGGAGACAAGATTTATAGCATCGACCCTGTGACCAAGAAGCAGGTGGTGCGCAGCTGTCCGAAGAAGGTGCGCTACCCGAACACGGAGGCGCAGCAGGCGCACAAGGGGCGTTTTCTGGCCATCGTGCGTCTGTCGTCGTGCATGACGGAGGCGCACACTGTGGGGCTGCGCTACCATGCGAGGCGGGCCAAGCTGCGGACGTATATGGATTTCCGCAGGCTGAACAAGGACTGTTTCACGGCGGAGGGCGAGGTCGACTATCCGCGTATCGTGCTGAGCCGCGGCCCGTTGTGCGATGCCGAGGTGCTCTCGGTCGGCGTGGAGCGGGGCGTGGACGAGGGGTCGGCAGGCCGGGTGACGGTGAGGTTCGACAACGGGTTGTATGCTTCCAACGCCGCCCTCGACGACGAGTGCTACCTGTATGCGTTCCATGCCGGCGAGGGCGAGGGGGTGTTGTCGGAGCCTGCGCTGCGCGAGGGCGGCGTGGTTGCGGTGGAGGTCCCGGCCGCGTGGCTCGAGGCCGTGGAGGGCGACGAGGGCGCGCCGCAGAGGGGCCTCAGCGGGCTTCACCTCTACATTTTCTTCCGCAACCGCGCGGGGCGGACGTCGGACAGCCGCCACGTGCCGCTGCCGGCGGGCGCCTGATGCCGCTGGACAAAAAATATTGCGCCCGATACAATATTAACTCAAAAGCTGCGTTAAGGAGCATTATAAAACAAACAACGAATATGGCAAATTACTATACCGACCACCCCGAGATTGCGTTCCATCTGGGACATCCCGAGATGAAGCATCTCGTCGATTTGAGAGAAAAGAATTACGAGGACGCCCAGAAGGGCATCGACTATGCCCCCGTGGACTTCGAGGACGCGATGGAGAACTACCGCCGCGTGCTTGAGATTACGGGCGACGTGGCGGCCAACACCCTGGCCGTGAACTCCGAGAGCGTCGACCTCGAGGGTCCGCACCTCGAGAACGGCCGCATGATCTATGCCTCGAAGACCGTGGAGAACATCGAGCAGACGCGTCTGGCCGGCCTCTACGGCGTCAGCATGCCGCGCCGCTACGGCGGACTGAACCTGCCCAACGTGGTGTTCAGCATGGCCAGCGAACTGGTGGCTGCCGCCGACGCCGGTTTCCAGAACATCTGGAGCCTGCAGAGCTGCATCGACACCCTTTACGAGTTCGGTTCCGAGGAGCAGCGCCAGAAGTACATCCCCCGCATCTGCGCCGGCGAGACGATGAGCATGGACCTCACCGAGCCCGACGCCGGCAGCGACCTGCAGCGCGTCATGCTGAAGGCCACCTACGACGAGAAGGAGCAGTGCTGGCGCCTGAACGGCGTGAAACGCTTCATCACCAACGGCGACTCGGACATCCACCTCGTGCTGGCCCGCAGCGAGGAGGGCACCAAGGACGGCCGCGGCCTGTCGATGTTCATCTACGACAAGCGCAACGGCGGCGTCGACGTGCGCCACATCGAGCACAAGCTCGGCATCCACGGCTCGCCCACCTGCGAGCTGACCTACAAGAACGCCAAGGCCGAACTCTGCGGCGACCGCAAGATGGGCCTCATCAAATACGTCATGGCCCTGATGAACGGCGCCCGCCTAGGCATCGCCGCCCAGAGCGTCGGCCTCAGCCAGGAAGCCTACAACGAGGGCCTGGCCTACGCCCGCGAACGCGCCCAGTTCGGACAGAAGATCATCGAGTTCCCCGCCGTCTACGACATGCTCAGCCGCATGAAAGCCAAGCTCGACGCGGGCCGCTCGCTGCTCTACCAGACCGCCCGCTACGTGGACCTCTACAAATGCCTCGAGGACATCGCCCGCGACCGCAAGCTGACGCCCGAGGAGCGCGCCGAGATGAAGACGTACAACCGCCTGGCCGACGCCTTCACCCCCATCGCCAAGGGCATGAACAGCGAGTACGCCAACCAGAACGCCTACGATGCCATCAGCATCCACGGCGGCAGCGGCTTCATCATGGAATACAAGTGCCAGCGCCTCTACCGCGACGCACGTATCTTCAGCATATACGAAGGCACGACGCAGCTGCAGGTCGTGGCGGCCATCCGCTACGTCACCAACGGCACCTACCTGCAGGTGATGCGCGACATGCTGGCCAAGGATGTCTCCGCCGCCATGCAGCCCCTCAAGGAGCGCGTGGCCAAGCTGGTGGACCTCTACGAGCAGGCCGTGAAGTACGTCAACGACGCCGGCAACCAGGAGCTGCACGACTTCCTTGCGCGCCGCCTCTACGACATGACCTGCGAGATCATCATGTCGCTGCTCATCATCGACGACGCCAGCCGCGCCCCCGAACTCTTCACCGACAGCGCCAACGTCTACGTCCGCATGGCCGAAGAGAACGTCTGCGCCAAGGCCTACTACGTGATGCACTTCACCGAGGCCGACCTCGCCGCCTTCCGCGCAGAGTAAGACAATGAAGAACCGCATACTCACAGGAACCCTCTTCGCAACGCTGACCGCAGGCTTGCTGGGGTTCCTGCTGTTTTCATATATCTTCGGAGCCGGCGACACCTCGTTCATGGACTTCGCCGGATGGGCCTACCTCTTCGTCTCATCGATGACGCATGGGGGGCTGATTGCCCTGATACCGTTTGTGGTTGTATGGCTGCCCCTGGCGCTCTGCGGCGTACGCAACAAATACTCAATCCCCATCCTTGCCGCCCTCTACACCGCCATCATCCTAGTGGCGGTAGTGAACCGTTTCGTCTTCCAGATCTACCGTTTCCACATCAACGGTTTCGTCCTGGACATGCTCTTTTCTGAAGGGGCAGGCGACATCTTCGTCCTCTCCTTCTGGATGTATGTCACCGCAGCGCTGATAGTGGCGGGGGCGGTGCTTGCCGTGGTGATTCTATGGCGCGCGACGCGGTGGCTGGCCCCGAAGATAAGGCACCGCCGCCGTTTCTGCCTGGAGGTCGGCACCACATGGGTAGCCCTACTGCTGCTGTCGCAAGGGATGCACGTCTACGGCGCCGCGACACTCCACCCCTCCATCCTCGAGAGCGACACATTCCTCCCCTACTATTTCCCATTGAGCATGAATTCACAGCTCGACAAATGGGGCATAATAGACCGCGATGAACTTGCCACGATGAAGATAGAGGAAAGCGAAGGCCGGATTGCCTATCCCCTGCACCCTTTGCACACCGACAGCCTGGCGGCTGGGTACCCCAACATTGTACTGATAGCCATCGACTCGTGGAACTTCCGCACACTGACCGCAGAATGCACGCCCAACCTGTGGCGGCTGAAAGAGGATGGGGAGTTTTTCGCCAACCACCTCAGCAGCAGCAACGGCACACGCGGCGGCATCTTCGGCCTCTTCACCGGCCTGTCGTCCTACTACTGGAAGAGCTTTGAATATACCAACCTCAAGCCCCTGCTCGTCAGCAGCATGCAGAACGCGGGCTACGACATGCAGGTCTACCCTTCCGCCAACTTCCGCAGCCCTCCCTTCGACCGCATGTTCTTCAAGGGCATGGATTTCATCAACACTACCACCGATGGCGACACCCCCTACGAACGCGACTGCAACATCACACGGAACTTCCTTGCCGACCTCGACACCCACGGCGAGCGACACTTTTTCGCATTCCTCTTCTACGACCTGGCTCACGCCATCGCCCTGCCTCCCGAACGCAACACCCCCTTTGCCCCTGCATGGCAATACGCCGACTACGCGCGCCTCAACAACAACACCGACCCCGAACCCTACTTCAACCTCTACCGTAACTGCGTCTATCAGGTCGACTCGCTCATCGGCATAGTACTCGACAGCCTTCGCGCCAAAGGCCTGCTGGACAACACCATAGTGCTGGTCACGGGCGACCACGGGCAGGAATTCAACGAGAACCACAAGAACTACTGGGGGCACTCCGGCAACTACAGCCGCTACCAGATACAGGTACCCCTGATAATATCGCGGCCCGGCACCTCGCCACGCACCTACACCCACCGCACCACCCACTACGATGTGGCGCCCACGCTCATGCATCTGGCCCTGGGTGTCGACAATCCGCCCGACGACTATTCCATGGGCACCTTCCTGACAGACAGCGCCTCACGCGGATGGCACATCGCCGGCAACGACCTCAACTACGCCTTCGTCACCGAAGACGGACACATCATCGAAAAACAGGGCAACGGCTACGTCAAAGTATACGACCCCGACCTCAACCTGCAGCCAGACTACAAACCCTCGCCCCAGCTTGTAAGCGAATACCTGCACCGCCTGAACCGGTTCTACAAGTAGCCGCCAGTACGGGAGTTCTAAAGGATGCCCCACTAGCACGACGAAGATTTCCTGTCTCGTGGGGAACATTTTTTCCGCCAATAGGAAAATAATTTGTACTTTTGCAGCGCGAAAAAAAGACAACAGACCGATATGAACATCATCATAGCCGGCGACGGCGAGGTGGGGGTCCACCTGGCCAAGTCGCTCACCGAACTGGACCACAACATCACCGTCGTCGACCCACACTCGGAGCTGCTGAAGCGCCTCGAGAGCGAGACCGACCTGCTGACCATAGCCGGCGACAGCACCTCGCCGCAGGTGCTCGAAGACGCCAACGTAGCCGACTGCGACCTCTTCCTCTCCGTGCTCCACGACGAGAGCATCAACCTCGTCACCTGCATCCTGGCCAAGAAGCTGAAAGCCAAGCGGACGGTGGCGCGCATCACCAACGCCGAGCTGCTGTCGCCGAAGCACCGCGAGATGTTCCGCGACCTGGGCGTCGACGAGATGGTGTGCCCCGAGCGCATCGCCGCCAAGGAGATCACCAACCTGCTGAACAACAGCGCCGCCACAGAGTTCTTCGACTTCAGCGGCGGGCTGCTGACGATGTATGTGGTGAGGCTCGAGGAGAACTCGCCGGTGGTGGGGCGCAGCGTGCCCGAGGCCACGGCCGACTACCCCGACCTGCAGGCCCGCGTGGTGGCCCTGCTGCGCGGCGGCGAGACCATCATACCGCACAGCGACACCGTCTTCCGCGGCGGCGACCTGGCCTACATCATCGGCCGCGCCAACCAGTTGGAGAACATCAACCGCGTGGTCGGCAAACAGGCCGTCAGCATACGCAACATCATGATTGCCGGCGGCGGCCGCATCGGGCGCTACGCCGCCATGACGCTGCAGGACCGCATGCGCATCACCCTCATCGAGGAGAACCGTCGCCGCGCCGAGGAGCTCAGCGCGCAGCTCGACAGCCCCCTCATCATCCACGGCGACGCCACCGACATCGAGCTCCTCAAGGAGGAAGGCCTTCAAAACGTCGACGCCTTCATCGGCGTCACCGACTCGAGCGAGACCAACGTGCTGACCTGCCTCCACGCCAAGCGCCTGGGCGTCAAGCGCACGATAGCGCTGGTGGAGAACACCGGCTTCATCGACATCTCGCAGGACATCGGCATCGACACCATCATCAACAAGAAACTCATCACGGCCAGCTACATAGCACGCTTCATCGTCAAGGGCGACGCCGTCAGCAGCAAGTGGCTCAGCGGCACCAATGCCGAGGTGATCGAGCTGGTGGTGGGCAAGCACGCCCCCGCCACACGGCGCCCCATCGGCGAGCTGGAGATACCCTACGGGGCCACCATCGGCGGCATCATACGCGGCCGCGAGACGATACTGCCCAGCCGAGAGCTGGAGCTGCAACACGGCGACAAGGTGGTGGTCTTCACCCTGCCGAAGGCAATGGCCGCCATGGCACGACTGTTTGGATAAATGCAACGTTTCAACTATAGACTGGTGGCGAGGCTGACGGGCCTGCTGACGCTCATCATGGCTGCGGCCATGGCGGTGCCGGTGGGCGTGTCGCTCTACTACGGCGACGGCGCGCACGTCGGGCTGCTCCTGGCGGCGGCGGCGATGGCTGCCGTGGGAGGGCTGCTGCACAGCGTGCTAGGGCGCGGCGCCGACTACGAGCTGCACGAGCGCGAGAGCTTCTGGATCACCTCGATGGTGTGGATGGCGGTGCCCCTCTGCGGGGCGCTGCCCTACCTCTTCACCGGCACCCTGCACTCCTTCACCGACGCCGCCTTCGAGTCGTTCTCGGGCTTCACCACGACGGGGGCCTCGGTCATCCCCGACCCCACGGCCGTGCCGCAGGGCATACTGCTCTGGCGCGCCATGACGCAATGGATTGGCGGCCTGGGGCTTATACTCTTCGTAGTGGCACTGCTCAAGCGCCTCAACCGCGGCGCGCTGACGCTCTACTCGGCCGAGTTCAGCGGCACGCAGCAACGCAAGCTGCACCCGCACATCTCGACCTCGGTGAGCCGCATGTGGCAGATCTACACACTGCTGACCGTGCTGCTCATAGCGCTGCTGATAGCTGCCGGCAACGGCATACTGGACTCTATATGCCTGGCCCTGAGTACCGTGAGCACCGGAGGCTTCATGACCACACCCCTCGGCATGAGCGGCTACAGCCAGCCCACCCTCGCCATCCTCACTGTCTTCATGTTCCTCAGCGGCGTCAACGTGGCGCTGCTCTACAACCTGTTCACCCTCAAGTGGCGCCAGCTGAAGGCCACGCACGAGTTCTGGGTCTACGCCGCCGTATTCCTGCTGGCTGCGGGCAGCTGCGCCGTGGCCTTCGGGCTGAAAGGCAACGCGTGGGGGGCGTCGGCAAGCTATTCGCTGTTCCACATCGCCTCGACCATCAGCACCTGCGGCTTCTACACCACGCCGCCACCGGCGTGGCCCTTCGGGGTGTCGGTGGTGACATTCGTGCTGATACTGAGCGGCGCCATGGCCGGCTCCACCGGCGGCGGCCTGAAGCTGCGACGGCTGATGACCCTGCTGCTCTACCTCCGCAACTACCTCATCCGCATGCTGCACCCCAACGTGGTCTTCACCGTGAAGATCGACCGCCAGGTGGTGCCGGGCGTGTATGTAAACAAAATCTTCGGCTTCGTATTCCTATATATATGCTTCATCATAGGCGGTGCCTTCCTGCTGACGCTGAGCGGCAGCGGCATCGCCGACGCCTTCTGCCTCGCCGCGGCCAACATATCGAACCTCGGCCCCTCGCCCCTCATCAACTCGCTGGGCGCCAGCCTCGACTACGCCCTCCTGCCCGCCGCCGCCAAGTGGGTGCTCATGTCCCTCATGCTCGCCGGCCGACTCGAAATATTCGCCCTCCTGGCCATCGTCTCACCCTCATATTGGAGGCTCCGCCGATGAAAAACGCTGCCGACTGGAAAGCCCTGCTGCGCTTCCTGGGCGTCATCCTGATGGCCGAGGGCAGCCTGATGGCGCTCTGCATGGTGCCGGCCATACACTTCGCCGACGGCACCCTCTGGCGCATCGCAGCCTGCGCCGCCGCCACCCTGGCGGTGGGCGGCGCCCTGTGGCACACGTTCCGCAACGACAAGGAAATCCACGACCGCCGCATGTCCTACCTGCTGGTGACGGTGCTGTGGCTGGTGCTGTCGCTCTTCGCCACCCTACCCTTCCTGACCACGGGGAGCACGCGGAGCGTGACGGTGGCGTGGTTCGAGGCCATGTCGGGCGTAACCTCATGCGGCGCAACGGCATTTGCCGACGTGGGCGCCCTACCGGCATCGGTGCTGCTCTGGCGCTCCATGACGCAGTGGTTCGGCGGCTTCGGCGTGGTGCTGCTGGTGCTGGCGCTGTCGCCACGGATGGGCATCAACAAATACTCGCTCTACACCGCCGAGGCCTCCGGCGCCGAC
This sequence comes from uncultured Bacteroidota bacterium, assembly GCA_902784865.1. GTDB lineage: Bacteria > Bacteroidota > Bacteroidia > Bacteroidales > P3 > Colimorpha. The sequence goes on along the minus strand of CACZWL010000002.1, from coordinate 46,252 downwards.
AACACGGGCAAGACCTCCGTCCGCACCACCGTCACCGTGCGCCGCACGCTGGCGGTATACCTGACGCTGACCGCCGTCTTCATCATCCTGCTGGCAGTCAGCGGCATGCAGATATGGGATGCCGTCAACCTCACCTTCACCAACATCTCCTCAGGCGGCTTCTCGGTCAACAGCGACAGCATCGCCTCGCTCTCCCACACGCAGCAGTACCTGCTGGCGGCCGCCATGCTCTTGAGCGGCGTCAACTTCACCCTCCTCTTCATGCTCTTCACCTTCCGCTGGAGGCTAGTCAGGAACAAGATGGACCAGCTGCGCTTCTACCTGATTATCTGCCTGCTGGCGTCGGCATTCGTGGTGCTGGCGCTGCACTACCACACGGGCTACGGCTGGAACGACGCCCTGCGCCTGGGCACGGTGCAGACCGTCAGCGCGCTGACCACAACGGGCTCTGTCATAGGCGACTACACGCAGTGGTGGACCCCTGCGGTGTTCCTGCTGCTGATGCTGGGCATCTGCGGCGGCATGGCAGGCTCCACCTCGGGCGGACTGAAGGTGATGCGCGTGCTCATCCTCTGGCGCAACGCCCGCGGCATACTGCGCAACCGCCTGCACCCCAACGCGGTAGACCCCGTCAAGCTGAACGGACGACCGGTGAGCGGACACATCACCAACAACGTGATGGTCATCTTCATGGTCTTCGGCGCCACGCTGATGCTGGGCGTCATGGTGCTGATGCTCTGCGGAGTAAGCCCGACGGAGGCCATAGGTGCGTCGGTGGGCTGCCTGACGGGCTACGGCCCCGGCCTGGGCGCCTCGGGCGGCTTCGGCAGCTACGCAGCCTTCTCGCACCCCGCCATGTGGGTGTGCACCCTGCTCATGATCCTCGGCCGGCTGGAGTGCATGACCGTCATCATCCTCTTCCTCCCCCGCTTCTGGCGGAAATAGCGCCTATCTGCATGATTACCACACAGATATACCCTCCGCAAACCACCATGAATTTTTTTGAAAAAAAATCCTGAAAAGGGCCATTTTTGCACTTTTACAACAGGCTGTTTTCCAGCGCCTTAATACCACCCTCTTCTTCCTTGCTTCGTCTATGGTAGGTATCTGCCGGGCGACACCACCACCTATTTTATTTTGCCCCCTATATAATATATTCCCGTTTGTTGCGTTAACACAAGTATCTTTGCATCGCATAACACACACAGGCAAGCACATGGAGAACAACAGCAACAACACTGAAGACAAGACGATTATACACCTCGAGAACGTCGCGGTGAGCCACGACAGCGGGACGCTGCTGACGGGGGTCAACCTGGACCTGAAGGAGGGCGAATTCGCCTACCTGATAGGCAAAAGCGGAGCCGGCAAGACCTCGCTGCTGCGCTGCCTCTATGCCGACCACCCCATCGACAGCGGCGTGGCCACGGTGTGCGACATGGACGTGGTGAACATCAAGCGCCGCCATATCCCCCTGCTACGCAGGAAGATAGGAATCGTCTTCCAGAATTTCCGCCTGCTGCCCGACCGCAATGTCTACTCCAACCTCGAGTTTGTGCTCAAAGCCACGGGCTGGAAGAAGCGCAACGAGATAGAGAACCAGATCGGCAAGACGCTGCAGGCCGTCGGCATAGCCGACAAGGCGCAGTCGATGCCAATGCAACTGTCTGAAGGTGAACAACAACGGGTGGGCATAGCCCGCGCGCTGATCAACAACCCCGCCCTGCTGCTGGCCGATGAGCCCACCGGCAACCTGGACCCCATGACGTCGACAGAAATCATGCAGCTCCTCATCGACATCAACCGCCAGACCCGGACCCCAATGCTCATCTCGACCCACGATTTCATGATGATAGACAAATTCCCCGCCAGGGTCGTCGTCTGCGAGAACGGCACGCTGGTCGACCCCGAGCGCGCCTGAAGGGCAAATGACAAAATAAAATGCAAGAATCTACGTTCTCAACGGACTAAATAACATAGAATCAAACACAACACCGCAAGAATATGAAGAAGATTATCAGCCTCATAGCCATTGTCCTGCTGCTGGCAGGCGGCGACGCATGGGGCCAAACCCGACAGAATTCCAACCGCAAGAACAAGAAAGAGCAGTCGCCCCTGGTAGAGGGCAGGCAGAAAGTGCGCGAAGCCGACTACGGCACCTTCGACAAGTTCACCACCTTCAGCACCAAGAACACCACGATATACTACACCCCCTACAACTACATGGACATCCCCGGCGCGGCGGCCAAGAACAATGCCGACTGGGGCGAGCTGCAGCCCGTGGTCAACTATGTGCAGAAAGTGACGCGCGCCACCATGACCATGTGCGCCATCTATGCCATCAACCCCGACATCACCGACAAGGCCGAGCGCAACGCCCTGACCGAGAAAGCCCGCAGCGAGGCGCAGGCCGCACTCGACGCCTTCAACGGATGGAAGGTGAAGAACCAGCTGCGCAACAAGTTCACCTACAAGATTGCCGAGGTGGACTACCGCTACTTCAAAGGCGCCAACTACTTCAACTCGCAGCGCGGCGACGACATCATCCACGTAGGCATGCTGCTCTACTTCGGAACGAAGAAGAAACCCCTCTTCGAGGTCGACACCGCCAGCCGCACCTTCCCCGATATCAAGTTCTTCCCCAACGACGCCACAATACAGGACTCGTGGATGACGATGCTCGACGAGCTGGCCGAATACCTCCTGGGCAACGACCGCAAGAGCGTGCAGCTCACGGGCTATGCCGACAGCCAGGGCACCGCCGAATACTGCATCGGCGTATCGCGCCAGCGCGCCATGGAAGTCAAGAAAGCGCTGCAGCTGCGCGGCGTCGAGGCCAACCGCATTGAAATCGAGGCCAAAGGCGACTCCGACCCGATAGGCGATAACTCGACCTACGAGGGTCGCATACAGAACAACCGCGTGAGCATCAAGGTGTTGTAATATGAACTCCCACAAGGAGCAATACCGGAAACTGTGCGAGACGGAGGGATTGTATATCCCTCTGTTTCAACAATATTGGTGGATGGAGACTGTCTGCCAAGGCAAACAGTGGGACGTGATCCTCGCGCAGGAGGGCGACACCATCAAAGGGGCCCTACCCTTCCTCCATGGCAAGAAACTGGGGATGAAGTACATACTGCAACCGCAACTCACCCCCTGGACAGGTCCTTGGCTGCGCCCCGGTATGAGTTTTGCCGACCGCCAAGCCACCTTGGGCACCCTGGCAGCTGCACTGCGCGACAGGAATGCCCTACTGGCCATGGTGTGCTTCCCTCCCGAAGAGACTGATTGGCAACCGTTTAAATGGCACGGCTTCCGCCAGACCACACGCTACACCTACCGCTTCCCCTCGCTCTCCGACCCCGACTCACTCTACCGCGCAGCCTCGCGCCTGCGGCGCCGCTACGATGCATCGGTCGAGGAGCTATGCACTGTAGACCAGAACCTTACGCTCGACGAATTCGTTCCGTTCCACATCGGCTACTACCGCCGCCGCAACGAACGCGACCTAATCGGCGAGGTCCTGCTGCACCGTGTGGTGTCGAGCGCCTGCGAGCATGGGCACGGGCTACTGTGGGGACTGCGAGGACGAACTGATAACCAGCTACATGCAGCCTGGTTTGTGGCCTACGACGAGCAGTGCGCCTGGTCGTTGCTGCTGGCCATCGGCGCCGAGGCTCCCAAGGGGGCCATGAGCTACCTCATGTGGCAGATGTTGCGAGAGCTTTCCTCCCGAACAAAATCATTTGATTTCGAGGGCGGTATGGACAAAAAGCTCGCCTTCTTCTACAGCACCTTCGGCACCATCCAGACCCCCTACCACTGCATCTACCGTTCCTCACTGCCTTTTGGCGAACGACTGCTAGGCCTATGACAATCAAGCTGATAGTAGTCTCAAAAACCGACGTGCCCTATATCCAGAGCGGCATCGACGAGTATGTGGGGCGCCTGAAGCACTACTGCGACTTCGAGCTGGTGGTCATCCCAGCCCTGAAGAACCTCGGCAAAGCAACGCCCGACGAGGTGAAAGAGCGCGAGGGACAACTGATACTGAAGCAGTTGGAACGTGTTGACTGCGCCGTGCTGCTCGACGAGCACGGAAAAGAGTACACCTCGGTAGGCTTCTCAGAATACCTTCAGAAACAAATGAATAGCGGCATCCGCAGCCTGGCTTTTGTCATAGGCGGAGCCTTCGGCTTCTCGCCGGCAGTCTACGCCGCGGCGCAGCACAAGGTATCGCTCTCGCAGATGACCTTCAACCACCAGATGGTGCGCCTCTTCTTCGTCGAGCAACTCTATCGAGCCTTCACCATCCTGCGGCACGAGAAGTACCACAACGCGTAAGCCCTTAATGCTAAAAATTGTTGAAAAAAATCTGAAGACACTGTAAATCACACAGATAAAAAAATAGTTATTAGTTTTAACATTTGGAATGAAAATATTCTGTATTTTTGCACCCCGAAATTAATACTTTTTAACACATGAAGATTATCGGAACCGGAAGTGCGCTGCCCAAGAAATCCGTCACGAACGACATGCTGTCGGAGTTTCTGGACACGAGCGACGAGTGGATTACCACACGAACCGGAATAAAGACACGCCATATCATCACCGACGAGCGTTTCGAGGACCTGGCCACGGAGGCTGCAGCCCGCGCCATCGACGCCGCCGGGCTGTGCCCCGACGACATTGACTATATCATCTGTTCGAACGTGTCGAACTATTTTGTCACCCCCCACCTGTCGAGCCTCATCCAGGGCGGCCTGGGCATCAAGGGGCCGGGCTGTCCGACGATGGACGTCAACGTGGCCTGCGTGGGCTTCGTCTATGCCCTCGACCTCTGCGATGCGCTGCTCAGCACGGGGCGCGCCCACAATATCCTGCTGGTGGCTGCCGAGGAATGCACGCGCTTCTGCGACTGGACCGACCGCAACTGCTCGGTGCTGTTCGGCGACGGCGCCGGTGCCGTGGTAGTCTCCAAAGGCGACAGCCTGATTAGCTGCAGGCTGACATCCGTGCCGATGCCCGATGTCATCGTCTACCGCAACCCAATGGAACCCACACCGTTCGAGACGGGCGAGGGCGTCGACGTACACATGCCGCTGCAGATGAAAGGACGCGAGGTGTTCAGGATGGCGGTATCGTCGGCTTCGCGCGACATACAGCAGGTGGTGGCCGACGCGGGCCTCGAGCTTGGCGACATCGACCACTTCCTCCTGCACCAGGCCAACCTGCGCATCAACGAGGCCATCCGCGAGAACCTGGGTCAGCCCGAGGAGAAGTTCCCCACCAACGTGCAACGCTTCGGCAACACCAGCTCGGCCAGCATCCCGCTGCTGCTCGACGAGGGTATCCGCGAAGGCAAGATCCGTCGCGGCCACAAGGTGCTGATGAGCGCCTTCGGCGCCGGTTTCGTGACGGGAACCCTTATATTAAAGTACTAATTTGTATATACATAGAATACATTTATATTATGCAGAAAGTATATATCACCGGAATGGGGTGCATCACCCCTCTTGGCAATGACATCGAGACCCTTTGGAGCAATCTCATGGCCGGTAAGTGCGGCATCGACTACATAACACGCATCGACCGCGAAGAGCTGCCCGTGAAGATTGCCGCCGAGGTGAAGGACTTCCGTCCGGAGGACTACGGCATCGACAAGGCCATGGTGCGCCACAACGACCTCTTCGCGCTCTACGCGCTGGCGGCGGCGCAGCAGGCCATGGCCGACAGCGGACTGCGCGTGGGCGAGGACATCGACCCGCGGCGCCTGGGCACCGCCATAGGCAGTGGCGTGGGCGGCATACAGACCTTCGAGCGCGAGCATGCCAACCTCATGAACAGCGGCATCCGCCGCATCTCGCCCCTCTTCATCCCCGAGATGATTGCCAACATCGCGGGCGGCAACGTGGCCATAGCGCACAACGCGCAGGGCCCCAACCTGCCCGTGGTCACAGCCTGCGCCACAGGCACCCATTCGGTGGGCGAGGCCTACCGCCTGATCCGCGAGGGCCGCGCCGACGCCGTCATCACGGGCGGCGCCGAAGCTTCGGTGTGCAAGATGGCCATCGGCGGCTTCGCCAACATGAAAGCCCTCACCACCGCCCCCGACCCGCAGGCCGCCTCGCTGCCCTTCGACAGCCGCCGCGGCGGCTTCGTGCTGGGCGAAGGCTCCGGCATCCTCATCCTCGAGAGCGAGGAGTCGGCCCGTAGACGCGGCGCCATGATCTACGCCGAGGTTTGTGGCTACGGCAACACCTGCGATGCGCACCACTACACGGCACCGCACCCCGAAGGCCGCGGCGCCGCCGAGGCCATGCGCCTGGCGCTGGAAGAGGCCGCCTTCAAAGCCGGCGAGAAGCTCTACATCAACGCCCACGGCACCGGCACCCCCCTCAATGACAAGGGCGAGACCCTGGCCATCAAGAAAGCCATCGGCGAGGAGGAAGCCCGCCGCGCCGTCATCAGCAGCACCAAGTCGATGCACGGCCACATGCTGGGAGCCACCGGCGCCGTCGAGCTCATCATCACGGCCCTGGCGCTGAAGAACGGCATGATACCGCCTACCATCCACCTCGACCAGCCCGATCCCGAGTGCGACCTCGACTACACGCCCCACACCGCCCGCCAGTGGCAGGCCGACATCGCCATCAGCAACACCTTCGGCTTCGGCGGCCAGAACGCGACGGTGGCGCTGCGGAAATAGTAGCCTCTCCCCCCATCCCCCTCTCCCGTGGGAGAGGGGGGTGTTGAAACCATAAAAATGAACAACAATACACAAATAAGAAAAGCCTCATCCCTCACCTCCCCTTCTCTTGAAAGGAGCGGAGGTCGGTGGGCGAGGCCAATTACTCACCAATAAAGAAAGCCCTCATCCTCCGGCCCCTCTCCCGTGGGAGAGGGGGCCGGGGGGTGAGGCCGATGATTATGCTTAACAGAGACCAAATCAAGACCTTCCTCCCCCACCGCGAGCCTATGTTGCTGGTGGACGACGTCACGATGGAAGGCGAATGGGCCATCGCCCACTACCACGTCCGCGGCGACGAGTACTTCCTTCAGGGCCACTTCCCCGGCAACCCCATCGTGCCGGGCGTCATCCTCTGCGAGATGATGGGCCAGTCGTGCTGCATCTTGGTGCGCGACGAGTTGGCCGCAGGCCGCACCCCACTCTATAGCGGCATCCGCGAAGCACGCTTCCGCCAGCCCGTGCGCCCGGGCGACACCATCGAGTTCCGCGGCCGCATCACCGACCGCCGCGGCCTCATCTTCCACTGCGAAGCCGAAGGCAAAGTCGACGGCAAAGTGTGCGTCAAAGGAATCCTCTCCTTCGCGCTGATTGATAACCAATAGGCCTCACCCCCCCGGCCCCCTCTTGAAAGGAGAGGGGGCCGGGGGGGGGGAAAGAAAGCAGACGTGAACGAATTCGGTTCCAGAACAGCCTCTCCTGACAGGTACGACATTCTCAAGGCATTTGCCAAAGAGAACCGTCGCAATATGACCCTGTGCGAGCGCCTGCTCTGGGACACCCTGCGCAAGGAGTTTCGGGAGGCCCGCTTCCGTCGGCAGCATGCCATCGGCGACTATATCGCCGACTTTGTATGCCTCCCTAAACGCCTCGTCATCGAGGTCGACGGAGGCTACCACAGCACCCCACAGCAACAGCAGGACGATGCCGTGCGCACAATCGACCTCGACCGGATGGGCTTCCGCGTAATCCGCTTCTCCAACGAAGAAATCATCAACGACACAAATAACGTAATACAAACAATCAAACAAAAAATGGCCTCGCCCACTCCCCCTCTCTTGAAAGGAGAGGGGGTCGGGGGGTGAGGCCGGTTCATTATGCCTATGCTTTTAGATTCCAAAATCGCCCTCGTCACCGGCGGCTCCCGCGGCATCGGCCGCGCCACGGCGCGCCTCTTCGCCGAAGAAGGCGCCACGGTCATCTTCACCGACCTCAAGGAGAATGACGACAGCGCCGCCCTCCTCAAAGAGCTGCAGGCCCTGCAGCCCAAGAGCACCTTCATCGCCAGCAACGCTGCCGACTACGAGCAGACCCTCGCCGTCGCCGAGCAGGTGCAGAAGGAATTCGGACGCCTCGACGTCCTCGTCAATAACGCCGGCATCACCCGCGACCAGCTGCTGCTCCGCATGTCGCCGCAGGACTGGGACCTGGTGATTGAGGTCAACCTGCGCTCCGTCTTCAACTTCTGCAAGGCCTTCACGCCCATGATGATGAAGCAGCGCTCCGGCTCCATCATCAACACCTCGTCGGTGGTGGGCGTCAATGGCAACGCAGGCCAGTGCAACTACTCCGCCTCCAAGGCCGGCATCCTGGGTTTCACCAAGAGCCTCGCCAAAGAGCTGGGTTCGCGCAACATACGCTGCAATGCCATCGCCCCCGGCTTCATCGAGACGGTGATGACCCAGCAGCTGCCCGAGGACGTGCGCAAGGGCTGGATGGAGGACATCCCCCTGCGCCGCGGCGGCACCGAACTCGATGTGGCCAAGACTTCGCTCTATCTGGCCTCCGACCTCGCCCAGTACATCACTGGCCAGGTCCTCTGCGTCGACGGCGGACTGTCGCTGTAAACCAGCCTGCCACAGAAAACACTAGCCACCAGGGAGTTCCGCTATGGGGCTCCCAGGTGGTTATTTGAAAACCAAGAAACCACCAAGTGAGATACTATGCAGTTTAGGTTAACATACCAGGAAATCAGCGATTTGATAGAGAAGAAGGCGGGCCGTCGCCTGCCCGTGATGTATGGCGGCCCACACACCGTCCGCATCGCCTACGATGTCAACGTGCTCTTCAAGACAGCCTCGGTAGGTCTCGACCTTACGGTCGACAGCGTCGAGAACGGCAACCTTTTCCTCTCCTACGCCGGCGGCCCCGGCATCGACTTCATGGTGCGCACCGCCTTGGGCCAGGCCAAGAACCAGCCCGGCGGCGACATGCTGGAGCTCCTCTCCGACAACCGCATCCTGCTGCGGCTAAGCAAAAATGCCCAGACAGGCTCCCTGTTTGAGCATATCGACCTGAAAGACATCTGTTTCGACGAGCAGTTTGCCATCGTCGAATTCCAGCCCAAGGCCCTCTAGCGCCACATCGCCATTCAGAAGAACAGAAAGTAGCGCGGCACCTTTTTCAGGTATTCGCGGTAGGTCTCGCCGTAGGTGCGGAGGCAGTACTGCTCCTCGCCGAGGATGGTGCCGTGCATGGGCCAGCAGTAGGGCACCAGCACCAACAGAAGCCACAGCGAGGCCGTGGCGACGACGATGCCCAGCATGGCCAAGGTGAAGATGCCATGTGGCCGTACTCGTTGGTGCGGCGCTCGATGCTGTCGTCGGGCAGCGCGCTTTCGAGCTCCAGCGACTTGCGGTCGCAGAAGAAGTCGGGGAACCGCTTGGAGACGTAGATGCGCGCCGTGAGCGGTATGTAGAGCGTGTCGGCCACGCCCTGCAGCTTGTTGTCGTTCATATCTTTATATTTATGTTTTCAAAGCGGAAGTCGCAGCAGCTGTCGCCGCGGCAGAGGGTGCCGGTGCGGGTGAAGCGGATGCCGGGCAGCGAGGCGTAGAGGTAGTCGTCGATGCGGCAGAAGCAGGGCCCCAGCTCGGGCGCACCGTGGCGGGCGAAGAGGGTGGCGAAGATGCACTGCCGCGTGTCGAAGGCGCAGAAGCGCGGCCCGAGGTCCAGCTCCACGCTGTCCCAGCCGTAGCCGTTGCCTTTCATCATCATCTTGGGGATGAATTTGCGCAGCAGCGGGAAGACGCCCGGCACCTGCGAGAGGCGTTGGAACAGGCGTCGGCGCGGGGCGAGGAACTGCTCCATCGTCGCCACTATCTCGCGCTGCGAGGCCTCGGGGCTGACGCCGTGGGCGGTGTCGTACTCGTAGATGGCCAGGGCGCAGAAGAGGTTGCAGAGGTGAGGGTAGCTGATGGGGTGGCAGAGGTCGCGCTCCGCCTCGACCAGCTTGCCCACCCGGCGCTCCACAGCCGCACGCTTCGCCTCCGGACAGCGCATGAAGTAGCGCTGGAAACGGCTGGATGCCATCATTTTTGAGGGAATCCGCCCCGCGCCAGCCGTCGAGTAATTCGCCGTAAAAAAAACGCCGAAAAAAAGTGTAAAACAAATATTTTTTCTTCCATTTCAAATAAAATATGTATATTTGCAAATTCGAAGAAAACCTAAATACAAACATAACAAAATGGAAAAGAAACACTTAACCAGATTTTTCATACTGGCCGTGGCTGCCGGAACGCTGTTCGGAGCCTGCCAGAAAGAAGACCTTGCCGCCGTCGAGGACGACTTCGACATGACCGGCCGCATCCGTCTCTATGCTGAAAAAACCTCCAGCGCCAGCGGTGCCAAGCTCGTGGCCGATGACACCGAAAACCTTCACAAATTCAAATGGTATGATGGCGACCAGATCAAAATCAACGGAATCGCAAACAACGTTACTGTCGACCACAGCTCCTTTGCCGCTGACGCCCTCAATGGCGCTCCCGACAATATCATCGCCGTCTATCCTGCCAGCATCTGCGAGGACAACACCTTCTCGAACGCCGGTTCTGGTTCTGGTTCTATAACCGTGACCATACCCCACGAGATTGAATATCGCGAAGGCGGCATCGAGGTGCCTATGATGGCCTACACCAGCAAGGAAGACGCCCTAGAAAACGGCCTATCGTTCAAGCACCTGGCCTCCGTGCTCGCCGTCAGGGTGTCGAACGGCACCACCAACGATATAAAGATGGGTTCGATTGAGGTATCCCTCGGTTCGGGAAACTACCCTATTGCCGGAACATGGACCGTGAATTACAACGGCACTGGCGACGGCCTTGCCGTAACAAACGACCCCAAGAATGGTACTTTTGATGGCTATTCCAACAAAATAACCATGACCTTCCCCGACAACTCCTGCGTCATTTCTAACAGCGAACCCAAATATTTCTTCTTCCCCATCTTCTCTATCCGAGAGGCTGGAGGTCAATCTAGCAGCGCCAAATTCACCATTAAGGTCAGAGCCACTGACTCAGAAGGGAACGCTTGCAACTTCGAGAAGACCCAAGCCAACAATACCCGAGCCATCGGCCGCGGCCAGATTGCCTATGCCCCTGTGGCCATGGACGTCTCAACGAACAGCCATGCCTTCTTCCTCGTCGATGGCCACTACGAAATTGCCTCCGGCAATTTAGCGTACAATATAACCGACGGTACTTGGGACCTCCTTCCCTACAACGTTGCCACTGTGGAGGATGATTCTTGGTTTGATGAAGGTGATGGCAAACACCATGGCGTTAATTTCTATAACGACGGCAAACGCTGGATGAGCTGCTTCCTGTATGGCTACGCGGGAGAATACGCGGGAGAAATCTCTACTAATTGGCTTGCTATCGACGCTAACGACGACCCACGTTCTATTACAGCAGCCCACCTATCTGGCACTACTGATTGGGGATATTACTATCGTCAAGGTGAAGGATGGACGACCCCTACCTCCGCCCAATGGGAGGCCCTGCTTGGCAACAACAACAGGGATAACCGGTATAAAGTTGACGACAATTTCCTTTCGGATTTGAATATTGCTGGCTATATCGTTGTACCTGATGCCAGTGCCTTTTTTCTTAACATTAAGAATACCAATAGTGACTACTTCACTAATGCTAACATCCCACAGGATCAACAAACCTTATCCAACGTATTAACGAAACTTGAACCAACGTATCGCACGTATGAATTCATTAATGGGTATGGTGCCATTTTCATTCCTTCTGAAGTGTACAACATTACTTATGACGGGTCAAATTATCCTTGTGAAGACTGTTACCTCTATGCTGCAAAAGACCACGCACATTTCAACATTGACGGTCTTGCAAAGGATCTTCAAAGTCTGGATGCTACTATGCCTAATATTATATCCGCTCCCGTCCGTCTGATCCGCAAGGTCAGCAACTAATTTTATAGATTCAATATTGTGCAATCAAAAAAAAACAAACAAGATATGAAAACCCAAGAGAAGAAAAACTACAGCGCCCCTGCGCTGACCGTCGTGTCCTTCGTCATGGAAAGAGGCTTCGCCGGCTCTACCAAGATAGAAAGCAATACCGCCCACTCGGTATACTCCAAGGAAAATGCTGAGTCGGACAATTCTGACGGTGGTTTCTGGAATTAATTCCCTCCGGCAGGACAACCAACACAAGCAGGGCCCGCGCCGTTGGCGCGGGCCCTTGTTGACAAAACCCGCAACTACAACGCCCACAGACACATAGCCCCTTTTTCATTCTTAATCCTTCATTAAAAAATGCTCCGCCACCGATCCATCCGCCAATTCACCGACCAGGCTGTCAGCGACGCCCTCCTCGACGAGCTGGTCCGCCACGGCCTCCGCGCCTCCAACACGGGCAATATGCAGCTCTACAGCGTCATCGCCACCCGCGAACCCGCCCTGCGCACCGAGCTCCTCAAGCTCCACTACAACCAGTGCGCCACGGCGCCGGTGCTGCTCACCGTCTGCACCGACGTGCACCGCTACCACCGCTACTGCCAGGTCAACCAGTGCGACGAGCCCTACGGCAACCTGCTGTGGTTCGCCTCGGCCCTGGTCGACGCCAGCCTCTTCGCGCAGAACCTCAGCCTCGCCGCCGAGGAGCGCGGCCTGGGCTTCTGCCACCTCGGCACCGTGCTCTACAACACGCCCCAGATCGCCGCGCTGCTGGGCTGTCCCAAGGGCGTCGTGCCCGTCATCACCCTCGCCCTGGGCTACCCCGCCGAAGAGGGGCGCCTCAGCGAACGCATAGGCCCCGACGGGGTGCTCCACCTCGAGCGCTACCACGACTACAGCGACGACGACATACGCCGCATACACCGCGTGCGCGACGACGACCCTTTCAACCGCGACATGGTGCGCCAGAACGGCACACGCAACTACTGCGAGATCTTCACCACCAAGCGCTATCCCCGCCAGATGAACGAGGAGGTCAGCGCCCGCCTCGAAGCCTTCCTCCGCGACAGCGGCGTCCTCTGAAGTCGCCCGCCGCCAGACTTGACGGGAAAGGCTTTTTTAACGGCGGAGTTTTTTTTTAACGGCGAATTTTGCGAATTATGCGAAGGTGGTGTGGGGCGAATCCGGGTAATTTGCAGGTAATTAGGGCCTGCGGAGCTTCGCTTAATTCGCTTAATTCGCCGTCGAAGAAACAATAGATTCGCCGGTGAAAAGATAAAAGATCCGCCGTTAGAATTAAACGATTCGCCGTTAAAAGCAGTGGCTTTCGGCGTGGGAGAAGGGGCGTGTGGAAAAATAAATTTTGCCATGTCGCGGAAAATGCGTATCTTTGCATTTCCAATAACGACATATCAAAGCACACGAAATGGCAGAAATTACACGTATATTCGACCTGTTGGACCACTTGGTGGAGAACTATCCGAAGGATGATATCCTGGCCGGCAAGTCGGGTGGCGAATGGGTGAAATACTCATCGCACGACTACTATAAATTCGCCCACTACCTGGCCTATGGCCTCTGCGAGATAGGGCTTCGCATGGGCGACCGGGTGGTGACCATGAGCAGCAACTGTCCGGAGTGGAATTTTATCGACATGGCGCTGTCGATGAGCGGCATTATCCATGTGCCGGTCTACCCCACCCTGTCGACCGAGAACTATGTCCACATACTGCGCCACAGCGAGGCCGCGGCCGTCTTTGTCAGTTCTAAGGTGCTGCTGAGCCGCCTGCGTCCTGCCCTGGAGCAGCTGGACCCCAAGCCGCAGGTCTACACCCTGGCGCAGATCGACGACGAGCACCGCACGCTGGAGATCCTGAAGCTCGGCATCGCCAACCGCGACAAGTGGATGGGCGAGATAGAGCGCCGCAAGCGCGTCATCGAGCCTGGCGACTGGGCCACCATGATCTACACCAGCGGCACCACGGGCCTGCCCAAGGGCGTCATGCTGAGCCACCGCAACCTCTGCTCCAACTTCCTGGCCCACGCGCAGGTGCAGCCCTGCGACAGCCGCCACCGTTTCCTCTCTTTCCTGCCGCTCAACCACATCTACGAGCGCTCGATGAACTACCACTACCAGTACCTCGGCATCAGCATCTACTATGCCGAGAGCATGGGCACCATACAGCAGAACATGCAGGAGCTGCAGGCCGACGGGTTCTGCGCCGTGCCGCGTGTGCTGGAGATGGTCTACGACAAGCTCTATGCCGCGGGCAAGGACTTCAGCGGCCTGCGCAAGAAGATCTACGACCTGGCCTTCAGCCACGGCCGCCGCTACGACTACACGGGCCTGCGCAAGGTGTCGCCGCTCTACCAGCTGAACCAGAAGGTGCTGGACAAGCTGGTCTACAGCAAGTGGCGCGAGAAATTCGGCGGCAAGCGTCTGACCGTCATCACCGGCGGCTCGTCGATACAGCCGGAGATGGTGCGCATCTTCGCCGCCGCCGGCATCAATATCTACGAAGGCTACGGCCTGAGCGAGACCTCGCCCGTCATCGCCGTCAACGACCCGGCGCACCACCAGGTGAAGATAGGCACCGTGGGACCCATACTGAGCGGCGTCGAGGTGAAGTTCGACGACGACGGCGAGATCCTCACCCGCGGACCGCACGTCATGCTCGGCTACTACAAGGACCCCGAATACACGCGCCAGGTCATCGACCAGGACGGCTGGTTCCACACCGGCGACATCGGCGAGCTGGCAGGCGGCAAGTACCTGAAAATCACCGACCGCAAGAAGGACATCTTCAAACTCTCGGCCGGAAAATATGTGGCTCCGCAGCTGATCGAGAACATGCTGCGCGGCTCGGAATACATCGAGCAGGTGATGATTATCGGCGAGAACGAGAAGAGCGCCGCCGCCATCATCAGCCCCAACTTCAACACGCTGCACTACTGGGCGTTGAAGTACAAGCTGCACTACCGCGACAACGCCGAGCTCATCGCCATGCCGCAGGTGCACGAGAAGTACAAGAAGGTGCTCGACGTGTACAACAAGACCCTCGCCCCGCACGAGCAGATCAAGCTCTTCCGCCTGGTGACCGACGAGTGGACGCCCACCAACGGGCTCCTCTCGCCGACGCTGAAGCTGCGCCGCGGCCCCTTGACGGAGAAGTATAAAGACCTGATAGCCGACATCTTCGGCAAAGAGAAACCGGCGGGCAACGCCTTCTTCTCGGCCTTCAAGTCGGTGGAGCTGCCCTCCATCACCATGCCGTGGAAGAAAGACAAGACCGCCCCGAACCAACCCTCAGAGAAAGAATGACCCCCCGACGCCACACCCTACGCCGCCTCGGCCTCGGCGCGCTGCCGCTGCTGATGCTCTTCGCCTCGTGCCGCCACCAGGCGCCCTACGTCTACATCAGCGACGCCCCGCGCGACACGCCCACCGAAATCTCCACCCGCTTCGGCTCTCTCGTCGCCCCCGGCGACCTGCTCTACATCTACGTCCAAAGCAACACCCCCGAGTCGGTGGTGCGCTTCAACGAGGAGACCAACAGCATCATCCCGGGCCTGCCGAGCCAGCCTCCGCAGGGCTACCTCGTGTCCGACAGCGGCACCATCACCTACCCCGTCCTGGGCACCATACCCGTCGAGGGGCTAACCATCAGCGAGGTGGAGCGCGCCATCGAGACCCGCCTCCGCCTGGGGCGCTACGTCAGCGACCCCGTGGCCACCGTCAAGCTGCTGAACTTCCACGTGGCCGTCATCGGCGAGGTGCACCGTCCGCAGCTGGTGCACTGCGACGGCAACCGCCTCACCATCCTCGAAGCCATAGCGCAGTGCGGCGACGTGACCATCGACGGCCTGCGCGACCGCGTCGTCGTAGTACGCTACGTGGGCGACGACGAGTTGGTCGACACCGTGGACCTCACCCGCAAGGAGCTCTTCAACTCGCCCTACTACTACCTGCAGCAGAACGACATCGTCTACGTCGAGCCCAGCGACAAGAAGAAGCGCAGGGGCACGCGCAACGGGGAGTGGCCGCAGTACGTCACCATCGGCGTCTCGGTGCTGAACCTGGCCTACCGCACCATCTACCGCATCGGCAAGAGCCAGTAGCCGCCGTGCGGCTAGGGGCCGATTTGGCCGCAGCCGACGGTGCCGCGACAGACCGCGCAGGCGGCCCGCATCGACAGAAGCAACTGGCATTCAAGGCGGTAGAAAATAAATTTTGCCACGTCGCAAAAAAGTCGTATCTTTGCACCCGCTTTTTGCCGATTTGCGGCAAACGTGATTGTCCCATGGTGTAATGGTAGCACTACAGATTTTGGTTCTGCCTGTCGAGGTTCGAGTCCTCGTGGGACAACCCCCACCGAAACCCTTCGCTCTGAAGGGTTTCTGCTTTCCCCAGGACAAAGAACAAACGAAGAACAAACGAAGAACAGCCCTACCAGATACCTAGGGACCCCCTAGGACTTCCTAGGACTTCCTAGGACTTCCTAGGGCTTCCTAGGGCTTCCTAGGACCTCCTAGAAAATCCTAGGTGTGTTTTTTGGCGTGGGCCTGGGGTTGCAAAATAATCCTGCCCTGCCGCACAATAAACTGCCGCCTTTGCCGTTATTGGAGGCATGAACAACAAGGTACTGATAGTCTATACCGGCGGCACCATCGGCATGGTGCAGGACGAGAACGGCTCGCTGCACCCCTTCGCGCTGGACCGCATCATCGACGCCGTCCCGCAGCTCAAGGCCTGCGCCTACGACATCGACTCGGTGACGCTGGACAACATCATCGACTCCTCCAACATGACGCCCTCGCTGTGGGTCGACATAGCCGACATCATCGAGCGGCACTACGACCGCTACGACGGCTTCGTCGTCCTCCACGGCACCGACACCATGGCCTACACCGCCTCGGCGCTGAGTTTCATGTTCAAGAACCTGGCCAAGCCCATCGTCCTCACCGGCAGCCAGCTGCCCCTGGGCACCCTGCGCTCCGACGGCCGCGAGAACATCATCTGCGCCCTCGAGATAGCCTCCACGCGCCTCGCCGTCATCCCCGAGGTGTGCATCTTCTTCGAGAGCCACCTCTACCGCGGCAACCGCAGCACCAAGATCAGCGCCGAGAACTTCGACGCCTTCGAGACCTACAACTACCCCTCGCTGGCCAAGGCCGGCATCAACATCACCTTCAAGGAGCGCCTCTTCATGCCCATGCCCTCCGGGCCGCTCGTCGTGCGCCGCGGCTTCGACCGCCGCGTGGCCATCCTCAAGCTCTTCCCCGGCATCACCGAACCCGTGGTGCGCGCGCTCCTCGGCACCCCCGACCTCCAGGGCGTCGTCATCGAGACCTACGGATCGGGCAACGCGCCCACCGACCCCTGGTTCATCGCGGCCCTCGACGAGGCCATACGCCGCGGCGTCGTCGTCCTCAACGTCACACAGTGCAAGGCCGGCGCCGTCAAGATGCGCCAGTATGCCGCCAGCTGCGACATGGACCGCATCGGCGTCATCGGCGGCGGCGACATCACCATCGAGGCCGCCATCACCAAACTCATGTACCTCCTCGGCAACTACCCCGGCGACAAAGACCACGTCAGACAGCGCCTCGGCCAGTCGCTCCGCGGCGAAATAACAGAAAATTGAAGAATGAAACCATTGAGGTCAGTATTCCACATCGGTAGGTTCGCGCTCGGCGCTAGCCTGATTTTCACTTTTCAATTTTCAATCTTCAATTCAGCACAGTCCCAGACCGGCAACCTCGGCAAGTTCGACAGCCGCCTGCTGCACTACGGCATACAGGTGGGCTACACACAGTCGAAGTTCGACCTCGACTTCAGCGCCGACCCCGAGCTGCGCCAGACCCTGCAAGGCGTCACCTCCTACTACGCCCCGGGCTTCCACATCGCCGTCATCGGCGACCTCCGCATGGGCGACTGGTTCAACCTGCGCCTGCTGCCCGGCGTCACCCTCATCACCCGCGAGGTCTCCTACGCCTGGGAGGACGGCTACCTCGTCACCCACCGCCTCGCCGAGCGCAGCCGCAACGTCGAGTCCGTCTACGGCGACATACCCCTCGAACTCAAGTTCCGCGCCATGCGCTACCACAACTTCCGCCCATACCTCACCGCCGGCATCAGCTACGGCTTCGACTTCGCCTCGCTGCGCAAGAACCGCAACAAGACCGACGAGAGCATCATACGCCTGCAGCCCAGCGACATGCGCTACTCGCTAGGCATGGGCTTCGACGTATTCCTGACTTACGTGAAATTCGCCATCGAGCTGAAGATGACCTTCGGCCTGGTCGACCTCAAGGTGCAGGACCCCGACGTCTACATCCGTTCGTTCGACAACCTCCACTCGCGCACCTTCCTCCTCAGCTTCACCTTCGAAGGCTGACGGCATCGGCACACCGTATGCCGTCCAGGGCCGACGACACGATGCCGCCGGCATAGCCCGCCCCCTCGCCGCAGGGGTAGAGGCCCGCCAGCTGCGGATGCTGCAGCGTCTCCCTGTCGCGCGGTATGCGCACAGGACTCGACGTGCGGCTCTCCACGGCCAGCAGCATGGCCTCGTCGGTGACGAAGCCCCGCATCTTGCGGTCGAAATCCTTGAACCCCTGTATCAGGCTCTCCACCACGAAGGGCGGCAGCACCTCGTGCAGCGGCGCGCCGACGGTGGCGCCCATGTAGCCGCTCTTGTTCAGCCGCGACGAGGGACGCCGCCGGAGGAAGTCGACCAGCCGCTGCGCCGGCGCGTCGATGCAGCCGCCTGCGGCCTCGAACACACGCCCCTCCACCGCCTGCTGGAACCGCAGCAGCGCCAGCGCGTCGGCACCGCCCACGTCGCCCAGACCCACCGTCACCGCGATGCCGCTGTTGGCATAGGGCGAGTTGCGGCGCGAGTTGCTCATGCCGTTAACCACCTGCTGCCCTCCGGCCGTGGCCGCCGGCACTATGACGCCGCCGGGGCACATGCAGAAACTGAACACGCCGTGGCCGCACGCCTGCGTCGTCAGGCTGTAGGCCGCAGCCGGCAGCAAAGGCGAGTAGCCCTTGCCGTGGTACTGTATCTCGTTGATGAGCGCCTGCGGATGCTCCACCCTCACGCCGAGGGCAAAGGGCTTGGCCTCGAGCAGCCAGCCGCGCCGGTGGAAGAGCTCGTAGATGTCGCGTGCCGAATGGCCCGTGGCCAGGATGACGGCGTCGCCCTCGTACTTCGTGCCGTCGGCCGCCACCACACCCCGCACGCGCCCCTCCTTGACCAGCAGGTCCTCGACCCGCACGCCGAAGTGGTACTCGCCCCCGTGCTCCACGATGGTGCGCCGCATATTGGCAATGATGCCGCTCAGGCGGTCGGTGCCAATGTGGGCGTGGGCATCGAGCATGATGTCGGGGTCGGCGCCGTGGTCCACGAAGAGCCGCAGCACCTCGCCCACGTCGCCGCGCTTGGTGGAGCGGGTGTAGAGCTTGCCGTCGCTGTAGGTGCCGGCACCGCCCTCGCCGAAGCACCAGTTGCTGTCGGGGTCTACCACCTTCTCGCGTGTGAGCCTGGCGATGTCGTACTTGCGCTCCTCCACGGGCTTGCCGCGATCCACTATGACGGGTCGCAGCCCCTGCTGCAGGCACCGCAGCGCCGCAAAAAGCCCCGCAGGCCCCGCCCCAACAATCACCACCGCCCTGGCAGAACTAGAGACTCTAGATAATCTAGAAATACTAGAAATACTAGATAATCCTTCTGCCCCTTTCACGACCTCTACCGTGCAGTGGTACACTATGTTGCGGCGGCGGCAGTCCAGCGTGCGGCGCACCACCCTCGCCTGTTCCCCCTCATGCGCACCGGCCTTTCGCCGCAGCGCGTCGTCAGAATGGTATTCCTCGGGCGTCAGGTCTACCTGTACTATCCTCATTTCCTGCATCTTCTGCTTATATTACAAATACTTTTAACATGCAAAGATACAAAAATAAAAAAAAGTGTATCTTTGCAATCATGAAAAAAAACAACGCCCGCTTCAACTATCTGATATGTATCTACTTGGCTGGAATAACCTTCTTTACCCTGTTTCGAATTGCCGAGACGGTGGTCTACTGCAACCATACCGAGGGACCTGACGACTTCGGCGGATTGTACTGGAAGGCGCTGTGGACGGGATTCCGCTTCGACACCACGGTGAGCACCTACATCATCGCCCTGCCGCTGCTGCTGGTCATCATCGGCGAGCTGGCGCACATACGCAAACGGTGGTACTATGCCATCGGGCACTACCTGATGATGGTGCTCTACACGGTGTGCTTCTTTGCCTGCGCGGCTGATATACCTTATTTCTGCTACTTCTTCCAGCGCCTCGACGCCTCTGCCTTGGAGCTGACCAACTCGTTCGGCATGGCCGCCAGCATGATTCTCAGTGAACCCATGTATGTGGTCTATCTGGTGGTCTTCCTAGTGGTGTCCGTCGGCTGGTGGCTGCTGGGGCGTTTCATCTTCCGCCGCGTGCTCCTTCGCAACCTCGACCAGCGCATGCCCATGGCATGGGCCATCGTCATCGGAATGCTGCTGCTAGGCATCGGCTTCATAGGCATGCGCGGCAGGGTGTCGAAGAAAAGCCCCATCCGCGTGGGCACCGCCTATTTCTGCAACAACCCTTTCCTGAACCAGATAGGGCTCAATCCCGTGTTCACCTTCATCAAGAGCATCGAGGATGCCGGCAAGAGTGCCAACCGACCCGTGGAACTCACCGACGAGGCGACGGCCGAGGCCGTGCTTGCCGAATGGCGGCAGGAACCCGCTGACAGCACGCTGGCCGCCACAGCGCTACGCCTGCCGGAAGGCACCAACGTGGTGGTGGTGCTCATGGAATCGATGAGTGCCGCCAAGACCTGCCTGTCCACCTCGCAGCCCAGCCTGGCTCCCTGTCTGGACAGCCTGATGGTGCGGTCGCTGACCTTCACCGAGGCATGGTCGGCAGGCATCCACACCCACAACGGCATCTACTCCACACTCTACGGCCACCCGGCACTGCTGGCGCGCCAGATGATTAAGAACACCCCCATCCCGCGCATGTGCGGCCTGCCACAGTTGCTGAAGAGCGCCGGATACTCAACCACCTACTTCATGACCCACGACGAGGACTACGACAACATGCGTGGATTCCTCTACGAGAACGGCTTCGACCGCGTGGTGGGCGAGCACAGCTACCCGTCGAGCGAGGTGGTAGGCACCTGGGGCGTGCCCGACCATGTGATGTTCGACCACGTGCTGGAACACCTCGACAGCATTGCCGCCAACGGCCCGTTCATGGCCACCGTGATGACGTGCAGCGACCACGGCCCCTATATCGTCCCCGACGGCATCGACTTCAAAGCCAAGCACGATGACGACAAGTTGAAACGCATCGTGGAATATGCCGACTGGGCGATAGGGCGTTTCGTGAGGATGGCCGAGAAGAAAGCGTGGTTCGAGAACACGCTGTTCGTATTTGTGGCCGACCACGGGGCATTCATCGAACCGGAATACGAGATGGCCCTGAACTACAACCATGTGCCCCTGCTGTTCTTCGCCCCGCGGATGGTGGCACCCGGACGCGTGGACCGGCTGGCCATGCAAATAGACATAGCACCCACCATCCTGGCCATGCTTGGCCTCGACCCGGGCAGCACGATGCTTGGCACCGACCTCACCACCCACCGCCGCAAATACGCCTACTTCAGTGCCGACGACAAGATTGGCGTGGTCGACGGCGAGCTGTTCTACCTCTATCGCGTCAAGACGCAGCAGGAGAGCCTCTACCGATACAAAGAGAAGAGCACCGACGACCTGATAGGGCAGGAACCCCGGCGTACCGAGGCCATGCGCCGCCACACCTTCGGAATGACACAGAGCAGCCAGCAAATGTTCCTCGACGGAAGCACCGCGTGCGACAACAGATAGACAGAAGCCATGAACTTTGAACTGAAATCGGACTTTGCCCCCATGGGCGACCAGCCGGAGGCCATACGACAACTGGTTGACGGTGTGCGGCGTGGCCAACGCGCGCAGGTGCTGCAGGGCGTCACCGGCAGCGGCAAGACCTTTACCGTGGCCAACGTCATCAAAGAGCTCGGACGCCCAACCCTCGTCCTCAGCCACAACAAGACCCTCGCCGCACAGCTCTACGGCGAGTTCCGCCAGTTCTTCCCCAACAACGCGGTCGAATACTTTGTCTCCTACTACGACTACTACCAGCCCGAAGCCTACATTGCCGCCACCAACACCTATATCGAGAAAGACCTGGCCATCAACGACGAGCTGGAGAAGCTGCGCCTGCGCGCCTCCAGCGCCCTACTCAGCGGCCGCCGCGACGTGATAGTGGTCTCCTCCGTCAGCTGCATCTACGGCATCGGCAACCCCGACGAGTTCAAGCGCGGCACCGTGGCCCTGCACGTCGGCGACCACCTGCGCCGCGACGACCTGCTCCTCAGGCTACTGGAGGGCCAGTACGTCCGCAACGAGATTGAATTCACCAACGGCCGCTTCCGCGTCAAAGGCGACACCGTCGACATTTTCCCCTCGTTCGCCGACTTCTGCTTCCGCGTCTCTTTCTGGGACGACGAGATCGAGACGCTGGAAAGCTTCGACCCCATCTCCGGACAGCGCCTGGAACGCTTCAGCGAGGTCGTCATCTACCCGGCCTCCAACTTCCTCACCTCCAAGGAGACCATGGCCCCCGCCCTGCTGCAGATACAGCGCGACATGTTCGAGCGCCGCGACTACCTCTACTCCATCGACAAGAACCTGGAAGCCAAGCGCTTGGAAGAACGCGTCAACTACGACATCGAGATGATTCAGGAGCTCGGCTACTGCTCTGGCATCGAGAACTACAGCCGCTACTTCGACGGCCGCGCACCCGGCAGCCGCCCCTTCTGCCTCATCGACTATTTCCCCGACGACTTCCTGCTTGTCGTCGACGAAAGCCACGTCACCATACCCCAAATCGGCGCCATGTACGGCGGCGACCGCTCGCGCAAGACCTCGCTCGTCGAGTACGGCTTCAGACTCCCCTCGGCTCTCGACAACCGACCCCTCACCTACGACGAGTTCTACAACCTCACCGGGCAGACCATCTACATCTCCGCCACCCCGGCCGACTACGAGCTCAGCGAGGCAGAAGGCGTGGTAGTGGAACAGGTCATACGCCCCACCGGCCTGCTCGACCCCGTCGTCGAGGTACGGCCCGCCGTCAGCCAGGTCGACGACCTCCTCGACGAGATTGAGAACACCGTCGACAAGGGCGAGCGCGTACTCGTCACCACCCTCACCAAGCGCATGGCAGAAGAGCTCACCTCGTACCTCATCAACCTGGGTATCAGGAGCAAATACATCCACTCCGACGTCGACACCCTCGAGCGCGTCGAGATAATGCGCGACCTGCGCATGGGCGTCTTCGACGTCCTCGTAGGCGTCAACCTGCTGCGCGAAGGCCTCGACCTGCCCGAAGTGTCTCTCGTCGCCATCCTCGATGCCGACAAGGAGGGCTTCCTGCGCAGCGACCGCGCCCTCATCCAGACCATAGGACGCGCCGCGCGCAACGTCCACAGCAAGGCCATACTCTACGGCGACACCATCACAGGCTCCATGCAGCGCGCCATCGACCTCACCAACCGCCACCGCGAGAAGCAGATACGCTACAACATGGAGCACGGCATCGTGCCCCGGCAGATCGTCAAGTCGACCGAAGCCATCCTCGGCACCACCTCGGTCATCGAGCGCGCCGCCGAGGAGTCGGACCGCGAACTGCCCATGGCCGCCGAGCCTGGCGCACCCTTCGGCAAGCGCAAACGCACCGAACAGGCCGAGGCACCCGCCGAACCGGCAGGCCCCGACCCCAAGCTGCTCAAGATGACCAAGGAACAGCTCCGCAAGGAGATACGCGACCGTCAGCGCAAGATGCAGACCGCGGCCAAGGAGCTGGACTTCATGGCCGCCGCAAAATACCGCGACGAGATCAAGGAGATGCAGACCCTCCTCGAGACCGCCCGCTAGGCAACACCCCCCTCTCCCCCACCCGGACAACCCCTCTTGCTCCCCGCTTTCCCCCCTTTTGCACCCCTCTGGCACCCTTTTGGTGCCCCTCTAGCGCATCGCCCACCCTCCCGTTCCATACCCATTCCGCACCCCCTACCCTACCACCCCCCTACCATAGACGAAGAAGGGAAGAAGAGGATACCCTTACAATCCTACAAATCAACCACTTACAAACCACCGAAATTACCCCCATTTCCTGTTTTTGAACCAAAAATTTGCGCACCACCTAACCCGCTGATACACAACAAGAAAGGGCATCCCGCAAGCGGGATGCCCTTTGGGCTGCTGCCGGGCGTCGGCGATTAGAGAATCGTGATGACGGCGCGGCGGTTCTGGTAACGGCCTTCCTCGGTGTCGTTGCTGGCGACGGGCTCCTTCGGACCCTTCGAGGCTGTGCTGATCTGGGCGGCGGGGGCGCCACGCTTCACGAGCAGCTTCTTCAGGGTTTCGGCACGCTGTTTACCATAGCGTATGTTGACGGACTCTTTACCGATATTGTCGGTGTGACCGGTGATGAGGACCTTCAGGTTCTTGTCGGCCTGGAGGTTCTTCACGATGGTGTTGAGGGCGTCGTTGGTCTTGTCGTCGAACTGGGCATCGCTGTCGTTGGCGAACTCGAAGTTCACGGTGGCATTGATGGCGTCGAGCTTCTCCTGGACCTCGACCTGCTTCATGGGCTCGGCCTTGGCGCAGACGGAGTTGATGCGGTTGGCGGCGTCGCGGGCGGCGATAGCCTCGTTGTAGGCGGTCTCGGGATCGGCGTTCTTGGCAGCCGCAGCGGCCTTGGCAGCGTGCTCGTTGGCCTCCTTGGCGAGGGCCTTGGCGGCGGGCTTGTTGCACTTGGCGGCGAAGGCGTCAGCCGACTCGGCAAACGACTTGGCGCTGGCGGCATAGGAATCGGCGAACTTGCCGGCCTTGCCCTTCTCCGAAGCGTCGGTGGCGTCGTTCTGGGCGGGCTGGCTCTCCGAGATGCGGCCCATGGCCATGGCCTGACGCGAGAGGGTCTCGGCGTAGACGGGGTTGTCGTAGGGGTTCTTCTTCTCGACGGGGGCGCAGGCTATCTCGGCGTTGATCTTGGCGTTGCGGCTGGCGGCAATGGCGGCGTCGAGGCCGTTGTTGCGGGCCGAAGCGGCAAAGACGGCGGCATCGTCGGCGGCCTGGGCAGCCTCCTTGTCGCCACTCTTGGCGTTGGCGCAGGCCTTGGCGTCGGCGGCATAGGAGCCGGCGAGGGTGCCATAGGCATCCTTGAAGAGGTCGTAAGCCTTGCAGTACTGGCCAGCCTGATTGGCGGCCTTGGCATCGGCGGCCTGCTTCTTGGCGGCGGCGACAGCGGCCTTGGCCTTGGCATCGCCACTCTCGTTGGCAGCCTTCTCGGCATCAGCCAGGTCGGCATCGATGTTGGCAAGGGCAAGCTTCAGGTCAGAGTTGTTGCAGCGGTCTTCCTCGCTGACGGGCTCCTCGACGGGGATGAGCACGGGCTCCTCTTTGACCTTGGGAGTGTGGTTGCAGCTCCAACCGAAGTTGATGCCGACCTTGACACCCACATTGAGGAGGTGCAGGGCGTCGATCTGGTCGGAGTTGACCACGCCGTTGTACTCGGCAATCTTGGGCTCGTTGGTGGTGTTGTCGATGCTGGCGGTGGAGTACATCTTGGTGCTGTAGCCTTCCTCGCGGTCGAGGAGGTTGGTGATGCCGTAGCCACCGTAGAGGCCGAGGTAGAGGCCCCAGTGGTTGCTCAGGGCATAGTTGAAGCCGAGGTCGGCGATGATGCTGACACCCATCTTCTTGATGTTCTCGATGTCGCCCTCTTCGAGGTTGGAAGCCTCGTCGCGGGTGAAGCCATATTTTTTCAGCTCGGGATTAATTTCGTCGTTAATCCACCAGGAGCCATAGCCAAGAAATTTACCCTCGACGTTGTAAGAACCCTCGTCGGCCTTGTACTTGCCGCTCATGTTGAAGTCGAGGCTGGCGCCGAGGCCGAGGAGGAACGACCAGCGCTCGCCCATGGGGGCACGCCAGTAGAGCTGGATAGGCACGCTGAGGAACTGCATGGTCTGGGCATCCTTCCAGTCGGTGAAAGAGGTGCGGGCGTCGTAGGACAGGCCATTCTTGGGGTGCTTCAGGCCGATAGCCTCTTCGACGAAGAAGTCGAAGGTGGCGCCGGCGCGCGACATGTCGTACTGCACGCCGAAGCCGAGGCCGAAATGCTCGCCAAAGAAGTGGGCATACTTCAGCTCACCCAGGAAACCGAGCTTGGGGTTCCACTTACCGTCGGTAGGGCTGTAGGTCATGGTGTTCATACCGCCGCCGACATTAAGACCGATATAGTTGCTATGCTGGTTCAGCTGGGCGCTGGCGGTGAGGCCAAGGACCAGAAGACCTAACACTGTGAATATACGTTTCATATTTCTAATGTCTTTTTATATTAATACCTATTTTTTAATCACACGCACCACGATGCCGTCGACGCTGACAGTGTAGCTGCCGTTGCCGAAGCGCGAGAAGTCGATAGTGGTGTTGTCGCCGTTGAACATACCCTCATAGACGGTGACGCCCATGACGTTCATCACGCGGACGGCATGGGTGAACTGGGTGGGGTTCTCGACCTTGACGTTGACGTTGTCAGTGGTGGGGTTGGGATAGACAGAGACCGTGGCCTCGGCATCATCTTCCTTCACGTAGTTGTCAGCGCCGAGGCTGTCCTGCGGGCAGGTGTAGAGGGTCTCATCCTCGCCTTTAAGGCGGAAGCTGACGAAGTAGTCGTCACCGTCGTTGAAGCCGCCGACCTCCTGGTAGTAGGGATAGGTGGCGCCGGGGATGGCCTCACCGTTGCGGTACCACTGGATGGTGTTCAGGTCGATATTCAGGTTGGTGTCAGTGTCCACGATAGCGATGACATCCTCGAAGAGAGGACGGGCATACTGCTTGGAGAGCTTGACACCGAAGACGATGGTGATGGGACGGCTGTTGAACTCGCCGGGAGTGGACTCGTAGGCGACGTAGTTGCTGTTGCGGAGGACGAGCTCGGCGGAGTAGACGCCACGCATGGCGTTGTCGGGGACGACGATATTGATCTCGCCGGGAGTATCCAGGCTGGCCCATTCGACGTTCTCAAAGCCCTGGGCGATGGCGGCGGGGTTGAAGACGAGCGAGTACTGGTCGGGGTCGCCACCGGAGAGGATGTGGTATTTGACATTGGCACCGTCGCCAGCGCAGAAGCCGTTGACACCGACATAGAGCTGGGCGATGGAGTCGTTGGCGGTCTCTTCATCGTCGACGACAGGCACGGGGACGATGACGCCCTCGCGGCTGGCCACGAAGAAGTCGTTGGCAAGGGTGTAGTTCATGGCGTCGGCACCGTAGAGGACGCTCACATAGGCGATGATGCTCTTGTTGAAGCCGGCGGTGGCGTCGCTGTAGAGGAGGGTGTCGACACGGGCGTAGACCTCGTCGTTGCCGAAGGGAGCGGGGCTCTGGAGGTAGGCGCGGGTGACAGTGGCCTCGACGCTGCGGGTGCCGTCGTATTTCTTGACAAGGCGGAACTCGTCAACGCTGTCGGCAATGACGCTGTAGGGAGAGATGCGGAGCACCTTGGTCTTGAAGCCGAGGCGGTAGTTGCCATCCTCGGGATAGGAAGCGACGATGTTGTAGACGCCGACGGTGCGAGGAGTGACACCGCTACCGTTGGCGGAAGAGAAGGTGAGGGTGAGGTTCTGCTGGACGTTGTCGTCGTCGTAGAAGGTGGCGGTGATGTCGTTAGCGCGGCTCTCGCCGTTGTAGTCGAACTCGATGGTGTCGTTGTTGTCGCTCCAGATGACGGGGTAGTGAGTGGAATCTTTGGGGGTGTAGGAGGCATCGAACTTGATAGTGTCGAAGGTGTGTCCGTTGCTGGCCAATGGCACTGCAATGGGGAAAGAAACATATTGCCATGCGTTGAGTCCAGTACCAGGAATGGTCATCGTACTTCTCCACCGGCCAGGGTTGTGGCCAGTCTTCTTGATCTCGAGGGCGGTGCGGAGGGTGTCGCCGTAGGCGAGGACAGTGTCGACCGAGTGGCCGGCCTCGACGAAGGTGCCGCCGTTGAGATTCCAGTGGAAGATGGTGGTGTCGCGGTAATACATGATTGAATCGACACCGGCATCGCGGCGGATTTGGGCAAAGGCGGTGGTGTGGAAACCTCTGCGAGTGGGGATGTCGATGACGGTGTCGCCAGGGAAGAGGGGATCCTCGCCGACCTTCTTGACGGCGCAGGTGAGGGAGTCAACCAGCTCGAAGCCGTCGCGGGCGACGTTCTGCACGTAGATGTTGACGGTGAGGCGGTTCATGGTGGCGGCGTCGAAGATGTCCCACTTGGCATAGAGGGTGGTGTCGCTGGTGAGGACGCTCTGGTCGAAGAGCCAGGGGTTGGTGTAGGCGGGGTCGGTCCAGTAGTGGGCGAAGACGGTGTCGGCACCCACATAGGTAGGACGCGAGGGGGCGGGGACGATGCGGTTGTCGGGAGTGTTGTAGACGATGGTGGTGTCGATGTTGCGGGCGTTGTGGTTGGAGTAGGTCACCTTGTAGCCTTCGACGACGAGGTTGGCGAAGTTGGCGGCGTCGGCGTCGGCGTTCTCGACGAGGACGCGGCGGGGGGCGAGGTAGCCGATGACATCCTGGTTGTACTTGCCGCCGTAGATAGTGACGTTGGCACCGGTGGCGGGGAAGATGTTGCGGATGCGGGCGTTGAGGATTTCGACGGGGTGGCTGTTGGCATTGAGGACGCCGACCGAGTCGAGGTCGTCGATGCGGATGGCGCCGGTGGCGTCGGCGTTGTCGGTGATGGTGCCGATCTTGCCGTTACGGAGGACGAGGGTGTCCTCGGTGTTGCTGGCGTAGAAGTTGCCGCTGACGGTGTAGCCACCGAGGTCGAGGACGACGGGCTTGGTGATCAGGGCGTTGTTGTCGGGGGTGGTGGAGGAGGAGAAGTTGCGGGCGACGTAGACGGTCTCGCCGTTGGCGGCGCCGTCGACGACGGCGGTGAGGGTGCGTTTGTAGATGCGGTAGTCGCCGGCAGTGCGGTAGGCGTCGGCGTTGATGCCGCCGGTGGCGCCCATGTTGCCGAGGACGGTGGAGGCGAGGACCTGGAGGGTGCCGTTGTAGCCACGGACGAGGTTGACGGCATAGGAGCCGGCCGCGAAGGTGACGTCGTCGACAATGGCGACACCGTCGTTGAGGGTGATGGCGGGGCTGGTGGCCGAGCCGGCGACGGTGGCGGAGGTGATGCGGAGGGTGTCGTTGCCGGTGACAACGATGAGGGGCTCGGTGCCGGTGGCGGCAGCGTTGAGCTTGTTGACGGTGAGGTTACCGCCATTGAGGCCGAAGAGGGGGGCGGCAGCGGCGGCGAGGATGGCATCCTCACCTTCGTTGCGGCCATACCACACAGCGGTGGCACCGCCGGCAATGGTGATGGCGGGGACCGAACCGGTGACATTGCTCACGACGGGGAACTCGGTGCCGAGGTTGTCGAAGCGCTGGCGGATGGTGTGGCTGTTGGCAATCGAGACGGGGGCGTCGATAACGACGGTGTCGATGAAGGTGAGCTCGGCGCCGGAAGCGCTGTTGGCGTCGGCGCTGACGAGCGAGGTGTAGACATTGCCGTAGGCATCGCGGATGACGGCGCGGTTGGCGGCGGTGGCATGGACGATGTGGCCGTAGTTGACATTCGAGTCGGCAGCCACGGCATCGAAGATGCTGGAAGCCTTGAAGACACCGGCCTTACGCTCGGCGGGCGAAGCCGTGCCGTAGACATAGTAGACATCGTTGGCGTCGCGGAGGACGATGAACGCGGTGGCGAAAGAGGCCGGGACGTTCTGATAGACGCGGGTGCCGTTGGCGGTGGCCTCCATGGCGAGATCGAGCACATTGGCAGCGTCAATGGTCTCGATGGAAGTCGAGGGGTCTGACCACGAGGCATCCAGATGCGCCGCATCGACATGGTAGTACTGGTCGGCATCGCTGACAGCGTAGATTTTCGCGCTCGTAAGCGCCGCACGGTCAAGGGTCGACACCACCACCGAGACGGGCGTGTTCTGAGCCTTGAGGCCGCTGCCGGGCAGCACCGAAGCCATCAGCGCTCCCAACAAAAGAATCATAGTCTTTTTCATGTTTGTTTGTTTGTGTTAATATTATATTAATTTCAGCAATTTTTCTGCTTTAACAGGCATGCACCCACGCATCAAAATCCGGCCTTGCATACTCAGTATCAGCACACTGAAGCAACAAGCGTCCGAAGATTGACAAAGGCAAAGTTACATTTTTTTTCTGTACCGACAATAAAAAAAACGAACTTCAGCCCGTTTTTTTTCTCAAAACACAGACAAACACTTGAATTACAAAGCGTTGAAACACATTGGCACAGATACCGACCCCATGTAGGCCGCCGAGGGCTCCGCGAAAGGCGACAAACAGAGGGCTGTTTTGGGGCGAAAAGGCCCATTTTAACATTTATTAGGAAAGTTGGCGGGCTGTTTTCGAGAGTTTCGCCAACACGCTCCAGAGGGGTCCGAACGGGGTTACGAGCCCCGCAAGCTGCTGAATCACAATACAATACAACCAAGGCGCTTATTTTCAACCACTTAAGCCATCTGGTAGGTGAATGGTAGGTATATGGTTCGACTCTGGTAGGTGACTGAAAAACGATTTGTTAATAGATGTTAAACAAGGGTGCGTTTAACATCTATTAACAAATCGGCAACGACGACTTTTTCAGCGGCGATTTTTTCTTTTCAACAGCGAATTAAACGAACTATGCGAAAGCTTGCTCAAGCATGACTTACAGCCAATTACCAGAATCAGCGAGGGCGGCCCCGTCGGGGCCGCCCTCGCTGTTGTAGACTTTAGGGTCGGCAGACCTTATTTGGTGGAGACGACCAGGTAGTCGGTATATTTCCAGAACTGGGCGGGGTTGAGGATACGGAGGTAGGCGGTGATGCCGCTGTCTTCCTCGTCGGCCACAAGCTCGTAGCTGTTGTCTGGGTGCTGGGTGATGAGTTGGGGTTTCTTGCGGTTGATGGTGATGGTGGTGACCTTGGTGCGGTCGATTTCGGTGAAGCCCTCGGTGTTCATGTCGGCCACGGTGCCCTGTTTACGGCCGATGCCGATGAAGCCGCCGGTCTTGGTGACGATGCCCGCATCCTTGAGGTCGGAATAGGAGCCGACGATGAACCAGGCGCGGTTGGCTGCGGCGAGCTGCTGGGCGATGTACTGGTCTTTCTCCTGGTTGGAGGCGGTGAGGTCGGAGACGTCCTTGTTGAGGCCCTTGATGACCACCTTGTTGTTCTCGAGTTCGGAGAGGAGCTCGGAGATCTGCTTCTCCTGCTCGGCGCTGCGCTCCTCGAGGCGCGTGATGTAGGCCTGGAGGTCGGTGTTCTTCTTGCCGAGGTTGCCGACGCGGCTGTTGAGCTGGGCAATCTTCTCCTTGTTGGCGGCCATGATAGACTCGATGGCGCTCATCTGCTCGGTGATCTCCTTCTTGCGGTCGTAGGAGCCTTCGGTGCTGTTGCGGCGCAACTCCTGGACGCTGGAATACTTGGAGTTGATCATGGAGAGGTTGTCCTCGATCTCGTTGAGCATGGTGAAGAGGCCGTCGATTTCGGCATCCTTGTTGGAGATGATGCCATAGAGGGAGTCGATGGTCACCTTCGACTGTTCAAGTTCTTTCTGGTTGCAGGACACGAAAGCCATGATGGCAGCCACAAGGCTCAGTGTCATAAAGGTTTTCTTCATATTCCTTATTTTTTAGATGTTTGTATTCGCAATGCTTGCTGTGTCAGTTCAAGACGCTATTATAACGGCAGTTGCAAGCATTTATTTCGTATACCGCAATGAATTTATGTTAAAAAAGGTTAAAAAGCAAGTGCTGCAGATATTGTCTGCAGCACTTTGCACAATGTGGTTGCCGGGCGACGCAGGCGGTCTAGCGCTTGACGATTTTGCTAACCGAGCCTTCGGCGCGGAGCATGTAGACGCCCGCGGGCAGGTCGCCAAGGTCGAGCACGTTGCGGCCCTGGCCGAGGTCATACGTGGCCACGCTGCGGCCCGAGAGGTCGAAGAGCTGTGCCACGGCGGGGCGTGCGAGGCTGACGGTGACGCGGTCGGCCGTGGGGTTGGGCCAGAGGGCTTCGACGAGCAGCTCGGCGTCGCGGATGCCGGTGGTGGGAAGGTCGGCCTGGTGGATGACACCGACACCGGTGAGGTCGAAGCCGCCGCTGCCGAAGTTGGTGGGCCATGGGTCGTTGACGATGTGACCGAAGGCGTCGTAGGTGGCATAGCGCGGGTCGATAGAGCCGACGACGTCGACGATGCGCACGTGGGTGATGCTGTCGATATTGATGCCGACGCTGTCGCGCAGCTCCTCAAGGTCGAAGGGGGTGCCGTAGCCGATGCGGAACTTGCCGGCGAGGTTGTTGATGAAGGTGGGGTCGGTAGAGCCGATGCCCGAGGTCTGGGTCTCGGTCTGGGTGAGCGAGGTGGCGGGGAAGCGGACGAAGTGCTGGCCGTCGGAGCTCACCTCGACGAAGGCCAGCTCGAGGAAGTTGTCGCCGAAGGAATTCTCGAAGACGGCGAAGTCGGGGCCGTCGCCGTTGGCGATGGGGCGGTCGAAGGTGAGGGTGGCGGTGCCGCCGTCGCCGAGGCTGATGGCAGCCAACGTGTTAAGGGTTGCCGGGCCGAGGGCGCTGGTATCCGAGCCATGGGTAGCCAGGGAGTCGGGATTGCCGCCGAGCATCTGCGGGCCGCGCTCAATCACTACACCCGTAGCCCACGCCACGATGGCGCTGCTGTCGGCTGCTATGGCATTGCAGCCCTCGGTGCCCACGGCGCCGCAGAAGGGGCCATGGCCGGGGTTGGGGCCGGGACCCGGCGCGGGGCTGTTGCCGACGGTGTCGGGCACGCTGACAGGAACGATGGTGCGCGTCCAGACGTAGGAGTATTCCATACCATACTCGCCCATGACGCTGTCGGTGACAGTGGCCGAACTGAGGTCACCCCACTTGAAGAAGTCGCCGTCGTGCAGCGGAGTGCCCATACCCATGGCGCCTTGGCCGTTGAGGAGGCTCCACCAGTAGTTGCCCGGGGCGATACCGAGGGTGTCGGTCATGCCGGCGGCGGTGTCGATGTAGCGTATGTCGCCCACGCCCCACATGCCCATGATGTAGCTGAAGCGGGGGTCGGCTGCGGCGATGCTGTCCATCATGACGGTGGCAGTAGTCACCGCGTCGTTGAAGCGGAAGCCCCAGGCGAGTGCTGTATCGGCCCAATTGACGGCCATGACCACCTGGTTGCTGCCCGAACCCACCCAGTAGAGGATGTCGCTGGCGGCGATGGTGGCGTCTTCCACAGCAGGCGCCGGCTCATCGAGACAGAAATCGACGATAGTGGGTACGGCCGTCCAGACACGCTGGAAAGCGCTCTCTCCGGTCAGGATACCCGAGGCACGGTCGCCGAATTTGAAGACGCTACCGGCCCAGACAAGGTCGTCGCCCCACGAGTCAACACCATCGATGTTGAATATCCATTCGCTGCCTGTGCGGCTAATGACGGTTCCATCGGAGAGGCGGTAACGTATCTGACCGTCACCCCAGTCGGGATGGCCGGTGATAGACAGGTTGGTATCGACGGCCAAGACTGCATTGAGCATAGCCTCGCCTGTAGTCTGTGCATTGATAAGCACACCCCACGCAAAGGCAGTGTCGGGGTTGGCGAAGCTGACGATGAGGGCTGTGCTGTCGGGGCCAGAGCCTGCCCAGCAGGTAATGTCGGCGAAGTTGACAGTGGCGTCGACAAGGGAGGGCGTATCGGGAGTGTCATTGGGATCGCTGACGGGGTGAATCTCGGTGCTCCACACCACGCCCATGGGGAACCACATGCCGCCGTACTCGGTGGAGTCGTAGCCCTCGCCGTAGGCCGATTCGCCAATCTTCAGCTGGTCGCCATTGGCGAGGGGGCTGTTGACGTTGACGTTGCTGTTGTTGCCGATGATGAACTGCATATAGCTGACCGGAGCGGGCTGGAAGCTGAGGCTGACGGTGCCGTCGCTGAAGTTGATGGTGGAACGTGCTGCGTCGGTAGAGACGCGCGGGTCGGCATTGGCTATGGCATCGATGGCTCCGCCGATGGTGAGGGTGCCGTCGAAGCGGACGCCCCAGGCCAGGGCAGTGTCGGGGACGCCCCAGTTGACCGCCACGACGGCCTCGTTGGCGCCGGCACCCACCCAGTAGAGGATGTCGCTGGCAGCAATGGTGCTGTTACGCGGCATGTGCTTCACGGTAGCGGGGACGATGGGTGCCGACCAGACGGCGGCGGTGCTGCTGCATACCATGACGACCATGCCATTTTCGACATCGACATCGGAGAGCTCATCCCCAGCGTCGGCCAGCACGCCGTCGACTTTGAAGCGGGTGTCGGCGATGGAGAACGAGACAGGGTACTCGCGATAGACGAAGCCCATCTCATAGGTGGTCCAATCCATAGAATAGGCCAGTCGGGGGTCGGCGGCATCGATGGCCGAAGCCATGGTGAGGGCAGTGGGAGCGTCGTCCTCGTCGAAGAGGTAACCCCAGGCGCGGGTGTTCACACCGTCGGAGATGACGAAGATGGCGGAATCGCTTCCCGAGCCCACCCAGTAGAGGATGTCGCTGGCGGCGATAGTAGCGTCGGCAACGGGGTCGGGGGTGTCTGACGTGGAAGCCAGCTCGACCTTCAGGTTGTCGATGCCGCAGAAGTAGTTGCCCGGTGCGTCGCCCATGTGGATGACCTCGGTCGAGAGCCAGAGCATGGCCATGCGGGCATTGGCAGGGATGGCGGCAGAGTGGGCCGAGTAGTCGATGGTGTCGTGGTGCAGGATGCGGAAGTCGGTGACGAAGGTGTCGATGGCGACAAAGGAAGCCGTGTCGTCGACGATATAGCCCACACGGAGTTCGGCGCCGGTGCGGGCCGAGGTGCGGTGGTCGAAGGTGAGGACCACCTCGGAAAGCGGATGGTCGAAGGTGGGCAGGATGGCGTATTTGCGGGTGCCGTACTTGGCCACGTTATCGACATAGGTGGCATAGGTGCCATCGTAGCCACCGTAGGCCACGAAGGTGAAGTAGGGGTCGCCCGGCGTGACGCATCCGTAGTTGTTGGTGCTGTTGGAGGTGCCGATGCCCGAGAAGTATATGCTTGCGGAGGCCGTGGTGTCGTAGCCCGCCGTGAAGCGGCCGTTGCCGAGCACGGACCAGCAGTCGGGCAGCGGAGCCGCCGCCTCGTAGCCCCTGCTGCCTGGCGAGAGGGTGTAGCCGGAGAAGTCGATGGTGTAGGGAAGCGTATAGACAGTGGAGCAGAGGGTATCGACCACAGGGTCGACGGGATCGTCGGGGTCGTCGGGGTCATCCGGGGTGTCTGTACCGGGCTGGTCGCCGCCGCCAGGGTTGGTGACATAGACGGTGTCGGTCTGCCCCAGGTTGATATCGCCCGAGAAGAAGCCGTAGTCGGCATCCAGCCAGGCAATGGCGTCGCCGTCGGCCAGGGGCTGGGCGTTGGCACCATAGTTGGCCACCTCGTCGTTCACGATGAATCCCGCATAGTTGCTGCCCGTGGGGGCGGTGAGGTTATAGGTGCCGTCGTTGTAGGTATAGTAGGTCAGGAAGCCATACTCGAGGCCGTCGAACGTCACGCGCGAGTCGGCCTGCGCAATCTCTTCCATCATCATGCCGACGGTATAGTCGTCGTAGGGGTCGTCCCAACGGTAGCCCCAGACGAAGGAGGTGGGGGTGGCGGCATTGTTGAAGTGGAGGGTGAATGTGGCAGAGTTCTCGCCGGTGCCCACCCAGTACTGTATGGCATCGGCGGGGTCGTCGGCCTCGGCAGGGGTGGCAGTGGCGGGAGCAATGACGAGGTCGTCAATCCTGATTTCCTGGCCATATTCGCTGATGCCCTGCAGGACGATGTAGAGGTTACCGGCCATGGGTATGGTGCCGCGGTACTCGTACCAGCCATCGCTGCTCACCACAGGCTCGGCCGTGATGCAGCGGCGGGCGTGGAAGAGGGGGGTGCCGCCGATGGTGTCGGGCGTGGTGTTGGCCCACACTTTGACACCCTCGTGCTGCTTGGTGCCGTTGCCGCGCATGATCCAGAGGCGCACCTCATGACTGCCGGCGGCGGGGATGTTGATTTGCGATGTGACGAGGTTGGTGATGGTGGTGGCATTCATGTCGGGCAGACGCATCACGCGGTTGCCGCTATGGGCGCCTGTGACGCTGTAGGAACCCCAGAGCTGGCTGCCGGGGCCACTGATGTGGTTCACCGTCCAGCAGGCGGGGATGGTGCCGGAAGTGGTGAGGTTGTCGAAGTTGAAGACCAGGCTGTCGTCGGTGCCGAGGACGAGGGGGTCGCAGGGCGTGGTGAAGCTCAAGGGGCCGCGCCACTCGAGGGTGTCGCCGGCGCCGCAGATGGAGCGCACATATATATTATATGTGGTGGCCGAAAGCCAGGCGGAGTTGGTGTAGGAGGGAGTACTGACGATGCTGTAGGTATCGCCGTCGCGCACCTGCCACTGGGTGGCGTTGCCTGCCGTCCAGGTGACCAGCTGGTTGGCGGCATCCCATGCCAGGTCGTCAGGGTTGTCGCAGCTGGGGACGGCAGCCACGCGGATGCCGTCGATGTCGAGGCGCGTGTTGCTGTAGTCGAGGCCACGGAAGATAAAATAGAGGTGGCCGGACATGGGGATGGTGGCTTCGAAATAGTACCAGCCAGCCTCAGCCACGGTGGGGTTCACGGTGGTGAAGTAGGGGGCAAAGAGCAACATCTGCCCGTCGGCGGTGTCGGTGGAGGTGCTTGCGAAGAGGCGCACGCCCGTCCGGGCATTGACAGTCGAGCCGGTACCGCGCTTCATCCAGAAGCCCACGGTGTAGGCTCCGGCCTCGGGGATATCGAACACGGGGGTGATGAGGTCGATGGCGTTCCACGATCCGTTCCAGCTGTAGGTGCCGGACATGTAGGCGCTGTAGCCGCTACCGGCATGGTCGCTGTAGCTTCTGTTCCAGTGGTTGTTGGTGCTGCTGCCGTTGTGCGACTGCACGCTCTCCCAGCAGGCTCCGGGCAGGCGGTTGTCGACCCATGTGTCGTTGAATTCCTCGACCCAGGGCTCGCTGCTGCTGACGGCAATGACATGGCAGTCAGGGCGCGTGAAGCGGTAGACCTGTCCGTCGCGGGGTTTGCTGCTTGTGGAGATGGAACGGGTGCTGAGGCCGGCATGGTTGCGCGAAGGGTCGGCATAGCTGTAGCCGTTGAGGCAGGTGTTCTCCGCAGTGCTGCAATAGATGCCTTGCACGATTTCCTTGTAGCTGTTGACCACGCAGTTGTTGTAGTGGAAGGTGATGTTGCCGTTGGCCTCCAGCACAAGCTGGAAGGTGTAGGTGTTGGCGGATGTGCCGGTGCCGTGCTGCAGGGCGTTCCATTCGACGACGACCGAATCGGAGGTCATATAGGTAAGAATCGTGTTGTCGCCGAAGCCCGTGTAGGCTGCGCCATCGGCGATGAGCGACATCGGGGCGAAAATGTAGCCGCTCTGTGTCAGGGCCAGGCCTTTCGAGGCCGAGACGTAGAGCTGTGTGCCTTGGGCGATGGTCTGGGTGCCGAAAGGGAAATCGAACGGCATGTCGATGGCCACGATGCCCGCCGTCTGCTCGTCGGCGCTCCATTCGGTCCCACCACGCTGGCTTAGCGGCACATAGTCCTCCTGCGTGGGCGAGAAGATGTAGTTGTTCAGGCTGACAGGCACAGCCTCGGGTTCCTGGGCGGACGGGGCAGTGGTCACCCAGATGGTGGGCAGGTAGGCTGCGAGGCTGCCCTCGGTGTTGTACTGGCTGGTATACCCGCTATTGTACGCGCGGCGGCTGGCGTCGGTGGCCACCTTGGCCTGCCACGTGCAGGCGTTCGCGGCCGTCGTGGTGCCTGCCGGATGGTCGAACCATACCAGCAGGTTGCCGCCGTTGTACTCAAACGGGGTGTCGAAGGTGAAGGTCATGTTGCCCGTGGAGATGTCGAAGGTCGGACGGCCCTCGAACACCGTGGTGCACGCCGTGTTGTCCTTGCCGTAGGCAAGGTTGTTTTTAGTGGTGATTCCCAGCATGATAGTCCACTCGCCGGGGTCGGGGGTGAAGGTGGAGATACTGGTGTGGTAGGTGAAAGCAGCAAGCTTCTGCCCGACAAGCTCGGTAAGCTCTGCGGCGGGGTAGATGCTCTGCGACCACTGGGCATACTTGGCGTTGTTGAGGTAGAACGGGGGTACGTTGGGGCTTGCCGTGCCCTCGGCCACCACGACGGTGGTCTGGGCTTGCATCATCGCTGGCACAAGCAGCACCAGCATCCAGATTGTTTTGAGAATCTTTCTCATCGTTTAATGTGTTTTTAGTTGTTTTTAAGTTAGTTTTTTCTTCCACTTGCCAAACGGGGAAAAACACACAAACGACAATTGTCCCGCCTTGCGGCGCAGACTTTTTCGTCGAGCGGGTGCCTTTTCCTCGAAAAGCATTCCGTTTTTAATGATTTTGGCAGGTCTTCTGGCTTGCTCTTCCGACCCATGCCTTCCCATGCGCCTGTGGCGGCACACAGTGGCTTAACACATTGGGTCTCAACTCTCGAGCTTACAGCAGCGGGACTGCGCCGGACTCTCACCGGCTTCCCTTTTCACGCCCCTTCGGGCGACCGAAATCGGCTGCAAAAGTACGAAATAAAAATTATACGGCAAAAAAAAATCTTACCCCACAGAAAAAACACACCAGAAACACACTCCCAACAGAGCACCTCTGGCGCACCGACGATACTTTTCAAAAACAGGAGCAATTTTACTTAAAAACCGTCAATTTAACATTTATTAGGAAAGTTGGCGACCTGTTTTCAAGAGTTACGCGGAGGGGTCCAGAAGGAGGAAAACGCGACTTTTTACCCCCATAAGCATCTGCAGTTCAGTACATTTTACATAAAACACTATTTTTCAGTCTTTTAGGCCATCTGGTAGGTGAATGGTAGGTATATGGTAGGTATATGAAAAGTGTCTGAAAAACGACTTGTTAATAGATGTTAAACGTCCCCCCGTTTAACATCTATTAACAAATCGGCATCGTGCAACTTTTTTGCGGCTCTTAATCATCCGCCCCTGCTGCAAAGGAGGCTCCTGCAGGGGGTGAAAGAAAAAAAGGGACTCCCCTTTTGATAAAGGAGAATCCTTCGCATTGTCAAAGTTTATGGGTTATGTGAAATTCTTTCCTGTGGACTCAACGGCGGCGCTTGCTGGCCTCTTTGGCTTCGACGGTCATCGTGGCGTGGGGCACAATCATCAGGCGCTCTTTGGGGATGAGCTTGCCCGTGGCCTGGCAGATGCCGTAGGTGCCGTTCTCGATGCGCACAAGGGCGGCTTTCAGGTCGCGGATGAACTTCTGCTGGCGCACGGCAAGTTTCTGATTCTCTTCCTTCAGCAGGGTGTTGCTCCCCTCTTCGAGTGACTTGAAGGTGGGCGAGGTGTCGCTGACGTCGTTCTCGCTTCCGGCTACGGCCTGCTGCAGCATGTCAAGATCTTTCTCTGCCTTGGCTATTTTGTTCAATATCAATTCTTTGAACTCTTGCAGCTCGGCCTCTGAGTAGCGGGTCTTTTCCTGGGTATCGCTCTGTGTTTTCATTGTGGTCTGTGTCATTGTTTTCGGCGACAAAAGTAGGCATTTTTCCGCTATTGACGGCAAAAACATTTCAACACTATTTGTTGATATCGCCAAGATACAAATCAATCAGCCCGTTAGGTGCCGCTATGAAGAGTGTTTTTTGCTCGCGGTCGACCTTCTTTATGACTTCGTCGATGACCGGGATGAGTATCTCGACGCCGTTTTTCATCACTTGGAAGAGGGCCTGCGCGGGGTAGTCGATGACCGTCTGCAGCGTGCCGATGTCGCCCCACTGCTCGTCTATCACCCTGAAACCCACCACTTCATGGAAGTAGAACTTGTTGCCTTCGAGCTTAGGCAGCAAGGTGAGCGGGAGGTAGAGTTCGTGTCCGACAAGCGCCAGCGCCTGCTCGGCGGCGAGGTCTTCGAAGGTTATCACCGCTTTGTTACCGTTCAGGCTGTCGATGCGGAAGAAGTAGGGTATCAGTTTGCCCTTCACCTCGACGAAAGCCGAGTCGAGTCCGGCATAGTCCTCGGGCGTGTCCACGTCCAGAAAAATCACCACCTGGCCTTTGTAGCCCCAGGCCTTGGTGATGCGTCCCAGGTTGTAGCAGTCTTTTATTTCCATGTCGTGTAATCCTTGTGGTGCATAAACGAAAGTGGAAAGTCGGGCCCCGAGGGTCCACTTTCCACTTCTCCATTTTCAATCTTCTTCAGTCCCGGAGCTATTAGGCCTCGGCGGGAGCTTCGGTCTCGGCGGGGGCTTCAGCCTCGGCGGCGGCGTCCTCGCTGGCGGCGGCTTCGGCCTTGGCGGCAGCCTCGGCCTCGAGGGCGGCCTGGCGCTTGGCGGCGATGGCGTTGGCCTTGGCCTCGTTGGCTTTCTTCTCGGCCTCGAGGCGGGCTTTCTTCTCGTTGCGGGCGGCATTCTCATGCTCGCTCTTCACGTTGTTGATTTTAGCCTCTTTGGCCTGCAGCCACTCGTTGAAGCGCACGTCGGCGGTCTCCTGGGTGATGGCGCCTTTTTCGACACCGATCTGCAGGTGGCGGCGCAGCAGCACACCTTTGTAGCTGAGGATATGACGCACGGTCTCAGTGGGTTGAGCTCCGCACTTGACCCATTCGACGGCGCGGTCGAAGTTAAGGTCGATGGTGGCGGGGTTGGTCAGGGGGTTGTAGGTGCCCAGCTTCTCGATAAATTTTCCGTCTCGAGGTGCACGACCATCCGCAACAACGATGTGGTAGAAAGGCTGATTCTTTTTACCATGGCGCTGAAGTCTAATTCTTGCTGGCATAATTGTCTGTTTTTTAAATTGTTAATAAATTTTTGTTTCTTCAAATCAGACTGCAAAGATACAACCTTTTCCCGAACTGGCAAAATTTATTTTAGGCAGAACCAGTAATTATTTTACATACTGCTGATTTTCTGACATTTGCAGCGCAACCTGTTCAAAACACGCCAAATCGCACCGGAGGCAAGGCATTCACCTGCCAGACACCTACCAGACGGCTGGCGGCCGGCAATTATTTTCTTCTCTCCATGCAATAAAGTCTTTCCTTTGGCGTTAGGGGGGGGTATATATTAATCAAATAATATTGAGCACATGAGTCTTATCAAGTCCATTTCTGGCATACGCGGCACCATAGGGGGCCGCGCAGGCGAGGGGCTGAGCCCCCTTGACGTTGTGAAGTTCACTTCGGCTTTTGCCACTTTCCTGAAGCGCGAGCGCCCCGGTCGGCGGCTGCGCCTGGCTGTCGGGCGCGATGCGCGCCTGAGCGGCGCGATGGTTGACCGCCTTGTGGTGGCGACGCTGCAGGGCATGGGCGTCGACGTGCTGGAGAGCGGCCTCTCGACCACTCCGACGACGGAGATGACGGTGATCGACCACGGCTGCGACGGTGGCATCATCATCACGGCAAGCCACAACCCGAAGCACTGGAACGCTCTGAAGCTGCTGAATGCGAAGGGCGAGTTCATCAACGATGCCGAGGGCAAGGAGGTGCTGCGCCTGGCCGAGAGCGACGAGGTGGAGTTTGCCGAGGTTGACGAGCTGGGCCAGGTGGAGGTCCTCGACGACGAGATTGACCGCCACATCGAGCGCGTGCTCGGACTGAAACTGGTTGACGCAGAAGCCATCAAGAAGGCCAACTTCAAAGTGGCTGTCGACGCGGTCAACAGCACGGGCGGCCTGGCCATTCCGCGCCTGCTGCGCCGTCTGGGCGTGGAGCAGGTGGTGGAGCTGAACTGCGAGCCGACGGGCCATTTCGCCCACAATCCGGAGCCGATACCGCAGAACCTGACACAGATCAGCGACTGTGTGCGCGACAACGGCTGCGACCTGGGCATCGTGGTGGACCCCGATGTGGACCGCCTGGCGCTGGTGTGCGAGGACGGACAGATGTTCGGCGAGGAGTATACGCTGGTGGCTGTCGCCGACTATGTGCTGCAGCACACGCCCGGGAATACGGTGTCGAACCTCTCGTCGAGCCGTGCGTTGCGCGATGTGACGCGCAAGTATGCGGGCTGCAGCTATGCAGCCTCTGCGGTGGGCGAGGTGAATGTCACGACGCTGATGAAGGAAACGCATGCCGTGATTGGCGGCGAAGGCAACGGGGGCGTGATCTACCCCGAGCTGCACTACGGGCGCGACGCCCTGGTGGGTGTGGCCCTCTTCCTGACGCTGCTGGCGAAGCGTCGCCAGAACGCGCCGGGCCTCACTGTCAGCCAGCTCCGCCGCACCTACCCCGAGTATGTCATCACGAAGAACCGCCGCGACCTGACACCGGAGATGGATGTCGACGCGCTGCTGCAGAAAGTCGCCTCGCTCTACGGCGGCCAAGCGGGCTGCGAGGTGTCGACGATCGACGGTGTGAAGATCGACTTCGCCGACGGCTGGGTGCACCTGCGCAAGTCGAACACGGAGCCTATCATCCGCATCTACAGCGAGGCTGCCGACGAGGCCCGCGCCAACGAGCTGGCGCAGGGTGTCATGGCGCAGCTCTGACCCCTACCCTTCCGAGCCTGCCAGTTCGGCAAGGACTGCGAGCGCCTGGGTTATCGACCGGACCCCTTCGATCGAAAGCGTCAGGCGCTCTGGCGTTTCTTTGAGGCGGGCGGTGCCGGTGTGGGCTTGTGCGAACTGGATAACCTTCGTGAAGCCCGCACTCTGGTAGAAGGGGCTTTGGGGGTTGCCGACGAGGTGGAGCACCATGCGCTGCTGCTTCATGACTATCTTCTCGATGCCGAATTCCTTGGCTTTGCGGCGCAAGGTGATGGTGCGTATGAGTTCGTCGGTGGGTTCGGGCACGGGGCCGAAGCGGTCCTGAAGGCGACGGCGGTAGGCCTCGAGCTCTTCCTCGGTGGCCAGTTCGTTCAGCTCCTTGTAGAGGACCAGGCGCTCGCTGACGGAGGTGACGTATTCGTCGGGTATGAGCACTTCGAGGTCGGTCTCGATGGTGCACTCGCGCACGTATTCTTTCTTTTCTTCGGCCTCGGCGGCGAAGAGGTCGGCGAAATCGCTTTCCTTGAGTTCCTCGATGGCTTCGTTGAGGATTTTGTGGTACATGTCGTAGCCGACCTCGGAGATGAAGCCGCTCTGTTCGGCGCCGAGTATGTTGCCGGCGCCGCGGATATCGAGGTCGCGCATGGCGATGTTGAAGCCGCTGCCGATGGTGGAGAATTCCTCGATGGCCTTGAGGCGCCGCTGCGCTTCGGTGGTGAGGGTGAGGTAAGAGGGTATGAGGAGGTAGCAGAAAGCTTTGCGGTTTGAGCGGCCTACGCGTCCGCGCATCTGGTGGAGGTCGCTGAGGCCGAACTGGTGTGCGTTGTTGATAATGATGGTGTTGGCGTTGGGAATATCGAGGCCATTCTCGACGATGGAGGTCGCCACGAGGACGTCGATTTCGCCTTCGAGGAAGCGCATGAGGGTTTCTTCGGCCTCTTTGCCTTCCATGCGACCGTGGGCCATAGCGACGCGGGCGTCGGGGACGAGGCGCTGGACGAGGCCCGCCATCTCGGGCAGGTTCTCGACGCGGTTGCTGATGAAGAAGGTCTGCCCGCCGCGGCTGAGTTCGTACATGATGGCGTCGCGGATCAGCTCTTCGCTGAAGTCAGAGAGCTCGGTATCAATGGGTTGGCGGTTGGGGGGCGGAGTCTGTATGACGCTGAGGTCGCGTGCGCCCATAAGGGAGAACTGGAGGGTGCGCGGAATGGGGGTGGCGGTGAGGGTCAGACAGTCGACGTTGGCCTTCATCTGCTTGAGTTTCTCTTTGACGCTGACGCCGAACTTCTGTTCCTCGTCGATGATAAGGAGCCCGAGGTCTTTGAATTTCAGCTGCTTGTTGGTGATGGCGTGGGTGCCGATGAGTATGTCGATCTTGCCGGACTCGACGTCTTTATATATCTGGGTTTTCTCTTTGGCGGTGCGGAAGCGGTTGAGGTAGTCGACGCGCACGGGCATACCTTTGAGGCGCTCGCTGAAGGTGTTGTAGTGCTGGTAGGCGAGGATGGTGCTGGGGACGAGGACAGCCACCTGCTTCGAGTCGCAGCAGGCCTTGAAGGCTGCGCGGATGGCCACCTCGGTCTTGCCGAAGCCGACGTCGCCACAGACGAGGCGGTCCATGGGTGCCGACTCTTCCATGTCGTGCTTGACGGCAATGGTGGCCTTGGTCTGGTCGGGCGTGTCCTCGTACTGGAACGAGGCTTCGAGCTGTTGCTGCAGGTCGCCGTCGGCCTCGAAGGCGTAGCCCCGGCTAGCCTTGCGCTTCGCATAGAGCGCTATCAGGTCGCGCGCTATGTCCTTGACCTGCCGCTTGGTCTTCTGCTTGAGCACCTGCCATGTGTTGCTGCCCAGCTTGTTGAGCTGCGGCGCCTCGCCTTCTCGGCCTACATAGCGGCTGATTTTGTGCAGGCCGTGGATGCTGATGTACAGCACGTCGTTATTCTTGTATATCAGGCGGATGAGTTCCTGGCTCTTTCCGTTGTTGGTCACTTTTTCCAGGCCGCTGAAGCGTCCGACGCCGTAGTCTATGTGCGTCACAAAGTCGCCTGGCTTCAGCTCGAACAGTTCTTTCAGCGTCATCGCCTCGTGCGTTGCCGACAGGCTTTTCACGCTGTACTTGTGGTATCGCTCAAATATCTGGTGGTCAGTGTACAGGAGCACCTTTGTATCGTGGTCGATGAAGCCGTGCGACAGCTGGAAGTCGAGCAGTTCGACCTGCCACGGGTGGCCGTCGAGCAGCTTGTGCAGGCGCTTTTCCTGTGCCGCACCCGACACGGTGACCTGCAGGCGGTAGCCCTGTTCGGC
Organism: uncultured Bacteroidota bacterium; assembly: GCA_902784865.1. Lineage (GTDB taxonomy): Bacteria > Bacteroidota > Bacteroidia > Bacteroidales > P3 > Colimorpha. Next base: position 1,266 of record CACZWL010000002.1, on the reverse strand, counting down.
ATAGCGTTGCAGGTTCTCTGTCAGGAGGTCCAGCTGCTTGTTGAAGGCGGGCTGCGGCTCGCTGTGCACTTCCACGCGTTCGGCCTGGCTGAAGTAGTGGCTGTTGCCATACTCCACCACATTGCAACCCAGCAGCTTGCGGAGGAATTCCTCCACCGTGCAACAGATGGCTTCGGCCTCTGGCAGCGTCCCGGCGATGGGGTGCGCCGTGTCGGCCAGCCGTGCCTCGCGTGCCTTGCGGGTCTCTTCCAGCTGGTGCTCCAGCACTTCGCAGGTGTGCATCAGGCTCTGCGTCCACACGGCATCGCTCTCGGCAAAATACTCCGTCAGGCACACCATACCGGGTTCGCCGCTGGCAGCCTTTGCCTTTCCGCCGTCATCCTTGCCGAAGTCCGGCACCACATCGGCGCGATCCACTTGCTTGACCGACAGCTGTGTAGCCGCGTCGTAGGTCCGTATGGAATCTATCGTGTCGTCGAAGAACTCCGCCCTGTACGGCAGGTCCGAGGCATACGACCACACGTCCAGTATGCCGCCACGTATGGCATATTGCCCAGGCTCCACCACGAAGTCTTCTCTCTCGAAACCAAGCTCTTGCAGCCTGTCGGCAATCTCCCAGAGGTCGCACTGCGCACCGCGCACCAACCGCAGCGTCGCCGCCGACAGCCGCCGACTCGACACCACCTTCTCGGCCAGCGCCTCGGCCCAGGTCACCACCACAGCCGACTCGCCGCCGCCCAAGGTCTTCACCACCTCGCTCCGCATCAGCACGTTGGCGTTCTCCGTCTGCTCGTCGCCGTAGTGGTAGGCCTTCCTGTACGACGTCGGGAACAAGAGCACCCTAGGCCCGCCACCCTCGGCGTCCTCCGTGCCCAGGAGGGCCTGCAGGTCGTTCTGCAGGTAGTAGGCCTCCTCTTTCGAAGTGGCAATCAGCAGGTGCGAAGCCGTCGGGTTGCCCGCGGCCAGCGCCGCAGCCACCACAGCAGGCAGCGACCCGGCCATGCCGTCAACATGGAGGCGCCCTCCGCGACCCTCCAGCAGCGCGGCCAACCGCACGACGACGGCGGCGTTCTCTTGGTAGTATTCTGTCAGTGTCATCTTGATTTTTTCGCAGTAAATGAAACTGCAAAGATACAACTTTTTTTTCATTCGTCGCGAAACCAACTTCCTAAATTCCAGTTACAAGTGCAACACTGAGTAGAAAAAAAGAGCACCAAAAATTTGGTACTCTCAGGTAAAGTGACTACTTTTGTGTTGCATATGAAA
>CACZWL010000001.1 GCA_902784865.1 uncultured Bacteroidota bacterium | reverse complement strand
TTCATCTTTCACTGGAGCAATGGCACTTCCCCAGTCGCCACCAATGACATAAAACGGATAGGTTGTCACACCGTCCATCCTATGATTGGCTCCATTCATAACAAACTCCACACCCTTGGCAATAGCGCAGAATTTGCCAATAATCAGCCGGTCACCTATGAAGTCGTAGAAATGAGTGACATGCTTCTCGAATTGGTCAGCACCATCCACATCATCGTAATAAGTGTAGTCACCTATAATGATACGAGGGTTCTTCACCACGTTTTTGATGAAGCAGAGGCTTGGAATCTTAGGGTTCGGGAAAGCCTCATTCGGATTTGGCCTGTTTTTAATTTCCATAAACTCCGATTTATCTGTCTATTGGTGTATATTCAATCTTGGCTTCCTCGTCGGTCGCTTCCAGCTTCATGATGACAGGGCGCAGACCGTCGTTGCAGCTGACGATGGCCACGCCCGGCTCCTTGATCCAGTCGCCATAGTAAAACAAGCCTTTGTCTGCACCATGTGCCAGGGCGAACACATACTGGTAGATTGCCTTCCACGCTTCGTCACAAAAGCCCTTTGGTTTTGCGTAGTCAGCATCACATCGCCCACCTTCATCATCGGGCAGGCCTTCAGCCCGCAGATGCCATATTCTTTCGCCAAGTCCTCATTCAGCATCGTCTTGAGGATGGTAATCTTAACTTTCTTCATATTGTCCGGAGTGTTTCGGGCCGCAGCCCTGGTCTCTGCCAAGACCTTCTGTTGTAGGTTGATAATCTGTTCCTCATAAAGTCCGATGTTTTTGTAAATCGGATGCAAAGTTACGAAAATTTTCCGACAGACAAGACCCACCTTAACGAAAAAGTCATTGGCCAATTCATGGCAATTCGCGTTAAAAAAATAACGTAAATTGCCATATAATTATCCGTTAATTATTGGAGCGGCAGCAATTAATGGCCAATTCATGGTAATTCGTGTCAAAAAAACATAACGTTAATTGCCATGTAATTATCCGTTAATGCACAAACGACCATCAATCATACAATATAACAATGAATTACGCGTTACGGCAGAAAGAACAGTAGGACCGAATACAATAAGTGCAGATGAACGCCGAAGCGTGAAACGGGCTCCGCACCTGTGCGCGGTGAAAATGACAGAATGAAACAATAAATTGAGCATAATCAATAAACACAGACAGACAATGAAGAAGATATTTTTGCTCGGCGCCATGGTGTGCGCCCTCGGAATGCTGACCGCCTGCAAGAGCGGGACGGCCGACAACACAGCCGCAGACACCATGCAACCGTGCGAGCCATCGTCCGTTCTCGTCACGAATGAATACCACTTCAAAGAATTGAAAAAAACAAATTCCTTGCAAGTCGTTTACATCAAATACCATCCAAATCTGGAGAAAGACAGCATCGATATGGGCGATGACAGGTTTGTTGTGTACGATGACCGTGCGTATTATTTTAGTGGAGCCGTGGAAACATTGGAATGGAAAGGCGTGAAGTATGACGTGGTGGACTATGGCACCGTATTCTACAACGGAGAACAGCAGGTATTATTCCTTACAGAGGTGGGCGATATTTTCATATTTGTCGAAACAGCAGATGACGGCAGCAATTACATAAAATTCACCTGCAACCCCATTGATATTTGCAGCGAAGACGTATATGCTGACGACAAGGGAGTGTGGCATAAACAAACGGACAGTGCCTGCGACTGGGTAGAACCAATATAAAAAGATGAGCCATTATGAAAACCAGCTGCCATCCTTGCGGACGGCAGTGAAAACAGAAACAACACAATGAACATCTCAGTCTTCTGCGGGGCGTCGCTGCCGCGCAGAAGGACAAAAGAAGGACGCCGAGGCCATTGCGGGCCTCGGCGTCCTTTTTTTATGACTGTCGGTGAGCGGTTTACTTCACCGGGTGGTCTTTGTGGAAGGCCTCGAGGCGGGCCTTGAGGTCGGGGAACTGGTCGCGCTGCACCAGGGCGACGCAGGCGCGGATGCCCTGCTTGTGGCTGCCCGTGATGTCGAGGGCGATGGCGCTGATGCCGTAGCGGATGAGTTCGTTGAGGAGGTCGACGCCTTCGTAGCCGGGGTAGCAGAAGGTGAAGTAGAAGCCGTCGCCGATGTCCTCGCCCATGTCCTTGTCGTAGACGATGTAGAAGCCGTTGTCGGTGAAGAGTTTCTTCATGACGCCGGCTTTCTCGCCGTAGTCCTTGATGTCCTGCACGAAGTTGAAGGTGCCGTCGTTGGCGCCTTTGAGCATGGCGGCCATGGCGTACTGGACGCTGTGGGCGGTGCCGGAGGAGAGGCAGTAGAGGGTGCCGAAGATGAGGGCGCGGCCGAGCTGGGTCTGGCTGTAGTAGCGGGCCAAGTCGGGGCACTCCTGGTTGAATAGTTTCGGGCTGCAGATCATCATGGCGATGCGCTCGCCGGCATAGCTGAAGCTCTTCGAGCCGGAGATCATCAGCACGTAGTTGTCGGTGTATTTGGCCACGGTGGGCTGGAAGGGTGCCTTGCCGGGGACGGAATAGTCCTTGCGGAAGTCCATGAGGAAGTAGGCGTCGTCCTCGAGGACCACGACGCCGTACTTGTTGGCCATCTCGCCGATGATCTGCAGTTCATGCTCGGTGAAGCAGAACCAGGCGGGGTTGTTGGGGCTGGAGTAGATGAGGCAGGCCACGTCGCCGTCGCGGAGCTCTTCTTCGAGCTTGGTGCGGAGGGCGTCGCCGCGGTATTCGTAGACGTCGAAGGTCTTCATGGGGATGCCGAGGACGCGGCACTGCTGTTTCTGCACGGGGAAGCCGGGGTCGATGAAGAGGACCTTGGTCTTCTTGGCGTCGTAGCGGGTGAGGGTGAGGAAGCTGGCGAAGCCGGCCTGCATGCTTCCGACGGTGGGCACGCAGCAGTCGGGCGTGACGTCGATGTCGAGGAAGTTCTTCACGAAGCGGGCGGCCTCCTGTTTGAAGTCGGCGGTGCCGTAGATTTCGGGGTAGATGGAGGCCACGCCGTTGCGCAGGGCCTCAATCTGGGCCTCGACGCCCACCTGCGGGGCGGGCAGGCCGGGGATGCCCATTTCCATCTTCACGAAGCGCACACCCGTCTCGGCCTCGACGTCCTGGATCATCTTGCGCATCTCGCGGATGCTGGCCTTGCCGGGGTTCTTGATCTTGTTGGCAGCCGCTATGCGGTCTATCGTCTCTTTCTGTATAGGTATCTGTGTCATAGCTGTTTATTTATTTTGTATTGAAATTCTTCAGTTTGACTACGTTAATCGGGCTGATTTCCTGTATCAGCTCGTACACTGCCTTCTGTTCGGCAGGGGGGGCGGGCGTGAAAATCGACACAATCTCTTGTATCTTCACGTCCACAAACTGCTGCAGTGCCAGAACGTTAGGGCTCACTTGCGACACCTCCCGCAGGCTCTGCAACGCCGCCAGGATGGCCTGCCGCGCCTTGGTCTGGTCCTTGGTCATCATGTCGAGCCCCAGCCGGTGGTAGCTGTAGTAGGCCTCGCGCAGCCCTTGGTAGGCCGAGTTGGTGTGGTTCTCCATGAACCAGTAGCGGTTGCGGTTGCTGCGCGTGTCCCAGCCCGAATAGCGCGACGCGTCGACCGCCTGCACCACCTGTTGTGCCAGCTGGTAGAAGGCATCGCCGCCGCCGGGCGAGAAGCTGTCGAAGTAGATGCCCAGCATCACATAGCAGTAGAACCCGATGGTCGACGACAGCTCGCCGTAGAAGTTGTTCAGGTCGAAGTCCAGCGGCTGGCTCTCGTTGAAGCTGAAGGCGAAGCTGCCCTGCTCCATATAGTTGAACAGACCCGTCGTGTAGCTCGAGTTGAACACCGGCCGTTTCATCTGCACCGTCAGCTGGCCCGCAAAGTCCGTCGCCGAGCTCCGTTGGTTGAGTATCAGCGAGAAAGAGCATTCGATCTGTTCCTGCTGCTGGAACTCCATGTTCGTCCAGCGGCGCCCGTTGACGAAGTCCTCTATGGCCTGTTTCATCGTCTCGAAGATCTTCTTGTCGTTCTCCGAGCCGTACTGCTGCGTCGTCGTCATCAACTTTTGCGAATTGACGGTCACGCTGCAGCGGAATTCCTGCCCCTGTACGGAGCGGAACATACACAATGCCAGCACTATGAGCAAAAAGTTCCTCATATTTTACAATGCAAATATACTAAATAAAATCCGAACTGCCAAACAAAACTTTGGCCGCGGCAGGGCAAACGCATCAAATTCCCAATAAGGGCAAGGGGCGCGGAACCCTATTCCCCGCTGCGTACGGCACGAATGTTGAGTCCATAGAAGCGGCTGCCATTGCTTATGCGGCAGGCTTCACTGTTGGTCATGTAGAGGATCATGGCGGTGGACGATTCGAAGGTACCATACGTCGCAGTCCAAAGAATGCCTTTGGTGCCAGCGTCGGTATGAATCGTACTATTCATGGAGCCGCCGAAGGGGATAAAGATGGAGTTGCTGTTGTTTCTGCTGGTGAACCTGCGCCCTTCCACGCCGTTGAGGGTCTCGACCGTCTGGGTGGTGTTGACGAGCAACTCATTCCATTCAGGGCCGGTGGGTATGTGGGCGTCGCCGCCGAAGACCGCCCTGGCCACATCGTCTTCGGGCTCCAGCGTGGTAAGGTTGTCGGTATAGCCGTTGAGTCCGCTGGCGGAATTGTTGCAGTACTTGGTGAAATGGAGGGGAGCGCCGTGGACGTAGGTGTTCCAGGAGTAGTCCTCTTTGGTGGTGGTTTCGCCCCAGGCATAGTAGTTGCCATAGCCCTCGGGGCTGTCGGCCCCGAGGTTGTATGCGGTCCAGAGCAAGCCGCTAGGCAACCCCAGGTCGACCCACTCGACGGGTATCAGTTCGAAGAGGGCGGTGTAGGTGGCATCGCCAAGCACGATGACAGGGCGCGGATTGTAGGTGTTGCCGTCGGTCCACCGTTTGAAGCGGTAGCCGTAGATGGGGACGGCGCGGACGGAGACGCTGGCATAGATCTGGTAAACGCCGCCGCCTGTCACGCTTCCCATGGCATCATTGTTCGACGCGACGGTGATGGTGTAGGTGAGGTTGTCGCCGCCGATAACGACGCGGGTGTCGCCGGTGACTGTGCCCATGTTGCCGCCGCCGTAGACATTCTTCTCGATGCGCGAGAAGCCAAGGATTTGGACATTGGTGTTGCCGGTGGTGATGGCGTTGACGCCGTGCCCGCCGCCGTAGACCGAGCCTTTGATGAGGCCGTTGTAGGTGGTGACCTGGAAGATGTGGGAGGTGGAGTTGTAGGCCCCTTGGTAGCCGCCGCAATAGACCCTGCTGTGGATGAGGGGATTGTCCTGGTGGGCGGTAGCGGTGGCGGGGTCGCCGTTGATCTGCAGGGTGTTGTCGGGGCTCTGGATGATGAGATACTCAAACCTGGTGTCGGCCTGGCACTCGTAGCTTTGGCTGAACCACACAGTGGTCGGCACGGCCGTCAGGCGCGACGCGTTGCTGCCATCGGTGCCGTCGGGATAGACGGCAGAGAAGGTGACGGGGTGCTGGGCTGAGCTATAAGAAGAGCCCCCATCAGACGCTAAATGACTGATAATTATAAAGTTACACTCGTATGCATTGGTACCCGTGGCCAGATTGCCCTCCTCGGCGCTGTTGAGCGAAGCCACGGAGGGGAACACGAAAGCGCGGGCCCAGATGGCCTCGAACTCCACCGCCATGCCCGTCTCGGCCGCCGGGGCGAGGAAGAGCTCCTGCTCGGCGTCGACCATGGCGCCCTGCGCCACAACGCTGCCCATGGCCGCGTCGGCATAGACGGCGCCGCCGCTCACGCTTTTGAGGCGCCATTTGTAGAAGCCGCGCCAGCGCGTCTCGCCGGTGCCGTGGGTGGGGCGCAGCGAGAAGGGGTTGGGGATGGTGGTATAGCTGCAGGGGCCGTCGGCGGCGGCCATGCTCGCGGCCTGCTTGCCGTTGACGCACTCCAGCGTCTTGTGGTAGACGTAGGTGTTCTTGCCCGGGGCGTCGATGCCGATGCCCACCTGCGCGGCGCCCACGTTCTGGTCGGGGCTGCCTGTGGGGGTGGCGGAGGAGGAGGAATACATCGTGGCGGTACCGTGGCCGAAGTAGGTGATTTTCACATCGGCAGGGTTGAGGCTGCGGATGAGGCAGGTGGGGTCGCTATAGTAGCTCCAGCTGCGGTCCTCGCGGTCGTCGAGGTACACTTCGTTGGCGGTCTGGGCAGTGGCCTTGGTGGTCAGGCCGAGGGTCAGCAGCATCAGTGCCGACAGGATGGTGTTTCTTTTCATTTCGTCGTTCAGTTTGTGCCCCTCCACAGTGGAGCGGGGGGAGTGCTTCTTTTTTCAAAAAAGAGCATATCCACAGCAGTGCCAGTTCGCCTTACGCTATGGCTTTCAGTCTAGAATGCCGTTTTCCGCAGAAAGAAAACCGCTGCAAAGATTACAAAATATTTTACAATAGGCTGTAAAATTTTGACAGTTTGCTTTTCTTGACGAAATTTATATTGGATGCGTTTGCCCCGTTGGCCGCGGCGTCAATCGTCGTCTGGCGCCCGCGCCCCTCCCTCGACGCAGGGGGTTGTCTCACAGCCAGTTGCACCCGAAACGGCTGCCGCCACGGCAACCGCAGTCGCCTCGGCAGGCTCCGCGGACCCCTGAGGCTCCACGGCAGCACCCAGCAACCCGATGTAGGCCGAGTCCGACACCTCGCGCTCGACATTGCGCAACCGCTTGTCGTGGCGCTTCTGCGCAACGCTGTAGGTGCCGTAACGCGCTGTCCGCGAACCCTCTACGAAGCCGTACAGGTGCACCTGCCGACCCTCGTACTCGTCCGGCAAGAGGAAGGCCACACGCTTCGCGCGGCGCTCCGTCGACGCCATCAGGCGCCCCTCGCCGAGCGACGGCACATAGGCGTAGACATGCACCACGTCGTCGTTGTGCGCCCCGGCCAGCTGACGCTGCTTGCCGAAGGCCACCTCGACCCGCGAACCTTCGAGCCGCGGCCCCGCATATGCCACATTCGGCAAGCGCCCTTTCGACAGCCGCAGGGCAGCATAGTCGACCTTTCCGTCGTATCCAAAACACTGATTGTTAAGCTTCAAGAAGAGGTTGCCCTCGGTCATGCCGCGCTCGTTCGACGCCTTGGTCAGGCCGCGCTGTATGGCGGACCCCAGCTGCGACGAAAGCGAGATCATCGTCTTGAAGCGGCTGCGCTGCGCCAGCTGCGCCTCGCTGCGCGCGTCGGTGAAGACCACGCTGCGCGCACGGATGCACCAGCGCCCCAGGCGCCAGTAGCCCACCACGGTCCCGACGCTGCCGCGGAAACCGCCTAATATTCCTTGTTCTATAATAGCCATATACCCCCTTAACGCCCGACCGCCGATTTTATTGCGCACCGACACTGAAAAAATTTATAGGGGATAAAAAGGGCGGAAAAAGAGGAGAACGACAAAATGCTATGCATCAGCCTGTTGCATCCCTGCCGTCCGCCCCGGAATTCCCTCCGCTGCCGCTGCCGTCCGCCCTCGCTGCCGCCCCGGAACGCTCATCGGACGTTCCGGGCCACGCTCCGCTGCCGCCCCGGAACGCTTGCCCGGCCGTCCTCGCCCACCCCCTCGGCACACCCCCTCGGCCACGATTCGGCACCCCCTCCGGCACCCGTTGTTGAAAAGTTTTTTAATAAAATTCAAAGAAAAATCTTATATATAAAGAAAAATATGTATCTTTGTACGATAATTGTTAAGTCCGAAAATAAAATAACTAATTAATAAATAACAACTTATGAAAAGAAACAAAGTACTGCTCGGCCTCTTTGTGGGCCTGATGACTTTGGCTGGAGGGCTCGCCAACGCCCAAACCAGTAGCAACAAGTTCTATGAAATCGGTCCCTCGAACGTCAGCGGCAAGATTTCAAGCCTGGTGCTCGGTCCGCAAGACCCCGCCAACACCACCATCTACGCTGGTAGCGTTTCCGGAGGCCTCTACGTGCGCACTTCCAACGCAGACGTCCTCAACGCCCTGTATGCCAACGACAACAGCCTCAGCGCCCAACGCCGCGCCCAGCTGACTGCCGACTTCGGCACCTGGCACTATGTACGCTACATCCGCCCGACCGACAACCGCGAGGTGGCCCTGCCCATCAGCAAGATGGTGGCCTGCCCCGAGGACGGCTCCATCTACATCGCCACCGGCGCCAGCGACCACTCCATCGGCACCAACTACGACCCCAGGCATGTGCCCATGGGCTGCGGCATCTTCCGCTACAATACCGCCGACGGCACCTTCACGCTCATCAACGAGTCTGACGACCAGCGCTTCCGCACCGTCAACGACCTCGAATACATCCACCGCGACGGCACCCTATACCTCTACGTCGCCACCAACAACGGCCTCTTCCGCTGGAAAGTCAGCGACCAAGACGCCGCCAACGGCGCCTGGGAATACACCGCACCCCTCACCATCAGCGACCAGGCACCCTTCTTCGACATCAGCATCTCCGGCACCCTCCGCACCGTCTACGTCTCCTCGCGCTACGCACCGGCACGCCTCTTCAAAATAGGCGACGCCACCGCCGAAGACGACGCCGTGCTCGCCTCCTTCGTCGACATCACGGCCTCCTTCCCCAACACCACCTCCACCGGCTCCATCTTCCTCACCACCTCTCCCTCCAACCCCTCCTACACCTACGCCATGTGCCTCAACCAGTACATGAACACCATCGTCGTCTACCTCACCACCAACGGCCAGACCTGGAACACCCTCTCCACCGCCTCCGTCACCCCCTTCTCCTACAACTACGGCGGCTGCGGCGCCATCACCGTCGACCCCAAGAACCCCAAACGCATCATCGTCGCCGGCTCCGACGTATGGGTCGGCGAAGGCCACGTCGACGACAGCTACTTCCAGTGGACCTCGGCCTCCTCCAACGAATACTACCTCATGGCCATACCCCCCGCCACCGGCGACTTCATGGACCGCGTCTTCAACAGCTCCAGCTACGTCCACTCCGGCATCAACGACATCCTCCCCGTCCCCACCACCATCGACGGCCAGACCTTCTACACCTACTACTTCGCCACCGACGGCGGCGTCTTCTTCGGCAGCGACGGCTTCTACACCAACCCCACTACCGGCGAAAACACCATCATCGACGGCGGCGGCTTCTCCTCCTTCGACAACGCCAACCGCGGCCTCAACACCACCCGCATCAACGGCCTCTCCGTCGCCCCCGACGGCACCATCGTGGCCGGCACAGCCAGCAACGCCTGCGCCGTCATCGAACCACACCTCGCTCACGTCGGCGGACAACCCAACTACTCATGGTTCGACAACGGCTCCCTCGGCAACGTCAACCACTCCGCCAACATCATCTGGCGCCCGGGCCCCGGCGGCGCCACCGCCGCCTCTGCCTTCCAGCAGTACGCTCCCAACACCCGCCGCACCATCTTCGTCTCCGCTCCCTTCGGCCAACTCGGACGCACCTACACCGACTACCTCGACTACACCAACCCCACCACCTGGACCATCAACGAAGGCTTCATGTCCAACGAAATCATCGGCGGACCCAACACCGGCACCCTCTACCTCTGGGAAACCGACACCAACACCGTCTTCAACTACCCCGTCCGCGGCATCATCGACACCCTCGGCTACATCCTCCGCGACGGCGACACCGTCCTCGTCAACGACCCCATCCACGGCGCCAACCGCGGCTCCAAATTCCAGCTCCGCCCCGGCGACACCGCCATCTTCTACAGCCGTGGCAACGCCGACTACCCCTTCAAATACGTCTACACCGAAAACAAAACCGCTGCCGACACCATTGAGACCGTCAACCCCATCCAGGCCCGCATGGTAACCATCGGCGACCAGAACCCCGGCGGCATCGTCTCCGTCTCCTCCGTCTCCGCTGTCTGGTACTCCTGGTGCCCCACCGACTTCACAAAAGTCTGGGACGAAACCCAGTACGCCGAAGGCCAAACCACCCCCGCCCTCCGCGAGAGACTCCACTTCTGGTCCCCCATCTTCGCCATCCGCCGCCGCGCCGGCTCCTACACCGAAAACCTCTACCCACGCAACGCCGTCATCAGCAACAACGGCCTCGTCGTCTACGTCAGCGCCTACGACACCCGCAACGACAGCTCCATGCTCTTCCGCATCAGCGGCTTCGAAAAGGTCGACTTCTCCCAGACCAACTACGCCATCAAGGACGCCCTCAAATTCGACAACCTCGAATCTGTCCTCAAAGTCGACACCTTCTCCTACGAAGGCAGCCACTGGTTCCCCCGCGCCATCAGCTCCATCGCCGTCGACCCACGCGCCGGTAGCGACCGCCTCATCCTCACCTTCGACGGCTACAACTACAGCCTCTCCTTCCCCAACATCATGGTAGTCGAAAACGCCAGCACCAGCCTCGACTCCATCACCCCCATCCCCCTCGAAAACCTCCCCCAAATCCCCGCCTACACCGCACTCATCGAAGACTCCACCGGCAACTACTACGTCGGCACCGAGAAAGGCGTCTTCGTGAAAGAAGGCAACGCCAGCTGGCAAATCCTCGAAAACATACCCGAAGTACCCGTCACCTCCATCTACCAGCAGACCAAGAACCTCCCCATCCGCCGCAACCTCACCCACACGGGTATCACCGCCAACAACTTCGTCTTCGCCAAGACCAAATGGCCCCGCGCCATCTACTTCGGCACCCACGGCCGCGGCATCTTCATGGACATGACCTACGTCACCGACACCATCAACGAGATAGTCGACTCCACCGACTATGCCCCCACCGTCGGCATCCCCACCGTCCAGAACATCGGCCTCAACAGCGTCAGCCTCTACCCCAACCCCGTAACCACCGAGGCTAACATCACCGTCAACTCCGCCGTTGCCGGCACCGCCGTCATACGCGTCTACGACCTCAACGGCCGTTGCGTTGTCGACCGCAACCTGGGCTTCGCCACCGAAGGCGAGAACAACTATACCCTGCAGACCCAAGGCATGTCCAAAGGCATGTATCTGGTCAACGTCATCATCGGCGGCCACACCGCCGCCACCAAGATGATGGTGCGCTAAACCGGGCGTAGTAAGCACACTGAAAGGAGGTACCGCCCACGGCAGTACCTCCTTTCTATTGACAACAAACAAAAATACATATTATATATATAGAACAATCGATGAACACGAACCTTGTAGAAGAACTGAAGTGGCGCGGGATGATACACGACATCATGCCGGGCACAGAGGAGCAACTGAAGAAAGAAGTCACCACCGCATACGTCGGCATAGACCCCACGGCCGATTCGCTGCATATCGGGCACCTGGTGTCGATTATGCTGCTGAAGCACCTCCAGATGGCCGGGCACAAGCCCCTGGCCGTGGTGGGTGGCGCCACGGGCATGATCGGAGACCCTTCGTTCAAGGCTGCCGAACGCAAGCTGCTCACGGCGGAGGAGATACAGCACAACGTGGACTGCATACGCCACCAGCTTGAGCGTTTCCTCGACTTCGAGAGCCCCATCAACGGCGCCGAGATCCTGAACAACTACGACTGGATGAAGGATTACCTCTTCCTTGACTTTATCCGCGATGTGGGCAAGCATATCACCGTGAACTATATGATGACCAAGGACAGCGTGAAGAAGCGCCTGGAGACGGGCATTTCGTTCACGGAGTTCAGCTACCAGCTGCTGCAGGGCTACGACTTCCTGACGCTGTACCGCACGAAAGGGTGCCGCCTGCAGATGGGCGGCAGCGACCAGTGGGGCAATATCACGACGGGCACCGAGCTCATTCGCCGCATGGAAGGCGGCGAGGCTTTTGCCCTTACCTGCCCGCTCATCACCAAGGCCGACGGCACGAAGTTCGGCAAGACGGAGGGCGGCAACGTGTGGCTCGACCCCGAGCGCACCTCGCCCTACAAGTTCTACCAGTTCTGGCTGAACTGTTCCGACGTGGACACGGCGCGCTATATCCGCATCTTCACCCTCTTCGGCCGCGAGGAGATCGAGGCGCTGGAGCGCCAGCACGCCGAGGCGCCGGAGCAGCGCATACTGCAGAAGGCGCTGGCCAAGGACATCACCATCCGCGTCCACGGCGAGGAGGCCTACAACACTGCCATCGCCGCGAGCGAGCTGCTCTTCGGCAAGGCCACCACGGAGCAGCTGAATGCGCTGGACCGCGAGACGCTTATGAGTGTGTTCGAGGGCGTGCCGCAGTACACGGTGAGCCGCAGCGCCATCGAGGCCGGGGCTTCGCTGGTCGACCTTGCCGCCGAGGTGGGCATGTTCGCCTCCAAGGGCGAGATACGCCGCGAACTGAAGCAGAACTCCATCTCCGTCAACAAGCAGAAGGTGGCCGAGGGCTGCACCCTCACCGCCGCCGACGTACTCGCCTCCGGCTGCATCCTCGTGCAGAAAGGCAAGAAGAACTACTACATACTGAACGTGGAATAAAATAATTTCCCACAAACCGCGTTATCAAGCATTTACGCAGCCCTCCATGCCGAAGCGCGACATCGTGGCGCGTCTCAAGTCCGAGGGGCTTCTTTGATAGCGTAAGACAATTCGTAGGGCTGGAGGCTTGCGCCTCCGGCCCTTTTTTTGAGCACTACTACCTCACCCGTCAGTTGCCAGCGGGTGCTGATGATGCCCATCTCGCCGCGAGCGTTGGTGTTGGTGAAGTTGAACACGTGGTTCAGTCCGACAAAAGTCCTCCCAAACGAATACACCACCGCCCCGCGCCCCACGATGGCGAACTCGGCGCGGCGGCTGGTAAGCTCCTGATCTGTGCCGTTGTCCACGTAGCGTTGCCGGCTGTTGATGATGAGGGAGGGCAGGGCCGAGAGGTGCAGCAGCCATCCGTCGGCGGGCACATAGTTGTAGCCATAGCCCAGTCCCAGACCCAGTTTGATATAGGAATAGTTGTAGTGCGGCTCGCCGATGGTGCTGTCGCCCAGTGTCAGGTAGAGCCCCTCGATGGTGGCGCCGGCCAGCAGGCTTCCGCAGCTCCGGCGCTGGATGTACGCTGGGTGAAGGCCGCGGGGTAGGAGAACCGCCGTGCGTTGAAGATATAGTAGGCATTCATCACCATGTGCACCTGCATCGATCCGCTCAATGCCGAAGGCACCTCCTCGTCGTCGCCACGCCTGAACCACACCTCGGGCTGTTGGTTCACCTGGGCAGAGAACTCGGCGCCCACCCTGCGGCCGTAGCAGCGCAATTCAAGCGCGTAGTCGCTCTCGCGGCCCAGCAGTTTGGCGGGGTTCACCGAGGCATTCACCGTCAGCCCCAGATAGCTCGCCGAAAGGCTGGCCTTCGGGCTGTAGCCGCCATTGATGCCTGTGGCTATTGTTGCGCCGTTGTGCAGACCGTTGGTGGTCAGGTTGTTGTGCGATAGCAGGAAGCGGTCTTTGAGTGTCCACCGCGTGGTTGGACGCACGACATAAGATGTGTCGACCGACGCCCTGTGATAGAAGCGTTCCAAGAGGGTGTCCTCCTGCGCCACCGCTGCCGTGCAGCAGAGAATCAGGGCTGTGGCTATGGCTCTGCGCCGCCTCATGCCAGCAGCGCGTCAAGTTTGGGGTGGCCGGACACAAGCCGTCCGTCCACCGTCACGGCGCAGTCCACCTTGGCGCGGATGCACAGCTGGTTGTCGCTGGCGCGGAAGATGGCCTGGTGGAAGACGTAGCGGACGCCCTGCTTCTCGGGCCGCAGGCGGCAGAGGTAGCGGTCGCCGGGGCGCAGGGGTGTCTTGTAGCTGATTTCGAAGCGCGCGACGACGACGTCGATGCCGTCGGCATGGAGCTGGGCGAAGCTTACGCCGCGGTCGAGGATGAACATGTGGCGCGAGTGCTCGAGGTAGTGCTGGTAGTTGGCGTTGTTGACGATGCCCTGCAGGTCGCACTCGTAGTCGCGCACGATGTCGGCGTTTTCAAAGATGTATTCCATATCGGTGAAAAAAAGTGCCGCCGTAGCATGTACGACGGCACCGGATGGTATGTGTTGATGTATTAACCCTCGTAGAAAGGCATCTTGACGGTGACGGCTTTGAGGAGCTTTTCACGTATCTTGATGTAGATTTCGGTGCCGGTCTTGGCGAACTCGGCCTTGATGAGGGCGGTGCCGATGTTCTTGCCGGTGCTGGGGCTGGGGCTGCCGCTGCGCACCTCGCCGATCTTGTTGCCCTGGGCGTCGCAGACCTCGTAGCCGTTGCGGGCGATGCCGCGGTCGACCATCTCGAAGCCTGCCACTTTGCGCTTGAAGCCGGCGGCCTTCTGGGCCAGGAGGAGCTCCTTGTTGATGAAGTTGTTGTTCTCGGCCTTGAGCTTGACGATGAAGGCGAGCGGTGCCTCCAGGGGGCTGACGGTGTCGTCCATTTCGTGGCCGTAGAGGGCGAAGCCTTTCTCGAGGCGCAGGGTGTCGCGGCAGCCGAGGCCTGCGGGCATGATGCCGAATTCCTTACCGGCCTCGAAGACGGCGTTCCACACGTCGATGGCTTTGGCCTTGGGGATGTATATCTCGCAGCCGCCGGCGCCGGTGTAGCCGGTGGTGGAGAGGATGATGTTGGGGATGCCGGCGAAGGTGAGGATCTTGAAGGTGTAGTACTCCATGTCAACGATATTCTCGCTGGTCAGCTTCTGCATGGCCTTGAGGGCGTTGGGGCCCTGGACGGCGAGCTGAGCCCACTGCTCGCTCTCGTTGACGAAGTCCTTGCCGAGTTCCATGCCCATCTTGTCGGCAATCTGGCTCATCCAAGCCCAGTCCTTGTCGATGTTGGCGGCGTTGGGCACCATGAAGTACTCGTCGTCGGCCACGCGGTAGACGAGCATGTCGTCCACGACACCACCCTGTCCGTTGGGCAGGCAGGTGTACTGCACCTTGCCGTCGAAGAGGTCCTCGACGTTGTTGGTGGTGACGTACTGCATGAAGTGCTTGGCGACGGGGCCTTTGGCGCGGAACTCGCCCATGTGGCTCACGTCGAAGACGCCGACGTTGTTGCGGACATTGTTGTGCTCCTCGACGAGGCCTGTGTACTGGATAGGCATGTTGTAGCCTGCGAACTCGGCCATCTTGGCCCCGAGGGCGATGTGGAGGTCGGTATACGGTGTGGTTTTCATTATTGTGTTGATTTTATTATTATTATATGAATTCTTATAAAATATCCGTCTGCAAAGATACGAACTTTTCGGCATACGGCGGCAAAAAAATGCGAAATATTTTGCACAACAGGCATCTTTTTCCGCCCCTCCCCTGCCACACAAACCGCTGATAACCAGCACACGGAACGCTATAGCTTTTGCTCCTCTTTTTAGATTGTAGGTGAATGGATACAATATAATCGGGGATACGGCGTTATAACAACCAGAATAAATAAACAAACAAAACAAACAAAACATGGCAAAGATTGATATGGGCATACTCGGCGGGTTCAGCGGACGCGTGGGGCCGGTGGTGGGATACCGGCGCCACGGCAAGTGGTTCGTACGGGCCTACCAGCCGAAGATAAACGACAGAAAATCAGCGTCCCAGTTGGCGCAACGCACGCGCTTCCTGACCATGATACGCTTCGCCTCGCCCGCCACCCCCGCCCTGCGCGTGGGCCTGCGGCAGGCGGCAGAGCAACAAGGGCTGACGGAAGGCAACATCTTTCTGAAAATCAACAAGGAATGCTTCCCTAGAGAAACTAGAAATACTAGAGAAACTAGAAATTCTAGCATCGACTACCCCCGCCTCCGCTTCTCGCTAGGCAGCCTTGCAGCGCCTTCGGCGCTGCAATACACTGTCGACCAGCGAAATACCATCTCCGTCAGCTGGAGCCGCGAGGGCGGACGCCTCGCCGACCGCATACACCTCTACATCTACTGCCCCGCCGCCGCCACGGGCCTCTGCGCCACGGGCGAGCGCGGCCGCCGAGGCCTGCAACTGCTGCTGCCTCAGGAATTTGCAAGCCAGGAACTGCACGTCTGGGCCTTCTCCGAAGACGCTCACGGCGAAGTGTCGAGGACCGCCTACGCCGCTCACCCCTCCCTCACCTCGCAGCCAACAGAACATCAAGAAAACGAGCACCTTACAGGCGCACACACTCCCATTTCCTCTACAACCCGAAGTCCTCTTTCAGCCGCAGGGCGAACAACCTCGCCCCCTCACGGTTGAGGTGGTTCCAGTTGTAGTAGAGGCTGGTGTCGCGGAAGTCGGGGTGGTCGATATAGTCGTGGTATTCGCATGCTCCTCAAGGTAGTGGCACTTGTAGGACTTGTCCTCGAAGTAGGGCGGCGGCGCGGGTAGCAATGCCCACAGCAAGGCGGTGAAGCCAAGCACGATAAGCGTATCGCGCAGAAAAGAATACAGAGATGTCATCAGTCGCGGAGCAGGTCGGAGATGATTTGGTCGGTGGTGATGCCTTCGGCTTCGGCGAAGTAGTTGCGGACGAGGCGGTGGCGGAGCACGTTGTGTGCCACGGCGCGGACGTCCTCGGCGTCGGGCGAGTACTTGCCGTGCAAGGCGGCATAGGTGCGCGCGCCGACGATGAGGTACTGCGAGGCGCGCGGACCTGCACCCCAGGAGAGGTAGCGTTGAGAATTTTGATTTTTGATTTCTGATTTCTGAATGGGGCGCGTGGAGGCGACGAGGCGGACGGCGTACTCGACCACGTTGTCGGCCACGGGCATGCGGCGTATTGCCTGCTGGAACGAGAGTATGTCGTCGGCCGAGAGGATGCGCTGCACCTCGGCAGTGGGGGCCACGGTGGTCTGCTTGACGATGGAGACCTCCTCGGCGAAGGAGGGGTAGTCGAGGCGGACGTTGAACATGAAGCGGTCGAGCTGCGCCTCGGGCAGCGGGTAGGTGCCTTCCTGCTCGATGGGGTTCTGCGTGGCCAGGACGAAGAAGGGCGCGGGCAGCGGATAGGAGGTGCCGTTGATGGTGACCATCTTTTCCTGCATAGCCTCGAGGAGGGCGGCCTGGGTCTTTGGGGGGGTGCGGTTGATCTCGTCGGCGAGGACGATGCCTGCGAAGACGGGGCCCTTGATGAACTTGAAGTCGCGGTTCTGGTCGAGGATTTCGGAACCCGTGATGTCTGACGGCATGAGGTCGGGCGTGAACTGGATGCGGCTGAAGGTGAGGCCGAGGGTCTGCGCCAAGGTATTGACCATAAGGGTCTTGGCCAAGCCGGGCACACCGAGCAGCAGGCAGTGGCCGCCGGAGAAGACGGAGAGGAGCAGGGAGTCGACGGCCTCGCGCTGGCCTACGATGACTTTGGATATTTCGGAACGGAGGGCGGAATAGCGCTCCACCAGGAGGTCGAGTTGTTCTTTGTCGGACATAGGGCGGTCAGGGTTTAAGGTTTTCGAAGACGCAGTCTTTGTACTCGTCGGAGAGGCGTATGTAGGTGTTTTGCATCTGCTTGCGGGCCCATTCGGCGAGTTTCTTCTGCTTGGCGGCGCTGAGGGCGGCATTGTAGATGTTGTCGTAGTCGTCGGTGAGGTTGGCCTTGTGGGCGGGGTATTTCTTGTTGACGCGGACGATGCGGTAGGCGTCGCGGTTGTCCTCGGTCTTCATGGGCGAGGCGCTAGTGATCTGGCCCTCGCCGAGGGCCTCGATGCCCGCACCGGGGTAGAGCTCCTTCAACGCGTTGGCGTCGAAGCGGTTGCTGCCGTCGGCGGGGTTGGTGACGAAACCGCCCTGCTTGGCGTTGGAGGCGGTGCTGTGCTGGCGTGCAGCCTCCTCGAAGGTGATGCGTCCGGCATTGATTTCGGCCGCGAGGCTATCTAATTTGATACGCGCGCGCAGGAGGTCTTCGCGCGAGACCTGCGGGACGATGAGTATATGGCGCGCGTTGAGGGAGTTGCCACGGCGCTCGATGAGCTGTATGATGTGGAATCCGAACTGGGTCTCGATGATGGGCGACACCTCGCCGGGCTTGAGGGCAAAGGCTGCCGACTCGAACTCGCCGACCATGTCGCCACGCGAGAAGAAGCCCAGCTCGCCGCCTTTCTTGGCGGAGCCGGGGTCCTGCGAGTAGAGGGTTGCCAGCATGGAGAACTTCTCACCCTTGAGGACGCGCTCGCGGAGAGCCGCCAGCTCGGCGCGGACGCGGTCGCGCTCGGCCTCGGCGATGGCGGGCTGGATAGCAATCTCGGAAAGCTCGTAGCGCTCGGGCATCATGGGCAGGCTGTCGGCAGGGAGCGTGCTGAAGAAGTCGGCCACCTCGGCCGGGGTGATGCGCACGCTTTCAGTGAGTTGGTACTCGACACGGCGGCTGAGGAGGTTGCTGCGGATCATGCGGTCGTACTGCTCCTTGAGCTCGTCGTAAGTGAACCCTGTGGCGTCGTGCAGCCCCTCCTTGGAGCCGTACTGGCGGAGGTCGTTCTTGAGGTAGTACTGGACGTACTGGTCGACCTCGTCGTCGGTGACCTCGACGCTGTCCACCTCGCCCTTGTGGACGAGGAGCTGCGCGAGGATGAGGTTCTCGAGCAGGGCGCAACGGTTGGAAAACTCGTTATCGACACCGACCTTCATACGCATCTGCGCATAGGAGCGCTCGATGTCGGAATACTTGATGATGTTGCGTCCTACGACGGCGGCGACGCCATCGACGAGGGTGCCGTCCTGGGCGCGCAGGGGGGCAAAGGATGCCGAGGCGAGGAGGATGCCGAGGCAAAGGAGGGTTTTTATTGTCTTGTTCATAGTGCAGTCCTAAAAATTGCGTGTGACGTGGCCTCCGTCCTCAGCCTCCTTGAGGAGGTCGGCATGGAGGTTGTTGATGATTTCTATCTTGCGGTGGTTGAGGATGATGGCGCGGATGTTGTCGCGCTGCAGTTCAAGGGGTGCCTCGTCGTCGGAGACCTTGTAGTCGAGTATGCGTACCAGGTAGGAGAGCGAGTCGTCGCGGATGGCGATGGTGCGGTTCTGGCGCAGGAAGAGGTTCTCGTTGTAGACGGTGATGGGCACTGCCGTCTGCAGTGAGTAGAAGGGCATCCAGGCGTCGGCGTCGTAGTAGCCCTTGAGGCCGGCACGCGAGGCAGTCTCTTCGAACTCGACGATGTCGCTTTCGCGGAAAGGCGAGCGCGAGAGGATGTTGTTGAGCTTGCGGAGTGCGGGCGAGGCGGTGGGCAACGAGACGTAGACGGCCTTGACGATGCTCGATTTGAGGCGGAAGTCAGAGCGGTGGGCGTCGTAGTATTCCTCGATCTGGGCGGAGGAGACGACGGTGTCGAGCAGTTGGTCGACAATCTGGCGCTCGTAGGTGTAGGTCAGCAGGTTGTTCTTGTACTCCAGCAGCTCGCGGCCGAAGTCGTCCTTGACGTTCTTTTCGGCCTTGGCCAGGATGACAGTCTGGCGGACCCACTGGTCGATGTAGTTGCTGATGACGGCGAGGCTGTCGTCGGCCGGCAGGCCCGCCGGTACGAGGCCGTCGAGGTCGGAGCGGTGAAGCTCGTAGCCGTAGGCCGAAGCCACCAGCGGCGAGGCATCGACCTGCCGTCGACAAGCGGGCGCCGAGAGGAGCAGCAGGGCGAGACTAATAGTTAATCTTGCTGACGGCATCCCTGTTGATCTTGATATTGTATTTGCTGCGCAGCTGCTTGACGAGGCCTTGCTCCACCTCGTTCTGCCATGCGTTGAGGTAGTAGCCGCGGGCCTCGGCATGCTCCTTGAGGGTAGGCTCGAGGATGTCCTGTACGACGACGATGCGGTAGCCCTTGCCCTCGGGGGCGAGGTAGACACCGCGCTGCCACTGGTCAGCGGCGAGCAGGTTCTGGCGGTTGAGTTCGACGAGGTCGGTATTGGCGGTGACGGGGTCGGGAGCGGTGCACTTGCGGGCGTCGACCTTGGCGAGGAGCGTCTCCTTCATGGTGCTGGAGGAGTGGTTCTTCTTGAGGGCTTTCTGCATGGCCGAGCGGGCTTTGGCGGGCGCGAGGCAGAGGCTGTCGGCCACATGGAGGACGACGACGCGTGCGCGCTGACGCCAGAAGAAGATGCTATCGGCAGGGTTGGCGAGGCTCTTGGTGCGGCTGTCGCGGGCGTAGAAGTCGGCGAAACCGACCGAGTCGTTGATGGCCTTGGACCAGATCATCTTGTCGTTGTAGTTGAAAATCATCAGGCCGCGGCGGTATTCGTCGACGGTCTCGGCGAACTCGGGGTTCTCGTTCTCGAGCTGCGAGTCGGCATAGACGATAGAGACGCTGTCGAGGAAGTCATTGTAGCGCTTATACATGAATGTCGAGAACGGCTCGGGCATCTGCAGGGGCTGGTGGTGGCGGATGTAGTTGGCCAGGTCGAGGGCGTTGTACTCGCTGTTGGGCGTGCGGACCAGCGGACGGAGGTCGTGGATGTCGGCGGTGCGGTAGCGCCACTTCTCGCTGAAGACGGAGTCGTTGAGGAGGCCGGTCAGCTCGTCGAGCGATGCCTGCATGACGACGGGTTGCTTCTTCTTGCCCTTCTTGGCGGGCTTGGTGGCGACGGGGGTGCGGGTGAGGTCGACGATGCCGTACTTCTTGCGGACGCTGGCGGCGAAGGCTTTACGCGACTCCTTGCCGCGCTGGTCGCGCACGAGGCGCTGCTTGTAGAAGGGTTCCATGTCCTCGTAGGAGGGGATGGAGTCGCGCTGGACAAGCTTGACGATGTGCCAGCCGTAGCGGGTGTAGAAGGGGCGCGAGACCTCGCCGACATTCATGCGGCTGAGGACTTTGACGTATTCCGAGGGTATCTGGTTGACGGCCACGTCGGAGAGGTAGCCGCCCGTCTCGGCGGTGGAGTAGTCCTGGCTCTGGCGGGCCACCATCTCGAAGGGTGCGCCGCCAAGGATGCGTTCGTAGGCCTCGTCGATGCCGACTTGGGCCTTGTCGTCGCGCATCCAGATGTGCTGCAGGGTGAGCTTGCCGTAGAATTCGACTCTGTCGATGAGCTTGATGATGTGGTAGCCGTAGGTGGTGCGGACAGGCTGGCTGACCTCGCCGACCTTGAGGGCGTAGACGGCGTTCTCGAAGGGATAGACCATGTCGAGGGCCGAGAAGTAGCCCAGGTCGCCCTCGTCGGGACGGACCTTGGCGTTGGGCTTGGTGCGGCGCACTTCGCTGATGGCCACGTCGGCGAAGTTCTCGCCGGAGACGACGCGCTTGCGGAGCTCGAGGGCGCGGTTGTAGGCCGCCAGGGAGTCGTCGGGGCTGGCGTTCTCGGCGACGCGGACGAGGATGTGCGCGGCGTGGAGGATGTAGTGGTTGCGGTCGTAGGCCTCATGGAGAATGCGCTGCAGGACAGAGGAGTCGATGAGGTAGGGGGCTGCAAGCTCGGCGCGGTAGCGCATGAGCTCGGCCTGGAGGTCGGACGCGGTGTCGAGGCCCATGGCGCGGGCATCGATTACCTTGGCGCGGAAGATGGCGTAGAGGTCGACGTATTCGTCGAGGGCCTTGCGCTTCTCGGCAGCGGTGACGCCGTGCTTGGCGACGAGGTTGTCGCCGACGGACTGCATGAAGTCCTTCATCAGTTCGGACTGGCGTATGCGCTGTCCGCCGACTTCGATGACGACGGGGTCGGCCTGCTGGGCCTTGAGGCCGAGGGCTGCCAGTGCGAGGAGGGCTGTCAGGAGGGTCTTTTTCATTGGGACGGTGTTATCTGGAATAGTTGGGTGCTTCGCGGGTGATGGCGATGTCGTGCGGATGGCTCTCGGTGCGGCCGGCATCGGTGATGCGGATGAACTTGGCCTTCTGGAGGTCGCCTATGGTGCGGCTGCCTGTGTAGCCCATACCGGCCTTGAGGCCGCCGACCATCTGGTAGAGGACCTCGCCGAGGGTGCCCTTGTAGGGGACGCGGCCGACGACGCCTTCGGGGACGAGCTTCTTGACGTCGGTCTCTTTGTCCTGGAAGTAGCGGTCCTTGGAGCCGCTCTGCATGGCCTCGAGCGAGCCCATGCCGCGGTAGGACTTGAACTTGCGGCCTTCGAAGATGATGGTTTCACCGGGGGCTTCCTCGACGCCTGCGACGAGCGAGCCGACCATGACGGAGCTGGCGCCTGCGGCGAGGGCCTTGACAATGTCGCCGCTGTAGCGTATGCCGCCGTCGGCGATGACGGGCACGTCGAAACCGCCCTGCTTGAGGGCGCCGCAGACTTCGCAGATGGCGGTGAGCTGCGGGACGCCGATGCCGGCGACGATGCGCGTGGAGCAGATGGAGCCGGGGCCTATGCCGACCTTGATGGCGTCGGCGCCTGCTTCGGCAAGCATGAGGGCGGCCTCGCCGGTGGCTATGTTGCCGACCACGACGTCGATAGTCTTGTACTTGGCTTTGACCTCCTTGAGGGCCTCGACGACGCGGACGGAGTGGCCGTGTGCGGTGTCGATGACGATGGCGTCGGCGCCGGCGCGGACGAGGGCGTCGACGCGGTCCATCATGTCGGGCGTGATGCCGACACCGGCGGCCACGCGGAGGCGGCCGTTGCTGTCCTTGCAGGCGTTGGGACGCTCCTTGGTCTTGATGATGTCGCGGTAGGTGATGAGGCCGACGAACTGGCCTTGGGCGTTGACGACGGGGAGTTTCTCTATCTTGTGCTGCTGGAGGATCTCGGTGGCCTCGGCGAAGGTGGTGCCTTCGTGCGTGGTGATGAGGTCGGTGATCATGATTTCGCTCAGGGGGCGCTCGGGGTCGCGCTCGAAGCGGAGGTCGCGGTTGGTGACCATGCCGATGAGCATGCGGCTGTCGTCGACGATGGGGATACCGCCGATGCCGTATTCGGCCATGAGCTGCAGGGCGTCCTTGACCTTGGCGTCGCGCGAGAGGGTGATGGGGTCGATTATCATGCCGTTTTCGGCGCGTTTCACCTTTTTCACCTCGTTGGCCTGACGCTCGATGGTCATGTTTTTGTGCAGCACACCGATGCCGCCTTCCTGGGCCATGCCGATGGCCATGGCGGCCTCGGTGACGGTGTCCATGGCGGCGGAGACGAGGGGTGTGTTGAGCAAGATGTTTTTCGAGAAGCGCGAGGCTACGGTTACCTCGCGGGGAAGGATTTCGCTGTAGGCGGGGACGAGCAGCACGTCGTCGTAAGTGAGGCCTTCGCCGATGAATTTGGTGGTGTCTGTAAACATATTGCGCTTTGTTATTTTATGTTATTTATTATGATTATTCTAAAAAATTTAATTTGCAAAGATACGACTTTTTTCCGACATGGAGAGAAAAAATATGCACTTTTAGCGTTAAACGCTGGTTTTCAGCGAGAAACGTTTTTCGCAAAAAAGTGGATTGTTTTTGCAAAAAAGGGGCAATTTTGCAGGTTTGCAAACGGCTGATTGTCAGCACTTAACAGGTTATAGGTTTTGCTCAGGTTTTTACTTGGCAGGTGTCTGGAAGGGGGTGGGGTGCCGCGGGGGTGGTTTCGGCGGTGTGGGTCGGGGTTGGCGGACCCGGGCTGAGGGGGCGGCGGACCCGGGAAGAGGGGGCGGCGGACCCAGGCAGCGGGGCAACATTCTGGCGGCATGTTATCTTTTTTTTGTATCTTTGCACATTAAATAATATAGTAAAAGAAATGAAAAAACTTACGCAAATTGTTTATAGTGTGGCTGTTATGGCTATACTGGGAGCCTGCTCGGGCAAGAATCAATTCACTATCCACGGCGACCTCGGGGGCGATTCGCTCGACGGCACGACGGCCTACCTGGTGAACCTCGCCAACCCTGACGCGGCAGTGGACAGTGTGACCATCACGGGCGGCCGCTTCGTGTTCAGCGGCACGGTCGACGAGGAGTGGATCGGCGTGGTGGCCACCGAGGCCTTCAACCAGCAGTTCATCGTCGAGCCGGGCGTCATCAGCGTCTCGCCGGGCGAGATTGGCGGCACGCCGCTGAACGACAGCCTGCAGGCCATGAACACGCTGCTCGACATGAGCGACATTGAGGCCGAGATGCAGATCCACCTGCCGATGTACTACAACGCGCCCGACGCCGCCACGCGCGCCGCTGCCGAGCGTGTGCTCGACAGCCTGCAGGAGGTGAGCAACAAGCGCATACTGGAGGCCTGCTGGCACCTCTACCGCTCGAATGGCAACAACCTGCTGGGCGCCATGGCCATGGAGAGCATCGCCCAGGTGGGCGACTTCAACTACGAACAGCTCGACAGCCTCCTTGCCGACGCCTCGCCGCGGGTGAAGAACCACAAGCCGCTGCAGGAGAAGCTGGCGCAGCTGAGCGCCGTCAACGCCACCTCGGTGGGCAAGCGCTACACCGATGTGCAGGGTGTGGACGGCAAACTGAGCGACATCATCGACGGCAAGGTGGCGCTGGTCGACTTCTGGGCCTCGTGGTGCGGCCCCTGCCGCAACGAAATCAAGGACAATCTGGTGCCGCTGTGGAAGAAGTATAAAGGCCAAGGCCTGGTGATTGTGGGCCTGAACGTGTGGGAGCGCGGCGACCGTGCCATGCGCGAAGCCGCGCACCAGAAAGCCATGGCCGACCTGGGCATCGAGTACCCGCAGCTGGTCGACAGCACCCGCACGGCCACCACGGCCTACGGCGTCAGCGGCATTCCGCAGATACTGCTCATCGGCCGCGACGGCACCATCCTGGCCCGCGACCTGCGTGGCGCAGCCATCGAGGAGGCCATCGTCGAGGCTCTGAAAAAATAAATATCGAAAATTGAAAATTGAAACATGACAAGCACTAAGATCAGGATTCTACTACTGCTGGTAGCGGCCAGCTCCATTTTCAATTTTCAATTTCCAATTTCCAATTCCGCATGCGCCCAGGACAGCTGCCGCCTGCGGCTCGAGATTGAGAACCACCACTTCTTCCGCAACAACGAGTACGGGAGCAACCGCATGGACGGCTACACGCTGCCGGGCTTCTACATGAGGCCCAAGCTGGTGTGGCAGGTCGAACCCCGCTTACGCCTGTCGGTCGGCGCGCACTGGCTCAACTACTGGGGCGCCCACGGCTATCCGGCCTCGGTGACCTACGTCTCGGCCCTGCCGGAAGAGAGCGACGACATGCGCCCGGTGCACATCCTGCCGTGGGTGCAGGCGCGGGTCGACTTCCTCGAAGGCGTGAGCCTCATACTGGGCAGCGTGGAGAACAACGAGGGGCACCAGATGCCGCGCCCGCTCTACAACCCCGAGCTACGCTACGCCGCCGACCCCGAAGCCGGTGCGCAGCTGCTGGTGGAACGGCCGTGGATTTCGGCCGACCTGTGGGCCAACTGGAACGAATTCATCTTCAGCCAAAGTCGCCAGCAGGAGCGGTTCTACACCGGCGCCTCGGTGAAGGTGCGGTACAGCAAAGGCCCTTGGACGTTCTACCTGCCGCTCTACGGCCTGGCCACCCACACGGGCGGCGAGGGCCTGAAAGTCAGGCTGCGCACCAACAACAAGATGAACTTCGGCGCCGGCCTGGGCGCCAGCTACAACGACGGCCCCTTCGGCGCCGACCTGGAGATGCTGGTGCTGGGCTTCAGCCAGCAGCGCGACAGCACGATACCCTTCGAGAGCGGCCACGGCTTCTCCCCCACCCTGCGGGTGCGCTACGGCGACGCCGGCCTGCTGGTCAACTACTGGCACGGCACCGGCTACGTGCCCCTGCTGGGACACCCCATCTACTCCAACACCTCGCTCAACCACACAACCTTAAGCGTCTACGACAACCGCGCGCTGACCGTAGGCGTGGACTACACGTGGCGCCACTTCAAGGCATGCACCGTGGTGCTGGAGGCCGACCTGGTGAACTACTTCCCCTACACCATCCACTGGAAAGACTGGGTCGACGAAGACCGTGGCTCGAAGCTGATGGTGGGATTCGGCGTGCATGTGAAACTCAACCCCACCCTGCCCCTGCTGCGATGAGCCTCTTCAGCCTCTATACCCACAGCGGCCCCATCAAGAAGGTCAAGGAAGACACCGCCGTCACGCTGGGCGTCTTCGACGGCGTGCACCGCGGCCACCGCGCCCTGCTGCGGCAGCTCGAAGGCGGCGCGCCGCTGGCCGTCACCCTCACCTCGCACCCCTCCTTCGTCCTCGGCCGCCGCGGCAGCGAAGACTGGCTCGACGAAGAGCGCGAGCACATCGGCCTGCTGCTCGACGCGGGGGTGAAATACGTGGCCGTGATGCCCTTCACCGAAGAGGTGGCGCGGATGACGGCCTGCCAGCTGACGCGCCTGCTGCACAACGAGCTGCGCATGCGCACCCTCCTGCTGGGCTACGACGGACGCTTCGGATCAAAACAGGACGACGATTTCGCCGCACTGCCGCAACTGGCCGACGAGCTGGGCATCATGCTCAAGCACGGCCTGCCCTTCCTGCTGGAGGGCGAGCCGGTGAGCTCCTCGCGCATACGACGCGCACTCGCCGAAGGCAACGTCGAGGAGGCCGCCACCCTGCTCGGCCGTCCCTACAGCATCGGCGGCACCGTGGAGCACGGCCGCGGCGTGGGCCACACGCTGGGCTTCCCCACGGCCAACGTCGACCTCACCGCCAGCCGCAAGACCCTGCCCAAAGAGGGGGTCTACGTGGTGCGTATTGGCTCGCCGACCTCGCGCCTGCGGCACATCGGCATGGCCAACCTCGGCGCAGCCCCCACCTACGGCATCGGGCAGCGCATGCTGGAGGTGCACCTGCTGGACTACAGCGGCGACCTCTACGGCAAGGAGGTGCAAGTGGAATTCCTGCACCGCCTGCGCGACACCCGCCGCTTCGACAGCCCCGAGGCGCTGCAGGCACAGCTGGCCGACGACCTAGAACAGACACGCCAATGGTCATAACCCTATATCAACACGACATCCAATGGGCGCAGCCCGAGGAGAACCGCCACCGCGTGGAGCAAGCGATGGAGGGGTGCCGCTGCGACATATTCGTGGTGCCCGAGACCTTCACCACCGGCTTCGGCGACCACATGGCCGCGCTGGCCGAGGCTCCCGACGGCCCCACCCTGCAATGGGCGCGGCGCATGGCGGCGCAGCACGGCGTGCTGCTGGCTGGCACATGGATTGTGAAAGAACACGACCGCTGCTACAACCGCCTACATTGGGTCTTCCCCAACGGCGAATACGGCACCTACGACAAGGCACACCTCTTCCGCGTCAGCGGCGAGGCCGACCAGATCAGCCGCGGCACCGAGCGCACGACCTTCGAATACAAGGGCTGGCGCATACGGCCGGCGGTGTGCTACGACCTGCGCTTCCCAAAATGGCTGCGCAACGACAACCTCGACTACGACCTGCTGCTCCTCTGCGCCAACTGGCCTGCCAGCCGCCGCGAGGCATGGACGACCCTACTCAAGGCCCGCGCCATAGAGAACCTCTGCTACGTGGCCGGATGCAACCGCACGGGCCTCGACGGCCACGGCGGCGAGTACTGCGGCGACAGCGCCGTCGTCGACTACAAAGGCCACGCCCTCACCCCCGCCGACGACCTCATTACCGCCACGCTCGACAAAGGGCGCCTCGACGCCTTCCGCCAGAAGTGGCCTTTTTACCTTGACTTCGATTAAATGGACAATATAGAACAGAAGCTTGGCTTCGACCGCATACGCCAGATGGTGGCCGAGCAGACCACCAACGCCCTCGCCACCCGCATGGCCGACGAGATGGCCTTCACGACCGACCACACCGCGCTCAGCCACGAGCTGCAACTGACCGAGGAGATGCGCCAGATTGTCCTCATGGAGAGTGAATTCCCCCAGCAGGACTTCATCGACCTCACCCCCACCCTCGTCCATCTGCGCGTGGGCAACACCTTCATCCCCCTCGAAGCCCTGTTCGACCACAAACTCTCCCTGCGCACCATCCGCGAATGCTACCTCTTCCTCACCGCCGAGGAGCACCAGCAATACACGGCGCTGCGCGACATGGCCGTCGAGGTGGAGCTGGGCTACGGCGGCAAGAGCTCGCAGCTGAACGTCATCAACAGCCTGCTGGGGCAGCTCATCAACGACCACGGCGAGCTGCACGACAACGCGTCGCCGCAGCTGGCCGAGATACGGCGCACCAAGGCGCGCAAGGCCGCCGAGGTGGAGGCGCAGGTGAACAGCGCCCTGGCGCGCGCCAAGCGCGAGGGGTGGGCTCCCGAAGGGGCCGAGGTGACCATCCGCGACGGCCGCCCCGTCATACCCCTGCTCACCACCCACCGCCGCCGCATTCGGGGCCTCATACAGGACGAGAGCGCCACGCGCCAGACGGCCTTCGTGGAGCCGCAGGAGGTGGTGGAACTGGGCAACGACCTGCGCGAGCTGGACTTCGACGAGCGCCACGAGGTGCAGCGCATACTGCTCACCTTCAGCGAGCGCCTGCGCCCCCTGCTGCCGCAGCTGGAGGAGGCCTACCGCTTCCTGGCACGCGTGGACTTCCTCCGCGCCAAGGCCCGCGTGGCGGTGGAACTTAACGCCTGCGTGCCCACCCTGCACCCCGAGCCCCGCATCGAATGGCTTGAGGCGCGGCACCCATTGCTGCTCCTCCGGCCTCACCCCCAACCCCTCTCCTCGAAGGAGAGGGGAGCAGATACCGCCAACGAAGTGGTACCCTTCGACCTGACACTCCACACTTCACTCCCCTCTCCAGAAAGGAGAGGGGCCGGGGGTGAGGCTGCCAGGATCCTCATCATCTCCGGCCCCAATGCCGGCGGCAAGTCGGTGCTGCTCAAGGCCGTGGGGCTGATACAGTACATGCTGCAGTGCGGCATGCCGGTGCCGCTGCGGCCCACGTCGGAGTGCGGCCTCTTCGGCTCGATATTCATCGACATCGGCGACCAGCAGTCGATCGACAACGACCTCTCCACCTACACCTCGCACCTGCAGAACATGAAGCGCCTGCTGGCCGAGGCCGGCGGCGACACCCTCTTCCTGATGGACGAGCTGGGCGGCGGCACCGAGCCCCGCAGCGGCTGCGCCATAGCCGAGGCGGTGCTCGAGCGGCTCTACGAGCGCGGAGCCTACGGCGTGGTGACGACCCACTTCGCCGACCTCAAGCTGCTGGCCGACCGCATGCCGCAGATAGTGAACGGCGCCATGATGTTCGACACCGAGCGCATGCGCCCGCTCTACCGCCTCAACGTGGGGCACCCCGGCTCGAGCTTCGCCTTCGAGATCGCCGAGAGCATCGGCTTCCCCAAGGACATCCTCGAGCGCGCCGGCGAGATGGTGGGGCGCGAACAGCTCAACTTCGAGCACCAGCTGCAGCAGCTCGAGCTCGACAAGAAGGAGATCGAGCGCCAGAAAGAGGAGCTGCGCGTGGCCGACGAATTCCTCAACGAGGTCACGACCAAATACCAACGGCTCAACGAGCGCCTGGAGAGCCGCAAGCACGAGATAGTCAGCGCGGCGCGCAAGGAGGCGCAGCAGATACTGGAGGGCGCCAACCGCACCGTCGAGCGCACCATCAGCGACATCAAGAGCGCCCAAGCCGAGCGCGAGGCCACCAAACAGGCCCGCGCCAGGCTCGAGGAAGCCAAAAAAAGCCTCACCCCCAACCCCTCTCCCGTGGGAGAGGGGGGAACTAGCCCCATGCATACTACCCCCCTCTCCCACGGGAGAGGGGACGGGGGTGAGGCTATTTGCGTCGGCAGCATCGTGCGCATCGACGGGCAGGAGACCTACGGCGAGGTGGTGGAAATCAAAGGCAAGAAAGCCGTGGTGGAGAGCAACTCGATGCGCATGACCATACCCCTCGACCGCCTCACCGGAACCGCCAAGCAGAAGATACCCGTTCAGAAGCAGAACAACGCCTCGCGCTTCGCCTCGATCTACGACGACATGAACGAGAAGCGCGCCCACTTCAAGACCACCCTCGACCTGCGCGGCCACCGCGCCGAAGAGGCGCTCGACCAGCTGCACAAATACCTCGACGAGGCCACGCTCCTCAGCGAGAAAGAGGTGCGCATACTCCACGGCAAGGGCAACGGCATACTGATGCAGGTGATACACAGCGAGTTGAAGGGCATCCGCGAGGTGCGCAGCTTCCACCCCGAGAAGATAGAACTCGGCGGCGTAGGCGTTACGATAGTGGAACTTCGGTAGACAAAAACTGTCCCCCCTCCTAGGCCCTCCTAGGACTTCCTAGGACTTCCTAGGATTTCCTAGGAGGTTGCCAAGGCAACCATAGGTAAATGGTAGGGCTGTTCTTCGTCTGTTCTTCGTCTCCTCCAGGTATCAGCCAGGTCTGTTCTATAACTGTTCCTTAACCCAGCCCCCAGCCTGCGCACCGCAATCCGCGCCACGGAGAGCCATTAAGCACTTTTACACAAACTCTTGCAGAAAACACCGCCGAAGAAACAACTTTGCAAAGATACGAAAAAATTCCGGACCGGCCAAATTTATTTTCCAACGGCACAACATTTTTTATAATGTACAATATTTTAACGTTTTTTACGTAATGTAGTCAACTATGAAAGGCAACGAACTGAAACCCCGCATCGGCCTGTTTGGGCGGCGCAACGTAGGCAAGAGCTCGCTGGTCAACTACCTGACGGGCCAGCAGATAGCCATCGTGAGCGACACGGCGGGCACGACGACCGACCCGGTGCGCAAGAGCATGGAGATCGGCGGCATCGGACCGGTGGTGCTCATCGACACGGCCGGCATCGACGACGAGGGCGCCCTCGGCCTGCAGCGCGTGGAGAAAAGCATGGCGGCGCTGGCCGAGGTAGACCTGGCGCTGCTGCTCTTCACCGAGTGGGGCGCGCCCGAAGAGCGCGTGGCCGACTGGTGCACCACGCACGGAACGCCGATGCTGAAGATAAGGAGCAAGACGGACAATCCGGAATATCCGGATATTCCGGATTGTCCGGAAATTCCGGAAATTCCGGATTTTAGATTGACCACCAGCGACCCGACGCTGCGCGAGCCCCTCATCGAGGCCATACGGTGGGCGCTGCCCGAGAGCGCCTACCGCGGCCAGACGCTGCTGGGCGACGTGGTCGGGCAGGGCGACACCGTGGTGCTGGTCACTCCCATCGACAGATCGGCGCCCGAAGGGCGCATGATACTGCCGCAGGTGCAGGTGCTACGCGACCTGATGGACCTCCACGCCGTGGCCGTCTTCTGCCAGCCCGAGGAGCTGGGGAAGACGTTGGCCTCGTTGCACAAGCCGCATCTGGTCGTCACCGACAGCCAGGTGTTTGCCAAAGTGGCCGCCGTGGTGCCGGAAGAGATTCCGCTGACGAGCTTCAGCGTCGTGCTGGCGCGTCAAAAGGGGCTCTTCGACGAGTACCTGCATGGCACTCAGGCCATTGGACAACTGCAGGACGGCGACCGCGTGCTGCTGCTCGAGAGCTGCACCCACAACGTCACCTGCGAGGACATCGGCCGCGTGAAACTGCCCGCCGCCATGCGCAAGAAGACGGGCAAGGAGATTGAATGTGAGGTGATTGGCGGACAATCGCCACTACCCTCCGACCTGTCGCAATATGCCCTTGTGATACAGTGCGGCGGCTGCGTCATCACGGCCCAGCAAGTCAAGGCGCGCCTGCTGCCCGCCCTGGAAGCCGGGGTGCCCGTGAGCAACTACGGCCTGGCCCTGGCCTGGTGCACAGGCATCTTCGATCGTGCAACAAAAATATTCAGAAAATGATAGATACCAATAAGAAACCGAACTTGAGCATCATCGTGGCCATAGCGCAGAACGGCGCCATCGGCAAGAACAACGACCTGCTGTGGCACCTCAGCGACGACCTGAAGCGCTTCAAGAAGCTCACCACCAGCCACCCCGTGGTCATGGGGCGCAAGACGTGGGACTCGCTGCCCAAGCGCCCCCTGCCCGGCCGACAGAACATCGTGATGACCAACAACCCCGACTTCAGCGCCGAGGGCGCCACGGTGGTACACAGCGTGAACGGCCTCTTCAAGGCCCTCAAAGATTGCGACGACGAAGTCTTCGTCATGGGTGGCGCCGCCATCTACAAGGCGCTCCTCCCCTTCTGCAACCGCCTCTATGTCACCGAAGTATACCGCGACTACGACGCCGACGTCTACTTCCCCACCATCGACCTCTCCACCTTCACCCTCGTGCGCCAGAGCGTCCGCCTCCACGACGACGCCTCCGGCCTCGACTACGCCTACCTCGAATACGACAGAAAACCCAACAGATGAACAACAAAATCATTCCTACTGGGCAGGCAGTAAATATCTATGATTTATGAACACTGTAACAATCATCAACATAGGCGACGAGCTGCTGCTGGGGCAGGTGGTGAACACCAATGCGTCGGCGATGGCCAAGATGCTCACCGAGGCGGGCTTCGAGGTGACGCACACCGTGGTGGTGGGCGACAGCCGCGAGGACATCTGGCAGACGGTGGACAGCGCCATGCACAGCAGCGCCATCACGCTGCTGACCGGCGGCCTCGGCCCCACCAAGGACGACATCACCAAGAAACTGCTCTGCGACTACTTCGGCAGCGAGCTGGTGGAGAGCGAGGTGGCACTGGAGAACGTGCGACGCATCTTCGCCATGCGCGGCTTCGAGCTGACGCCCGTCAACCGCGCCCAGGCTCTGGTGCCGCGCTGCTGCGAGGTGCTCAACAACGACCTGGGGACGGCGCCGTGCATGTGGTTCGGCCTCACCCCTAGCCCCTCTCCCGTGGGAGAGGGGGACGGAATGCGCGGGGCGAACACTCCCCTCTCCCGCGGGAGAGGGGTCGGGGGGAAGGCCGTCCTGGTGTCGCTCCCCGGCGTGCCCTTCGAGATGGAGTGGCTCATGCAGAACCGCGTCATTCCCAAGCTGCAGGAGACCTTCCAGACGGAGACCATCATCAACAAGAACATACTGGTGCAGGGCATCGGCGAGAGCTTCCTCAGCGACCTGATTGAGCCGTGGGAGCTGGCGCTGCCGGAGTGCATACGGCTGGCCTACCTGCCGGTGGCGGGGATGGTGAAGCTGCGGCTGACATGCCGGATAGCCCCGGACACTCCGGACATTCCGGATATTCCAGAATTGCTGCAAGGGCTTTATGCCCTTGCAGGACAATACATCGTCGGCGAGGACTGCGAGACCCTGGCGGAGCTGGTGCACAAGACCCTCACGGAGCGCGGCCTGACGCTGGCCACCGCCGAGAGCTGCACCGGAGGCACCATCGCCAGTCAGCTGACGGCGCAGGCAGGGGCTTCGGCCTACTTCCGTGGCGGCATCATAGCCTACAGCAACGAGGTGAAGGAATGCGCCTTAGGTGTACAGCACAGCACGTTGGAAGCCCACGGCGCCGTGAGCGAGGAGACGGTGCGCGAGATGGTGGAGGGCGTGCGCAAGCGCCTCAGGGCCGACCTGGCCATTGCCACCACTGGCATCGCCGGACCCGACGGCGGCACCAAGGAGAAGCCCGTGGGCACGGTGTGGATCGCTGTGGCCGACGCCACCCACACCGAGGCCCAGCTGCTGAACTTCCCCGGACGCCGACGCCAGCAGAACATCGACCGCACGGTCAACCAAGCATTCTCAATGTTAATCAAACTGCTATGTCGAAAGGACTGATAACCATCCTGATGCTCGTGGTGAGCAATGTCTTCATGACCTTTGCCTGGTACGGCAACCTGAAGCTCACCGAGATGAAGATCAACACCGATTGGCCACTGATACTCATCATCCTGGCGTCGTGGGGCGTGGCGCTGCTGGAGTACTCGTTCCTGATACCGGCCAACCGCATTGGCAGCCAAATCAACGGCGGCCCCTTCACGCTGATGCAGCTCAAGATACTGGCCGAATGCATCTCGCTGACGGTCTTCACCATCATCGTGGCCACGGTCTTCAAGAGCGAGCCCATCCGCTGGAACCACTTCGTGAGCTTCGGATTCATTATTTTAGCCGTAATCTTCGCATTTCTCAAGACAAAATGAAACGCATAGCATACCTACTGTTGCCGCTGCTGTTGGCGGCGTGCACAACGAGGCCCGACACAGTGGAGCTCACCGAGTGGCAGTTTGAATACAACGGCAAGTGGTATCCGGCAACGGTGCCGGGATTTATCCACACCGACCTAATGGCCAACGGCCTCATTCCCGACCCCTATTATGGCACCAACGAGGACTCGGTGCAGTGGGTGGGCGACAGTGTATGGGTGTACCAAACGACCATTTGCAAAAAAGACCTCCCCGAAGGGGACACGCTTTGGCTCGCATTCGAGGGCCTGGCGGGGCCGGCAGACATTCGTGTTTCCAACACCAGAGGCCAATACGAGCACTTATTGTGGGTGCCCGATACCGACAACATGTATCGCCAATACAAGTTTCCATTTCCAAATATAGAAGATACCATTGTCATTAGCGTAAAGTTCCTTCCTTTGGAAGACTCGCTCCGCGAAGCCGCCTATGGCATCGCGCTGCCCGAGCGGCGCGCCTTCACGCGCATAGCGCCCTACCAGCAGGGCTGGGACTGGGGGCCGCGGCTGGCCACCTGCGGGATATGGAAGCCGGTGCATATCACAAACCGGCCTCACCCCCAGCCCCTCTCCTTGCAGGAGAGGGGGGCAGACGGCTTCCCATACCGCAACGTAGAACTGGTACAAGAAGCCGACAGCATAGGGCAGTCCTTCTATTTCATTGCCGACACAGGGAAGGACAAGGGGGTGAAGCTCTTCATCAAGGGCGCCAACTGGATACCTGTGCACAGCTTCCCCGTGCTGGACAGCGCCAACCGAGCCCGCTACCGCTACCTGCTCTGCTCGGCCAAGGAGGCGGGGTTCAATATGATAAGGGTGTGGGGCGGCGGCCTCTACGAGCACGACTACTTCTACGACCTCTGCGACTCGCTGGGCCTCATGGTGTGGCAGGACTTCATCTTCGCCGGCACGCCCTACCCCGACAGCCCCGAGATGCTGGAGAGCATCCGCGAGGAGGCGCGTCAGCAGGTGAGCCGCCTGGCGAAGCACCCCTGCATCGTCCTCTGGTGCGGCAACAACGAGGTGAAGAACGGCTGGGAAGACTGGGGCTGGCAGGGCCAGTTCAACTGGACGCCCGAGCAGCGCGCCCGACTGGAGAAGGCGATGGACACTATCTTCGGCTATTCTAGAAATTCTAGAAACTCTAGAGATTCTAGTATATCTAGTAATACTAGTTCGACTAGTATCCTGGCAGAAGCAGTCAAGGACTGCGACCCGCAGCAGCGCCCCTACATCACCACCTCGCCGCTCTACGGCTGGGGCCACCCCGAGTGCGTCACCCACGGCAACAGCCACTACTGGGGCGTCTGGTGGGGCGAGATGCCCTTCGAGGTGTACCGCGAGAAGACCGGCCGCTTCATGACGGAGTACGGCTTCCAGAGCTACCCCCTGACGAGCACCATACGCCGCTTCTGCCCCGAGGGCCAAATGAGCGTCGACTCCCCCACCCTCCGCAATCACCAGAAGCACGGCCGCGGCCTGCTGATCATCGACAAGGCCATGCGTCAGTACTACGGCTTCGACAGCAAGAGCCTCTCGCTGGAGGACTTCGCCTACGTCAGCCAGCTGCTGCAGGCCTGGGGCGTGGGCTACGGAATCCTGCAACACATCAGCCAGCAGCCCCACTGCATGGGCACCCTCTACTGGCAGCTCAACGACTGCTGGCCCGTGGCCTCGTGGAGCTCGATAGACTATTACGGCAACTGGAAGGCGCTGCACTACCGCGCGCAGGCGCTCTTCGGCCTCACCCCCGGCCCCTCTCCCGTGGGAGAGGGGGGCTGGGAAGAATACTACAGCGTATACCCCAAGGACCGCACGTACCCCGAGGCCAAGTACACGGTGAGCCAGGCCTGGGAGAGCGACGGCAAGCTGGTGGTGACGATGAAGGCGCTGACCGACCTCTACGACGTGTATATCGACACCGAACCGCACGTGGACGGCCACTTCACGCGAAACTTCGTCGACCTCCGCGCCGGCGAGAAGCTGCGCACGGTGCTGATACCCGCCAATCCGAAAGCCGACGTAAGCCAGACGAAGGTGAAAGTAAAGACGCTCAACAGCCTGTACCAGTAAAGAGAGAACAGGACCTTGGCGGAGAATGCCAAAGTCCTGCTCAAACCGATTACTACAAATCGACTACTTCTCCTTGCAGCTGATCGTCTGAGTGTAGCCACCACCCATACCATTGAACGATCCAACCTGATCGAGGGTTATATCCTCACAGTTGCCGTCATAATCATTCATATCAACCTCGGTGGTCTGATTCATCCCACTGGGAACCTCAACACCCGACATCGTCTGAGTGATAGTGCACTTACAATCTTTAGTCTTGCTGCAGCCAACAAGGCCGAAAACCATGGCCGCGGCGGCCAGAATCATTACTTTTTTCATTGTTCTTTTGGGTTTTATAGTGTTAATACGGGTGCAAAGATATGACAAAAAAAACATACGGACAAATATTTTTTTCATGACCGCGCAGGGGGGGGGGCAACTAGCTGGCTCACAACAACTTACGAAACAATATTTTTTCACACAGCCTTGCCGAAATCCGCGGAAACAAGGGGCAAAAAGAGGATGAGCCGATATAGTTGTTTCGAAATATGAGCTGTCGCCGGGCGGGGCAGCGCACGCGGAATGCAGGGAGACCGAAGGGGGATGGGGGGGGGGAAGCTGTAGGTATCTTCCTAGACTGTTCTTCGTCTGTTCTTCGTCTGTTCTATAACCGTGGGGAGGGGTCAGGAGAGCGGCAGGTGGATGACTTTTTTGGTCTCAAACCATTCGCCGTCAAAGAATTCGGCGATGTCCCAGGTGCGCACCTTGTGGCGGAAGGGGAAGAGCTCGGCCTTGAGGTCGCCGCCTTTGAGGTAGAGGATGCCGTTGCGCAGGGGGTGGTACTGCGTTTTCGAGATTTTTCCCTTGACCCAGGGGACGAATTCGGGCAGGGCGGTGACGGCACGCGAGACGACGAAGTCGAACTCGCCGTCGAGTTGCTCGGCCCTGATCTGCAGGGCTTTGGCGTGGGAGAGGCCCAGACGGTCGATGACGTCGGAGACCACCTTGATTTTCTTGCCGATGGAGTCGACGAGGGTGAAGCGTGCGTCGGGGAACATCACGGCCAGAGGCACGCCGGGGAAGCCGCCGCCGGTGCCGACGTCGAGCACCTCGCACATGGGCTTGAAGGGCATCACTTTGGCTATGGCGAGCGAGTGGAGGACGTGGTGCTCGTAGAAGTGCTCCATGTCGCGGCGCGAGATGACGTTGATCTGCGAGTTCCACTCCTCGTAGAGCGGGAGCATGGCAGCGAACTGCTCCCTCTGCCGCGCGGTGAGGTCGGGGAAGTATTTTACGATAGCGTCCATTGCCTTGTCGCCTTTCGCCTCGTGCCTTCCGGCTCCTACAAGTAGGCCTTGAGGTGCTTGCTTTTGCTGCTGGTTTTGAGGCGCTTGATGCCTTTTTCCTTGATTTGGCGGACGCGCTCGCGGGTGAGGTTGAACTTCATGGCGATTTCGTCGAGGCTCAAGGGGTGAGGCAGGCCGATGCCGAAGTACATCTTGATGACCTCGCGCTCGTATTCGGTGAGGGTGCTGAGTGAACGCTCAATCTCCTGAGAGAGCGACTCTTGCATCAGTTTGTCGTCGGTCGGGGGGGTATCCTCGTTGGGCAGCACGTCGACGAAGTTGACGTCCTCGTCGCTGGCCAGCGGAGCGTCGATGCTGACGTGGCGGCCGCTGATGCCGAGGATGGCCTTGATTTTGTCTTCGGGCACGTCGAGCAACTCGGCCAGCTCCTCCTCTGACGGGGGGCGCTCGAGCTTCTGCTCCAGCTTGGCAATCTCCTTCTTGATTTTGTTGAGGGCACCGAGCTGGTTGCTGGGCAGACGGACGATGCGGCTATTCTCGGCGATGGCCTGCAGGATGCTCTGGCGGATCCACCAGACGGCGTAGGAGATGAACTTGAAGCCGCGCGTCTCGTCGAAACGCTTGGCCGCCTTGATGAGGCCCACATTGCCCTCGTTGATGAGGTCGGGCAACGAAAGTCCCTGATTCTGATACTGTTTGGCGACGGACACGACGAAGCGCAAGTTGGCCTTGGTGAGGCGCTCCAGGGCTGCCTGGTCGCCCTGCTTGATGCGCTGGGCCAGCTGCACTTCCTGCTCGGGGGTGAGCAGTTCCTCGCTGCAGATATCCTGCAGGTACTTGTCGAGCGACTTGATATCGCGATTGGTAATCGAATGGGTAATCTTCAGTTGTCTCATAGGCTCCTTTAAGTTATTTCTCCATTAAAATACACTTTCTATAACGCAGAATTTTTGAAATTGTTACGTCAGGCGCAAATTTTTTTTCCGGTTGGCATATTTTTAACATTTCGCGGCCTGCCGGAGCGGTCCCCGCGGCCGACGCGAGGCCGACGATGGCATCGGCAAGTGTTGATTTACAGCCACATACACCACTACAGGAAAAATACAGACAAAAAATAGATTTTTCCTGACGATTTTTTGCGTATCTTTGCACTGTGAAACGCAGAACAAAAAAACTCAAAAAAAATAGCAACGACATGAAAAAGATCATCCTATCCCTAGTGGGTGCCGCCATGCTGGTCTTCGGATTCAGCTCGTGCCAGCACCAGACCATGGAAAGCATGGAAGTGACCATCTACAGCGACGACTGGGTTGTGCCCAACGGCAAGTCCTACCTGGCCTGTAGCGTACGCTGGGACGCCCTAAACGAGGACGTGGTTTACCACGGCACCGTGAACGCCTACGTCTACGAGGAGAACGGCCGCCAGAGCATGCTGCCCTACGTCTACTCTATCGACTTCAGCACCTACGACGAGTTCGGCAACAACATCAATCCCGCATTCGTCACCGAGAACCTGCGCTTCGAAGTGGCGCCCGGCATCATCACTTTCATCATGCAGGACTTCGACTATGAGCTGCCCGAGGGCGACATACCCAAGATGACCTTCCGCGTGGTGGCCATCGGCGAATAAGAGCCGTGCGGACCAGAGAAACGAGGCCGCTGCCCGAAGGGTAGCGGCCTCGCTGTTTGTCGTGCTGCCGGCGCCTTAGTTGCGCGTCTGGCGGTGGTAGGCCTGCAGCGTGTTCTGCAGCAGGCTGACGATGGTCAGCGGGCCTACGCCGCCAGGCACAGGGGTGACCCAGCTGCACTTGGCGTCGACCTCGTCGTGCTTCACGTCGCCGATGACGCGGTAGCCGTTCTTCTTCGAAGCGTCGGCCACGCGGTGGATGCCCACGTCGATGACCACGGCGCCGGGCTTCACCATGTCGGCCGTGAGGAACTCGGGCTTGCCGATGGCCACCACGACGATATCGGCCTGGAGGGTCAGCTCCTTGAGGTTGCTGGTACGGCTGTGGCAGAGGGTGACTGTGCAATCGAACCCTTTGCGGCTCAGCAGGTTGGCAACGGGGGTACCGACGATATTCGAGCGGCCGAGGACGACACAATGCTTGCCTGCGGTCTCGATGCCGAAGCGCTTGAGCAGGGTGCAGATGCCCATCGGGGTGGCGGGCACGAAGCACTCCTCGCCCAGGACCATGCGACCCACGTTGACCGGCGTGAAGCCGTCGACATCCTTGTCGGGCGAGATGGCGTTGATGACCTTCTGCTCGTCGATATGCTTGGGCAGGGGCAGCTGGACGATGAACCCGTCGATGTCGGGGTCGTTGTTGAGGAACTCTATCGTCTCCAGCAGCTGCCTCTCCGAGGTAGACTCGGCCATGCGGTAGACGCTCGAGGTGAAGCCCACCTCGTGGCTCGACTTCTCCTTGTTGGCCACATAGGTCTGACTGGCGCCGTCCTCGCCCACAATAACAGCCGCCAGGTGGGGCGCGCGGTGCCCGGCGTCGGTCAACGAGCGCACCTCGTTGGCTATCTCATCTTTGATTTGCAAGGCCATCGCCTTGCCGTCCAACAGCCTCACCCCCTCGCCCCTCTCCTTGCTGGAGAGGGGAGTAGATACATGATTGTCTCCCATATTATTCATTGTACTTTATACTATATATACTTTGTTTTATTCACTTCTGCTAACCTCTCCCCTCCCCTCTCTCCTTCGGGAGAGGGGGGCAGGGGGGGAAGGCTCTTATCTCCTCCGCCGCATCGGCAGCTTGCCGTTGCTTTTGCTCACCATCTTCATCATCTTGCGGGTGTCCTCGAACTGCTTGAGGAAGCGGTTGAGGTCCTGTATGGTGCAGCCGCTGCCGGCGGCAATGCGCTGCTTGCGGCTGCCGTTGAGGCAGCTGGGGTTGCGGCGCTCGTAGGGTGTCATGCTGCCTATCATGGCCTCGATGGGCTTGAAGGCATCGTCGCTGATCTCCACATTGCGCGTCAGCTTGTCCATGCCGGGAATCATGCCGATAAGGTCCTTCATCGAACCCATCTTCTTGATCTGGGCCACCTGCGAGAGGAAGTCCTCGAAGTTGTACTCGTTGTGGATCAGCTTCTTCTGTATCTTGCGTGCCTCGGCCTCGTCATACTGCTCCTGGGCGCGCTCCACAAGGCTGACCACGTCGCCCATGCCGAGGATGCGGTTGGCCATGCGGTCGGGGTGGAAGACATCGAGGGCCTCCATCTTCTCGCCGATGCCGACGAACTTGATGGGCTTGTCGACCGTGTAGCGAATGGTGAGAGCGGCGCCGCCGCGGGTGTCGCCGTCGAGCTTGGTGAGCACCACGCCGTCGAAGTCAATACGGTCGTTGAAGGCCTTGGCGGTGTTGACGGCATCCTGACCGGTCATCGAGTCGACCACAAAGAGGGTCTCCTGCGGCTGCAGCTCGCGTTTCAGGGCGGCAATCTCGTCCATCATCTCCTCGTCGACAGCCAAGCGGCCGGCGGTGTCGACGATGACCACATTCACGCCCTTCGACTTGGCTTCGTTGATGGCATTCTTGGCAATCTGAACGGGGTTGCGGTTGCCCTCCTCGGTGTAGACCGGCACGCCGATCTGGGTGCCGAGCGTCTGCAGCTGGCTGATAGCGGCTGGGCGGTAGACGTCGCCAGCCACGAGCATCACGCCGCGGCCCTTCTTGGTCTTCAGGTAGTTGGCGAGCTTGGCCGAGAAGGTGGTCTTACCCGAACCCTGCAGACCCGCGATAAGGATGATGGCGGGCTGACCCTTGATGTTGATGTCGACGGCCTCGCTGCCCATGAGCTTCGTAAGTTCCTCATGGACAATCTTCACCATCAGCTGACCAGGTTCGATGCTCTGGATGACGTTGCGGCCCATGGCCTCGGCCTTCACGCGGTCGGTGAACTCCTTGGCGATGGGATAGCTGACGTCGGCATCGAGCAGGGCCTTGCGCACCTCCTTGACGGTCTCCGCCACGTTGATATCAGTGATGCTACCTTTACCACGAAGGGTATGTAACGCTTTCTCTATCTTGCTACTAAGGTTCTCAAACATAGTCTACACAGTGTATAATATCCGCTGCAAAGATACGAAAAAAGTTTGAATTTGCAACTACTAAATTATAAAAAATGCGTATCTGCCTGATTTACGCGAACAAACCGCGAAAAGCCTCCTCGATGACGCTCACGGGCACCACCTCGATACCGAAGCGTTTGCGGTCGAGGCCGCGCAGGTTGTACTTCGAGATGAATATCTTCTCGAACCCCAGGCGGTCAGCCTCGGCTATGCGTTGCTCTAGTCGGCTGACGGGGCGCACCTCGCCGCTCAGGCCCAGCTCGGCGGCGAAACAGAAGCGCGGCGAGATGGGTATGTCGACGTTGGAGCTCAGTATGGCGCAAGCCACGGCGAGGTCGATGGCGGGATCAGCAACACGCAGGCCGCCGGCGATGTTGAGGAAGACATCCTTGGCGCCGAGCTTGAAACCACAGCGCTTCTCGAGGACGGCCAGCAGCATACTCAACCGCCTCATATCGAAGCCGTTGGCATTGCGCTGGGGGGTGCCGTAGACGGCGCTGCTGACGAGGCTCTGCACCTCGATGAACATAGGCCTGGCCCCCTCGAGGGTGGCGGCCACGGCGGCGCCGCTGAGGGTCTCGTCGCGCTGGCTCAGCAGGAACTCGCTGGGGTTGGGCACCTCGCGCAGGCCGCTGCCTTCCATCTCGAAGATGCCCAGCTCGGCGGTGCTGCCGAAACGGTTCTTCAGCGCGCGGAGGATGCGGTAGCCGTAGTTGCGGTCGCCCTCGAACTGGAGGACGGCGTCGACGATATGCTCCATCACCTTGGGGCCTGCCAGGGTGCCGTCCTTGGTGATGTGGCCGATGAGGAGCACCGGCACGCCTGTCGACTTGGCATAGTGCTGGAACTCGCTGGTACACTGGCGTATCTGTCCCACGCTGCCGGCGGGGCTGTCGAGCTCCTCGGTGCTGATGGTCTGGATAGAGTCGACGATAAGCAGGTCGGGCTGCACGGCATTGATATGCTCGAAGATGCGCTGCGTGACAGTCTCAGAGACGACGTAAAGGGCCTCACCCCCAGCCCCTCTCCTTTCAAGAGAGGGGAGCAGTCGGTCGGCACGCATCTTGATTTGCTGTTCGCTCTCCTCGCCGCTGACGTAAAGGAGCTTGCGGTCGTGGATAGCCAAGGCCGTCTGCAGCAGCAGGGTACTCTTGCCGATGCCAGGCTCGCCGCCGAGGAGCAGCAGGCTGCCGGGGACGATGCCGCCGCCGAGCACGCGGTCGAACTCGCCGCAATGGGTCTCAATGCGGCGGGTCTCGCTGTAGGTCACCTCTTGGATGCGCTTGGGGGTGGAGACACTCTGTATTTTGAGTTTTGAATTCTGAGTTTTGTGTGGGGCTACGACCTCCTCGGCGAAGGTGCCGAACTTGCCGCACTCCGGGCAGCGCCCGAGCCACGAGCTGCTCTGGTAGCCACATTCCTGGCAGAAATAATATGTCTTAGCTTTGGCCATTGCGATGCTTGGTTTTCAATATCTTGTTGTATATGCCTGCAACGAGGATGATGCCGCCGGCGATGGCGATGGTCACCTTGAGGGCGGTGAAGCCGGTGGCGGCGGCGAGGGGGAGGTGGTTGTTCACGAGGTGGTAGGCTGTCCAGAAGATGCCGCCGCCGGGCACGAGGGGGATGATGCCACAGATGAGGAAGACGGTCACGGGGCAGCGACGCCAGCGCGCCAGGCCGTGGCTCAACAGGGCTACGGCGAGGGCGCCAAGGAAGGCTGCTCCGACAACGCTGAACGAGGCGAGGGCAGCGAGGTAGACGGCCCACCCCGCCATGCCGGTCAACCCACAGTCGAGGTAATAGCGCCTAGGGGTGCCGAAGAGTATGGCAAAACCCACGGTGCCGATGAAGGCCGCCAGCAACTGGATGTACCATGCCGACATGGCAGCATCGACCATAGGGGCTCCCAGCTGCATGAGACCGCCATATACCCATCCGTCGACAATCAGTGCCAATGCCACGCCGAGGGCGATGCAGAGGAAGGCAAGGAAGGCGTCGGTGAGACGGGTGGTGCCGGCGATATAGGCCTCGTTGGCCAGGTCGCGCATGCCGTTGGTGAATGGAACGCCGGGCACAAGGGCGATGATGGTGCCTATTATCATGTTGGGG
Source organism: uncultured Bacteroidota bacterium (assembly GCA_902784865.1). GTDB lineage: Bacteria > Bacteroidota > Bacteroidia > Bacteroidales > P3 > Colimorpha. The sequence continues at coordinate 157,507 of CACZWL010000001.1, read as the reverse complement.
AGGTGGAGGGTGGCAGAAGCGAGCCTGTAGGCGGCGATGCAGAGCAGCCCGCCGACCAGTCCCCCAAAAAGGTTGCCCATGAGGCGGCTCAGATTCGGGCTGACGAAGGCCATGAAGAGGCCCAGCAGCAGGCCACAAGCGAGAGTGGCAGCGGCATCCTGCAGGCTGCCTCCGAAGAGGATGCAGAAGTAGGCGACGCCCAGCGCAATGCCCGACACAAGTTCCCACCAGGGTTTCCCCTTGGCAGAACGTATGACCTGCAGGCGGCGCTCCAGCTCGTCGAGCGAGCAGGAGCCTGCGCTCACGTCGCGACTCAACTGGTTTATTTCCACCACCCTGGACAGCTGTATCCCCTTGATGGGGATGTGCTTGGCGCGGGCGTAGTGCTGGCCGGTGGCGATGATGCCGTTGCTGAGCACGAAGAAGCTCTCGTCGTCGACACCATAAGCGGTGCAGAGCTGCTCCATGGTGTCTTCCACACGGCTGATTTCCGCCCCGTTTTCGAGCAGTATATGACCGGCCTCGGTGGCCAGCCGCAGGGCACGTTCCTGTTCGGTGGTCATCATCTATTTGAAGAATGAGCCTATGAATTCAATCAGATCCACCGACTCCTTCATGCCGTCGAAGAACTGGCGGTTGGAATTGTGGAGCTGGAGGAGGTAGATGCCCACGAGCAGGGGCAGCCACCAGTGGCGCTTGGTCCACTGCCAGAGGGTCTGCAGGGCGTGGGCCATGCCGCTGTCGCCGGTGGCAGCGGCAGCCATGGGGAGCATGGCCATGCTGAAGGTCCAGCAGACCCACCAGCGGCTGTAGTCGGTGGCCATGAAGAAGACGGGCACCACCAGCAGTTGCGCCGCGAGGGGGAGGTAGTAGCGGAGGGCCTCACCCCCGACCCCACTCCCGTGGGAGAGGGAGGCGCGCCTGGCGGCGATGACCCAGGGGCTGGCCAGGGCGGCCAGGAGGGGCAGGAGCATGAGCAGCTCGACGCCGAACTGCGTCATACGTTCGGCGGTGAGCGCCCCACTGGAGTTCTCGGCATTGGAGAGGAAGTAGAGCATGCGCAGGCCGTCGCGGTCGGGCAGCACGTCCTGGTTGGCGCGGGCGGCGATGCGGTCGTAGAGGGTGTCGAGGTCGATGTTCATGCCGCTCAACTGCCAAAGGGCGACGAACAGCCCCAGCATGAGCAGCACGTCGGCGCCATAGATGGCGGCGCGGGCCCGCTGCAGGCGGCCGCCCTCGAAGGCGTCGAAGAGCATCAGGCTGAGCATCAGCGGGAAGAGGGTGCAGCAGAAGGTGTGGTGGACGAGGCATCCGAGGATGGAGACGGCGAAGGTGGCGAGGTAGTAGTACCACCTGCCGCGGTGGCGCACATAGAGCGCCAGCCACGCGAGGACGAGCACCAGCTGGTAGGTCTCCATGAAGCACACGGAGAGGTGGGTGGCGACGTAGGCGAACATCGAGAAAGGCCCTGCGGCATAGAGGGCCAGCAGCATGGCCACCGGCATCGCACGCCGCTCCATGCCCCGCAGGCTGCGCCAGACGACCCAGGCCGTGCCGAAGAGCATCAGCAGGTTGGCCGGCAGGACGAAGAGGCGTATGTGCTTGGCGGTGACGGCCTCGGGCATCAAGGGCTCCAGGAGGGTGCCGATGAGTTTGCGCCCGCCGAAGCCGTATTCGTAGCCGACGAAGTAGTTGAACGTGGGCCAGTAGTCGCACCAGTGGTCGTGGAACGAATAGTAGATGGCGGTGACGGCCGACGGCATCATGGCCAGCAGCAGGAGCACCAGCAGCGAGTACTTGTTGGAAAGCAGTTGTTTCAGCATAACTAGGGACTAGGAATTTCTGATTTTTGATTTCTGAATATAGTTTCAATTCGCACCTTTCGGCTCCGCAGGCACAACCTTGTAGACCTTGTCGCCGCGGCGGAGGGGTTCGGCGGTGGCGAAGGAGAAGCGGTCGCCCTGACGGACCTCGGGGACGGGGTCGCGGTCGAGGCGGAGTTCACCAATCGTGGCGCGGTAGACGCCGGTGGTGTCGCCGATGACGATGACGTCGTCGCCCACGGAGAGGGTCTCGGCCGTCTGGAGGTGCACTTCGGCCACGCCGATGCGGTGGAAGTAGTTCTTCACGGGGCCGAGGTAGACCTTCTGCTCAGTGGCCTGGCTACCGTAGCGGTCGCTCCACTCGCCGAGGCGCCGGCCGAGGTAGTAGCCGTCCCAGAAGCCGCGGTTGAAGACGGTGGCCAGCCGCGTGGTCCACTGCTCAATGCGCTCGGGCGTGTAGGCGCCGTCGGCGATGGCATCGACGGCCTCGCGGTAGCACTCGGTGACGGTGCGCACATAGTCGGCGCTCCTCCCCCGCCCTTCTATCTTCAGCACCCGCACGCCGGCGCCGACGATTTTGTCGAGGAAGCCGATGGTGCAGAGGTCTTTGGGCGACATGATGTATTCGTTGTCGACCTCGAGCTCGAGGTCGCTCTCCTTGTCCTTGACGATGTATCCGCGGCGGCAGAGCTGCAGGCAGGCGCCGCGGTTGGCGCTGTAGTCGTAGTTGTCGAGCGAGAGGTAGCACTTGCCGCTGACCGACATGCAGAGGGCGCCGTGGGCGAAGACCTCAATCTGGACACGCTCCCCACTGGGGCCGCGCAGGTCGGTGTCGGCGATATAGCGTGTGATTTCGGCCACCTGCTCGAGCGGCAGCTCGCGGGCGGTGACGATGACGTCGGCAAACTGGGCGTAGAAGCGCACGGCCTCGATGTTGGAGACGTTGCACTGGGTGGAGATGTGCACCTCGATGCCGAGGCTGCGGGCGTGGGCGATGACTGCCAGGTCGCTGGCAATGACGGCGCTGACGCCAGCCGCGCGGGCGGCCTCGAGCAGCGCGCGCATCTCGGCAAGCTCGTGGTTATAGATGATGGTGTTGAGCGTCAGGTAGGTGCGCACGCCGGCAGCATGGGCCAGGCGGCATATCTCGCGCAGGTCGTCGACCGTGAAATTGGCCGCCGACCGCGACCGCATGTTCAGGTTGCCCACGCCGAAATAGACGGCGTCGGCGCCGCCCTGTATCGCAGCCTGCAGGCTCGCGTAGGAGCCCACAGGGCTCATTATCTCCACTTTTTCCATACCTCCCCTAACGCACGGACACTATTATTTATTGTACCACATAAAAAATATTCCGCCCATTGACCCCGGCTGCGGGGGCCGACGACGGGTGCGCGCCCAGGCGGTGTGAAAAAATGTTAAAAAACCGCTTTTTAACATTTATTAGGAAAGTTGACGGGCTGTTTACGGAGGGTAGAAAACCGCCCTGCGAAGGGCCGACGGGGGGAGAAACGGGTGGTGAAAACCGCTGCAAAACACTGATGCACAGAAAGATACGACTAACTGGCTATTTTTCAGTCATTTAAGCCATCTGGTAGGTGAATGGTAGGTATATTGTTCGACTATGGTAGGTGGATGAAAAGTGCAAATGTTAATGGATGTTAAACAGGGGTCCGTTTAACATCCATTAACATTTGCGATTTGCTACTTGTAGAGGTCGCGGACGGTCATCGTCGTCCACCGCGTCGGCACCAGTTTCGAGTCGGTCATGGTGGCGTCGAGGGTGGTGACGCGACCTGCGAGAGCCTGGTCGACGAAGGCGCAGAAGAGGTCGACCGAGCCTGGGAGCCAGGTGGCCACCTCGTGGCCGATGCCGGGGAAGCGGACGATCCAGTGGGCGATGCCCTGCTTGGCCATCACCTTGGCCACGCGGTGCGAGCCGTAGAGGTTGCGGCTGATGACGGGTGCCATCTTCTTGTACGACACCACTTTATCCTTCATGCCGTGGAGCATCATGGTGGGTGCCGGCGGCGTCATGTAGGCCAGCTCGCCGCGGCGGCATAGCAGGGCGCCGGCATAGGGCACGACGGCGGCCGGGCGCCAGCCCTTGGGCAGGGCCGCGGCCTGCGGCATGGCGTTGGCGCGGCAGAAGTCGGTCATCAGCACCGTGATGGCGCCGGCCGACGAGCCGGTGAGGACGACCCGCCCGGGGTCGATGCCGAGCTGGTCGGCATGGGCGACCACCCATGCCACGGCGGCCGCGCAGTCCTCGACGGCGATGTCGATGCAATACTGGAAGAGGTCCTGCATGTGCAGCAGGCCGCTGTTCTGCGCCACCATGGCCGAATCCTTGAGGCCGAGGCGGTAGTCGATGCAGACCACGGTGAATCCGCGGTCGGTGAGCAGCGGCGCTATCTCGCGCTGCAGCTCGTCGTTGCGGCTGCCGCTGACGAAGCCGCCGCCGAAGACGGAGACGACGCAGGCGCGGTCCTGCCGCGGAGTGGCCGGGCGGTGCACGTCGAGGTAGAGCGCCGAGTCGCGCTGCACAAACACATAGGTCTCAGGCGTCTGCGCCACGGCAACGGCAGCCAGCGCCACAAAGAGCAGGGAGAGGAAAGGCTTCATCTGAAGAATTTTGATTTTTAGAAGAGAAACGTCAACCCCGTCGAGACGGTGAACCAGTCGTAGGTGAGGTTGGTCTCGGCGCCGTAGATGTCGCTGAGCCAGGCAAATCCGAAGCGGGCGTTCCACTTGAGGTGCTGGCCGCCCATGCGGAACTGCAGCTGCGGCTCGAGCAGCAGGTTGGTGGTCGAGTAGGGGTTGGAGTGGCGGGGCAGCAGCTCGCCGTCGGAGCTGAATGCTTTGTATTCGAAATCAGGTACATAGGCACCAACCTTGAGGCCGAAGGCGAGGTCGATATGCGCACCCGTCAGGTCGCGCCAGCCGATATTGCCCTGCATGAACGGCAGCAGGAAAGAGCCCGAATAGTCGTAGCGCGCCACCTCGGCGTCCTCGACATCGTCCCTGCGCTGGGCCTCGCGCCAGGCGCCGCCGAGGCCGAAGCCGGCATAGCCCTCGAGCACCCCGTGCGCACCGAGCCGACGGTAGGCACCGACAGCCAGGTGACCGTAGGCGTTCTCGCCGCCATAGTTCGCGTGGGCCTGCGCCGCCAGCCAGTCGTTCACACCGTAACTACCTGTGGCATTGAAGGTAAACACATCGGGCAGCACCCAGCTGCTGACGCCGACCGAGAGGTCGACCTGCGCGTCGCCGCGGTGGTTCACCAAGGGGATATTCACCGCCTGCGGGTGATAGATGCTGCATCCCGTGGCCACGAAGGCCAGCAGGGCGAGGAGGGTGAATCGTGATTTCATAACGGTCGGTTTTTATGTCATAATAACGCCGCAGCCGCCCTTTTATTGTGCAGCGCAGCCTCGTCGGTCACAAAAAAACGCCATCTTGAAAAAAATTCGTACCTTTGCAACTCGAAAAAAACAACCTGACACCATGAACAGACACCTGATTATAAGCCTATTGGCATGCCTGACGCTCGTCGGCTGCCGCCACCAGGGCCCTACCCTTCCCCCCGAGCCCGACTACGCCGACGCCGCCATGTGGCACGCCGTGGACCGCAGCGGCGAGGCCGACCTCTTCTACATCACCGCCACCGAGACGGGCGACTACCTGGCCGACGGCCGCATGCAGCACCACGCCGACGTGTCGCGCGACGACCTGCGCGCCCTGCTGCTCAACGAGATGCAAGGCGTGGACCACCTGCTCGGCGGCACGCTGAACTTCTACTCGCCCTACTACCGCCAGTGCACCATGGAGACCTTCACCGCCGACAGCCTCGTGGCGGCGCGCCTGCCGCTGGCGCTGAGCGACATACGTCGCGCGTTCAACTATTATATAGAGCACCTCAACGGCGGACGCCCCTACGTGCTGGCGGGCTTCAGCCAAGGGGCCGCCTGCGTGGTCGACCTGCTGCAGACGATGGACGACGCGGCCCGCAGCCGCATGGCCGCCGCCTACGTCATAGGCTGGAAAGTGACCGACGACGACCTGGCCACAGGCCACTGGACGGCCGCGCAGGACAGCGCCGACCTCGGCACCGTCATCTGCTACAACAGCGTCCGCGCGCCGGAGTGCGCCATACCCATCATCAGCGACGGCAACCGCCTGGCCATCAACCCCGTGGGCTGGCGCACCGACGAGGCGCCCGCCACGTTGGTCTACTGCGGCGACACGCTGACCGTCCACCTCGACACCGCCTCGCGGCTGCTCTGCATCGACGGCTACCGCCGCGACGACTACATGCTGCCCCTCATCGGCCGCGAAGGCAACTACCACACACGCGAAATCAGCCTCTACAGCCACCAGCTGCGCCGCAACATGGCGCTGCGCACCAACCTGATGAACCAGAAACTGCAACAACATGGAACAAGATAAACAATTCATGCGTCGCGCCATAGCGCTGGCCAACGCCAGCGTGGAGCGCGGCGGCGGCCCCTTCGGCGCCGTCATCGTCAAGGACGGCGAGGTCATCGCCGAAGGCTCCAACAGCGTCACCCTCAACACCGACCCCACGGCCCACGCCGAAGTGACGGCCATCCGCGAAGCCTGCCGCAAGCTGGGTACCTTCCACCTCGAAGACTGCACCATCTACACCTCCTGCGAACCCTGCCCCATGTGCCTCGGCGCCATCTACTGGGCCGGCATCAAGCGCATCTACTACGGCAACACCCGCAAGGACGCCGCCGACATCGACTTCGCCGACGACTTCATCTACGAGGAACTGGCGCGACCACTCGACGAGCGCCGCCTCCCCATCCGCCCCCTGCTCCGCGACGAAGCACTAGAGAGCTTCCGCCGCTGGACCGCCAAGAGCGACCGCGTGGAATACTGACAACCATAAGACGGGCCACGGACATCAGCCCAACATGGGCTGGAAACGTTTAATGTATTAAACCCTTGCTAAAAAATAGGGCACCCTGTAGGGGTACCCTATTTGCCTGATGTCACCAGAGACTTGGCTTACTTGTACTCGGCGAGGATGCCGGGGACCATGTCGGGGGTGAGGCGGCCGTAGACCTTCTCGCCAATCATAGCGACGGGAGCGAGGCCGCAGGCTCCAACGCAGCGCAGCGTGTTGAGGCTGAATTTGCCGTCGGCGGTGCACTTGCCGACCTCCACGTTGAGAGCGCGGGCGAAAGCATCGAGGACCTTCTCGGCGCCACGCACGTAGCAGGCGGTGCCGAGGCAGATGTCGATGGGGTGCTCACCCTTGGGCTCCATGGTGAAGAAGCTGTAGAAAGAGACGATGCCATAGACCTTGGCCACGGGCATGTTCAGCTCGTGGGCAATGACCTCCTGGACGGCGGCGGGCAGGTAGCCGAACTTGCCCTGCACCTGGTGCAGCACGTTGATGACCTCGCCGCTGTTGTTACCAAAGCTCTTGCAGATGTCTTTGATGACGTTGACTTTATCTTCGGACAATTTGATGTTTGCCATTGTTATTCTTTATTATAAGGAGCCTAGGGCATCCTAGGACACCTAGGCCCCCAGGTTAATTTATTTTGTTGCTTCCAGTTTGTCGCTACGATCGAAGTAGTGGGTGTGGAGCTGCTCGTGGCTGAGGTGGCCGCAGGGCTCGCCGTAGTACTCCTTGTAGATAGCGACGATGTCGGGATTCTCGTGGCTCTTGCGGATGGGCTTGCCAGCGTCCTCGCGGTAGATGGCCTCCATGCGGCGACGGATGATGTCGCTCTTGCCGTGGTGGTAGGGCTGGCCGGCGCCGCCGATGCAGCCGCCGGGGCAGGCCATGACCTCGATGAAGTGGTAGCCGTTGGGGTTGCCGTTGCGGACCTCTTCCATGAGCTTGCGGGCGTTGGCGAGGCTGTAGGCCACAGCGATCTTCAGGGGGAAGCCGTCGAAGTCGATGACAGCCTCTTTGATGCCTTGGAAGCCGCGGGTCTCCTCGAAGTCGATGCGGGGGAGGGTCTTGCCGGTATGAACCTCGTAGGCGGTGCGGAGGGCAGCCTCCATGACGCCGCCGGTGGCGCCGAAGATGACGGCGGCACCCGTGGACTGGCCGAGAGGATTGTCGAAGTCCTCTTCGGGCAGCTGGTTGAGGTCGATGTTGCACTGCTTGAGCATGTGGGCCAGCTCGCGGGTGGTGAGGCTGAAGTCGACGTCACGGTTGCCGTTGACGCTGAGCTCCTCGCGTGCCAACTCGCTCTTCTTGGCGAGGCAGGGCATGATGGAAACGACGACCATATCCTCGCGTTTGACACCCATCTTGGGGGCCATATAATTCTTGGCGACGGCGCCGAACATACCCTGGGGCGACTTGGCGGTCGAGGGGTAGTCCAGCAGGTCGGGGAAATTCTTCTCGTAGAAGGCGACCCATGCGGGGCAGCAGGAGGTGAACATGGGCAGTTTGACCTCTTCGCCGGCAAGAGCCTTCTTCAGGCGGCCAAGGAGCTCGGTACCCTCCTCCATGATGGTGAGGTCAGCGCTCCAGTCGGTGTCGAACACGCGGTCGAAGCCGAGGCGGCGGAGACCAGCGGCCATCTTGCCGGTGACAATCTGGCCGGGTTCCATGCCGAACTCCTCGCCGAGGGCGACGCGGACGGCTGGAGCGGTCTGCACGATAACCGTCTTGGTGGGGTCGGCGATGGCGTCGAGCACATTCTGGATGTTGTCGACAAGGGTGAGGGCACCCACGGGGCACACCTGGACACACTGGCCGCAGTTGATGCAGGAGCTGTCGCCCAGCTTCTGCTGGAAGGCGGGGGCGACGACAGAGGGGAAACCACGATTGACACCGCTCAGGGCGCCAGCGCTCTGGAACTTGTTGCACATCGTCTCGCAACGGCGGCAGTAGACGCACTTGTCCATGTCGCGGTAGACACTGAGAGTTGTATCCTTCTCATAGTGGCTCTGCTCGCCCTGGAAAGGAATATTGCGGATACCCATGCGGGCAGCAAGATTCTGCAACTCGCAGTCTCCGCTCTTCTCGCATTGGAGGCAGTCGTTGGGGTGATCGCTGAGAATCAGCTCGAGAACCGTCTTGCGGGCATTGAGCGCACGGGGCGAGGCAGTGAGCACCTCCATGCCCTCCATCACATCGGTGGCGCAAGCGGGAGCCAGGTTGCGGCGACCCTTCACCTCGACCATGCAGACACGGCATCCGCCGGGCTTGTTTTCAAAATTCATCCCGTCAAGCTCGAAATAGCAGAGCGTCGGAATATCGATACCGGCCATGCGGGCAGCCTTCAGGATCGTAGTGCCCTCGGGAACTTGGACCGGCTTGTTATCTATAGTGAGATTAATCATTTCTATATATCCTTTAAATATTATTTAACAGAAATAGCACCGAACTTGCAATTGCCCATACAGGCACCGCACTTGATGCACTTCGACACCTCGATGCGCATCGATGCCAGCTTGTGGCCGGGAGCGATATAGTCGGTACGCACGATAGTGTCCACCGGGCAACCCTTTGCGCACTTGCCACAGCCAATGCACTTCTCGGGATCGATGACATAACTCATCAGTTTCTTGCAGACACCCGCGCGGCACTTCTTGTCGACGACGTGCTCCACGTACTCGTCCCAGAAGTTGTCGAGGGTGCTGAGCACGGGGTTCGGCGAGGTCTGGCCGAGGCCGCAGAGGGCGCTGTCCTTGATGACGGAGGCCAGATTGCGCAGCGCATTCAGGTCGTCCATCGTACCCGTGCCGTTCGTAATCTTCTCGAGGAGCTCGCAGAGGCGCTTGTTGCCGACGCGGCAGGGGGTACACTTGCCGCAGCTCTCCTCGCAGGTGAACTCCAGATAGAACTTCGCAATGGCGGGCATACAGCTGGTCTCGTCCATGACGACCATACCGCCGGAGCCCATCATGGAGCCTGCTGCGACAAGCGAATCATAATCGATAGCCGTGTCGAGGTGGCGGGCCGTGAGGCAGCCGCCGGAGGGGCCGCCGGTCTGGACGGCCTTGAACTGACGGCCGTCCTTGATGCCGCCGCCAATCTCGTAGATAATCTCGCGGAGGGTGATGCCCATCGGAACCTCGATCAGGCCGACGTTGTTGATCTGGCCGGCCAGGGCGAACACCTTGGTGCCCTTCGACTTCTCGGTGCCGATGCTGGAGAACCACTCGGCGCCCTTGGTGATGATGACGGGCACGTTGGCGAAGGTCTCGACGTTGTTCACGTTGGAGGGCTTGCCCATGTAGCCGCTAACGGCGGGGAACGGGGGTTTCAGGGTGGGCTCGCCGCGCATGCCTTCCATGGAGTGGATGAGGGCGGTCTCTTCGCCGCAGACGAAGGCGCCGGCACCGTAGCGGAGCTCGATGTCGAAGTTGAATCCGGTGCCGAGGATGTCCTCTCCGAGGAGACCATACTCGCGGGCCTGATTGATCGCAATCTTCAGGCGGTCGATGGCCAGGGGGTACTCGGCGCGGATGTAGACCAGACCCTTGGTGGCACCGATGGCGTAGCCGCAGATGGCCATAGCCTCGACGATGCTGTTGGGGTCGCCCTCGAGGATGGAGCGGTCCATGAAGGCACCGGGGTCACCCTCGTCGGCGTTGCAGATGACGTACTTCTGGTCGGCCTGGTTCTTGGCGCAGAGCTCCCACTTCAGGCCGGTGGGGAAGCCGGCACCGCCACGGCCGCGGAGGCCGGAGGCCTTCATGACGTCGATGACCTGCTGGGGGGTCATCTCGGTGAGGCACTTGGCGAGGCCTTCGTAGCCGCCGCGCGAGATGCTCTCCTCTATGTTCTCGGGATCCACAAAGCCGCAGTTGCGCAGGGCGATGCGGATCTGCTTCTTGTAGAAGTCCATGTGCTTCGAGTCGCTGACGTGCTCCTTGTTCTCGGGGTTGGTGTAGAGCAGCTCGGGGACCTTGCGGCCTTTGATGATGTGCTCTTCGACGATGCGGCGGGCATCCTCGGGTTTCACGTTGGTGTAGAACGTGTTGTCGGGCATGATCTTGACGATGGGGCCTTTCTCGCAGAAGCCGAAGCAGCCGGTCTTGATGACCTGCACGTCGTTGCTGAGGCCCTTCTCGGCAAGGATATTATGGAGGTTATCGATGATCTCCAGGCTGTTCGAGGACTTGCACCCCGTACCGCCGCAGATCAGAATATGCATTTTGTATTTTGCCATATTTTCGATTTTTGATTTCTGACTTATGATTTCTGAATGGCTGGCACAAACGCGCAAGCACTCAAAAAACAGCAATCAGCAATGAGCAATCTTTTTTATTTGTCAATCGTTTCGTAATTCACGGGGATGATGCCCTCGACCAACTCGCCCTGCTGGACATACTTGGTCAGGATCTCGTCCGCACGGTTATTGTCCACGTGCCCGAAAACGATGGGGTCCTTGCCCGGGACGCGCACCTCGAGGGTGGGCTCGGCGTGGCAGTAGCCCATGCAACCCGTCTGGGTGAAGACGGCGGCGATGCCCAGCTCGTCGGCTTTCTGCATCATGTGTTCCATTACCTGCTTGGCCCCCGCGGCAATACCGCAGGTCGCCATGGCCACCTTCACCTGCACCAGGCTCTCCGGATTCTCAGCCTTCTCGCGAATGTCGAGGTTCGACTGGAGTTTCTCTCGCATAGCCTTCAGGTCGGCCAAAGATTTAACTTTTGTCATAAAGGTTCTTTTTGTTTGGATTAATAATATTTTATATTTCGCTTATTATCTGTGTCTTACGTGATTACCGGAGCATCTTTCGATGCTGCAAATATACAAAATAAAAACAATTCCCAGACACTTTTTTCAAAAAAAAAATCACCATTTTTGGTGACCGCGGTCGGACCACGCACACAACAGACTGTGAATTAGCACAAAAAGCGGGAAGCAGAAAGTAACTCCCACCCAGAAACCCAAAAATTGGATACCCAAAACCCTCTCCCCATCTGGTAGGTATCTGGTAGGTATCTGGTAGGTGAATACTTCGACTCTGGAGCGATTTGGCGCGATTTGAACAAGACAAACCGCATCTAACTCACCACAGCAAGATAGAAATCACAACAAATCAAGGCACTGCTCGATGGGAATGCCGCGATACTTGTCGGGCAACTGACGGTTGCGGTCGATCAGGCGGCAGACTACCTCCACCGTGCGTTGCACACTCTGCTCCAGCGTGTTGCCGTTCAGCAGCAACCCAACGAGGACGGCCGAGAAGACGTCGCCCGTGCCGTGGAAGGCCACAGGAATCTCGTCGTAAACGACCTTGAACCTCGAAACCCGCCCCCCGGGCTCCGACGACGCACCGACGACACAAGACCGATTATCGACGCGCGCGCTGGTAATCAGCGCACTGCGGGCACCCAGCGCCAGCAGCGCGTCGAGCATGCGGCAAGCCTCGTCCCACGTCATGCCCTCCGCGCGGAAAGGGGTGTCCGTCAGGAGGCAGGCCTCCGTCAGGTTGGGGAAAGTCAGGTCTGCCACCCCCACCATCTGCCGCATCAGCTCCACCTGCCGCTGCGAGATGCCATTGTACAGGCGGCCTCCGTCGCCCATGATGGGGTCGACGTAGACCCGCGTGCCCTCGTCGCGCAGGCGGCGGCAGTAGTCCTCCACTAGGCGCGCCTGCTCCTCGCTGAACATCAGGCCCGTACAGACCGCGTCGAAGCGGAAACCCAGCTGCTGCCACACCGGCAGGGTGCCGCGCATATAGCCCGTCGTCTCCATCACGTTGAAGCAGCCGTAGTCCAACGTATTGGACACCAGCGCCGTGGGCAGGTTGTAGACGGCGTGCCCCTGGTGGGTCAGTATTGGCAGCATCGCTACCATGCCCACATGGCTGCAACCCACCACATCGTTGATAAGCAGAATCTGTTTCATAGCCGAAATCGGGCGGCAAAAATACAACAAATCGGCGACATGGCAAAAAAAACTTTTCCGTCAACCCTGATAGCGCGTCTGGAACCGGCGCTCATACTCCTCTGCCAGCTGCGGACGGAAGTCGGGGTGGGCGATGCGGATGAGGTCCTCGGCGCGGTGCTGGAGGGTACGCCCCTTGAGGCGTGCGATGCCGTATTCGGTGCAGATGTAGTCGACGTCGTTGCGCGAGGTGCTGACGGCGGCGCCCTCGGCCAGGAAAGGCTTGATGCGCGAAATCTTGCCGCCCGCCGCGGTGCTGGGCATGGCGATGACGGCCTTGCCCTCGCGGGCCAGCGAGGCGCCGCGGATGAAGTCCACCTGGCCGCCGATGCCGCTGTACTGGCGGATGCCGATGGTCTCGCTGGCCACCTGGCCCTGGAGGTCCACCTCGAGGCAGGAGTTGATGGAGACCATGCGGTCGTTCTGCGCGATGACGAGGGGGCTGTTCACGTAGTCCACGGGGTGGAACTCCACGTCGGGGTTCTCGTCCACAAAGTCGTAGAGCTCGCGGGTGCCCATGATGAAGGTGACCACCACCTTGCCGCGGTGCAGCGTCTTGCGGCTGCCGTTGATGACGCCGCTGCGCATGAGGTCCATCACGCCGTTGGAGAACATCTCGCTGTGGATGCCGAGGTCGTTCTTGTCGGCCAGCGACCGCAGCACCGCGTCGGGGATAGCGCCGATGCCGAGCTGGAGCGTCGCGCCGTCGGCCACGAGCGAGGCGCAATGGCGGCCGATGGCCAGCTCCACCTCGCCGGGGGTGGGCAGCTGCAGCTCCTGCAGGTGGTAGGCGCAGGGGATTATATGGTCCATCTGCGACACATGCACCAGCGTGTCGCCGTAGGTGAAGGGCATCAACTCGTTGGTCTCCACGATGACAGTCTTGGCGGCGCGGATGGCGGCCTTGGCATAGTCGCAACTGACGCCGAGCGAGCAGTAGCCCTCGGCGTTGGGCGGCGTAGCCTGGAAGACGGCCACGTCGCACGGTATGTCGCTGCCGATCATCGAGGGCACATCCTTGAAGTAGGCCGGGAAAAAGTCGCCCTCGCGGCGCTCTATCACCTCGCGCGAGTTGGCGGCCAGGAAGTTGCTCACGTGGCGGAAATGGCCGAAGCACTTGGGGGTGTAGCAGGGGTTGTCGCCGAGGGTGGTCATGTGGTAGATGAGCACGTCGTTGTATTCTTCGCAGTGGTCGGCCAGAGCCTGCTGCACCAGCCGCGGCGCCGCCGCGGCATGGCCCATCACCACACACTGTCCGTCGCGGATGGCCTTGATGGCCTCCGCCGGCTTCGACACTTTCTTTCTATATTCTTCTTTCCAGTTCATATCTTGTACTATATTTGTATAACTATTTTTTCCACACTGCTTCGGCTGGCAGTGCAGACACATGAACGGAAGAAACACAGGAAATCCGGCGCCCCACGCGGAGGGGGACCGCTGCGGACAACCGCCTTTGACGCGAAAGCATTGCCACTGATTGACACCACACGAGGCAGGTCTCCTGGCTTTCACCTCCGGCACGGCGCCTTCTCAGGCCCCTTTGACGGGCCCAATGGCATGCCTTGCCTGCCGGACTGCTGACGGTGATCTACAGTTGCGCGACAGCTCGCGATTTGCACGCGATTCCCTCTTCGTCCGCCCGATTACGGGGCAGAACCTCGGCGGTACAGCACACTCAAAGCACTGTCACAATGCCACTTGCAGCACTCGCCGCCCATAGACATCGCACTGCAAAGATACACACTTTTTCCAAATAGGCGGAAATAATTTCTGCATCACCTAGGGCAAACGCATGAAATATAGCCCACGGAGTGGGCGATACCTTTTCTAGCCGTGGGCGTGAGCCCACGGCTATTCATAGTATCGCCCACCAAGGCGGGCTCGCTGCCCAAATGTTAATTTTGATGCGTTTGCCCTGCTCGCCGGAAAAATATTTTTGCTGTATGCAAAAATGACGGTTTCCCGTGGATACTGCGCGCATAAGGTTCACTATTGTATTCGATGTGCAAAGGTACGGAAAAAACCGACATGGTAAGAAAATGTTGGGCAACCCGTCCCCTTCAAGGCCTAGGACCCACATACCTCCCTCCCTCTAACCGCTGACATCCAAGACAAAGAAAATATTTAACGAAAATATTTTGCCGAATAGAAAAAATATCGTAATTTTACACCCGAAAACTCAATCCCACGACGATGGGAAAACGGCATCGCCCGTCGCTTGTGGGGGAAACCATCAAGAGATGCCATATAATGAATATAACGAGAAGAATGGGAAGCAAATAAAAGAATAAGATTATGCGATATTTAGTTCTAGTCCTCTTTTGCCTTCTTGCGTCCGGATGCATACGCGTGTCGTTCGTAAACATGGCGAAAGCCAGCGGTTACGAGACTGCGCTCGACAGCCTCCAGCAGAGCAGCGTAAAGTGGCTTTCCGAAAACGACACTTTGACCGACTCACCAAACGATGGGAACATCTATGCAGTCTCTGCAAAGCACCCTGTTTTCATCGCCAATGAGCATGTCTACAAAAAGTCTCGCTTCGAGGACGCAACATGGCAGTTCATTCAAGAACTGATTGGGGAGAAAAATTATAACAATCTCAGAGATTCCTTGTGGATTAGCCGGTTTGTTTTCCGCGAAGGTGAATTTATCGCTATTGATACTCCTTGAAAGCCAGATATCCTCTTTTCACCGCATCAGCATCTGGCTGACGAAGATGACGGCGATGGCGACGGGGGCAATGTATCTTATGATGAAGTATATGGACTTGCGGATACCGGCATGGAGGGCGCCGTCGTTGGTCAGTTCGGCCATGACGTCGGCACGCTTCATCTTCCAGCCGACGAAGAGGACGATGAGCAGGCCACCGATGGGCATCATGTAGAGGGCGGTGGCGTGGTCGAGCAGGTCGAACACCGTGCTGGCGCCTATGTGCAGGGGGCTGCCAGGGCGGAAACTCATGGTGGCCAGCACGCCGACGACGGCCGTGGCCGCGGCGCCCACCCGGGCGGCCTTGGTGCGCGAGAGGCGCAGCTCTTCGGTCAGCGCCGCCACGATGACTTCGAGCAGCGAGATGGTGCTGGTCAGGGTGGCGATGACCAGCAGGAGGAAGAAGATGAGACAGAAGAAGTAGCCGCCCGTCATCTGCTGGAAGACCATGGGCAGGGTAGTGAAGGCCAGGGCGGCGCCAGCCTCGGGCTTGATGCCGAAGCTGAAAGCCGCGGGGAAGATGATGACGCCTGCCAGCACGGCCACCAGCGTGTCGGCCAGGGCCACCCCCACCGCGCTGGAGACCATATTGTCCTTGCGGCTGATGTAGGAACCGTAGGTAATCAGCGCCCCGATGCCGATGGAGAGTGAGAAGAAGCTCTGCCCCAGGGCCGAGAGGATGACGCGGCCGGTGATCTTAGAGAAGTCGGGCTTGAAGAAGAACCGCAGCCCCTCCCCTGCCCCACTGAGGGTGAGGCTCTTGATGCAGAGCACCACCATGATGACCAGCAGCATCGGCATCAGTATCTTGCTACAGCGCTCGATGCCGTCCTTGACGCCGCGCATCACCACCACGGCCGTCAGCACGAGGAAGGCCAGCTGGCAGACGATGGGGAGCCAGGGGTGGCTGGTGAAGTCGCCGAACTGCTGCTGTATGGACGCCAGGTCCTGCCCGCTGAAGTGGTCGGCCGCGCTCTTGCCGAGGTAGCCGAGGGTCCAGCCCGCCACGGTGGTGTAGAAGGCCAGGATGAGAAAGGCGCAGAGTACGCCGAGGTAGCCCACCAAGGGCCAAATTGAAAATTGAAAATTGAAAATTGAAATTTTACCCTCCCCGCTCAACTTGCGGAATGAGCCCACGGCGTTGGAGCGCGAGCGGCGCCCGATGGTGAACTCGGCCAGCATCAGTGGCATGCCTACCAGCAGTGCCATGACGAGGTAGACGATGAGGAAGGCAGCTCCACCGTTGGCACCAGCCTCGCAGGGAAAGCGGTAGATATTGCCCAGCCCCAAGGCCGAGCCCGCAGTGGCCATGACTAGTCCCAACTTGGAACCGAAGGTTTCGCGTTTCTTGTCTGACATTGAAGTTATGAGTTATGAGTTAGGGCAATAGCCTTTTTTTCAAGAGGCGGCACTGCATGCGGAGGTAGGCCCGCCGGTACTTGCGCTTCAGGCCCCTGGTGCAGAGCGCTGCCAGCAGCGGAAGTTCGGGGTGTAGCGCGCGTTGCAGCTCCACATAGTCGCCCTCCCCCTCCAGTCTGCTCAGCAGCATCTTGTCGTTCATCTTGTACTTGGTAATCACCGCCTTGGCAAAAGGCAACCCCGTCTGACCGTAGAAGACGGCCATAGGCGCAAGGTTGGCCACGCGCTGCGTGACATTGTTGAGCACCCTCTCGCGGCTGCGGGCTCCCGTCATCTGGTCGGGGCGCCGCACATAGCAATAGAGTGCCTTGTCGAGCCACACCACCTTCGTGCGGCAGGCAAAGAGCAGCTGGTGGTGCACCACATGGTCCTCGGCCATATCGGCCACAGGCCAGTGCGCCACCGCTTCGTAGATCCGCCGGTGCACCAGCATGCGCCAGAGCACGCCGAGCAGCTTGCCCATGCCCAGCTCACGCATAAGCCAGTGCGGCTCCATCTGCGGGCGCAGGTCTTCGACGAAGGGCTTCATCCTGCCCGCCGGACCGCTCAGGAAGGAGCAGTAGACCATCTCGCTGCCGCTCTCGACGGCCCGTTGCCAGAGGAGGCGGTAGATGTCGATGTCGACGTAGTCGTCGCTGTCGCAGTGGGCTATGTATTCTCCCGTGGCCACGGCCAAACCCGCACGCCGGGCAGCATGGAGGCCGCCGTTGACGGGCAGGTCGACTATCTTGACCTGCGCCTTGCGGTGGGGAAACACCTCGAGCACCTCGGCAACCACCTCCATCGAGCGGTCGGGCGTGCAGTCGTTGACAAAGACAAACTCCATATCGTCGAGCGTCTGCCCGAAAAGCGTCTGCACGCAGCGCCCGATGTAGCGCTCGACATTGTAGACGGGGATGATTACCGAGACTTTTGGCATGGCTGGTTGTTGGTCTTTTTGAGCGCCCGCTTCCAGACCCTCAGGGTCATCAGCAGGTACCTGCGCTTCAGCCCCTTGGGGAGGTCGGGGGTGAGCAATACGCGCGAGAGGCGCAGGTCGGGATAGGTCTGGCGCTGGAGGGTTACGTAGTCAGGTTCGCACTTTAGCAGCGCAAGTCGCAGCTTGTCAGTCATCTGCCACACCATGAGCATCTTGTACGAGTCGGGCAGATGCGCTTCGTCCAGGAAGCGACGCAGCGCCACGTAGTTCATCTTGCGCTGTCCGAGCGTGTAGAGGTTGGCCTCGCGTGTGGCGGGGTGGACCGACTGTCCGGGGTGCAATACATAATAGTATAGTGGGCGGTAGACCCACTCTATCTTTGTGCGGCAGGCGCAGAGCATCTGGCACAGGAGCACGCAGTCCTCCGATATGTTGCCCTGCGGCCAATGGCGCACCTGCAGGAAGAGGTGCCGTGCGATGAGCACACGCCATAGTCCGGCGTGCACCTCGCCCAGCCCCACCCGCCGCACGAGGCGGTGCGGGTCGTTGGCGATATGCCGTGGGGCGGACTGTATCCTCATGTGGCCCGCCCGCTCGGTGTAGAAGTCGCAAAAGACCATCTCGCTGCCACTCGACGCAGCCGCACGGGCCAGCGTGTCGTACAGTTCCTCGTCCAAGTGGTCGTCGGGGTCGCAGAAGATCACATAGTCGCCCGTGGCGGCCTCGACGCCGGCCTTGCGCACCGCCGACAGGCCGCAGTTGCCGTCCATCTTGATCACACGCACCTGCGACTTGCGCTCGGGGTAGCGTTCGAGGACTTCGCGCATCACCTCGACAGAGCGGTCCGGCGTGCAGTCGTCGACAAACAGGAACTCCACCTCCTTTATCGTCTGCCTGAACAGTTCTTCGGCGAAGCCTGCCATCCAGCGCTCCACCTTGTAGACGGGGATGATGACGGTGACCTTGGGTAGCGGGGTGTGCGGTTCGAGGCGCGAGGTGCTTCCCGCTCTCCGCTTTCGACCAGACAGCTTCGACCACCTGATGGCGCGCCTTATGCGGTAGAACTCGCGCTTCTTGCCCCAGGAGAGGCCGCGGGTGAAGAGTGCCTTGGCGACGGTCAGCGAGGGGTGTATGCGGTGCTGCAGCGCCGCATAGTCGGGCTCGTCCTCGAGGCGGCGCAGGCGGAATTTGTCCGTCAGCTCGTACTCCACCAGCTTGAGCCTTGCGCGCGGCACCTTGGCCTCGCGCAGGAAACGCGCCAGCGGCGCAGCGTTGAGGGCATGCTGCTCGGTGTAGCTGATGAGCTGCTCGCGCGTGGCCAGGCTGGTGGTCTGGTCGACATGCATCACGTAGTGGTACATCGTCCGCCCCAGGTACCCCACCTGAGTGCTGCAGGCGTAGAGCAGCTGGTGCAGGATGAGCTGGTCCTCGTAGACGTTGCCCACGGGCCAGTGGCGCACCTTGTCGTAGAGATGCCGGGCGGCGATGCCGCGACAGAGCGAGCCGTTGATGAGGCCGGCGAAGACAGCCTGGCTGACTTCGCGCGGTGAGGTCAGCCAGTTCGCGCCCTCGGTGCGCCGCGTGCGGTGGTTGCCCTGGACGATATCGATGCCGCAATAGACCATCTCGTAGCCGCTGTCGACAGCCGCCTGATAGAGTGCGCGGCACATATCGGAGTCCACGTAGTCGTCGGAGTCGCAATGGGTCACAAAGTCGCCCGTGGCGACCTCGACGCCGGCGCGGCGCCCCACGGCCTGGCCACGGTGGGCGTCCAGCCGCACCTCGCGCACCTGCGCCTTGCGGTGGGGGTAGCGTTCGAGCACTTCGCGCATCACCTCCATCGAGCGGTCGGGCGTGCAGTCGTCGACAAAGACGAACTCCATGTCGTCGAGCGTCTGGCCAAAGAGCGACTCGACGCAGCGACCGATGTAGCGCTCGACGCTGTAGACGGGTATTATGACCGAGACCTTGGGCATGCTCACGCTCAATCCAGTATGCGGTCTATCTGCTTCGGCGAGGCCTGCGGCAGGGCTTCGGCGAGGTGGAGCTGCAGGCGCTGGCGGCTCTCCTCCGGCGTGCGGTCCGTCTGCAGGCACTCGGCGCCGAAGTAGGCCTCCGGCGTGCAATACCGCGCCACCGACCAGCCATAGGCACGGCCGTCGCGCGTGTACTTATATTCAAAGTCGGCAGTCATCAGGGCGCCACCCATCTGCAGACGCGCCAGCGCGCCGTCGAACCCCTTGGTGCAGAGCTTTTTCATCTCGCTCGAGAGCAGCGAGTTGCGCTCCTTGACGGCGGCAAGCATACGCTGCTCGTCGGCCGACGGGCTGTAGCGGCTGCGACGCCAGTTCAGCAGGTCGGGAAACCACTTCAGGCTCACAAAGCAGGCCTTGCCACGGTAGAACTTGCCGTAGGCACAGTCGGCCTCGACCATGATGTCGTTCTTCCAGTCCCACACCCCGTAGCCGCCACCCTCGTCCTGGAACCAATAGTCGGGCGTGAGGCACTCCTCGATGGAAAAGCCCTCGATTTCGCCTTTGAAAAAAGGCAGGAAGCCAAGTGTATTCACCTGGCGCACAATATCCTTGATATTCTGCAGCATAAGTCCTGATGTCGAATTTCCGACTGCAAAGATACAACTTTTTTTGGAATTATGACAATAATCGATTCCCCGACACTCCTGGAAGGCGCACACCGACGCAGAACCGCGTTCGGAGTCTGTTTATTTGTTAAAAACGGTTAATTTAACATCTATTAGGAAAGTTGGCGGCCAGTTTCCGAGAGTTTCGCGGAAGGGGGATGGAGGGCAAAAAAGGCGTTTTCGGACCCCACAAACACCTGTCGCACAGCAACATACAGATAAATGGCTATTTTTCAGCACTTTAAGCCATCTGGTAGGTGAATGGTAGGTATATGGTTCGACTCTGGTAGGTGACTGAAAAACGATTTGTTAATGGATGTTAAACGAGGGGGTGTTTAACATCTATTAACACTTTTCTTGTCGGCGAATGGTACGAATTATGCAAATTGCTTGCGCAGGACTGATTTACAGCCAATTACGCCAATCGGCCATTCGTCTCTCCGTATCCGCCACGAGGGAGTCTCGGAGAGACTCTATCTTAATAACCCCAGACAAGCGCAGCGCAGTCTGGGGGCAGTGTGCCGCCCATGAGACACGCGTCTCGGAGAGACGCTACAACGCCCTCATCTGTAGCGTCTCTCCGAGACGCGGACCGCGCCGGAGCCTGTACCCCCCACACTGCGTGTGGGGTTATTAAGATAGCGTCTCTCCGAGACGCGTGCGCCTTCTCTTGACAGCCTATTACTCGAATTCAAGTCGATGAAATTTGGCCATATTAAATATATTGTGTATCTTTGCACCTTGAAATGAAGCATCTGGCACATATCGCGATTGCGCTCACCACGCTGATTGTCACGCTCTTCGGGGCTGGCGGCGTGGGGCTGATGACGTGTGCCTGTTCGGGCGAGACCACCCTGGTGGTGCCTATGGACGACGGCTGCTGCGGGGCCGACACCTCGTGCATGATGGTTCGCGTGGTGCAACTCTCAGAGGGCGAGACGGTTACAACCCTCCTTGCGCCCCTTTCCGCCCGCGAGTCGGAGGTCGGCAGCTGGCAGCTGGCGGCACTCCCCGCCTTCCACCCGCTGCTTTCAGCGCTCCATTCGCCACGCTGCGTGCAGGGCGCTCCGTTGTCTACGCTTCACTCGCCGCCGCCGTCGCGGCTGTCTATGGTGATGAGGGTTTGAGAGTGGCCTCACCCCCCCCGGCCCCCTCTCCTTTCAGGCGAGTGGGGTGAGAAGTAGATTAAACTCACATATCACCAAACCAACATTCTCAATGAAAAAGACAATCATGCTGTGCGCATGCCTGTGCCTGTGTGGCGGGCTTGCGGCGCAGCAGACAGATACGGTGAAGACCTCGACGCTCGGCGAAGTCTCCATCCAGGCCCAGGCCGAGGGCCTGCGCCGCATCGGTGGTGCCGAAAACGGCCTCCATATCGGGCAGGGCGAGCTGTTCCGCGCCGCCTGCTGCAACCTCGGCGAGAGCTTCGTCACCAACCCCTCGGTCGACGTCAACTACAACGACGCCGCCGTCGGCGCCCGACAGATCAAGTTGCTGGGCCTCAGCGGCCAATACGTGCAGATGCTCACCGAGGGGCAGCCCGCCTCGACCGGTGCCACCCTGCCCTACTCGCTCGGCTACGTGCCCGGCGCATGGCTCAAGTCCATCTCGGTCAGCAAAGGCGCCTCGAGCGTCAAGAACGGCCCGCAGAGCATCACGGGGCAAATCAACGTCGAATACCTCAAGCCCGAGGACGACCCCGCGGTGAGCCTCAACCTCTACGGCGACAGCCAGCTGAAGACCGAGCTCAACGCCGCCGTGGGGCGCCACCTGAACCACCACCTGAGCACCATCCTCATGGTCCACGGCGAGGAGGACTTCGGCCACCACGACGACAACGGCGACCACTGGCTCGACGCTCCGGCGGTGCGCCAGCTGCACGTGATGAACCGCTGGAAATACACCCACGGCCGCTACATCATGCACGCCGGGGCGGGCTACCTGCAGGAGCGCCGCCAGGGCGGACAGGTCGACCACATGGCGAACCCCTTCCGCATACGCCTCGACGCGCGCCGCGCCGAAGCCTACATGAAGCACGCCTTCCTGCTCAACCAGGAGCACAACACCAACATAGCCCTGCTGGCCAACGGCAGCCTCTACCGCCTCGACGGCACCTTCGGCCCCAAGGCCTACGCGGGCGACCAGCTGAACTTCAGCAGCCAGCTGGTGCTGGAGCACGACTTCAGCGACGCCCACAACCTCTCCACCGGCCTCAGCCTCAACGTCGACCGTCTCGACGAGCAGCTCTCCATTCCTCATTCCTCACTTCTCACCCAAGAGTACACTCCGGGGCTGTACGCGCAGTACACGTTCAAGCCCAGCTACCGTTTCACCGCCATGGGCGGCATCCGACTGGACCACAGCACGTTGTACGAGCGGACCTATGCGACGCCGCGCCTGCACCTGAAGTGGCTGCCCACCGAGCGCCTGACCCTGCGCGCCTCGGTCGGCAAGGGCTACCGCACACCCCACGCACTGGCCGAGAGCCACTACCTGCTGGCCTCGGGGCGCACGCTGGAGCTCGACAGCCTGCTGCCGCAGGAAGAAGCCTGGAACACAGGGTTCAGCGCCACGCTCCACCTGCCCGTCGGCGAGCGCGACGTGCAGCTCTCGGCCGAATACTACTACACGAACTTCCTGCACCAGGCCGTCGTCGACTACGAGGACCCGCTCTACCTGCGCATCCACGACCTCGACGGGCGCTCCTTCAGCCACACGCTGCAGGTCGACGCCGCGTGCGACATCACCGACGAGCTCAACATCCTGGCCGCCCTGCGCCTCAACCACGTGCGCTGCACCTACGACGGCGAGCTGCTGGAGAAGCCGCTGCAGAGCCGCTACAAGGGGTTGCTCACCGTAGGCTGGAAGCCGATGATGGGCATCTGGCAGGTGGACCTCACCTTGGCCCTCAACGGCGGCGGCCGCATGCCCAAGGCCTACACGCTGGCCGACGGCAGCGCCTCGTGGGACGACGAGTTCCCCACCTATCCGCAGGTCAACCTGCAGGTGACGCGCGAATTCCGCCACTTCTCCCTCTACGTCGGCGGCGAGAACCTGACCAACTACCGCCAGCCGCAGCCCGTCATAGCCGCCGACGCGCCCTACAGCGCGGCCTTCGAGCCGACGCTCATCTGGGGTCCCGTCCACGGCATCATGGCCTACGCGGGCCTGCGCGCCAGTTTTTAACCCAGAAGTCAGAAATCAAAAAAACCAGAATCCTTATGAAACACAACATCGTTATCGTCTTCGTGGCGCTGATGCTCGCCCCGCTGCACACGACACTAGCCACCCAAAACCCGTCAGCCCTCAGCCCCCACTCAACGCCGGCTGCCCCTCGCACCTCGCTCAAGGTCGCTGTCCTCATTCCCACGCCGCAGATGCACTGCCAGAAATGCGAGAACAAGATCAAGAAGAACATGCGCTTCGAGAAGGGGGTGCGCAAGGTGGAGACCGACCTGGAGGCGCAGCACGTCAGCATCACCTACGACCCCAAGAAGGCCACGGTGGAGAGCCTGCAGGCGGGGATGAAGAAGATCGGATACGACACCAAGGTCGTATCCGATAAGGGCGCTGAGGGGTGATACTTAGTCGATGCTGACGATGCGGTAGTTGCGGGTGCCGAGGCCGATCTTCTCGGCATGCTCGATGGTGTGGATGCCATGCTGCTTGTCGATGCGCTCGATAAGGGTCGTGGGGTCGTTGTCGGGCGTTGCCTCCATGTTGTTGATGATGTCGACGCAGGCCTGGTCGAGGGCCACGGGGTCGGTGGAGGCCAGGATGCCGTAGTCCTGCAGCTTGACGGGGGTGGGGTGGTCCACGCAGTCGCAGTCGATGCTCATGTTGTTCATCACGCTGATGTAAATGATACCCTTTTTGTCGTTGAAGTGGTTGACCACAGCCTGGGCGGCGGCGGCCATGCTCTCGAGGAAGCCGTCCTGGTCGCCGATGAACTCGGGCGTCCAGAGTTTGGCGATGTCGAGTTTCTCCATCTTGCCGCTGGAGTGGATGTAGGCCTTGCCGTTGGCGCTGGCGCAGCCGATGGAGAGGTTCTTCAGGGCTCCGCCGTAGCCACCCATGGGGTGACCCTTGAAGTGGTTGAGGGCGATCATGAAGTCGTAGTTGTCGATGTGGCTGCCCACGATGTCGTACTTGATGTGGGTGCTGTCCTTGACGGGGATGCGGATTTCGCCCTCTTCGTCCATGATGTCGACCTTGAACATGGGGATGAAGCCGTGGCGCTCGATGACCTTCCAGTGGTTGGCGGAGGTGGTGCGCTCGTCCTTCTTGTCCTCGGGGGCGTTGCCGTAGGCGGTGTTGCACTCCACGATGGTGCCGTGAACGGTGTCGACGAGCAGGCGGATAAGCTCGGGCTTCAGGTAGTTGGGGTTGGAGCCTTCGCCGGTGGAGATCTTGACGGCCACGCGGCCTTCGGCCTTCACGCCCAGGGCTTCGTAGATTTTGACGAGGGCCTCGGGGCTGATGTCGCGGGTCATGTAGACGGCGGCGCCTTCCTGGACAGGTTCCTGGGCCTCGGCGGGCTGGTTGTTGTTCTGTTTGCAGCCGACCATCATCATCGCGGCGGCCGCCATAAGCATAAATACTTTCTTCATATCAATACAATATAATGCGTTAATGTGTTATTGCGTTAATGCGTTAGTGTGTTAGTTTATGTTCTAATTATTAAATAGTTATACTATAAATTACCATATAAAAACCGCTGCAAAAATACACAATTTTCCGCACATAGGACATGCACATAATGCGGTGATTGTTTCACATTTTGCCCGCCACCGCCCTTGCCGATAAAAGGGGGAGCAGAACCCTCTAGGTTTTACTCCCCCTTTACTCAAAGTTTAATCAAACTCTACCTCGGGCCATGGTGACTATATGGTTCCGCCAATGTTCCTTTATCTTCATTGGCCTACAGCTCTGTTGTCGCCTGATTTTTGATTGGAGTGAAATAGATAAAGGCCATCCGTCCATTATCCAACGCGAAGTTAGCCAGTAACTCCAACGCCCGAACGAAACCAACAGAGTTCTCCTTGATGGTCTCTATCATCTCTGTGTCAGCAGTTCCATCGCTCTTCTCGCTTGTACGAATAATTAGGTCGGAGGTAATGTTGCTACCGTTGAAGAAACGGCTTGCCTGTGACATTGCCTTCACCCCCGCCACGCGGAACATCGTGCTCTCGTTGCCGCCGTACTTGGCCGGGTCGAGCGTGAGCACCGAGATGAGGTACTGCTGCTCGTAGTCGTCCACCGCCCGCACCCCCTCGAACGGGGCATTCTCGTACATGCGCGTGAGGAAGTTGGCCAGCTGTGTGCGCTCCAGGTTGTAGCCCTGCGCCGAGAGATTTCCGCCGATAAGCAAAAACAGCATGCATGCAATGAATCTAACCATTCTGTTCTTCTTTTTCGTAAATTTTTTTGTAATGTTTATAAAGCGTGTTCAGCAGCTTCTCGTTTTTCATTCCCTTGAAGAGCTGTTTGGGATAATGGCTTTTGACCACTCGGTAGAATTTTTCCTCCTCGTCGCCACTGCCTTTCACTTCGAGGGGGCAGATTCTGTCCATTGCTTTTTTGTAGTCGTCAACGTCGACAAGCAGCGAGATATTGCCACTGTACAACTTGCCAATGCGCCACAGATAGGCATCCATGGCATCGTATGGCTGAAGTCCATGGAGGTCACACTCTTTGAGTTTGAGTTTTGTGCGTAACTCGGATATCTTGGCAAAAAAGAGGGATGTGTCTTTCTTTAGCGCCGCCGTGCTGCATCCATCAACACAGGCGGGAAGAACCTGGCAGACAAGGTCGTCGTAGATTGGGAATCCATCGTAGTAGTCACTTTTATAGGTCAGAGCCTGATAATAAGCATATTTGGATACCAAGGATGGCAAGGTTCTCTCGGCGCGTTTGTTCTTCTGCCATCCAAACTTGGCTTCGAATAAGGGATCCGTAATGATGATGTCCCCGTTCAATACTTTCAGCAGACGATCCATTACATCATGTTCATGTTTATTTCCGTTATCCCATATGGCGGAAGCCAACTCCTCTAAAGCGTAGTTTGCCATGCGGGCGTTGGTCGAGTACATGGCGTCAAGGGTGGACAAACGTAAAAGTATACCATTGCGGGTATAATCAGACCCAGACGTCATTTTGAACAACCGTTCCAAGGCGCTACGCTGCGAACAATAGCCGTCGCCAGCAGCCAGGTTCGTTGCAATATAGCGTGCCGTTTGACGGATACCTTCTTTTATTAAAGAAGGTTCTATTGAGTTCTTTTTAGTCATAAAACGTCATTGCCACTAATCCAACTAATGTTTCATTTCAAAATTGGTTATGCTGGAAAGTCTTTCCAGAGGTACTTCGATTAAGCTTTGGAATGTCGCAATTTTCACAGGTGTGTATTCTTTTTTATTAGAAAATATCCCTGAGTTGGGAATTACAATGCAACGTAAATGGCTGCTGCTATAATAATTTATATCTCCAACAAAAATATCACCACCAAAGTATTCCTTCTGCCAACTGTATCTCTGTTTGAAACTTGGTTTTTTGACGTATTCATACTCCCAGACAAGTTCAGTTGGACCTTTAATTGGACCTGAAACATAAATGACAAGACCTGAAACATAAGTGACAAGTGATGCGTTCCCTTGCATTATGTTTTTCAAACCATAGGTGTTCCCAAGATTGTCATATACCTTGATTGTCCGTAATGTTATATCAATTATAGGAACAGGTGCATAAAAATACATTCTGTGAAATACATCGCGTATATCAAGAACCGACTTTTCGACGATTGCAGCGGAGAAGAGAGCTGTATTAGGTGGAATATCATAGCCATAAAGTGTTACCTTTTGCTCTTTAAGCATGCTTATTTGTGACTCTGGTATGGCAAGAGACTTCAGGGTTGAAGCAATCAATTCGGATATCATATGCATTTTGGGCGTGGTGTAGAAGTCCTGCTGTAGAGGAATCGTGCCATCTGCTCTGGGTGTGCCTATCGTTAACTTGACATCGTAAAAATCCTTGTAGTAGAAGTTCAAGGTATCATCTGTGCATCCCTCTTCGATAGAAGCCAGCTGCCTAAGAAGGTTCTTATATGCTTTCTTCGTATTCTCGCGATTAAGCTCTACGAGCTTCAGGTTCTGCGCGAAGGTGGCGCCGGCGAATTCGGCACTCGAGCCGTGGCTCTTGGCATAGGAGGTCAGTTTCTTGACCGACACGATGGCCTGCAGCGACACCTCGATGTTGCCATTAGGCTTGTTAATGGTGCCTAGTTCGGTGTATTTCTTCACGTTGCCGGAGCTGACGGTGGCAATCTCGTCGCGGACGAGCTCGTCGTTGAGGATTTCGGTGTTGGCCGAGACGAATACGCCGAATGCCTGCTCGATGGCGCTGCGTAGCGCTTTGGTGGTGGCTTCGTCCTTGGTGGCGCCTTCGCCGCTGACAACGAGGGAAACGTCGTCCACCTGCGCCCATGCCGCTGACACCATGCCGACAAGCATCATCATTGTAATGATCAGTTTTTTCATGTTGTATTATTTATATGTTGAGAGTGATTAGCTTTTCTTTGCCCACCCGAAGGTGCGCTCTTTCTTGATGTTGATGTCGAAGCGGCCGAAACGGTCGACCAGCGCGCCGAGGATGGCTGTCTTGTCGGCCTGCGCCTGACGGCGGTCGGCCACGTTGTCCTCGTACTGGCGCATCTTGAACTCCCACTGCTGCTTGGCGCGGGCTGCCGCTGCTGCGGCCTGCTGGGCCTCCACTTTGCGCAGGTGGGCGTTGATTTCGTTGACAAATTTGTCGGCCTCGGACACACAGGCTGCGTCGGGGTCCACCTTGGCCAGCAGGTCGAGGGCTTTCTGGGCGCAATCATAATCTTTTTTCACGCTCCAAGCGCTGCGGGCCTGGCGTATCAGCTCGCGCCCTTCCTTGTCGAGCTTTGCGGCCTCGGCCTGGCGGCGCTGCTCGTAAACTTCGAGGCTCTTGGTCTGGCAGGTGGCGTAGCAGTCGGCGCAGACCGTCGGCACGGTGACCAGCTGTGCGATGGCCTCGTCGTACTGCCCCATCTGGGCCTTGCGCTCGGCATCGCTGACGATGAACTGGCAGTTGCCGTTGTAGTAGTCGAGAATCTTCTGCTTGGTGTCGCCGACAAACTTCTGCAGGGCGGGATTGTTGGGCTTGATGCGCTGGAAGGCCTGGATGTAGGCCTTGGTCTCGTTGGGACCGATACCGGCGGTGCTGATGGTGTGGGTGCCGTAGATTTTGTCCTCCACCACATCGCCGATGATGAAGGTGATGTCCATCTTCATGCTTACCTTGGGCGGGGCGGTCTGGGTGATGTCCTTGTTTGTGACGTCGATGCGGGCGGTGATGAGGAAGCGGTCGGTCTGCCGGTCGCCGTTGCCCTGAGCGGTGACGAGGCTTTGCAACTTGCCCTCGAGGTTCTGCAGCGCCTCGGCGGGGATGTCGCTGTAGTCGGGGATGACGGCGCTGATGCTGATGCGGTCGGCGTCGGTCTGCTGACCGAAGGCCGCCATGGGGAGCACAAGGGCCAAAAGAATAAGTATGCGTTTCATAATTTAAGGTTTAAAGTTTAGGGTTTAAAGATTATGGACGGTAAGGCTATTTTTCGCCGAGCACCAGCACGGCCTCGCCCAGGCCGCGCACCATCACCTTCGACGTGATCTCGTAGGGGGCTTTGGCCAGGTGTTTGCGCAGGGCGGTGGCGAAGGCGCGGGCGTCGGTGGCGTTGCCCTTGGCGTCGAAGCAGGGGATGCGCACCTGCTCGAACTGCGCCATGTCCTCGGTCTGGTCGCTGAGGTTGAAGCTGCCGCCTACGGTGTTCTCGCGCATCCAGGCTTGTATGCAGTCGATGAGCTCTTCGCCGTTGAACTCCTCTTCGAGGTCCATGCCCCAGCTGTCCCAGCAGCGGATGGTGAGCACGATCTCGCGTCCGCCGCGCTGTATTTGGCTGAAGTGGGTGCAGAGCTGTTTGTTGAAATCTTTGGCATGGGCCTTGACGGCATCCTCGAGCAGCTTGGGCAGCACATCGTTGCCGGGCTTGCCGGTGCCGGTCGAGGTGGCCACGCGCTTGCTGCTGTAGGTGTCGAAGGCTTCGAGGGTGAAGGTGACCACCTTGCCCAACTCGCTCTTGTTCACCTTCCAGTCCACCTGCACGATGATGTCTGCCTTGGCGCGACGCTTGAGCTGGTCGAGTGGACTCTCCACCAGCGATGCTCCGCTGGTCTTGCTCATGGTCACGTTGTCCTCGGCCTGCCGGTTGGCGATGGCCTTCAGCTCCTGCTCGCAGTCCTTGAGACTGAAGCCATACTCGGTCATGTACTGCCCCACCTTGGCCACCACCTCGCGCAGCTCGGCGTCCTCCTGGAAGGCGCGCTGGTAGTCGGGTACCCGCACCTTCATCCCTTGGTTGTCGAAGGTCTGCGTGAAATAGCGCATGGTGCACCAGTTGTCACTGGGTACAATCATCAAGGTTGGTTTCTTCTCCTGGGCAACAGCCACGAGGGTAGCCAGGCAGAGGAGCATCGTTGGAAGAATTCTTTTCATTTTGAGTGGATGTTTAATGTTTCTTGAATTGCAATAAAAAAGCCGTGAACTTGTTTCTTTGTTCTAAGTCGAGGCTCTGGTAAACCCTTTATGCAAACAAGAAAGCTCACGGTGCCGTGAGCGTTTCCCTTTCTTGTGCATAAAAGTATGTGAAATTTACCAGATTTCGACTTATCCAAGAAAAGCGAATACGCTTCAATATGTCTTAATTTTTCTACTATTCTCTTTGTTTATGCCATATATTGTTGTTTTTAAATCATCGGTGCAAAATTACGACAATTATTCCATTCCGCCAAATTTATTTTCCCCAGATCATATTAAAAAGGTAAAAGGCGACCCTGTGTTGCCGTTATGGGTCGCCATAGTGTTTAGTCAAAAAATATAAAACCGAAAGCTTCTATTTTTACATGGTTTTATACTTTTTTTTTCACACTTCATACGGTAAATCTTTTTACAAATTCAAATGGGCTGATCACTGGAATATCAGACATTCGAAAATCTTTTTCGTTTCGAGTAATAATACCGTCCGTTATTCCAGACATTTCAGCAGCATAATACTGTATTGCATCCTCGAAATCACGCCAACCGGAACGCAACGCCGCAGAGACCACTTTCCCGTCGACAGATGCCGTATGCAACACTTCTCCAAGTTGGGCAAGACAGCTAATGCGTTCTTCATGAGAGAGATATTTTCGTAAAGAGTAGTATATATTGGTATAGGACAAGGAGCACAAACTCAAAACATATTCACCTCGCTCCGCACCATCAAACAATGCACCTGCTGCATCTGCGCCATCTCGGTCAAGGAGCAAATCTATGACAACATTGGTATCTAACAGATAGTGTTTCATGCCTCATACCTATTTGCAAGTTCCTGCTTGTAGTCGAAGTCCTTGGGCGCAGAGGCGATGCCACGAAGACGTTGGGAGAGAGTGAGCTCCGTCGAGGTATTCTTTCTCTGCTTTGAGACGAAATCCAACAAAATGATATCCATCTGCTTTTGAATCCATTGCTCCATGGATTCTTCATTCGGGAATGCAGACCGGACATTTTCCAACAAAGAGTCACTGATTGAAATACTGTATGTGCACATTTTTTCTCTTATTAAGGATTAACCAATTCCGGTGCAAAAATACGACAATTATTCCATTCCGCCAAATTTATTTTTTCACACAGGGACAGCGACAGCGCAGCAGAGGGGTCGCTCTGCTGCGCTGTCGCTGTCCTTGTGGCGGGATGGTTCAGTAGGTAGAGGCCGAGGATTCTGTGAACTTCCATTCGTCGGCCTCGCGGCGCAAGCGGAAGCGCAGCTGCAGGGGCCATGTGTGGCGGCCTCCGCCGAAGACTGCTGCCGTCACGCGGCTGCGCCCCGTAAGCACTGCCTCGTCGCCGTCGACTTCGATGTCCAGATTCTCGGTGGTGGCGCTGTAGTAGTTCAGTGTGCCGTCGAGGACAGCGTCAATATATTGCTTTTTCGACTGCCTCATGCCCATCATGTGGATAAGCACGAAATCGTCGGACATCACACGCGCCAGCGTGGCGCTGTCTTTGGCAATCATGGCGCGGTACATGGACTCGTAAAGCGCGGCGATTTCCTTCTTGTCATCCACGGCGTCAACGGATAAAGTTGGTGTATACGGTCTCTTCCTGCATGGGCAGTCCATTGCGCTCACGCTCGGCGGCGATGGCGCGGAGAAGGAAAGCCATGTTGCGGCCAAGAATACGCATGCATTGTATGCCTTCTTCATCTTTCAAAACGTCTTCAGCATTGTGTCCGTGCACCATGTTCCAATAGCGGCTGCTGGCGACGGGCATCTCGCTGATGGTGAAATATTTGTTCAGACGGTCTAAGGTGGCCGTGGTGCCTCCGCGACGGGCGGAGCAGACGGCGGCGCCGACCTTCATGCGCTTGCTGAAGGGAGTGGAGAAGAAGAGGCGGTCCAGCAGGTTGGTCAGCGTGCCGTTGGGGCCGGCATAGTAGGTGGGCGAACCGACGACCAGGCCGTCGGCGGCCTCGAACTTGGGCGCCAGCTCGTTGACGGCATCGTTGAAGACGCAATGGCCCTGCTCGGCACACTTGTAGCAGGCTATGCAGCCGCGGATGTCGCGGTTGCCAATGTGCACCAGTTCGGTGGCAATGCCCTCGGCCTGGAGGGTGCGCTCCACCTCGCTGAGGGCCGTATAAGTACAGCCCTTGGCATTGGGACTGCCGTTGATTAGCAATACGTTCAGTTTATGTTCCATTGTTGTTTCTTATAATCTTAAACTTTAAACCTTAAACACTAACGCATTAACACATTAACGCCCTAACGCATTATATTGTTCATCGTCGACAAACTCGAGCCATTGAGTTTCACTCGACTTCTGTCGCGACTCGGCAGAGTTGATGCGAGCATCACTCTGCTCTCGCTGCTCCATCAGTTCGTTGCGGAAGCCGGACTGCTGGGCGGTGAAGTAGGCCAGGTGCTGCATCCAGCTGTCGGCGGCGGCGCCGTGCCAGTGCTTGGTGCCGGCGGGGACAGTGACCACCGTGCCAGGCGTCAGCTCGACAGGCTCCTTGCCCCACTCCTGATACCATCCGCGACCGCTGACGCAGACCAGCACCTGGACGGCGTTGTGGTGGATGTGCCAGTTGTTGCGGCAGCAGGGCTTGAAGGTGACGTTGCAGAGGCCGCTCACCGTGTCGAGCACCGCCAGGTAGCTCTGGCCGATGAAGTATTTGGCGTAGGCGTCGTTGGGTTTGCCCAGCGGATAGGCCGACGGCGACACGACCTGCTGCTCACCCTTGACGGCGGCTATGGCCGCTTGACAACGCTGGCTTTCGGCCGCAAGAGCATCCTGCGCCAACGCATGCACGATGCCGTCCAGCTGTTCCTCGGTGACGCCCATATTGAGTGCACCGCGCACATGGGCCTGCAGTTGCGGCATCACGCCCTCGAGACCACTCAGGGCGCTGACGGACACCAGCTCACGGTCGGCATGGGTCAGCACGTCACGGGCAAAGATGTCGCCAAAGAGATGAGCCTTGAGATAATAGTCCTCGGCAGGGCAGAACGCATAGTTGAAAGGCTGACCGCTGAGTTTGGTCTGCACCTCCGTGCCCTGCTTCAGGGCGTCGTAGCCCGCAGGCATCGGCGACGCCTCGGGGCCGAGTTCGTAAGGGGCGCCCTCGTCGTCGAACGTTTTCATCACCTTCTGCAACGTTCCCAGCGCGTTGAGCGAACGGGGGAAGCCCATGTAGGCATAGAGCTGCGAGAGGGCTTCCTTGATTTGGTTTGCGGTGAGGCCGGCACGCAAGCCGTAACCCATGGCGACGCCGAGTTTCGACTGGTCGCCGCGTGCCGCATTGCAGGCTATCTGCGACATGTATGTCGCCTGCAAGTCGTCAAAGCTGAGTGTATTCATGTCTTTGTTTGTATCATTGCTCTTGCCGCCGCAGGCGACCATCGCCGCCGTAGCCAGCGCAACCATCAGAAAAGTACAGATTCTTTTCATGACTTAAATGTTTTTACCCATCGTGTATGCTTCCTGGAGCTTGGCGTTGCCGGCGATCTCGTTGGGGCCGCCCACGCCGCCGCAGAAGAGGTGGCCTTTGAGGCTGCATTTGCCGTAGCAGTCGATCCAGCCCTGCAGGCCGCTTTCGGCACGCTGGGGGACGAAGGGCTCGTCCTCGGCGGCGGTGGTGAGGAGATAGATGTCGCGAAAACAGTAGTCCTTGGGATACATGGCGTTCATGCGGTCGATGAGGGTCTTCATCTGGCCGCTCATCTCGTAGTAGTAGATGGGCGTGGCCCAGCAGACCACGTCGGCATTGAGGACGCTCTCCATGATGGCGGGCACATCGTCCTTGAAGATGCAGGCTCCCGTCTGCTGACAGGAGAGGCAGCCCACGCAGAAGCGGATTTCCTTGCCGCGCAGCGTGACGAGTTCCACCTGGTGCCCGGCGGCTTCCGCACCGCGGGCAAACTGCTCCGCCAAAGCGTGGCTGTTCGAGCCGGGACGGAGACTGGTTGATATAACGACTACTTTCTTCATATTTTTATCTTTTTGATTAATGACAAATCATTACTTGACAGGGCCTCGAAATTGGCCTCAATCTTCTCTATGTCCCAATCCCACCATTTCAACTTCAACAGATAGGCGATGAACTCGTCGTCAAAACGCATTTTGACCACCCGGCAGGGGTTGCCAACAGCAATAGCATAGGAAGGAATGTCGGAGGCCACTACCGAGTTGGCCCCGATGATGGCCCCGTCGCCGATATGGACGCCCGGCATGATGGTTACATTTTGGCCAATCCAAACATCATTGCCCACAACGGTGTCGCCCTTCAGAGGCAATTCGTCTTTCACGGGAGCGAAGTCGCTGCCCCAGTCGCCACCCATGATATAGAACGGATAGGTGGTCACGCCGTCCATGCGGTGATTGGCACCATTCATCACAAACTCAATCCCTTTGGCAATGGCACAGAACTTGCCGATAATCAGCCGGTCGCCAATGAAGTCGTAGAAATGGGTGACATGCTTCTCAAACTGTTCGGCACCATCCACATCATCGTAGTAGGTATAGTCGCCGATGATGATACGAGGGTTCTTCACCACATTCTTGATGAAGCAGATGCGCGGGAGATTGGGATTTGGGGAAGCATCATTGGGGTTAGGCCTGTTTTGAAACTTAGTCATAAAGTGTTTTTTTCGTCTCATTATTCTGAATGTGCAACGGTCGCTCCCTCGAAGAATCGTATTCTCAATCCGGACATCGAATTGGCTGTCAGGTTCAAGTTGCGAGAGAATAAAAAGTTAGACAACTATAGGTTCTTTGTGAAGAAATCGGCCAGCGTGTCCCAGGGTATGTAGCCCTCCGTGCCGCCATCGTAGAGGTCGCAATGGGTGGCGCCGGGGACGATGAGCAGCTGCTTGTTCTCGGGGTTGGGATTGGGCTTGCCAACAAAGTTGTAGCCGTCAGCTTTACCTTCGACCATATAATGGTAGGCAGCTTCGCCGAAGTAGCGGCTGTGGGCCTTCTCGCCGTGCATGACGAGGACGGCGGAGCGGATCTCATTGATATAATAGAGGAAGCGGCTATTGGCATAGGCCTGGGTGCCGATGGTGCGCCAGCCGTCGTTGCTGTTGCCGCTGCGGACGTGGTAGCCGCGAGGGGTCTTATAGTAGGCGTGGTAGTCCTTGACGAACTGCGGAGCATCCTCGGGCAGCGGGTCGACGACGCCACCGGCCATGGCCATGGGGTCGGCGAGGCGCTGGCGGCCCATTGCCTCGCGGGCGGCGTGGCGCGACTCCTCTTTGTCCTCGCTGTCGAAGTAGCCGTTGCCGCTGACGCGGGTCATGTCGTACATGGTGCTGGCCACGGTGGCCTTGATGCGCGGGTCGGAAGCGGCAGCGTTGAGGGCAATGCCGCCCCAGCCGCAGATGCCGATGATGCCGATGCGCTCGGGGTCGACATTGTCCAGCTGCGACAGGCAGTCGACGGCGGCCATAAAGTCCTCGGTGTTGATGTCGGGCGATGCCGTGCGGCGGGGTTCGCCGCTGCTCTCGCCGGTATAGGAGGGGTCGAAGGCCAGCGCCACGAATCCGCGCTCGGCCATCCGCATGGCGTAGAGGCCACTGCTCTGCTCCTTGACGGCTCCGAAGGGACCGCTGACGGCGATGGCCGCAAGCTTACCCTCAGCATTCTTGGGGGTATAGAGGTCTGCGGCCAGCGTCAGGCCATACTGTGTTTCGAACGTCACCTTGCGGTGTTCCACTTTGTCGCTCAGAGGGAACACTTTGTCCCACTCCTGCGTCAGTACCAGTTGTTGTTTCATATCGGTTGTTTCTGTTTGTTGTCTTTGCGCACAGGCTGCCAGCAAAAGCGTGGCGCAGACAATCAGTATCTTCTTCATTCTGTTTGATATTATAATCCCTTAATCCATTTCTCCACTTTGGCTTTGCCGCTGCCAGAGGCGCCGTTCGCTCCACTGCGGTCGCGATCGGCCTGCACTTCGTGGCCGTAGATGCTCCAGCCGGCGGTGACTTTTGCCTTCGGGAAGGCTTTCTTCACGTCGCTGACGCAGTTGGCCAGGCCGCTTCCTTCGTGGGTGGTGAAGGGGATGACCGTCTTGCCGTCGAGGTTGATGTCGCGGAAGAGGGTGAACATGACCTGAGGGTAGGTGCCCCACCAGACGGGACCGCCGATAAACACGGTGTCGTACTGGCTGAGGTCCGGAGCCTCGCCCTCGTAGGGCGGCAGCTCGCCGTCGGCGGCCTCGTTCTTGGCCAGCTCGATGAGCGGCATATAGGCCATACCGTCGTACTTGTGGGTGACGATTTCGTACTGGTCGGCACCCGTAAATTCGCTGATGTAGTCGGCTACAATCTTGGTGTTACCCACCTCGATGTTGCCCACACTGTAGTTGTCGCCAGCGTGCGAGAAGAAGATAACTATCTTATTCATTTCCTGATTGTTTGATTGCTTCACTGTGGTATTCTGTTTGACGGCCTGTCCGTTGCACGAGACAATTCCGAGGGTGGCCACTGCGGCCAGCAGGAGGGACTTGATGTTCATGTTCTGTCGTTAAAAATGATTTTGCAAAAGTACACAAAAAAGTACAAACCAGAGGAAAACAGATTTCCGTAGTTTGTTCACATTTTGCGCCCAGTGGGCGGCGGAGGTTACAATTGCCGGATGACGGCTGCTATATCCTCGGCAAACGCGATGAAACGTGGCAAGCCTTCGAGGTAGGTGCCAGGATTGTCGCGGTTGAAGCGCACGAGGGCCGTCTGCGGGAAGTTGAGGGCCATGTGCTCGAAGGGGAAACGGATGATGGCCGGGGTGTTGAATCCGATGCCGAATTCCAGCAGGAGCAGGCGTCCTTGATAATGGTCGCGCACGAAGTCGTGGTAGCGTTCGGCCTGGCGATGCCAGCGGTTGTCCTCGACGAAGGTGTCGTCGCAACGCAGGTTGGGCGAGAGCAGCTCGCCGGTACGCGGATGGCGCGGCACGAGGCTGGCAGGTATGCGGCAGTCTTCGGTGGCGGCCATCGCGCGGAAGACCCAGTCCTTGCAGTATATAAGATCCTTGTCCTCGCCGCTGCGGCTCTGCAGGTAGGCATAGTCGCCCTGCGTGGCGAAGATGCGGTCGCGTGCGAAGCCGCTCTGCTCGAACTGGCCGTCGGTGTTGGTGGTGACCACAAACCAATCTTTCCCGCCTACAAGCGTCAGCAGCCTGCGGTAGAGCTCCGTGCCACCGGTGCGGAAGCGCGAGAACCAGATGTGCCGTGCCCAGTAGGCCCAACGCTCCTCTTCGGTCTCAAAAGGATAGAAGGAGGAGGTGTAGAGGTCGGTGATACCGTAGCGTTCAATCCAGGGTGCGAATTCGCGGCGGAAGTCGTCGCCGGCATAGTCGAGTCCGGCTGCGGTGCTCAGTCCGCTGCCGGCACCGATGATGATGGCGTCAACCTCGGCAATCAGCTTGCGTAGGCTGTCAATTCTTTGCGAGAAGTTCGCGGTAGATGTCATAGTCGATGTCCTTGAAAACGTTGAAAACCACAGTGAGTGCGTTATTGTGTGAGTGTGTTAATGCGTAAGTGGTGGTGCAGTCCTTAACTGTCTTGACAGCTATCTCGGCAGCGCGGCGGTTGGGGAAGTGGAACTCGCCCGTGGAGATGCAGCAGAAGGCGATGCTGCGGCATCCGTTAGCCTCGGCAAGGTCGAGGCAGTTGCGGTAGCAGTTGGCCAGCTGTTCTTCCTGCTCGCGGGTGGGCACACCATTGGGGATGATAGGCCCTACGGTGTGGAGCACATGGCGGCAGGGCAGGTTGTAGGCCGGGGTGATGATGGCGCCACCGGTAGCAACGGTCTGCCCTTGCAGAATGCGGTTGCACTCTTGGCGCAGCTGCAGGCCTGCGGCCGAATGAATGGCATTGTCGATGCAGGCATGCAGGGGGTGCCAGCAACCGAGGCCACGGCTGTTAGCGGCGTTGACGATGGCATCCACCTTGAGGCGCGTGATATCGCCCTGCCAAATTTCAATCTTCAATTTCGAATTTTCAATTTCCACTACTCCCTTGTCCTGCAGCTGCGCCTGCAACTCGGCGTCCTGCGCACGGAGAAACGCCTCGTTCAGCGGCTGCGGTTCCCAGATGTTCATCAGCGCCCTCAGCAGGCGCTGTTTCCCTTGCAGGTCGTTGGGGATACCCGTTTCAATTTCCAATTTTGAATTTTCAATTTCCAGCAGGTAGCGGATGCAGAAGTCTATATTCTCAATCCTGTCCATAGTATCTTTCGCGGTCGGTTACGATGTCGTGCAGGTTGTTGTAGGCCCAATCCATGAGCTGCTGCATGACGGGCATGAAGCTGCGGCCGCGGTCGGTGAGCGCATACTCCACGCGTGGCGGAACCTCGGGATAGACCTTGCGGCTGATGAGCCCGTCGGCCTCGAGGCCACGCAGGGTGCTGGTGAGCACCTTCTGCGAGCAGTCGGGGTTCTTCTCCGCCAGGTCGCGGAAACGCATGGGGGCGGCGCTGCCGTTGAGTGTGTAGAGCACCGCCAGGGCCCACTTGCCGCTGAGGCGCACAAGCACGTTGCGGATGGGGCACTCCGGGAAGATGGGGTCTTGTATGAAATCTTTGGACATCAGTTGTTGATATGTTGATAAGTTGATATGACGATGCAAAGATACGACTTTTTTTGAAAACAGGCAGGTTTTTTGGGGGCCTGCCTGTCTGTTAAAATGATGAAGAAAGTTTTTTTATTTGTAGAGTGCTTCAGCCAGCGGGGCGATGTCGCCCGGCATGTCGGGATAGGCGGCCTTGAGGGCTTCGGCAAAAGCGTTGGCGTCCTTCTTCTCGGCACGGAGTTTCTTCAGGCATTCCAAGTAGGCAATACGGGCTTCGACAGCAGGCTTCTCGACCAGACCGCCGTGACCGCCGATGAAGTATTTGGCACCCGTGGCCAACTCAGCCTTGGTGGCTACCAACTCGGCGTCGATAGCCTC
Organism: uncultured Bacteroidota bacterium; assembly: GCA_902784865.1. Taxonomy (GTDB): domain Bacteria; phylum Bacteroidota; class Bacteroidia; order Bacteroidales; family P3; genus Colimorpha. The sequence continues at coordinate 118,531 of CACZWL010000001.1, read as the reverse complement.
TTTGCTGCCCAGCTGCAGGGGGCTCATGTGCATCTGATAGGGAGCCCAGTGGGTGTAGCACACCTGGTTGCCGATGAGAATCATAGAACCGGGGAAGTCGCTGGCGGCACCGCGATCGAAGCGGAAGTCGACACCGGCATACTGCTGAGTGCTGCCGAAGGGCACCTCGGTGGCCTGTTGCGTGGGCAGGTCGACCATCGTCTCGCCAAACTGCTCGGCGAAACCTTTCATCATACCGCCGTAGACGGGGCCTTCGATGAACTTGGGCATACCCTCGGGCATCACGATGGGCAGTTGGTCGCTGCCGCCCAGATGGTAGTCGGTGATGTCGGTCACCACGGGCTTGCCGAGAGCCTTGATGTATTCGGCAAATTCGGCGGCATTCACCTTGAAGAGGGGATACTCCATCACCACGAGGCCGTCCTGGCCCTCGATGATGTAGCTGGCGTCGAACATCACGTCGTTCGAGTTGTAGACGTGCAGCTTGAATCCGTCAAGCTGGTAGGCTTGGAACTGGCCAACGGATTCTTTCTGTGCAGTCATTGTCGTGTCGTTTTGATTGCTGTTCTCGTTGTTGCTTTTGCAGCCTACGGCAAGGATGGCGGCTGCAGCCATCAGGATGATTGACTTTTTCATTTCTTTTTGATTTTAAATTACTACCAATTCAGCGGGTCGCTGAGGATGTTGCCGTCGGTCATGGGGCTGTCGGCCTCGGTGAAGTTGTCGGCGCGGTACTGGATGCAGAGCATCGTCAGGTTCTCGCTTCCGGTGTTCTTCAGGGCGCGGCGGCCGTCGGGGCTCACGCGGACGATGGTGCCTTCGCCGACGGGGAACTGCTCGCCGTCGACCTGGTAGGTGCCCTCTCCGCGGAGGATGATGTAGAGCTCCTCGTGGGTCTTGTGGGTGTGGAGGAAGCCGCTGTCCTGACCGGGGACGAGGGTCTGGAACGACAGCTCGCTGCCCGTGGCGCCCACGGCCTGGCCCACAAAGACCTTGCCCTTGATGACGTTGGGACCCATCGGCAGCTCGTGCTCGATGATCTGGTTGATGTTTCCGACGCTGACGGCAGCGTAGTTGCGGCCGCTCTTGATGGTTTCGATTGTTCTCATTGTTATAAAAGGTTTATTTGTTTGTTTTCGGCTGCAAAAGTACAACACTTTCGCAAACCCCGCAAGAAGGTACCCGCGGGAAAGCCACTTACCTTTGGGTAAGCAATACCACAAAACCGCCATACTCCTGGCACAATTTAACAAATATTTAACATTTGACAGCCCCTCCGCTCTCCGTCCTCCGCTCTCCGTTGCCCGTCCTCCACACCCCGTTTTCGGCTCTCGGCCAGCAACTATTCGCGCAGCGCGCTGGGAGGCATACCGAGGTTTTTCTGCACGTAGCGGACAAGGTAGTTCACACTGGAGAAACCCATAAGGTCGCTTATCTCCTCCAGCGTCAGCTCGCGGTTGTGGAGCAGCTGGCCCAGTTCGCGTGCCGTGTAGCGCGTAATCCAGTAGAGCGCCGACTGGCCGCTCGTCTTGTGGCAGACCTCAGAGAGGTACTTCGGCGTCACGCAAAGCTCGTCGGCATAGTGCGCCACCTGGCGGTGCTGGCGGAAGTCGCCGCGGTCGAGCATTGCCAGGAAATGCTGCATCAGCAACGCCTGCTGGTTGGAAACCTGGGGGTTGCCGTAGAGGGAGACGTGGAAGTCGAAGAAATCAATAATCATACACTGCACCGCATTCATCATCGCGTCGCGGTGGAAGTGGTGGTGCGGCAAGGCCAGGCGGCGGCGTATATAGTCGAAGTTGAGGGCGCAGACCTCCTGCTGCTCGGGGGTGAGGTGCATCACCGGGTCCTCGAAGAGAGCCAGGTGGCCGCGCATGCCGTAATTGCTCTGCGGCGTGCAGTTCTCGACGAACGTGGCGGCGACGTAGATGACCTCCAGCTTGAGGTCGGGGCTCTCCTGCAACTCGCTCAGGCAGATGCTCTGCAGCGGTATGATGAGGCAGTCGCCACTGGCGACGCTGTGACGCTCCACGCCCAGTTTGAACGCGCAGCTGCCTCTGCGGCAGAGCGCGTGGGTCACGTACCCCTGCCGCTGGCGCAGCGGCGTTTCCTCCAAACTGTCGGCTATCAGTATGTTATCGTGCAGGTCAGTCATAAATTCCAGGCGTGTTTGGTCATTTTCTACACTTGTTAACGCAGCTTCGTCTTATTTATTGTACCGCGCACGCGAATATTTTGCCCGTGCAGGACAGGGCAGATACTAAAAACCGGAAAATTCCGTTATTCGGCAAAACAGATGATGGACGCAATGTACGATGTCAGAATCACCGCCATACGCAAGGCCGACTACAGCGACCTGCAGGCCATGTACGAGAACCCCATCGAGCACACGTGCGATGTGCAGGTGGGACAGCAATGGGTGTCGCGCGGAGGCGCTATGCCCGAGGGCATGTGCGACAGCGCGTGGGAGAGCATGAGCTGGTTTGTCGAGGAGCTGGCCGCGGGGCGCGGCAATTTCTTCGACGGCTGGATGCGCAACCCCTTCAGCGCCATGATCAGCTGCAACGATGGCTTCCGCCCCGTAAGCTTTCTGCTGGAGCGCATATAATACCTCCGATATCACTGATTTTCAACCAGAAAACATCATCTAGCGAAAACGGCATCCGGCCAGAGCCCAAAAATGGCCGCAGCACGGACCTACAGCCTCGGATTGAAGCCCTTCGCAGCTGCCGGACAGAAAAATATTTCACCTCACATCTCTCACAAAAACAACAATTTGCACATCACGATGCAAAATATTTTAAAAAAAATTTGGTCAGTATCCGAAATGTTAGTATTTTTGCACCCGATTTCGAAAGAAGAGATTCCTAAGGAAATCGGTTTGCGAACCTGAATCGCAGCCCAATTATTCCTCCTTAGCTCAGTTGGTTAGAGCATCTGACTGTTAATCAGAGGGTCGCTGGTTCAAGTCCAGCAGGGGGAGCAAAAAAGAAGAAGCCGCAGATTTGCGGCTTTTTTCATAACAGGACAACCGGAATGAAAACAATACTCATCGTACTGGCTATAGCGGTCGGCGTCGTGGCGCTGATGGTGGCGGGCCTTGGGGTCAAGATGCTCATGCACAAGGAGAAGGAGTTCAAGCGCCCCTGTGCCAACGCCGACCCCAAGACGGGCCGCTGCGCCAACTGCACCTGCAAGTCTAAGCGCTGAATTCCTTGATGCGCTGCTCCTCGCTGCGGCGGCAGACGAGGATGCGGCCACCCTTCTCCGAGACTATATAGTCGTCCAGCCCCTGCAGCACCACGCGCTTGGCATCCTCGGCATGGACCACGCAGTTGTGGCACTCGAAGAGGCTCACCTCGCCCACGGCGGCGTTGCCGTCGGCATCCTTCTGCAGCTTGTCGTGCAGCGACGCCCAGTTGCCCAGGTCGCTCCAGCCGAAGTCGGCGGGGTGCGTGTACACCTTGCCGTCGGCGGCGGCAGGCTCCATGACGGCATAATCGATGGATATCTTCTCGCACTGAGGGAAGACCTCCTGCACGTCGGCAGCGGTGCGCATGCGCTCCATGTCGGCAGCGATATTTGGCTTGTAGGTACTTATGGCTGAGGTAATTGTGTTGACATTCCAGACAAAGATGCCGGCGTTCCACAGGTAGTTGCCCGCCTGCACATATTGCTCGGCCACCTCGCGCGCGGGCTTCTCCTTGAAGGCCTTCACGCTGCATATCTCGCCCTGCACCTCGGCGCCGGCCTCCACGTATCCGTAGCCCGTCTCGGGACGCGACGGACGGATACCGATGGTGACAATGGCATCGCTCGAGGCGGTGAAATTCAGCGCGTTGCCTATCACGCGGCGGAACTCCTCGGGGTTCATCACCACCGCGTCGGCAGGCGTCACCACCACGTTGGCCGAAGCGTCCTCCTGCTTGATGCGCCAGCAGGCCCAGGCGATGCACGGCGCCGTGTTGCGCGCCGCAGGCTCGGCAAGTATGTGGCTCTCAGGGATATCCGGCAGCTGCTTGCGCACGATGTCCACATAGGCGGCATTTGTCACCACCCAGAAATTCGCCATCGGGCAGATGCCTTTGAAACGGTCCACGGTCAGCTGTATCAGCGTGCGGCCGCAGCCCAGGATGTCGATAAACTGCTTCGGGAACTCCGGCGTGCTCAGCGGCCAGAAACGGCTGCCTATGCCACCGGCCATGATGACTATATGGTTGTTCATAAATTCACTGTTTTTTAATTAGTTAATTCTGTTTTTGCACCCCTTCGGGGTGTGGTTTTGCATTGCAAAGATACGACCTTTTTTTGAAACACAGAAATCCCGTCCCCCTACCCTACCCCTACCATAGACGAACCAAGGAAGAAGAGGGTGGGGTCAAGATGCTGTAAATCAACCATGTATGAAGGTGCAAAAAAACGGTTTTTTTACGATTTCTTCGCAAAAAATTTTCATTCACACAACATATTGCCAATCAGCATCGTACAACAAAATCAAACTTTTTTTGCCAAGAGGCACAATATTATTCCCGAAATGCAGTTATTGTTCTGTTTTTGGCCCCGTAGTTCAGCTGAATAGAACGTCGGATTCCGGTTCCGAAAGTCGTGGGTTTGAATCCCGCCGGGGTCACAAGAATCAGCCGACGGCGGACTTGCAGAAGTTCGCCGTCGCCCCTTATAATATATAATGTATATGCAAAAGACGACACACCCCCTCCTTCAACTCCTCATGATGTTCTCCGTATCCTTCGGCATGCTGGCGCTCAGCACCATACTGATGATCATTGCGGGGGTCTTCGGCCTCGACATCAAGTCGCTGCCGGTATTCTGCGTCGCCCAGGTCTTGACGCAGGTGCTGTCGTTCGTGGCGCCCGTGGTCTTCATCGTCTGGCTCTACCACCGCGACGAGCCCCGCGAGTTCCTCCGCGCCGACTTCGCCGCCTCCAAGTGGCGCCTCTCCCTCGCCGGCATAGCCGCGTGGGTGCTCTTCACGCCGCTGATGGAATGGACTGTGGTCTGGAACGACAACATACACTTCGGCGAAGCCCTCGCCCCCCTCGAGGAGCTGCTCCGCCGCATCGGCGAAGAAAGCCAGGCTCTTCTGGACCAGATACTCATGGGCGACAGCGTCGTCCATCTCGTGGTCAGCCTGCTGGTCGTCGCCATCATACCGGCGGTCTGCGAGGAGGTGTTCTTCCGCGCCGGCATGCAGAACCTTATGCTGCGCTGGGTCAAGAACCCCCACGTGGCCGTCTGGGTCACCGCCGCCGTCTTCAGCCTCTTCCACGGCGAGGTCTTCGCGTTCCTCCCCCGATTCCTCATGGGGGCCGTCCTCGGCTACCTCTACCTCGGGTCCAACTCAATCGTTCCCAACATGGTAGCCCACTTCTTCAACAACGCAGTCGCCGTCGTGCTCACCTGGCTCATCTCGCGTGGCGTGGTCGACATGGACCCCGAGGCCCCGTTGGCGCTGGCCTGGCCCGTCACCCTCGGATGCACCGTAGCGGCGATAGCGGTCATGTACGTTTCATTTGGTAAAAATCTAAAAATTAGCCGATAAAACACCCCGAAAAGCCCCTCTCCCACCCCCGAAGCACCGCTGGCGCCCCAAAATATTTTTCTCATCACATAGCATTGATTACAAATGCATTACGAGGAAAGTCAGCTCATTTGAAAAGAAAAAAATAAAAAAAATGTGCGCTGTGTGAAAAAAAAGTATTATTTTTGCACTCCGTTTTTGATTGATAAACAGTTAGCAAAACATAGTAATTAACAATTATAAAATCATACAGAAAATGACAAAGGCAGAAATCGTTGCTGAAATAGCACAGAAAACCGGAATCGAGAAAGTGGCCATCCAGGCGACCGTCGAAGAGTTCATGACCGTCATCAAAGAGAGCCTCGCCGAGGGCGAAAACGTCTATCTCCGTGGCTTTGGCAGCTTTATCGTCAAGAAGCGCGCCGAGAAGACCGGCCGCAATATCAGCAAGAATACCACCATCATCATTCCTGCTCACAACATCCCCGCTTTCAAGCCCGCCAAGACCTTCATGCAGGATGTCAAAAAGAAAGTAAAATAAGCTAAAAAATAAGAACAATGCCTAACGGAAAAAAGCACAAACGCCACAAGATGTCTACTCACAAGCGTAAAAAACGCCTGCGCAAGAACAGACACAAAAAGAAATAAGCCCTGGCGCTCAGCCGCCTGAGTTTATACTAAAAAGACTAAAACAAATTACACACTGCCCCTTTTTTCGGGTGGTATGTAATTTGTTTTATTTTTTAACTCCGATATAACATTTCAAGAGTGAACAAAGAACTCATCATATCATCAGGCGCCGAAGGCGTGCAGATTGCCCTCACCGAAGAGGGCCGCCTTGCCGAGTTGCACAAGGAGAGCCCCTCTGGCCAGTATGCCGTGGGCGACATCTACTTCGGCAAGGTGCGCAAGATCATGCAAGGCCTCAATGCCGCTTTCGTCGATGTCGGTGGCGACAAGGAGGGATTCATGCACTACCTCGACCTCGGCCCCGACTACCTGTCTGTCGACAAATACCTCCGCCTCGCCATGAACGGCGACGCCAGTGCCAAGACCCTCGCCAACTTCAAAGTAGAACCCATCCTCGAGAAGGTCGGAAACTTCTCCGACGTCCTCAAGGTCGGCCAGCCCGTTCTGGTACAGGTCACCAAAGAGCCCATCTCAACCAAGGGTCCCAAGCTCACGGGCGACATATCCATCGCCGGCCGCTACCTCGTGCTCACCCCCTTCTGCAACAAGATATCCATCTCGCAGAAAATCAAGGGCAACGAGGAGCGCAACCGCTTGCGCCGCCTGCTGCAGAGCATACGCCCGCAGAATTTCGGCGTCATAGTGCGCACCGTCGCCGAAGGCCGCACCGTCGCCGAACTCGACGCCGACCTGCACCACCTCCTCGACTGCTGGGCGCAGATGACCGAGAAACTCAAGAGGGTCAACGCCCCGACCAAGGTGCACGCCGAACTCGACACCACCACCGCGCTCCTCCGCGACCTTATCACCGACGACTTCAACGCCATCTACGTCGACAATGCGCAGCTCTACGAGGAGGTCAAGGCCTTCGTCAAGTCCACCGTCCCCGACAAGGAGGATATCGTCAAGCACTACAAGATGGAGACGCCCATCTTCGAACAGTTTGGCGTCCAGCGCGATATACGGCGCATGTTCGGCCGCATCGTCACCATCCGCTCCGGTGTCTACCTCTACATCGAGCACACCGAGGCCATGCACGTCATCGACGTCAACAGTGGCAACCACATCAAGGCCGGCAACAGCCAGGAGGACACCGCCTTGCAGGTCAACATCGAGTCCGCCCAAGAGATCGCCCGCCAGCTCCGTCTGCGCGACATGGGCGGCATCGTCATCGTCGACTTCATCGACATGAACAAGGCCGAGAACCGCAAGAAGCTCTTCGACGTCATGACCGAGGCCATGAAGGCCGACAAGGCACGCCATACCATCCTGCCGCTCAGCAAGTTCGGCCTCATGCAGATTACGCGCCAGCGCGTCCGTCCCAGCCTCGAGGTCGACGTGCAGGAGAAGTGCCCCTTCTGCGACGGCACCGGCCACATCAAGCAAAGCCTCGTCGTCGTCGACGAAATCGAGTCCAGCCTCAAGTACATACTCACCGCCGCCAACGAGAAGCGCATCTCCATCGTCACCCACCCCTATATCCAGGCCTACCTCACCAAAGGGTGGTTCCGCAGCCTGCGGTGGCAGTGGCAGCGCACGTATCGCGCACGTATCGACATACAGCCGTCGGCGCAGTTCGGTCTTCTGGAGTTCAAATTCTTCCATGCCAATGGCGATGAGATTCAGATGTAGCCTGCTGGTGTTCGCGCTGCTGGTCCTGTGCTTCCCGATGGGAGCGCAGGGCCAGGTGCGCACCCGCGGCATCGACGTCTCCAGGTTCCAAGGCGAAATCAACTGGACCAAAGTCGCCAAGGACTCCACCGTCAAGTTCGTCTACATCAAGGCCACCGAAGGCACCTCTATCCAGGACCCTCGCTACAAGACCAACATCGCCAAGGCCAAGAAGGCCGGCCTGCTCGTCGGCAGCTACCACCTCTATAGCAGCAAGACAACTGCCTATCAGCAGTTTGCCAACTTCAAGAAGATGGTCAAGAAGAGCGAGCAGGACCTTATCCCCGTGCTCGACATCGAGGGGCACCACTCCGGGCGCCTCAACATGGCCCGCGTCGACAAGCTCCTCGAGCTTATGGAGGCCGAGTATGGCGTCAAGCCCATGATCTACACCTCCGAGAAACTCTTCAAGACCCACTTCCGTGGCAAAAAATATGCTAAGTATCACATCTTTATAGCCAACTACCGCCGCCACCCCACCACCCGTTTCACCCTCTGGCAGTACACCGAGACGGGGCACCTCAACGGCATCCGCGGCTACGTCGACTTCAACCGCTTCCACCGCAACCATTCCCTCTCCGACATCCGGATGCCCAAGCCCAAGAAGAAGGCAGCGGAAAAAACGGCAGAAACGAAGTAGCTCCGAACCGCTGATTATCAGCGATTTGCAATTTTGTGGAAAATATTTTATTATATTTATATTTACATTTCGGAAAAAAGTTGTATTTTTGCAGTTCGAATTGAAAGACTAAAACAATAAACGAACAATAAATACAACAATGCAAAAAAGTAAAGTAGGACTTGATTTTGTAGAGGTTGAGCATGCGCGCGACGTGGCTCGCCGCATTGCCGGACAGGTGCAGGATTTCGTCGAAGATTACACCACCGTTGCTGTAGAGCGCACCCTCTGCCGCTTCCTCGGCATCGACGGGGTCGACGAGAACGAGGTACCCATGCCCAATGTCGTGGTCGACGAACTCAAGAGCAAAGGCGCCCTCGGTCAGGGCGCGATGTTCTATGTCGGCAACGCGATGGCCGAGACCGGCCAGTCGCCTCAGCAGATTGCCGAGGCCATCGCCGCCGGCAAGCTCGACATCACCCAACTCCCCATCCACACCAAGGCCGAGATTGACAAGGTCCTCGCTCCCGTAATCGAGGCCACCGTCACCAAGGTGCGCAGCAACCGCCTGCGCCGCGAGAAGTACATCGAGACCATCGGCGAGGGTTCCAAACCCTACCTGTACATCATCGTCGCCACCGGCAACATCTACGAGGACGTCGTCCAGGCCCAGGCCGGCGCGCGCCAGGGTGCCGACATCATCGCCGTGATCCGCACCACCGGCCAGTCGCTGCTCGACTATGTGCCCTACGGCGCCACCACCGAAGGCTTCGGAGGCACCTTCGCCACCCAGGAGAACTTCCGCATCATGCGCAAGGCCCTCGACGAGGTGGGCGAAGAGGTGGGCCGCTACATCCGCCTCTGCAACTACTGCTCCGGCCTCTGCATGCCCGAAATAGCAGCCATGGGCGCCCTCGAGGGCCTCGACGTCATGCTCAACGACGCCCTCTACGGCATCCTCTTCCGCGACATCAACATGCAGCGCACGCTCATCGACCAGTACTTCAGCCGCATCATCAACGGCTTCGCGGGCGTCATCATCAACACCGGCGAGGACAACTACCTCACCACCGCCGACGCCTACGACGAGGCCCACACTGTGCTGGCCTCCGACCTCATCAACGAGCAGCTCGCCCTCATGGCCGGCCTGCCCGAAGAGCAGATGGGCCTCGGCCACGCCTTCGAGATGGACCCCGAGCTCACCAACGGCTTCCTCTTCGAACTCGCTCAGGCTCAGATGATCCGCGAGATTTTCCCCAAGGCTCCGCTCAAGTACATGCCCCCCACCAAGTTCATGACCGGCAACATCTTCCGCGGCCACATCCAGGATGCCCTCTTCAACGTCATCGGCCAGTGGACTCACCAGGGCCTACAGCTCCTCGGCATGCCCACCGAAGCCATCCACACCCCCTTCATGTCCGACCGCTACCTCTCCATCGAGAACGCCAAGTACATCTTCAACAATATGAAGGACATAGGCGAAGAGGTCGAGTTCAAGGAGGGCGGCATCATCAAGAGCCGCGCGCAGGAAGTGCTACACAACGCCACGCGCCTCCTCGAGACCATGGAGAACGAAGGCCTCTTCTCCGCACTGGAGAAAGGTATCTTCGGCAACGTCAAGCGCCCCAAGAACGGCGGCAAAGGCCTCGACGGCGTCACCCTCAAGGGCGAGCACTACTTCAACCCGTTTGTAGAATTAATGAAAGGAAAAAAATAAGATGAGCGAAGGACTCTATAGCATGGAGGCTAAGGACTACGACAAAACCCTAGACCTCACCAAGATAAAACCCTACGGCGACACCATGAACGACGGCAAGGTGCAGCTCAGTTTCACCCTCCCCGTCCCCGCCGGCGCCGAGGCCGAAGAAGCCGCCAAGCAACTCCTCAAGAAGATGGGCTTCGAGAACCCCCTCGTCGTCTACCAGAAGGAACTCACCGAAGGCTTCTGCTTCATGAACTGCTACGGCTCTCTCACCCACACGGTCGACTACACCAACATCCACGTCCCCAAGGTGGAGAGCACCACCATGGACATGCACGAGTGCGACGACTACATCCGTGAGAACATCGGCCGCAAGCTCGTCGTCGTCGGCGCCTCCACCGGCACCGACGCCCACACCGTCGGCATCGACGCCATCATGAACATGAAGGGCTACGCCGGCCACTACGGCCTCGAGCGCTACGACATGATCGAGGCCTACAACCTCGGCTCGCAGGTCCCCAACGAGGACTTCATCGCCAAGGCCATCGAGCTCAAGGCCGATGCCCTCTGCGTCAGCCAGACCGTCACCCAGAAGGACGTCCACATCAAGAACCTCACCGAACTTGTCGAAATGCTTGAGGCCGAGGGTCTTCGCGACAAAGTCATCCTCATCTGCGGCGGCCCCCGCATCAGCCACGAGCTGGCCAAGGAGCTGGGCTACGACGCCGGCTTCGGCGCCAACACCTACGGCGACGACGTGGCCTCCTTCATCGCGCAGGAGATGGTCAACCGCGGCTGGAAGTAACCACCGTTTCCCATCGATGGGAAATGATGGGAAAGAGTCGAACTAATCACCTACCAGATACCTACCAGATACCTACCAGATACCTGCCAAATTCCGGCGGAACACCGCCCCAAAGTGTTAAAATCAACTTAAAAAGTAACATAATTATGGACAAAGAACAGATCAAACCCTTTATCGCCAAGCGCGCGGCCCAGGAGCTGCACGACGGCGACGTCGTCAACCTCGGCATCGGTCTCCCCACCCTCATCCCCGACTACCTTCCCGCAGGCGTCAACGTCACGCTCCAGAGCGAGAACGGTATGATTGGCATGGGCCCCACCCCCGAGCAGGGTAAGGAAGACCCCTGGTTCATCAACGCCGGCGGCGGCTTCGTCACCCCCGCCACGGGAGCCTGCACCTTCGACAGCGCCACCTCCTTCGGCATCATCCGCGGCGGCCACGTCGACGTCTCCATCCTCGGCGCCCTCCAGGTCGACGAGCAGGGCGACCTCGCCAACTGGATGATTCCCGGCAAGAAGACCCCCGGCATGGGCGGCGCCATGGACCTCCTCGTCGGTGCCAAAAAGGTCATCCTCGCCATGGAGCACACCGCCAAGGGCAACCCCAAAATCCTCAAGAAGTGCACCCTACCCCTCACCGCCAAGGGCCAGGTGAACATGATTATCACCGAGATGGGCGTCATGGAAATCACCCCCAAGGGCATCGTCCTGACCGAGATCAACCCCGAGTTCACCGTCGAACAGGTCCAGGCTGCCACCGAGGCCACCCTCATCGTCAGCCCCGACCTCAAGAAAATGAACCAATAATGAAAAAGACCATCCTTGTCGTTGCTGCCCTGCTGTGCCTCGCCGGCACAGCAGCGGCGCAGCGCCACATCGAATTCCGCTGGCGCGGCGTCTACTGCGTGGGCGACCTCGGCTACGCCTTCAACCTCAACCGCGCGCAAGACACCGTCGCAGCGTTCATGCCCTCCTTCTCCGGAGGCTTCCAGTTCCGCAAGGAAGCCGCCGTGGGCTTGGGCTTCAGCTACCTCGCCGACCCCTCGGGAGCCTTCACGCAGCTACCCATCTTCGCCGAACTCCGTAGCCACTTCACCCGCAACCGCCTCACCCCCTACACCGCACTACAGGTCGGCTACTCCATCCCCGTCGGCGCCTCAAGCGAAGCACCCGTCGTCAAAATCGACGAAGGCGGCCTCTACTTCGGCCTCGAAGTCGGCGGACGCTACGCCATCACCCGATCCTTCGCACTCGGCATCCATGCCGGCTACCGCATGCTTCACTCCAACAAGGTACTCCGCAGCGACGCCGAGAACCTCCCCATGCACACCGACGCCACAACCCTCCACCTCATCAGCGCCGGCGTGGCAGTCCACTTCTGCAACTGGTAACACGTGATGCGCAAAGGCCTGCTCCTGCTGTCGTTGGTGTGCGCCTCGCTAGTGGCCACCGCACAGGCCCCCTCCGGAGCCTGGCAGCCGTCGCGCCCCAACGTCATCCCCTACGACGACGAGGACGCCATCCTCAAATCGGCCTACCGCGAGTCGCCCTACTTCATGGAACTCTCCGGCACCTGGCGCCAGCGGCAGACCGACAGCTCCATCATCTACACCCGCCAACTGGAGGCCGAAAAAGTGTGGCGCGAATTCAAAGTCTACCTCAACGTACGCTGCGGACGTGCCGTGCGTGTCATCCTCAACGACGCCGAAGTCGGCAGGGCCGGCGACTCGCGCCACTGGAACGAGTTCCTCCTCGACGCCCACCTGCGCTACGGCCGCGCCAACACCCTCGCCATCGAAGCACTCCGCAACCCCAAGGACGCCCTCCTCGAGGCCGAAAACCTCCACACAGGCCTCAACGGCGACCCCTACCTCGTCTTCAAGAGCGACCCAAATATCGACGACTTCCGGGCCGTGGCCGACTTCGACCCAGTCGCCGCAGCAGGCACCCTCTCGCTCGACATATCGCTCTTCAACAGCAAAAAGAAAGGCCGCTACTACGTCGAAGCAGAGATATGGAACCCCAAAGGCCACTCGTTCGACCGCATGGGACGCTGGGTGGTCTTCGACAAATCGACCCACGCCACCATCGACTTCACCCGCACCTGGAGCGGCGTCGACCCTTGGTCGGCTGAATCGCCGGCACTCTACACCCTCGTCCTGCGCCTCCGCAACGAGAAAATGGAGGAAGAGGAAGTCATCGCTGCCCGCTTCGGCTTCCGCACCGTCCAGGTGAACGACGGCACCCTCCTCCTCAATGGCAAACCCGTCACCCTCAAAGGCGTCACCTACGGCATCGAACACACCGAGGGCTATGCCGGCCGCGAACGCATCCGGCAGGACCTCACCACCATGAAACGCAACAACATCAACGCCGTACGCACCTCCCGCTTCTCTCCGATGGACCCCTTCTTCTACGACCTCTGCGACGAGCTGGGACTCTACGTCGTCTGCGATGCCAACCTCCTACCCTCCTCCTCGCAGCGCCACGCCGTGGCCACCGACCAGGACTTCGTCCCCCTATTCGAGCACCGCGTGGGAAACCTCTACGGTAAATATAAGAATAATACATCTATAATAGCGTGGTCGCTCGGCGACACCCGCGACAACGGCGTCTGCATGGCCGCCGCCTACAAACGCCTGAAAACCCTCGACACCCACCGCCCCGTCGTCTTCGCCGGAGCCGACTACTCCGACAATACCGACCTCATAGCCCTCGCCTCGCCCTCGGCACGCCAACTGCGGCAGGCACTCTCTAAAGCCTCCGACAGGCCTCTCCTCATGCTGGCCTCCGTCGCGGCCGAGAACTTCGCCGACCTCGGCGACCTCTGGCCCTTGGCCGAGAACAGCCACCAGCTCCAAGGGGGCTTCGTCGACGCATGGCCCCTCTCGGCCGACAAGCTCTCCGACCTCAAGGGCCTCTACAGCCCCTTCGGCATCGCCCTCACCAAACTCTCGCTCGACGATGCCGAGTTCACCGTCTTCAACCGCAACGACTTCTCCGACTTCTGCGCCTACCGCCTGGAGTACACCATCTTCACCAACCTCCGCCCCAACATCACCGCCGGCGACCTGCCCGTCGCCATCAGCGGCGGCGGCGCCGACAAGGTATCGGTAGGCATACCGCCCATCGACCTCCACCCCGGCGAGGAACTCTTCATCCGCTTCGACCTCAGCCGCCGCGCAGTGCCGTCCTCAGCCGCCGACGCCATCGTCGGCTCGCAGGTCTTCGCCTTGCCCCGCCAGGCTGCCGCCAAGCCCAAGCTCAATCTCGACGACAAGATAGTCATCGCCCAGACCGACAGCGTCGACGGCCACACGCGCTACCGCGTCCACATGCACTCCTCCGAGGCTGCCATCGACTGCGCCGACGCCACGCTCCTCTGGCTCACCTCGGGCATGGTCGAGTTCGTGGCCGACTCGCTCACCCTACGCTTCAAGGGACATACCGACTGGCAACGCACCCTCGTCGCCTTCAGCACCCACCAGCCCGAACCCGGCGTGGCCTGCATCGACGCCATGTACCGCTACTCCAGCGCCGCCGGAGCACATGTCTGCGACGTCCGCCAGACCCTCGCTTTCTATGCCACTGGCGACGTGGTGGCCGACTACACCTTGGCGCCTTCCGAGCGCCTCCGCGAACCCCTCGTACCCGAAGTGGCTGTGCATCACCACTTTGCCGAAAACGACCTCATCGCATGGTTCGGCCTCGACCGCCAGGTCAGCCTCCCCTCGCGCCATTCCGGCATCGTCGGATCCTTCCGCCAGCCCCTCGGCAAAGGCCTCAGCCGCCAGGACGTCCGCTGGTGCGCCCTCGACAACAATGCCTACCGCGGACTCTTCGTCGACGTCCCCGACACCCTCTTCCGCTTCGATGCCGACGGCCGACGGCTGGTTGTCACCCCATGCCTGCGCCCTGCCGCCAAGCCCTCCTTCCGCATCCACCTGCGCCCCTACGCCAGGGAACGTTTCAACACCAGCTCCGTGATTGTGAGCGAGGAGCATCCCGGCCAGCTGACAAGGGGCGGCGAGCGTCCGCAGGACTTCGTCTCGGTGGCCTACCCCACCATTCGCGCCAGCATGCTCGAGCCGCCCGTCATCCAAGCCAGCGCCTCGCGCTTCTCTGCACCCCTGACGGTCAGCATCGCCAGCCCCTCGAAAGGGACCGTCCGCTACACCCTCGACGGCACCGAACCCTCCGAGTCGTCGCCACTCTACTCCGCGCCTATCACCCTCACTACCACCACCATAGTCAAGGCCCGCGTCTTCGCCGACGGCGTGCCCCCTTCGTTCACCGCCACGCGCCGCTTCAGCTACGACTACATCGTCGCCTCCTCTTTCTCGCGCAAGCCCAATACCCCGTACAATGTCGGCACCGACACCATCCTCTTCGACGGCATCAGGGGCAGCGTCGACGACCTGACACGCGACTGGCTAGGCTTCTCCGGCTCGGGCGTCACCACCACTTTGAAACTGGCCAAACCCATTGATGTCGAATCCGTTACCCTGCGCTATGCCCACGCACCTCAGCTCTGGGCCTTCGCTCCGCGCTCGGTGACGCTCGCCTTCTCGGCCGACGGCACCTCTTTTGGCGATACCGTACGCGTCGAACTACCCTTCGACCCCGCCGACCAGGCCTCCGAGACCCCGCAGGTGGTCGAACTCTCCATACCGGCCGACCGCCCGGCGGCCGCCTTCGTCCGCATCGTCGCCGACGCCATACCTTCCATCCCTGCCTGGCACCGCGCCAAAGGCCTCAAGCCTTGGCTGCTGATGGACGAGGTAGAAGTCATTGAAAAATAAGCAACTAACAAACCGGTAATATGCACAGCACCAACCACAAGCCTACGCCGCTCCTCTGGGCGCTCCTCCTGACGGCAGCCTCGGCCCTCTTCGCCTCCTGCGAGGTCGATTTCTCGCCCAACGCCGAGTGGAAAAACGTCCCGATAGTCTATTGCGTTATCGACCAGGATGATGACACCACATGGGCACGTGTCGAACGCTGCTACCTCAGCAACGACGGCCTCTTCAACTACGGCCAGGTCGCCGACTCCATCAACTATGCCGAGGGCGCCATCCGCGTCACCATCATCGCCTACAACGGCTCTGCTGCCGTCGATTCCATCGACCTGGAATATGCACTGCGCCAGCGCGATACGGGAAGCTTTGCCTCGGGCCTGCAGCCTATCTACGGCGCTGCCACCAAAGGCTGGTTCAAGGAGGACCTCACCTATGCCATCAGCGTCCGCTCCACGGCCGACGACTCGCTCCTGGCCATCTCTCAGCAGGTCTCCCTCATCAAGGAACTCTGGGACAGCCAGCGCAACCGCCCCATGCAGCATATCCTCGAACCCTCCTACACCGTCATCTTTAGCGGCGACACCCTGGGCTACTTCAACTTCAGCTCCACAAACGCAGGGCAGCTCTGCTGCCTCTTCAAGTGGGAACCCCTGGTCAATGCCCGCCTTTACCAGCCCGTCATCCGCTTCTTCTTCGAAATCGACGGCGCCATCGTGCCGCTCGACATCAAGTGCAACAGCGAAAAGAAAAACAACTACCTGTACCAGACGCGCTCCAGCGTCCTGTCTAGCATCAAGTTGCACCTGCAGGACGACCCCCGCCCGAAGCGCTACATCCCCCACGTCGACATCTACCTCACCTGCTGCTCCGAAGAGCTCAATGCCTACATGTCCACCGCCTCGCAAAGCGTCTCCCTCAACCAGGACTACTCCGCCTACACCAACATCAAGGGTGGCGTCGGGGTCTTCGCCTCGCGGCGCACCCACATCTACAAAGGCATGCCCTCCGATGCCTCCACCAACCCCTCGGGCAGCAACACCGGCTTGGCGCACCTCCTGAAGGAGCTCGACGTCGGCATCGAGTTCATAGAATAGCCTCGGCCCAGCCGACCGACCTATCCCCGGCAACCTGGCCGGGGATTTTTTTTACCCCAACCGACACCCATTCGCCGCCCCATCACCCAGGGCATACCTACCATAGACGAAGAGGGGAAGAAGAGGGTATATAAAACACACTGGCAATCAGCCGCTTGCAAAACTGCAAAATTGACCCCTCCGGCAACTTTTTTTCAAAAAAAACACCGTCTTTTCCCCATCGACATAATGTGCTACAAACCAAACAGTTGCGCCTATTTTGCCGCTTTACTGAAAAAAAATGTCCGCCGTGTCAATATTTTTGCGTATCTTTGCATTTTATTATTTATCATTAAAGATACTTATAATCAATAAAATACACAATCAGATGAACATCACAAGCGAGAAATTAAGTGATTTGGAACTCTGTATCAAAGTTGATATCGAGGAAAAAGACTACATCGAAAACGCCAACAAGCAGCTGAAAGACTACCAGCACAAGGCTACCGTCCCCGGCTTCCGCAAAGGCATGGCCCCCAAAGCCCTCATCGAGCGCATGTACAAGTCCGCCATCGTCGGCGACGCCGTACAGAACATGCTCAACACCAGCCTCTTCAAGTATATCGACGATGAGAAGCTCCACATCCTCGGCATGCCCATGTCCAACGACGAGCGCACCGGCGAGGTCGACTTCGGCAAGCAGAAGGACTTCACCTTCTACTTCGACATAGCCGTCGCCCCCGAGTTCAGCATCGACTGGAGCAACATCAACGTCACCTATAACCAGGTCAAGGTCACCGCCAAGGATGTCGAGGCCGAGGTCACCAACGTCCAGAACCGCTACGGCAAGTTCGAGACCCCCGAGGCCGTCGGCGCCGGCGACTATATCTACGGCAAACTCGTCGAAGTCGACAAGAATGGCGCCCCGAAAGAGGGCGGTGTCGACACCTTCGTCTCCCTCAACCTCCAGGACCTCAAGGACGAGGAGCTACTCCCCCTCTTCGAAGGCAAGAAAGCCGAGGAGAAAATCGTCTTCAACATGGGCAAAGCCTTCTCCGCCGCCGACATCGAGAAAGCCCTCCGCATCGATGCCGCCGCCGCCAAGAAGTTCAAGTCCGACGTCGAACTCACCCTCAGCGGTGTCTCGCGCATCGTCCCCCACAAGATGGGCGCCGAACTCTACAAGCTCGTCTTCCCCGACCAGAAGCTCAAGGACGCCGACGCCTTCCGCAAGGCCATCCAGGCTGAAATCGAGAAAGCCAACAACGAGCAGAGCGACTACCTCTACGTCAACCAGGTCCGCAAGGCCCTCATCGACAGCTTCTCCGCCCCCCTCCCCGAGGCCTTCCTCAAGCGCTGGTTCGCCTCGCGCGGCGAGAAAGACATGACCCCCGAAAGCATCGAGGCCAACTGGAACGACCAGTACCTCCCCTCGCTCAAGTGGGAACTCATCCAGGCCAAGCTCGAGGAGATTCAGCCCGTCGAACCCACCAGCAACCAGATTGTCGACTACATCAAGGACATCCTCCGCCGCAACGACAAGAAGGAAGAGGGCGAGACCAAGGAGCAGACCGAGGAGCGCCTCGAGAAGGCCGCCCGCACCATCGCCGCCGACCGCCAGAACGTCGGTCAGCTCGTCGACCGCATCTACGCCGAGAACCTGGCCCGCATCTTCAAGGAGCAGGCCAAGCCCACGGTGGAGAAAGTCTCCGCCAAGGAGTTCGCCGAGCGCGCCAAAGCATAAAACACCCTGTCATGAGAAAACTGCTTCTGTCATTGCTCGCGTTGACGCTCGCCTTCGGGGCGGGTGCCCAGAAAGAACTGTCCCTCAAGGAGAACTCTTTCATCTCGCTCAACGGAGGAATGGCATGGTATATGCACGAGAGTGGCACTGACCAAGGCACCGCTGTCAGCGTCAGCCTTGGTCAGTGGATTCTCCGCCCGTTGGCCTTCCGCCTGGCCTACGACGCCGTCCTCGCCCCCAGCTACGCCTGGCGCGCGCAGGACGACCCCTCGGCCATGTTCCACTTGGTCAGCGGCGAGTTCCTCTGGGACCCCCTGGCCACCTTCGGCCGTGTCCACCTGCTGGGCGACCACTTCGGCGTCTACCCCATCGTCGGCCTCGGCCTCCTCAAGCGCGGCTCCAAGCCTAAGATGGACAATGCCGACAACGTGTTCCAGTCCATGCTAGGCCTCCAGGTGGCCTGGCACCGCCAGCGCGACAGCCGCCTCGACCTCTTCCTCGAGGTCAAGAACTTCTTCCTCCCCCAACTCTTCGACGGCTCCTACGGAGGCAACAACTTCCTCACCGCCAGTGCCGGCCTCTCCTACTTCTGGGGGCGCCCCTACTACCGCGGGCGGCGCGTCCACGAGTCGCGCGGCAACGACGAGGACTGGTTCGTCGGCTTCGGCGGCGGCGTCATGTTCTCCTCCTTCGAATTCGAGCACATCTTCGACAAGCAGGGCCTGAAGCTCTGGAACTTCGCCCCGGAAATCATGATCGGCCGCAACTACAGCAGCATCTGGACCATACGCCTCGAACTCTCCGGCCTCTTCGCACGCGAACGCTACAAGGAGGCCCCCGTCGTCAACCTGGAGGACGGCACCGTCACCACCCAGTACGTGCCCGGCATGCCCTACAAATTCAACATGCTGCATGCCGACCTGATGATGAACCTCTCCAACCTCACGGGCCTCCGCCCCGGGCGCAAGTGGTCCATCATGCCCTACCTCGGCGCCGGCCCCATCTGGCGCTACGACAGCTACCCCGTCTTCAACGTGGCGGGCAACGCCGGCCTCTTCTTCCGCCGCTACGTAGGCCAGCAGGGCGACTTCTACGCCGACCTCAAGTACATCATGGTCACCCCGCGCGTCGGCGGCGGCCCCGGCCCCTCGGGCAGCATCTTCGGCGTCGGATTCCCCATGCTCACCATCGGCTACATACACAACTTCAACCACGCCTCCAACAACTACCGCCTGCCCTCCAACCACAGCACCGAGTGCGGCTTCTGAACCCTCCTTAAACCTTGTAGATTATGAAGAAAACCATCACTGCACTGCTCTTTCTGCTCACCCTCGCCGTCGGGCAGGCCCAGGAAGGCGGCAGCCCCTTCGGCGCCAACATGTTCATGTCCGGACAGCTCGGCGCCAGCTTCTACAACAACAAGTATGGCTTCTACCCGGGCTTCTCCGGCGGCATCGCCGTCGGCAAGTGGATCACCGAACCCCTAGCCCTCCGCGTCACCCTCGACGTCATGACCAACAACAGCCCCCTGCACCTGCGCGAAGACGCCCTGAGCCACGAAGTGGCCAACTACACCTTCGCCAACGTCGACATGCTGTGGGACTTCAACGCCACCTTCAGCCGCGTCAAAGGCGGCCGCTTCCAGCTCTACCCCATGGTAGGCCTCGGCATGGTCTGGCGCGACTCCATCAACGTCAACGGCTACGGCAGCAGCGTCGACCACAAAGTACAGGTCATGCTCGGCGCACAGGCCAACCTCCGCATTTCCAAATCCTGGGTCACCTTCCTCGAATACAAGGCCTTCTTCCTGCCGCAGGAATTCGACGGCACCTACGGCAACGTCATCATGAACTCCCTCACCCTCGGCGTCACCCGCAACTTCTACGACTCGCCCTTCCACCGCCGCACCCTCTACGAATCGCGCGCCACTGGCAACGACTGGTTCGTCGGCCTCGGCCTCGGCCCCAACGTCTCCACCTTCGACCTCATGTACTTCAACCCCAAATACGGCATGTGGGGATTCGCACCCGAAGTGATGGCCGGACGCAACCTCACCGAATTCTGGACCCTCCGCTTCGAACTCAACGGCATCACCGGCCACGAACGCTACGACACCGTCAACGGCGCCCCCGGCGACGGCTACGCCTTCTCCAACCTCCACGCCGACATCATGGTCAACCTCTCTCACCTCATCGCCTTCCGCCGCGGCGCACGCTTCCACGTCATGCCCTACCTCGGTGCAGGCCTCGTCTGGCGCTACGACAACATCCAGTTCGACCTCGCCTCCGACTTCGGCCTCTTCCTCCGCTACTGCGTCAGCCGCCGCAGCGACGTCTACGCCGACCTCAAATACATCATGGTCCCCACACCCATCGGCGGCGGCCCCGGCCCCTCGGGCAGCTTCTACAGCGTCGGCCTCCCCTCCTTCACCGTAGGCTACATCTACAACTTCGGCACCAACACCACCCGCTACCGCATCCCCGCCAACTGGTGCCCGGAATAGAAAGAAGAAAGGCCCATTCGGGTAACTGGCTGTAAATCATCCCTGCGCAAGCAATTCGCATAATTAGTACCATTCGCCGACAAGAAAAGTGTTAATAGATGTTAAGCACCCCCTCGTTTAACATCCATTAACAAATCGTTTTTCAGTCACCTACCAGAGTCGAACCATATACCTACCATTCACCTACCAGATGGCTTAAAGTACTGAAAGATAACCGATTAGTTATATATTGCTGTGCGACAGGTGTTTGCGGGGTTAGAAAACGCCTTTTTTGCCCTCCAACCCCCTTCCGCGAAACTCCCGGAAACGGGCCGCCAACTTTCCTAATAAAAATTAAATTAACACTATTTTAACAATTCACCACCTTCCATTCGCCAGTTATCCCTGGCGCGGTAGAAAATATTTTTTTGCCGTATGGAAAAAAGTGTGCAATTTTGCACCGTCGTTTCCGCACCGCCGAAGCCCCTCGAGAGCGATGGGTCAAGCGGGTGGGGCGGGGGTCCCCCCCCCTGTGCCACAGGCAGCGGCACATATAAGAAAGACGTTGTAACGGCGTTTATCTGCGGCATCCTGAACTTCGCAACTTCACTAGTTATCCGCAAGGTAAAAGCAACTGTCAACGTCCATGGTTTGGTGCATGGTGTCTCACCGTGTGACCTCTAGCGTGGGCTTCGGCATTGCTTATCCTCGGATAACAGGCAATGCGAAGGCCTTCTACGCGGGATAAGCAAGAAAGTTGTCCCGCGCTCTTTTTTGTTACCCATGCAGGCACCACCTACTCCGTGACCTCAATAGGGGACGATGCGTTCCACGGTTGCAGCGGCCTGACATCAATTACCATCCCTGCCTCCGTGACCTCCATCGGGAAGGGGGCGTTCAAGAGCTACGAAGACTTGACAAACGTAACCTGCTTGGCAACGACTCCATCCTCTTTAGGTGAGAGAGCATTCAAGGATATACATTCATCTTGCACGTTGACCGTGCCTTGCGGGTCGGAGCAGTCGTATCGGAGTAGCGACTGGGGCACCTATTTTACCACGATACTATGCAATGAGGTGGGTATCGGCGACGTGGAGTGTGGCAGCACCAGGGTGCGCCTTTATCCCAACCCCGCGCGCAGCAGTGTGACCGTCGCCGGCCTCGAACCGGGCCGTCGCGTCACCCTCGTCGACATCTACGGCCGCACCGTCGTCGACTTCCGCGCTGCAGCCACCGAGCTGACCATCGACGTCAGCGCACTCAATCCCGGCACCTACCTCGTCCGCGCCGAGGGCCTGCCCGCCCGCAAGCTGCTGGTGACGAGGTAAAGCGTAATTTCTGGTGCAAATACACCAAAAAATCCCTCAATGAGGGTCGAAAACAAACAAAACAATCCCTCGGCGAGGGATTGTTTTGCTGTATATTTGCATTTTGCAGTGCTACGCGGGGCGTCAGAGGCTGTTGTAGCTGACGCTCCAGGTGTCGCCGCCGCGGATGTCGCCGGTCTGGAGGCCTTTCTTGAGCCAGCGCATGCGCTGTGCGGAGGTGCCGTGGGTGAAGCTTTCGGGGCTGACGGTGCCGCGGGCGCGCTTCTGGAGGTAGTCGTCGCCGATTTTCTGTGCGGCGTTGATGGCCTCCTCGAAGTCGCCGGCCTCGAGCGAGCCGAACATCTGCTGTTCGCCGTGGCCCCAGATGCCGGCATAGTAGTCGGCCTGCAGCTCGATGCGGACGCTGGTCTGGTTCTTGTCTTTCTCGTTCTGGCGGCTCATCTGGCCGTGGGCCTGTCCGAGGGTGCCGAGGAGGTTCTGCACGTGGTGACCGACCTCGTGGGCGATGACGTAGGCGCAGGCGAAGTCGCCCTTGGCGCCGAGCGAGCGCTCCATCTCGTTGAAGAAGTCGAGGTCGAGGTACACGCATTTGTCGGCCGAGCAGTAGAAGGGCCCCATGGCGGAGGAGGCGCTGCCGCAGGCGCTCTGCACCGAGCCGTGGAAAAGGACGAGCTTGGGGGCTTCATAGGTGCGGCCCACCTCGCGGAATTTCTTCTCCCACACGTCCTCGGTCGAGGCGAGGATCTGCAGGGCAAAGGTCTTGAACTCCTCTTCCTGCGCGGTTGGGGTGTAGCTCTCGGTCTGGGTAGTCTGCATGTTGCTGATTACCTGCTGCGCCACGTCGCCGGCGTTGCCGCCGCCGAGGAGGGTGATGATGGCGCCGATGATGATGGCGCCGATGCCGCCGCCGATGGCAATCTTGCCGCCGTTGCCGCGACGGTCTTCGTAATTGGTGCTTTGTCTTCTGCCTGTGAGTTTCATTTTTCTATTGGGTGTTTATTAATATTAGGGTTCAATGATTCTGTTTAACGCGCCCGAGGGCGGTTTATTGTGCAGGAGGGTAAAAAAGGTGATTTTTGAACCTCCGACTGCCCTCTCCCCTTCCACCCCCCTACCATATACCTGGCAAGGAAGAAGAGGATAGGGTTAAGGCACTGGTATCCACCGCGTTGCAAACTTGCATTTTTGCCCCGTTTTTCAGAAAAAGAACAGAAAAATTCGAGGCTATATAACTTGCTGGTTATCATGCACGTTATCTGTTTTTTGGGCAGAATATTTGGTCAATTGGGGAAAAGTGCGTATATTTGCATTTTCAAATCCTGTACAAACACAAACAACACCCACTTATGACCCTCAAGGAAATAGTAGACACCCTCGGCGCCACGGTCGCCCTCGGCCAGGAAAGGCTCGACATGGAGGTCGAGCATGCGTTTGCCTCGGACCTGATGAGCGACGTGCTGACGCTCAAGGACACTCCGGTGCTGGTCACCGGCCTCTGCAACGTGCAGACCATCCGCACCTGCGACATGGCGACGCTCGACGTCATCATCTTCGTGCGCGGCAAGAAGCCGACCGACGACATGGTGGAGCTGGCCGAGGAGAACGATATGGTGCTCATCTGCTGCCCCTATTCGATGTTCAAGGCCTGCGGCCTGCTCTATCAGGCCGGACTGAAACCGTTGTATTAATGATTAATTAAACGCTATGCATCAGGAATATACAGTAGTGGAAGGCGACTTCGTCAATGCCGGCAAGGCCTCCAGCTCGGTGAAGAAGACCCTCAAGCAACTCAACGTCAACCCACAGGTAATCAAGCGCGTCGTGGTGGCCCTCTACGAGGCCGAGGTCAACGCCATAGCCCACGCCTACGGCGGCACGGTCAGTGTCGACATCGACGCCGACAAGATACGCATGGTGGTGGCCGACAAAGGCCCCGGCATCCCCGACATTGCGTGGGCCATGGAGGAGGGGCACAGCACCGCGCGCCCCGAGGTGCGCGACATGGGCTTCGGCGCCGGCATGGGCCTGCCCAACATGCAGAAGAACGTCGACCACCTGAACGTCACCTCCGAGGTCGGCGTCGGCACCACCGTCGAGATGGAGGTGAAGTTCGTCTAGATTTTAGATTTTTGAGCCTTCCCTCCCATAAATCGGAATTCAAAACTAGAATAGAAGAGTATGTTTTACCACGCATTACAGGTTGAGGATGGGCGCTGTATCGGCTGCTCGCGCTGCATGAAGATATGCCCCACCGAGGCCATCCGCATACGAGGCGGCAAGGCTTCGATACAGGAGCACCGCTGCATCGACTGCGGCAAGTGCTACGAGGTCTGCCCCGCGCAGGCCATCACCGTCGCGGCCGACGACTTCGAGGCCATCCACCGCTACTCCCACCCGGTGGCCCTCCTCCCTGCAGTCTTCATGGGCCAGTTCCCCGACGACATCAGCGTCTCGCGCGTCTACGCCACCCTCCAGGAGCTGGGCTTTGCGCACGTCATGGAGGTGGAGAGCGCCGCCTCTATCTTTGCCGACGCCAAGAACAAGTATGCCCGCGAGAACCCCGACCGCTTCCCCCTCATCTCCTCGTTCTGCCCCGCCATCGTGCGCCTCATACAAATCAAGTATCCCTCTCTGGTCGAGAATATTATGCCCATCAAGGTGCCCCTCGACATCAGCGCCATGTATGCCCTCGCCGAGCTGCAGAGCCGCGGCATACCGTGCGAGGAGATAGGCCTCTTCTACATCACCCCCTGCGCCGCCAAGATCGCCGCCGTCAAAGCCCCCGTCGGCGAGGAGAAGAGCCTCATCGACGGCGTCATCAACATGAGCCTCCTCTACAACCGCGTCTACAAGAAAATCAAGGAATTGGGCAAGGACTACCAGTACAAGCCCCTCAGCCGACAGCGCCTCTCGGCCGACGCCATCCTCTCGACCCTCACCAACGGCGAGCGCCGCATCTGCGCCGCCAAGCGTTCCTACGCCATCGACGGCATCGAGAACGTCATGGACTTCCTAGACAAGCTGGAGAACGACGAGGTGGAGGGCATCGAATTCCTCGAGCTGCGCGCCTGCGACCAGAGCTGCGCCGGCGCCCTCCTCTCGTGCGACAATCGCTTCCTCTGCGGCGAACGCATGTACACCCGCGCCCGCAAGGCCGCCGAGCGCGAGCGCAACGGCGAGATGTCGCGCGACCGCGAGATGGACAAATTCAAGTCTCACCTCATCGAGCATTCGCTTGTCGACGAGGTACAACCCCGCTCGATGATGGTGCTCGACCCCGACATATCCAAAGCCCTCGCTAAGATGGAGAAGATTGAGCACATGAAGGAACACCTGCCGCAGATTGACTGCGGCGTGTGCGGCGCCCCCACCTGCGAGGCGTTTGCCACCGACGTGGTCTGTGGTCAGGGCGACCTCCACCAATGCGTCTTCTACCGACTCCACCTCGAATCCAAGGGCAAGATGACCCTCGGCGAAGGGCGCTCCAACATGTATGCCGTCTGGGGCGACGACCGCATCAGCGGCGAGATAGAGGTCTAGCCTCGCATACTCTCTTAATCAATAGCGTAAAACACCCCCACGGTGCCGTAGATGGGATAGAGCGTCTGCTCCACGGTGGCGAAGTCCGACGGGAAGATGCCCGTCAGCCCGATGCCCACGTCCAGCGAGAAGCCTATCCGCTGCATAGGCTTCCAGTCGGCTCCCAGCATCAGCCCCACCTGCACGCGGCGCATCTCGTCGGAGAAGTCGTAGGTGGCCCACGTGCCGGGCGTGTCGCCAATGGCAATCTTGGGGCCGGTGGGTCCCCCTTGGCGCAGGTATCCGTCCGACGCTATGCCGCTGAAGTCTCTGCCGACAAGCAACGACAGGTATGGCCCTGCCTTCAGCCGCCAGCGCGGACTGCACTCGTAGACGGCATACACGGGCACCGTCAGCATCCACTGGCTCACCTGCTGGCTCACCTTGCCGGTGAAGAGCCCCTCGATGCTTTCCGAAGCCCGGCGCAGCTCCATGTGGTAGCCCTGGGCCGTGATGTCGGCATCCATCGCCTTGTTCTCGAACCGCAGCCCTGCGGCCAGAAGCCAGCGCGCGCCTAGGGGCATCGCCATGTCGACTCCCACCGCTACCGAGGGCGTCAGCCTGTACGCGTCGATGCTGCTCACCGAGGCGGGCATCCCCAGCGGTGTCGTCGCGCCGAGGTTGTAGCCCACCCGCGCCCTCAGCGCCAAATGCCCGTCGCCCGCTTGGGCGACGAGCGTAGCGCCGACTGTAAGAATCAGTATGACTATGCGTCTCATAGCTATTCGTTCTTGAACGTAACGGTCACTTCGTCAATGCACAGGGTACTGCCCACGGCCCCTTCGAAGTCGTCGCCACCCTTGCTCGAGGTGAAGACCAGCGTCATGCTGTAACCCATCGCGGCCAGCACCTGGGCGTCGGCCTCTGCGCCTTCGAAGGTAGCCTCGAAGGTAGCCCACTCTTCGGTGGGAGGCAGCGAGGCCACCAACGCCTTCTTGACGATGTAGGGATTTGAGAGCACGTCGTTGCCGTAGAGTGCGATGGGCTGCCCCTCAGCGTCCTGGTTGCGGAAGAAGACGGCGTAGATGTTGGCCTCGTCGGTGCGGTCCTCCACGGGGTTGGACTGAGCGTCGGTGAACACCTCGCCGGGGGTGTACTTGTAGTATCCGCGCAACGTCATCGGTTCCTGGCTGACAGGGGTGCCGAAGACAGTGCTCTTCAAGGGGTCTAGGATCACCTGGCCCACGTCGAACCTACCGATGAAGAGGTTGCCTGCGGCAATAGGTTTGCCCATGAAGCGTCCGAGGGCACCGGCATCTTGCGTCGTAAGGCTGACGCCGAAGCCTTGGTAGCCTTCGGCCGTCGACCGGGTGGGGAACTGAGCGGGGCGCCAGTCCGGATGCAGGATGGCCACGCCCTCGTTGCCCGACGCCCAGATATAGTTGCGCTCGCCGTCGCTGCCCACTTCGTAGAAAATATTGTAGGCGAAGTCGTTAAGCCCCGTGCTGTCGATCCCTTCGAAGCTGTAGGTGTAGCTGCTGCCGACAGGGGTATCGGGCTGGCGGAAGGCCACCGTGTACCGGCGCTGGTTCTCGCCGTCTTCCGAGGTGACGGTGTAGGTCACAGGGCCTTGGGTGAAGTCCTGCATCTCGCCGCTGGCGGGGGTCGAGGTGGCACCCTCGGTGAGGGTGAGGTAGAGCGGCATCTCGGTGGGCAAGGCGCTCACCGACTGCACGGTGAAGACAATCTCCGTCGTGGTAGACGAGATGTTGTCGACCCTCATGTCGGAGGCCTTGAAGAACAAGTGTTCATACTCTGCGCCCTCCACCCAGGCGGCCAGGATGTCGCATTCGGCCTGCTTGACCTCCTCTTTCGAGCATGAGAAGAGCAGTGCGCCGCACGCGGCGACAAACGCAAAGAAAACGATACCGTGTTTGACTGGTTGTTTCATAGTACTTTATTGTTTATTCGTGAATGTTTAGTTTCATTGTGGTGACAATCGACATAACTCATGACTCCGAACCTCCTCCATCAGTTGTCGGTAAAAGGGGTGGCGTCCGAGCGTCTGCGCATTGCCCACGATAATCAGTTTCATGCGGGCGCGCGTTATGGCCACGTTCATCCTCCGCAGGTCGCGGAGGAAACCGATGTTGCCTTCCGCATTGTCGCGCACGAGCGAGATGATGATGACGTCGCGCTCCTGCCCTTGGAATCCGTCCACCGTTCCCACCGTCACGTGGCGCCGCAGACGGCGGAAATAGTGCTGCATCTTCAGCAGGCGACGTATCAGGCGCGCCTGGCCGCGGTATGGGGTGATGATGCCGAAATCGATTCTCTCCGACTCAACCTTCTGCGGCGTTATCATCTCGATATAGTCGCGCAGCGTGTGGATCACCAGGCGTGCCTCCTCGCTGTTGCTCAGGCTCATCGAGGCATTCTGGCGTTCCTCGCCGCCGAGGTCCGACGTGTCAATCCACATCAGCGGCTCGTCCAGCGGCGACACCAGCCGGTGGGCCACTTCGGGTGCCGCACGCAGGCGCCCCCCATAGAACCACCGCGAGGGGAACCGCATAATGGCTTCGTTCATACGGTACTGTGTCGTCAGCAGGCTGACGCAGCGCGGGTGCAGCGCGACAATCCGCTGCATCAGCGTCGTTGCAAGCCCCCCGCGCGCCGCCTCGACGCTCTTCACCGTCGGTGGCAACTGCTGGTGGTCGCCACCCATCACCACGCGGTCCGCGCGCAGCAGCGCAGCCCAGCAGGCAGGCTCCAGCGCTTGCGCGGCCTCGTCGATGAAAAGGGTGCTGAAACGTCGGCGCTCCATCACGCGGTAGGCCGAGCCGATGAGGGTGCAACTCACCACGCGGGCTGCCTCGAAAAGGTCGGCGTTAATCTTGATTTCCAACTCCATAGCCCGTTTCTGCAGCTTCAGCCTCCGCTCGCCGCTCTCCGTCCGCCGCTCGCCGTTCAGCGCCTTGCGTATGTTCCACAACTCGTGGTAATCGGGATGCGCCGCGTAGCGCCTCTCATAGCTGCAGTCCAGCATCTCGCTACTCATCCTCAACGGGTTACCCACACGCAGCACATGCACGCCACGCCGCATCAGCTGCTCGCTGATCCAGTCGACGGCGGCATTGCTCGGGGCACACACCAGCACCTGCGTCTCGCGCTGCAGCGTCTCCATGATAGCCTCGACGAGGGTTGTCGTCTTGCCCGTACCCGGTGGGCCATGGACCACGCTCACCTCCTGGCACTCCACCACGCGCTGTATGGCCTCCTGCTGACTGGCATTCAGCCATGGGTAAGAGAGGCGCGGCAGATGCCGGAAGCCCGGCTCCGCATTGCCCAGCAGGACGTTGCGCAGGCGCACGAAACGCTCGTCCTCGCGGCGTTCGGCCTCTTTCAGGGCATCCTCCATCACACGGTACGACGTATTGTCCACCCCCAGCTGGACACCCAGCAGGTGGCGGTCGGACAAAGCGCGGATGCTCTGCAACGCAGCCTGCGAGGGCAGGCTGACAGTCAGCATGCCGGGGCCCACGCGCTCGACATAGGCCTGATGCGGCACCTCGGAGGCGCCACCCTCAGTGAGGTAGAAGAGCGTGGCGGGGTGCCCCGGTTCGAACTCCAGCTCCACCTCGTCCTCGTCGAGGTCGAAACGGAGGTCCAGCGTGAGCTGACCCAGCGGACCGCGCCCACTGCTGCCCAAACTCACGGGGTAACGGCAGGCAGGCTCGCGGATAGCGCCCGTCAGCGAACGGCGCTCAAGGCTGCGGCGGTACGCCCGCCGCTCCTCCTCGAGCTCCAGGGACACCAGCTCGCGCAAGCGACTGAAATATGTGCCGACATTGACCATTTTCTTGTCATATAACGGCGCACGCGCGATTTTATTTTGCAAACCGCTCTGCTTTGTGATTTTTTTTCGTGCTTTTGCCTTTTTTATCCAATTTTTTTTCGTATCTTTGCAAACGGAACAGTGGGAGACAAAGGCTCTGTAAGTGGCTGTGGCGCAATGCGTTGCGAGGCTGGTATAAAGTTGCTCCCATATACAGTTCACATAACAAACTGATTTTCATTGCAATTACGGGCAGAAAAGCTATACCAACTCTATACCAACCCTATACCAATCTTATAGGATTGTAGGTGTTTCCTAGGTGTATTCTGGGTGTATCCCAGGTGTCAGGAGGGTGGTGAGTCGTAAATGAAGAATGATGTTTGAAAAAACTTTCGTACCTTTGCAGCATGAATGAACAATCGATAGAGAAGCTTTTTTCGCTGGAAGAGATTGATTATGCGCGTTTTTGGGGCACAAACGACCGCATGCTCGATTTCGTGCGGCTGCTGTTTCCCAAGCTCAAACTCATCGTCCGCGGCGAGATGCTGAAGGCCATCGGGTCGGAAGAGGACATCGCGTGGTTTGAGGGCAAGCTGCAGGCTATGATGACCTACTACGAAAAGTTCGGCCGGTTGACCGAGAACGCCGTGATGGGCATCATGGAGAGCGGCGCGAGCAGCCCCGAGGCGGAGGTGAGCGACGAGATCCTGGTGCACGGGCGCAACGGCCTGCTCATCAAGGCGCGCACCCCCAACCAGCAGCGCCTCGTCAAGGCCGTACACGAGAACGACATGGTCTTCGCCATCGGCCCCGCCGGCACGGGCAAGACCTACACCGCCGTGGCTCTTGCCGTGCGAGCGCTGAAAAACAAGGAGATACGGCGCATCATACTGACGCGCCCCGCCGTCGAGGCGGGCGAGAACCTGGGCTTCCTGCCGGGCGACCTGCGCGACAAGCTGGACCCCTACCTGCAGCCCCTCTACGACGCCCTGCGCGATATGATACCGCAGCAGAAACTCCTCTCCTACTGGGAGGACAACACCATCGAAATCGCCCCGCTGGCTTTCATGCGCGGCCGCACGCTGGACAATGCCTTCGTCATCCTCGACGAGGCACAGAACGCCACCTCGGCGCAGCTGAAGATGTTCCTCACCCGCATGGGCCGCAACGCCAAGTTCGTCATCACCGGCGACCTGACGCAGGTGGACCTGCCGCGGCACCAGCAGAGCGGCCTGCTGCAGGCCACGCAGATACTGAAAGACGTCAAGGGTATCGACATCATCGAGCTGAACCACAGCGACGTCATCCGCCACCGTCTCGTCACCGACATCATCCGCGCCTATGAAAAGATCACTTTATCAGAAAGTACGCCCCTACTGCAAGATTAACCTTGGCCTCCATGTGGTCGGTCGCCGCCCTGATGGCTACCACGACATAGAGACCATCTTTGTGCCCGTGCGCACCCTAAAGGACACACTGATCATCCACGAGAGTGATACTCCCCGAATGATACAAGACGGCATCGCCCTCGACAACGCGCCCGAAGACAACCTCTGCATGAAAGCGTGGCACCTGCTGCACGACGAATTCGGTGTGCCGCCCGTCACCATCCGCCTCAAGAAAGAGATCCCCTTCGGTGCAGGCCTCGGCGGAGGCAGCAGCGACGCCGCCTTCACACTACAGCTGCTCAATGCGCGATACCTGAAACTTCCCCGCCCCATGCTACACGAGCGTGCGGCACGGCTGGGTGCCGACTGCGCCTTCTTTCTATACGACCGCGCCGCCTACGCCACTGGTATCGGCGACCAACTCAAAAAATGCCCCGGACTAGACTTCAAAGGCTATCGCATCGTCATCGGCATCCCCAAAGGGGAACACATCTCGACCAAAGAAGCCTATGCCGGCCTGAACCAAGACCTCTTCGGGACACAGCGCCCAAATCTGCTCGAGGCTATCCGCCAGCCAATAGAAGAATGGCGCCACCTCATTGTCAACGACTTCGAGGCCTCGGTCTTCCCCTCCCACCCCGCCATCGCCGCACTGAAGGAGGACATGTACCGCAGCGGCGCCCTCTACGCCAGCATGACCGGCAGCGGCGCCGCCGTCTACGGCATCTTCCCGAAATAAAAAATTTGGCCACGTCAAATATAATGTGTACTTTTGCACTTTCAAACCGAATACAATAAAAACAAACATCATGGTAGACTACAAGAAGATAGGACTTGTGAACACCCGCGAGATGTTCAAGAAAGCAGTCAACGGCGGCTATGCCATCCCCGCCTTCAACTTCAACAACATGGAACAGATGCAGGCCATCATCCAGGCCGCCGTCGAGACCAAGAGCCCGGTCATCCTGCAGGTCAGCAAGGGCGCCCGCGACTACGCCAACGCCACCCTGCTGCGCTACATGGCCGAAGGCGCCGTCGAGTACGCCAAGGAGCTCGGCTGCCCCAACCCCCAGATCGTCCTCCACCTCGACCACGGCGACAGCTTCGAGACCTGCAAGAGCTGCATCGACAGTGGCTTCTCCAGCGTGATGTACGACGGCAGCGCCCTGCCCTACGAAGAGAACATACGCATCTCGCGCCAGGTGGTGGAATATGCCCACGCCCACGACGTCACCGTCGAGTGCGAACTCGGCGTGCTGGCCGGCGTCGAGGACGAGGTCGCCTCGGAGGTGAGCCACTACACGAAGCCCGAGGAGGTCATCGACTTCGCCACCCGCACGGGCTGCGACTCGCTGGCCATCAGCATCGGCACCAGCCACGGCGCCTACAAGTTCAAACCCGAGCAGTGCACCGTCGACCCGCAGACGGGCCGCCTGGTGCCCCCTCCCCTGGCCTTCGACGTGCTTGAGGCCATCGAGCAGAAGCTGCCCGGCTTCCCCATCGTGCTGCACGGTTCGAGTTCGGTGCCGCAGGACGAGGTGGACACCATCAACGCCAACGGTGGCGCCCTGAAGGCCGCCGTGGGTATCCCCGAGGAGCAGCTGCGCAAGGCCGCCAAGAGCGCCGTGTGCAAGATCAACATCGACAGCGACAGCCGCCTGGCGATGACCGCCGCCATCCGCAAGCACATGGCCGAGCACCCCGACCACTTCGACCCGCGCCAGTACCTGAAGCCTGCACGCGAGAGCATGAAGAAGATGTACGTGCACAAGATTGTGAACGTGCTGGGTTCCAACGACAAGCTCTGATACATTCAGGCATTAGGGATTGGAGATCAGGAATTACCATCTAGAAGATTCGTATAGCAATTCCTAATCTCCAATCCCTAATTCATAATTCCTAATCCCTAATCCCTAATCCCCAATCATGAAAAAGCCCCTCTCCTTTGGTATGACCATGCTGGCCTCGGCGCTGGGCGTGGTGATAGTGTCCGTCATCAGCGGCATCCTTTTCTTTATCATCATGATAGCCATGGTGGCCTCGCTGGGCAGCATGAGCAGTGCCGACACCGCGGTGGTGCGCTCGAGTTCGTTTCTGACCGTCGACCTCAGCCGCATCAGCGGTGACCGTACGCCCACGGGCCTGATGATGAGCCTGGGCGAGGGCAAAAGCACGGGTCTGGTGGACGCCACCAGCGCCATCCGCGCCGCCGCCACCGACGACCGTATCAGCGGCATCTACCTCAAAGACGCTGGCGCCAGCACCCTCTCGTGGGGCTCGCTCACCGAGCTGCGCGATGCCCTCCAGCACTTCCGCGACAGCGGCAAGCCCGTCGTCGCCTACGCCACTGGCTACTCCCAAGGGGGCTACTACGTGGCCTCGCTCGCCGACCGCCTCTGCCTGCATCCCGCCGGCATGGTCGACTTCCGCGGCATGGGCGCCGAGGTGATGTACTACAAAGACCTGCTGGACAAGCTGGGCGTCGAGATGCAGCTTATCCGCCCGGAGAGTTGCGCCTACAAGAGTGCCGGCGAGGTGTACACCCTCAACCACATGTCGGCCGCCAACCGCGAGCAGATACGCACCTATATATCAAGCATCTGGCGCACTGCCACCGAGGCCATCGCCGCCAGCCGCACCCTTGAGGTGGCCAAACTCAACCAGATTGCGGACAACCTCAGCGGCTACCTCGCCGACGACGCCAAGCGCAGCGGCCTCGTCGACGCGCTCTGCTTCGAAGAGGACGTCCGCGGCGTGCTCAAAAACCAGTATGCCGGCAAGCACCTGCTACCGCTCGACCAGTACGCCGCCACTCAAAAATCAGAAATCAAAAATCAAAAATCAAAAATCAAAGACCGTATCGCCCTCATCTATGCCGAAGGCAATGTGGTGGACGGCACCTCGCGCAGTATGAACACCGCCGTCTACGGCGACGACATTGTGCGCGCCCTGCGTCAGGCAACGGAAGACAAGTCGGTAAAAGCCATCGTGTTGCGCGTCAACTCCCCCGGCGGCTCCGCCACGGCCAGCGAGAGCATGACCCACGCCGTCATGCAGGCGCGAGAGAAAAAACCCGTCATCGTCTCCATGGGCGACCTCGCCGCCTCGGCGGGCTACGAGATGTCGTGCATGGCCCACTGCATCGTGGCCCAGCCCACCACCGTCACCGGCTCCATCGGTGTCTTCGCCACGCTGCCCAACGTGGGCAAACTGATGCGCCAGAAACTGGGTCTGAACACCGACACCGTCAGCACCAACCGCAACGCCAACGGGCTTACCATCCTGCGACCCCTCTCCCCCACGGCGATGGCCATGATGGAGCGCAACGTGGAGGACTTCTACAAGGTTTTCGTGGGGCGCGTGGCCGAGGGGCGCGGCAAGACGTATGAGCAAATACATAGTATCGCGCGCGGGCGCGTGTGGACGGGCGCCGACGCCAAGGGCATCGGTCTGGTGGACACCCTCGGCGGCCTCGACCTCGCCCTCTCCATCGCTGCCGAGAAGGCCGGCATCAAGGACTATAGCATCAAAGAATTCCCCAAAGAGAAAGACACTTGGACCCAGATCAGCGAGTTGCTGGGCGAGCAGGTGGACGACGACCTGAACCTCCTTGCCAAAGGGCGCCTCGCCCTCCGCTGGCGCACCGCCAAGCGGCACCTCCAGCCCCTCTCGCGCCTCGAGCAGGACCTCCTCTACGTGGCCGAAAGCGAAGGACTGCAGGCCCGCATCCCCTTCGTGACGGTGGCCGAGTGAGGGATCTGGCATCGGCCTTGGGGGGTAAGAGAAGAGTAAGAGTTGATACCTAGAGAGTACTAACAATCACCCTGTTGCGTACCTGGCAGCAGGGTGTTTTTTTGCCAAAATGAAGGGCAAAAAATCGAAATCACCAATAGTGGTGAAGCGGCAATTCGATAAGTGATTGTAATTTTGTGGTGCGACGGATGACTGCAGCATCATCGCTAAACAACTCATTGTCAAACCACAAACACACAAACACACTGATGAAAAAAGCCAAAATTATGATGATGGCCCTTGTGGCCACCCTTTCAATTGCCGCCGTATCGTGTGGCAAGGACTATGCCAAAGACGTCGAAGGCACCTATAAAGGTACCATCGACATGGCCGTCAGCGGAGCCACCATGGGCTCATTCGACGCCACGGTTGTGGTCAAAGCCGACGGCGACGACGCCGTGAAACTCACACTTCCCGCCTTCGGCGAAGGCCACATGGCTATGCCCGAGCTCACCGTCGACGGCGTCAGCGTGGACAAAGACGGCAGCAACTACACCCTCAAGAAGGGTGAGTTCTCCGTCACCGTGGGCACCGTGGCCTATGCGGGCTCGCTAAACGGCACCGTGAAGGACAGCAAACTCAACTTCACCTGCGACGTCACCCCGGGCTCCATGCCCATGGCTATCAACCTCACCTTCACCGGAAAATAAGTCCACAGCGGTGAACCTCAAACCCCTCATGCTCCTGCCGGCTCTGCTGGCGCTGGCAAGTTGCGACGGACTCTTCGGCGGGCTCTACGACGAGCCCGCCAAGGGTTCGCCTATGGGCTTCATCGAGCGCGATGCCGACGGTCGCGGCGGCACCATATATATAGACGCCCGCAGCTACACCCGCTGGACATACCTCGACCTGCACACCCGCTCCACCGACACCGCCTCCATCCCCCTCGGCCAGCCGGAGCCCCACGCCTGGGACCTGGCGCTGCACCGCTACGATGTGAAGACCCGGAGCGGCGCCGCCACTGTGGTGGCGGCCAAGTATGTCGGTGAGCTTACTTCGCTGCCCGACACCGCAGGCCTGGCCTTCACGGCCGATGCGGACTCGCAGGTGGTCATCGACATGTCCACCATGATGGAGGGCTACCTCGGCTACGCACCCTCGAAGGTCAACCCCGTACTTTCGCGCTGGCTCGATGTGAACACCGCCGAGATGCCGCCCATCTACACCCTCTCGGGCGACGTCTACCTCCTCCGCCTGGCCGACGGCTCGTGCGCCGCCCTCCAGTTCACCGGCTATGCCAACGAAGCCGCCGTCAAAGGCTATGTAACCATCCGCTACCGCTATCCTTTATGAAATCCAAATTATCAGCCGTCGGCCGGAGGATGGCATTGCTGGTTTCCCTGCTTGCCGCCACCATGGCCTCGGCGCAGACCGAACTCCACCCCGACTCCATCCGCATCGACCCCCGACTGCTCGACATGGTGGTCATCACCGCCACACGCACCCCGAAGCTCATCATGGATGTGCCGGTGGTGACGCGCGTCATCACCGAACACGACATGCAGACCGCCGACGCCACCACCATCCAGGACCTGCTCGAAGTGGAGCTCCCCGGCATCGAGTTCACCTATTCGATGAACCAGCAGGTGAACCTCAACATGCAGGGCTTCGGGGGCAACTCGGTCCTCTTCCTCGTCGATGGCGAGCGGCTGGCGGGCGAGACCCTCGACAACGTCGACTACTCGCGTCTGGGGCTCGACGGCGTGGGGCGCATCGAAATCGTCAAGGGGGCTGCCTCGTCGCTCTATGGCTCCAATGCCGTGGGAGGGGTGGTGAACCTCATCTCGCGCACCAGCACCGAGCCCTGGACCCTCAACCTCGGCACCCGCTGGGGCTCCTTCGGCGACCGCCGCCACACCGCCTCCCTCTCCTTCAACGCCGGCCGGATGAACAGCCTCACCAACCTGCAGCTCACCCACGCCGACGCCATCCACCTCTCCGACTCGAGCGACATGATGAACATCTACGCCAGCCGCACCGTCAGCGCCAAGGAGCGCCTCATCTTCCGCGCCAGCGACCGCCTGAAGCTCACCGCCCGCGCCGGCTACTTCTTCCGCGAGCGCGAAAGTTCCAGTGTAGCCTACGACCGCTACCGCGACTTCGCCGGCGGCCTCAAGGCCGACTACCGCTTCGGCGACCGTAGCGACCTGATGGTCAGCTACGCCTTCGACCAATACGACAAAAGCGACTACACCCTCGCCAGCCATCTGGATGTGCGCGACTACAGCAATGTGCAGCACACCCTGCGCTCCCTCTACAACCTCGCCTTTTCCCAAGTGGGCACCCTCACCGTCGGTGGCGACCTGATGCGCGACTACCTCATGACCTACCAGTTTGATGACGGCGGAAGTCACACGCAGTATACCGCCGACGCCTTTGCCCAGTGGGACTGGGAGATAACATCGCGAATGAGCCTCGTGGCCGCCCTGCGCTACGACTACTATTCCGAAGCCGCCGCCAGCCATCTGGCTCCGAAACTGAACTTCATGTACAAACTGCCGCAGGTAACCCTCCGTGCAGGCTATGCCAACGGCTTCCGCGCCCCCACGCTCAAGGAGATGTACATGCGGTTCGACATGGCCAGCATCTTCTGGATCTACGGCAACCCCAACCTGCGCCCCGAGGTGAGCGACAACCTCAACCTCTCGGCCGAGTGGTCGAAAGGACAGTACAGCGCCACAGTGATGGGTTTCTACAACCACGTGCAGAACCGCATCACCACCCTCTGGAACCAGGCCCTTGGCGGTATGGTCTACACCAACATGGCTCCCGTCAGCATCGCCGGCGCCGACCTCTCGCTTGCGGCACGCTGGGACTGTGGTCTTGGCGCACGGCTATCTTATATATACACGCACGAGAGCCTCGACGAGGATGGCATGCGTTCCTCCACCACCCGCCCCAACACGGCCACCCTGCGCCTCGACTACCGCCGCTCCTGGCGTTGGGGCGAGAGCACCCTCGCCCTCAACGGACGCCTGCTCTCGGCCGTCACCTGCGACGAGTACGCCTCGCTCTCCGACCCCTCGCAGGTCGAAGAGCGTACCTATCCCGGCTACACTCTTTGGCGTCTCACCCTCTGCCACCGGTTCAAACGCGGCATCACCCTCACCGCCACCATCGACAACCTCTTCGACTACCGACCGGAATACTACTACAGCAACTCGCCCGCCACCCCCGGACGCACCTTCGCCGCGGGCTTGTCCATCGATATTGAAAAGCTTGTAAAATGAGACATATCAAGAAACCCATCTTTATCGTCCTTGGAGGCCTCCTGCTGATAGGCCTCCTGTTGTGGGCCTGGCGAGCCTGGCTGGCTCCTACGCGCATAGCTTTCGTCAACTATCAAATCACCGCCCTTGGCCAAATCGCCAAGAGCAACGACAGCCGCTTCATCAAGATACGCGAGGTAGGCCTCGACGAGTTGAAGCGTCTGCGGCGTGCCGACATGGTGTTCGTCAACGGCATGGGGCTGCGCCTTACGGCCGAGCAGCGTGAGCAGCTGGAGGACATCTCATTCAGCGTCCCCATGCTGACCACCGCCGCCACCAATCCCGACAACTATATCGTCAGCCTCGATGCAGGGACGGCCGACACCCTGGTGCGCTACCTCAACAATGGAGGCCGCGCCAACTACCGCAACCTCTTGCGCTATGTGCGCCGCCATATCGACGGCAAGCGAGCCTTCACCACCGACCCGGCGCCGGTGGCATCGCCCGAGCAGTTCCGCCTCTACCACCCCGACCTTGACCGTACGGAGGAGGAAGATCGAGGATTCAACACCCTGGCCGCTTACAACCAGTACCTGCGCGACCACAAGCGCTTCAAGGCCGACGCTCCGGCGGTGGTGATTACAGGACAGATGGGCGACCCCACCGACCTCATCCTCGCTCTCGAAGAGGCCGGCATGCGCGTCTACGCCGTCAATTCCATGCGCGCCTTCGCCATGAGCGGCCAGCTCGACAGCGTCAACCCCTCCGTCATAATCAATATGGCTCACGGCCGCATGGGAGACTATATGACCAAGTGGCTCGAGCATCGCCGCATCCCGCTCTTCACCACCGTCTATGTCCCCCAACTCACCGCCGACTGGGAGGCCGACCCGATGGGTATGAGCGGAGGATTCATGAGCCAAAGCATTGTAACGCCCGAGATTGACGGCGCCATACGCCCCTACGCCCTCTTCTCCCACCGCCTGACTGACGAGGGCATCCAGGAAGTGTATGCCGTGCCGTCGCGGTTGAAGGCGTTTGTCGAGAGTGTGCAACGCTATATCGCACTGCAGCGCATGCCCAATGGCGAAAAGCGCGTGGCCGTCTACTACTTCAAGGGGCCGGGGCAGACCTCGCTCATGGCCAGCAGCATGGATGTAGTTCCTTCGCTGTACAACTTCCTCGCGCGGCTCAAAGCCGAGGGCTACCGCATCGACCTCCCGGCCAGCGCTGAAAGCCTTGTCCGCCAGCTGCCCTCTCTTGATGCCGACGGCGTGGCTCGCCTCGAGCTGGGCAATGTAGTCCTCATCCCCCAGCCGCCAGCCGGCGAGGGCGACAATGAGTTCAAGATTGTCCACGGCACCGGCAAGGAGCCTCCGCAACGCTACATCGAAGCCTACCGCTGGGTGCGCGAGGACTTCCGCGCCGACGCCATCATCCACTTCGGCACCCACGGCAGCCTCGAATACACGCCACAGAAGCAGGTGGCCCTCTGCGACAACGACTGGCCCGACCGCCTCGTCGGCCCCCTGCCTCACTTCTACCTCTACACTACAGGCAACGTCGGCGAAGCCCTCATCGCCAAGCGGCGCACCTACGCCTCGCTCGTCTCCCACCTCACCGCCCCCTTCATGGAGAGCGGTGTGCGCAACGAGTACCGCCAGCTGGCCGAGGCCGTCAAGACATACTATCACCTCCTTGAACACAACAAACCGACCGACCAGGCTGCCCTCGAGGTGAAGCGTCTCGCCGTCCACATGGGCATCCACCGCCCGCTTGAACTGGACAGCAACCTCGCCGTCCCCTATCCCGAGGCCGACATCAACCGCATCGACAACTTCGCCGAGGAACTCTCCGAGGAGAAGATGATGGGGCGCCCCTACATCCTCGGCGTCCCCTACGAGGCCAAGAGCATCGAGAGCAGCGTCTATTCCATGACCGTCGATCCCATCGCCTACAGTCTTTTGGCATTAGATAAACTGCGAGGGAAAGCCGCGCCCGACCTCGAGCGCCGCAAGAGCCTCTTCACCCAGCGCTACATCAATCCCGCCCGTCAGTTGGCAGGCCGCCTGCTGGCCTCGCCAGCCACCGACGCCACCGTCTGCCAGGTGGCCGGCATCACCGCCGCCGAGCTGGAGCATGCTCGCCAGATGCATGAAGAGCGCAAACCCGTCGACATGATGAGCATGATGCTCTCGATGGCCGACGAGATGCCCGCAGCCGCCACCATGCACACCGACCGCAGCCGCCCCGACTCCACCGCCCAGCCCCCATCGAAGATGAAGCAATTCATGCGCCGCATGGGGCGCAACCTCAACCCCGACAAGGCCCTCAAGATGGCCAAAATGATGGGGGCCAGCGACTCAGCCCTGGCCAAGATGGAGGCCGCCATGAAAGCCGATGCAGGAGTGAAAGGGAGTGAAAAGGAGGTGAAAGGGAGTGAAAGGACAACTGCGAAAGTCGATGAAGCACAACGCCGCGACATCGCCCTTTGCGAGGCTATCATGGAGGTGGAACGCACCATCCTCAACGTCGGACGCTACAGGCAGCTGCTCCTCTCGTCGCCCCAGGCCGAGCTTAACGCACTGGTAGATGCCCTCGACGGGCGCTACACTCCCCCGTCGCCCGGCGGCGACCCCATAGTGAACCCCAACGTGCTGCCCACAGGCCGCAACCTCTATGGCATCAACGCCGAGAATACCCCCTCCGAGTCGGCTTGGGAGAAGGGCAAACTACTGGCCGACAATACTATCCGACTCTATCGCCAGCGCCACAACGACAGCCTGCCACAGAAGGTGAGCTACACGCTGTGGAGTGGCGAGTTCATCGAGACCGAGGGTGCCACCATCGCCCAGGTGCTCTACATGCTCGGCGTGGAGCCCGTACGCGACGCTTTCGGACGCGTCACCGACCTGCGCCTCATCCCCACGGCCGAACTCGGACGTCCCCGTATCGACGTCTGTGTGCAGACCAGCGGCCAGCTGCGCGACCTGGCCGCCTCGCGCCTTTTCCTCATCGACCGCGCCGTAGGCATTGCTGCCGCAGCCGACGACGGCAACACGCCCAACCACGTGGCCCTAGGCGTCCGCGAGAGCGAGCGCCGCCTTGTGGAGAGCGGTGTGTCGCCGAGCGAGGCCCGTGCCGTGGCCGCCTACCGCGTCTTCGGCGGGGTGGACGGCAACTACGGCACCGGCATACAGGCTATGGTGCAGAATGGCGACGCATGGAACTCCGACGAAGACATCGCCGAGGTCTACCTCAACAACATGGGCGCCTACTACGGCAGCCAGGAGCAGTGGCAATCGCTGCGCCAGCACGCCTTCGAGGCTGCCCTCTCGGGCACCGACGCCATCGTGCAGCCCCGCCAGAGCAACACCTGGGACGCCCTCTCGCTCGACCACGTCTACGAGTTCATGGGCGGCATGAACCTCGCGGTGCGCCACGTCACCGGCAAGGATCCCGACGCCTACCTCTCCGACTACCGCAACCGCAACAACGCCCGCATGCAGGAGGTGAAGGAGGCTATCGGTGTGGAGAGCCGCACCACCCTCTTCAACCCCAACTACATACGCGAGCAGATGAAGGCCGGCGCCACCGCTGCCGACGGCTTTGCCGACCTCGTGTCCAACACCTTCGGCTGGAACGTCATGAAGCCCCGCGCCATCGACAACGAGATGTGGGATCAGATCTACGACGTGTATATCAACGACGCCTACGGGCTGGGCTTGCGCCAGTTCTTCGACCAGCACAACCCCGACGCCCTGCGCCAGATGGCCGCCACCATGAAGCAGGCCGCCGACAAGGGGTTGTGGAAGACCTCCTCACAGCAACTCGCCACCCTGCAGCCCCTCGCCACCGCGCCCCGGGCCGACGCCGCCAGCAGCGACCAGAACGCCATGCGCCTCAGCAAGGAGACCTTGAACGACACCGACCAACAGCGCAATTCCCTCAGCAACATTCTCGTCATCGTGGGCGTGGTCGCAGCCCTCATTGCGGCTGTATTCGTGCTGCGCCGCCGCAGTGCCGACCGCAACCACTAATTACCTGACACAGAAACACTCACATGCAGTCCGTCGTTGTCATCATCCTGCTGCTGGGCACACTGACCTTCGCCCTCAAGCTCAGCCTGCGCCGCCCCTTGTGGTGGTGGCTGTGGGCGGTGGTGGCTGCCGTAGCCACCGGGCTGGCATGGCCCTTGGCGGCGGCACAGAGCAAGACCCAAATTGCCGACTTCCTCCAGAATCCCGCCCTCATGGCCGATGCCGCCGTGATGATCACCCTCGAGGTGGCGCTGATGGTGGCTTACTGTTGGTCGGCAGTCGGCAGTTGGCAGTCGGCAATTGGCCGACGGCGGTGGATGAAGGTGCTGCTGGAGTTCTTCCCCGGCGTGGTCTTCTTCCTGACGCTTTTCAGCCTGCTCACCTACCTGCTCTTCACGCTCACCGGCGCCTCCTTCCCCCTCGTCTCGTGGGGCATGGCGGCGGGCATACTCCTGCTGGTGCCGACGCTGGCGTGGCTCTTCCGCTGGCTGCTGCCGGAGGGCGAACTGCGCCTCGAGCTGCTCTTCGTGCTCAACCTCATCATCGGCGCCCTGGGCATCGTGGCCACCGTCAATGGCCGCACGGCGGTCCGCGGCATCGCCTCGCCGCAGTGGCCACAGCTCGCCTCGGTCGTCGCCCTCTGCCTCGCGGCTGCCGCCGTCGGACTTCTCCTCTACCGCAAGAAAAAGAAACACCGCCATTAATTCAAAATTCATCATTTTCACATGCACTACATCACCGACACCCTCTATTGGATTTCCACCGGCCTGCTGGTCCCGGTGGTCGTGCTGCTCATCTGGTTCTTCCTCCGCGCCTTGGTGTTCCTGGGCGGCTGGTTCGGCCACTATATGGACACGCGCCGTCTGCAGGCCGCCCTCGCCGAACCGCTGGCGGGGCTGAAAGGGCACACCCAACTCCCCGACCTCGAGGCCCGGCTGGGCACCCTCAAGAGCCGCCAGCCCATGGCCACCGCATTGCGCAGTATACTGGAGGCCAACAATCTGCCCCTCGTGGAGAAGGCGCTGGCCGACTTCGAGCTGGAGGCCCAGCGCGACATGGCGCTCGGCAAGACCCTCTCCAAGATGGGTCCGATGCTCGGCCTGATGGGCACACTGATACCGATGGGTCCGGCGCTGGTGGGCCTCTCCACGGGTGACATCGCCTCGATGGCCTACAATATGCAGGTGGCC
Source organism: uncultured Bacteroidota bacterium (assembly GCA_902784865.1). GTDB lineage: Bacteria > Bacteroidota > Bacteroidia > Bacteroidales > P3 > Colimorpha. Next base: position 75,107 of record CACZWL010000001.1, on the reverse strand, counting down.
TTCGCCACGACGGTAGTCGGCCTCTTCTCGGCCGCCGTCGGCTTCGTCGTGCTGCAGGCCAAGCAGCGCTGGTACCGCCGCGATCTGGGGGCGCTGGAATTCGTAGCCCAGTTGCAGGAACAAAAACTGCAAGCCCTATGAGACGCCGCCGCAGATACCTGGGGGACGATGGCGACATGGACCCGATGTCCGTCGTGGGCAACCTCTTCGACGTAGCCATGGTGTTCGCCGTCGCCCTGATGGTGGCCCTGGTGGGGCGCTACCAGATGACGGAACTCTTCTCGAAGGAGGACTTCACCATCGTGAAGAACCCGGGCAAGGAAAACATGGAAATCATCACCAAGGAGGGCGAGCGCATCAACCGCTACACGCCGAGCGACGACCAGTCCACCTCCGACTCGCCGCGCGGCCGCAGGGTGGGCACCGCCTACGAGCTGGAGAACGGCGAGGTGGTCTACATTCCGGAGTAGAGGGGGATGGGTTATGGGTTGATATGTTGATATGTTATGGGTTATAGGTTATGGGTTATGGGAGGTAAGACCATAGTAAGAGTTGGTACCTAGAGAGTACTAACAATCACCCTGTTACGTGGCTGGAGATTGCAGCCCAAAATTCCTAATCCCTAATTCCTAATCTTTCACCCCTTTGAGTGTGAGGCTGATGCGGCGGCGGCGCATGTCCACCTCGAGCACCTTCACCTTGAGGTGCTGGTGGAGGTGGACAACCTCGGCGGGGTCGCTGACGCGGCGGTTGGCCATCTGGCTGACGTGGACGAGGCCGTCCTGGTGGACGCCGATGTCGACGAAGGCGCCGAAGGCCGTGATGTTGGTGACGATGCCGGGGAGGACCATGCCCTCGCGGACGTCCTCGAGGCGGGTGACGTTCTTGTCGAACTCGAAGACCTCGAACTTGGCGCGCGGGTCGAGGCCGGGCTTGTCGAGCTCGCGCATGATGTCCTGCAGGGTGGGCAAGCCGCAGTCGTCGCTGACGTAGTCTTCTATTATGATACGCGCGCGTAACTCCTTGTCTTGCATGAGGGTGTCGACGTCGGCGCCGACCGATGCGGCCATACGCTCGACGAGGGCGTAGCGCTCGGGGTGGACGGCGCTCCTGTCCAGCGGGTTGGTGCTCTCGCGCACACGGAGGAAGCCGGCGCACTGCTCGAAGGCCTTGTCGCCGAGCCCTTTGACCTTGCGCAGCGCCTGGCGGTCGGCGAAGGCGCCGTTGCTGTTGCGGTGGGCCACAATCTTGTCGGCCAGGGCGGGGCCGATGCCGCTGACGTAGGAGAGGAGCTCGCGGCTGGCGGTGTTGAGTTCGACGCCCACGCTGTTGACGCAACTCTCGACGGTGTCGGCGAGGCTGGCGGCGAGCATGCGCTGGTCGACGTCGTGCTGATACTGGCCGACGCCGATGCTCTTGGGGTCGATCTTGACAAGTTCGGAGAGCGGGTCCATGAGACGTCGGCCGATAGAGACGGCGCCGCGGACGGTGACGTCGTAGTCGGGGAACTCGCGGCGGGCGACGTCGCTGGCGCTATAGACCGACGCGCCGGCTTCGCTGACGCTGACGGCCAGCACCTTGCGGTTGAAGCGGCAGCGCTGGACGACCTCCTCGGTCTCGCGTCCGGCGGTGCCGTTGCCGATGGCGATGGCTTCGATTTGGAAGGCCTCGACCAAGGCCTCGAGCTTGTTGACGGCGGCACGCTCCTCGCGGACGGAGGTGAAGGGGTAGATGGTCTCGTTGTGAAGCAGTTGGCCTTGGGCATCGAGGCAGACGACCTTGCAGCCGGTGCGGAAGCCGGGGTCGATGGCGAGGGTGCGCTTCTGCCCCATGGGTGCGGCGAGGAGGAGCTGGCGGAGGTTCTCGGCGAAGACGCGTATGGCCTCGCGGTCGGCACGCTCCTTGAGCTGGTTGCGGAATTCGGTCTCGATGGAGGGTTCGATGAGGCGCTTGTAGGCGTCCTCGGCCGCCAGCTCGAGCTGCTCGCGGCACTCTGTCCTGAGTCCCCCGCTCTCCGTTTTCCACTCTCCGACATCCACCTGCTCGGGGCGGACGTGGACGCGGAGGACGCCGGCCTCCTCGCCGCGGAAGAGGGCGAGGATGCGGTGCGAGGGAGCGCGGTGGGCGGGCTCGCTCCAGTCGACCCAGGACTCGAACTTGGCGAGGCGCTCGTCGTCGTCCTTGACGCCGCGGGCGAGGGCCGAGGAGAGCTTGGCGCGGCGGCGGAAGATGTTGCGCACGCGGTTGCGGCAGCGGGCGTCGTCGCTGAAGCGCTCGGCCAGTATGTCGCGGGCGCCCTGAAGGGCGTCGTCGTCCCAGGCCTGCCACTGGCCGCGGGCTATGGCGTCGGCCACGGGCTCGTAGCCGCGCTCGATGGCGATGGTGGCGCGGGTGCGGCGCTTGGGGCGGTATGGCAGGTATAGGTCCTCGAGCTCGGCGAGGGTATCCACGGCCTCGATCCGGGCGCGCAGCTCGGGGCTGAGCTTGCCCTGCTCGTCGATGCTCTGGAGGATGGCGTCGCGGCGCTTGTCGAGTTCCTGCAGGCGCAGCAGGAGGTCGCGGATGGCGGCGATCTGCACCTCGTTGAGGCTGCCGGTGGCTTCCTTGCGGTAGCGCGCTATGAAGGGCACGGTGGCACCCTGCTGGAGCAGTTCGATGGTCCGCTCGACCTGCCGCTGGCTGATTTCCAGCCGTTTGGAGATAATGGTGGCGTAATTCATGGTGCAAAGGTACGAAAAATCCACGAAACGGAATCCGATGGTGCATAAAAAAACATCTGCGGGCGGCCGGGAGACGGGTCGGAGAGGCGGTGTGAAAAAATGTTAAAAACCCAGATTTTAACATTTATTAGGAAAGTTGGGAGGGTGTTTCCGGAGGGTTTCAAAACGGGTGGCGGAGGGGTGGCGGAGGCGGAACGGGGCAGAAAACGACCCTGCAAGACACTGATGCACAGCAAGATACATCCACTTGAGTAATTTTCAGCATTTTACGGCATCTGGTAGGTGAATGGTTCGACTCTGGTAGGACTATGGTAGGGGGATGAAAAGTGCAAATGTTAATGGATGTTAATACGGGGTGCTTTTAACACCTATTAACATTTGCGTCGCGTGGCGGCCGCTTGCGGCCGCCACGCGACGCGGAGGAGAAAAACCCGCTGCCAGAAGGGGTGTGGAAATGAGCGGTTTAGGCGGCGATTGAAAAAAAAAATGCAAAAAAAAAGTTGCAGAATAAAAAAAATGTGTAATTTTGCACCGAAATTGACAACGAAAAACAATAAAAATAATAACCCATTAAAAACACCAACACATGAAAAAAACCTTATCCCTTTTGGCCGCGGTGCTGATGTTTTCCGCCGTCAATGCACAGTCGATTTTCAGCGAGAACTTCAACAGCGTCGCATCTGGCCAGATGCCCACTGGCTGGACGGTCTACGCCGACAACCAGGCCAACGACGCCAATTACTCATCCTTCAACCAGAGCTGGCAGGTTGTCCCGATGAACGAAGCCGGAACGGAGAAGGCGATGGCTTCGATTTCGTGGACCCAAGTTACTCAGGACTGCGACCGCTGGGCCATCACCCCCGCCATCAACATTCCCGCGGCGGGCTACAAGCTGACATTCTCGGTCTACGGCTATGACTATCGCTTTCCCGAGAAGGTGAGCGTCAGAGTGTCCACCACCGGCACCGACACGGCCACCTTCACCGAGGTGAGAGACATCGTCATGGACAACGTCAGCGCCAGCGCCGGTCACAACGCTATAATGGTTGACCTTGACAGCTATGTCGGCCAGACCGTCTACATCGCCTTCGTGAACCACGGCGACGGCTACTATACGCTCATTGACGACGTTGCGGTCTCCATCCTCCCCACCAACGAAATCTTCTGCATGGGCGCCATGATGGACAGACACGTTCCCGCCGGCACTGATGCACCGTTGACCATTGGCGTTTACAGCCTCGGCGCAACGCCCCTGACCTCGTTCGACTATTCCTACACCGTCAACAACGGCACCCCGGTGACGGGCACCATCAACGGCATCAACGTCGCCTACGGCGAATACCACGTCTTCAACATTACTGTCAACATCCCCACGGTGGGCGAATCCAACATTGACATCACCGTCAGCAACCCCAACGGCCAGGCCGACCCGACGCCTGCCGACAACAGCTACTCCCTCACCGTCAACACCTACGACCCCTCCGTCGCCACGCAGCGCACGAGCGTGCTTGAGCACTTCACCACCGCCGTGTGCCCCAACTGCCCCGCCGGCCACACCGCCATCGAAAACGCCCTCAACGGTATCGAAGACCGCGTTGTGTGGATTGCCCACCACGTAGGTTACTACACCGACGACATGACCATCACCGAGTCGAACCAGATGATGGCCTTCTACAACGCAAACACCACCTATGCCCCCGCAGTCATGCTTGACCGCGACCGCGGAAACGCCACCAGCAGTGACCCGGGGCCCATCTTCTCCGTCGGCAACTTCTCCCAGAACATCACATCGGCCATAAACGCCCCTGCCTATGCCACCATTGCGTTCTCCAACATCTCCTACAACGCCGCCACCCGTCAGCTGAGCGCCACCGTCAGCGGCAACTTCACTGACAACATGGACTTCGACAGCCCCCGCCTCTCGCTCTACCTGATGCAGGACGGCATCGTCGGCACCCAGTCCGGCGCCCAGGGCAGCTACACCCACAACCACGTCATCCGCGCTTGCATCAGCGACGTCTGGGGCGACTCCGACGCCTTCACCACCACCAACGCCGGCGACACCTACAGCAAGACCTTCACCTACACGGTGCCCGCCACCTTCGACCCCGCCAAGTGCTGGCTCGGCGCTTTCGTGAGCAACTACACCACCGACATCAACAGCCGCCAGATTGCCAACGGCACCAAGTCGACCTACCTGACCGACTACTCGACCACCGGCATCGCCGAAATCGAGAGCGCCATCAACGTGAAGACCTATCCCAACCCTGCCTCCGAAGTGGCCTACATCACCTCGTCGCGCACTATCCGCGCCATCACGGTGACCAACGCCCTCGGACAGGAGGTATACAACCGCCAGGGTTTGGCCGTCGACCTCTACGAGATGAACGTCAGCGAGATGCCCACGGGCCTCTACCTCGTCACCGTCACCACCGACGAGGGTGCCATGACGCAACGCTTCAGCATCGTCCGCTAAACGGCCGACGACGCATCGACACACACACGGAGGGTTCCACACCGGAACCCTCCGCTACTTTTTACCTAACGGCGAATCGGGCTAACGGCGTATGCCCGACCGGAAATATTTTTTTCGCACACCACACAATAAACACACGCACGCCACGTTATATGCGCAAAACAAACTGGAAGAACATGAAGAAGATCCTCACCCTGATAGCCCTCATGCTGGTAGGCACCGCCGCATTCTCGCAGCAGGTGGCCTCGCGTGCCAAAGCCATGCGCATGATGGCCTTCAGCCGCCCCGAATACCAAATCAAAGACATCAAGGTCTACACCGACACGATGACCGTCTACTCCCTCTCCAACCAGGTAATCTACCCCCTGGGCGTGTGGGAATCGATGGAGCAATACATCACCGACAACAAGCTGCACTGGTACCGCGAGAGCGACTACCGCAAATACTTCGACTCGATGGAAGTGTCGGTCAACCGCATGACCCGCATCGACGACTCGTACCTCGACCTGTTCTACTCCATCTGGACGCGCAAAGTCGAAGTGCTCAGCGGCCGCATCAACGACCCCGAGATCGTGCTCGCCAACGGCATACGCGTCGGCGCCTCGAAAGACGACGTCTTCAAGGTCTTCTTCAAGAAATACCCCAAGAGCTACACCGCCGACGTCGCCGTCCTGAAGGTGGTCTCCGCCGCTGGCGAAGTGGCCGAGATCTACACCTTCAAAGGCCGCAAACTGAAACACATCAAAATCGAGACGGCGTATAAGTATTACTAGTGGGCAGTGAAGACCACCGCGCTTTTCTTCGGGTCGTTCAATCCCATCCACGTGGGGCACCTCATCATCGCCAACACGATGGTGCAGCACGAGGAGGTCGACGAGGTGTGGTTTGTCGTCTCGCCGCAGAACCCGCTCAAGGAGCGCGCCACCCTGCTGGCCGACCACCACCGCATGCAGATGGTGCGGCGCGCCATCGACGACAACTACCGCCTACGCGCCTGCGACATCGAGATGCACCTGCCCATACCCAGCTACACCGTCGTCACCCTCGCTGCCCTGCAGGAGAAACACCCCGACCGCGACTTCTGCCTCGTCATGGGGAGCGACAACCTGGCGACGCTACACCGCTGGCGCAACTACGAATACCTCCTCGAGCACTACCGCATCATGGTCTACCCTCGCCCCGGTACCGCCGACTGCCCGCTGGCCAAGCACCCCAACGTCACGCTGGTCGACGTGCCGATGATGGACATCTCGTCCACCTACATCCGCCAACAGATCGCCGCACGCCGCGACGTGCGCTACCTGCTCACAGAACCCGTGCACCGCTACCTCACCGAGATGCACTTCTACGAGTAGGGCAGCCCTCCCCCACCCTGCCGCCCCAGGCAGACGCAACACCCTATCTTCCAGCCAAATAAGGACTGGAGAAATATTTTTTTGCGGCACGCAATAAAGCGCCCGATTCCGCGTTACAAACTTGTATCTATTTGTATATAAGCATGAAGAAAAGCCTGAAAATAGCCCTTTGGATAGTCGGAGCGCTGCTGGCGCTGGTGGTGTTGGCCACGCTCGTTGCCGCGCCCATAGCCAAGAGCTACATCAACAACCACGGCGAGGAACTCGTCGGGCGCCGCGTTCACGTCGACGGCTTGAAGCTCAACGTCTACCGCGGCCACGTGGCCCTGCACGGCCTCACCCTCTACGAGGAAAACGGGGAGGACCTCTTCGCCGCCTTCGACACCCTCGACGCACGCATACGCCTGCTGCCCCTCATCGGCCATACCGTCCACCTCAAACACATAACACTCAGCGGATTGAACGCCACCGTCGTCCACAGCGGCGACCGTTTCAACTTCCAGAGTCTCATAGACCACTTTGCCAGCGACGAACCCAAGACCGACACCACTCCGAGCGACTGGATGGTCAAACTCTACAACATACGTATCAGCCACGCCCAGCTGCACTACCGCGACGGCAGCCAGCGCTGGGACCTGCCCGACGTCAACCTGCGCGTCCCCGGCTTCATCATCGGCGGCAAGGAAGCCAGCGAGGGCGGCCTCAACATAGCCTTCACCCACGGCGGACGCCTCAACATCAACGCCAACCACGACGGCAGCAGCGACGACTACACGCTGCGCGCAGCCCTCAACGGCTTCGCCCTGAAGAACATAGAACCCCTGCTGGCCAACAGCCTGCGCGATGCCGCCTTCGACGGCACCCTCAGCGCCGACCTCACCGCCCGCGGCAACGTGCAGCGCATCATGCAGAGCGCCATCGGCGGCAGCGTGAGCCTCGACAACATAGCCCTGCAAAGCGGCGGCCAGGCCGTCGCCAAGCTGCAACAGTTGCTGGTCGACATCGACAACATCAACCTCGAGGCCAACAGCTATGCCATCCGCCGCGTGAGCCTCGACGGCCTCGACGCCCGCTTCGAGCAATTCGCCGACGGCAACACCCTTGACCGCCTGCTGCTGCCCAGCGCTGCCGACACGGCAACCACTGCCGCCGCCAGCACCGACACCTCGGCGGCCAAGTCACTCACGTTCACCCTCGCCGAGCTGGCCGTCGCCAACTGCAACATCACCTACAACGACCACACCCTGCCCGACCCGTTCAGCTTCCCGCTGACAAACCTCGGCATCGAAGCCCGCGACATCACCACCGGCGGCGAGAACAACGCCCGCATGCATGCCACCTTCCCCGGCGGCGGCACCCTCGTGGCCAACTGGAACGGCAACATCGACCATTGGAAACAGCACCAGAGCCTGTTCCTCGCCATCAAGGGCCTCGACATGACGCAGCTCAGCCCCTGGACCGTCTACTACACCGGCCAGCCCATTGAAGACGGCGTCTTCGGACTCACCACACGCCTGAATATCAACAACTCCAACCTCGACAACCAGAACAAGATAGACATCTACAAGGCCACCGTCGGCAGCCGTCGACCCGACGTGGAACCGCAGCAGAAGATACCCCTCAAGACCGCCCTATACATCCTCAAGGACAAGGACGACAAGATACTCATCGACCTGCCCGTCAAAGGCAACATCGACAGCCCCGAGTTCAACTACATGAAACTCGTGTGGAAGACCCTCGGCCAGCTGCTGGTCAAGGTGGCCACCTCGCCCGCCCGTGCCCTGGCCGGAGCCTTGGGGCTGAAGAGCGACAATCTGGAATTCATGGAGATAGAACCCTCGCAGCGCAGCCTCACCTCCGAGCAGTACCACGTGCTGGCCGACCTGGCCACCATCGCCAAGAGCGACTCGCTGGTCGTCATCAACCTCCAACGGCAGATGCCTGAGGAGCAGGCCAACCGCGCCGAACGCTTGGAGAAGACCATGCGCGAGTACCTGAGCGAACAGGGCACCTCGGAACGCCAAATCACCATCACCACCGGCAACGGCCCCGCCGAAGACGGCCGCACGGGCTACGCCATCATCTCTGAAATGAAAATAGACTGACAGACCCTATGGAAGAAGACATTCTGCTGAATAGCACCCCCACCGACTACAACGACGACTCCATCGTCCACCTCGAAGACATGGAGCATATCCGCCTGCGCCCCGGCATGTACATCGGCAAGTTGGGCGACGGCTCCTCGCACGACGACGGCATCTACGTCCTCATCAAGGAGGTCATCGACAACGCCATCGACGAGTTCACCTCGGGCTTCGGCAAGAAGATAGAAGTCGCCATCAACTTCGTAGAACGCCGCGTGAGCATACGCGACTACGGCCGCGGCATACCGCTGGGCAAGCTGGTCGAGGCCGTCAGCAAGCTCAACACCGGCGCCAAGTACGACAGCAAGGTATTCCAGAAGTCGGTCGGCCTGAACGGCGTGGGTACCAAGGCCGTCAACGCCCTCTCGTCCTACTTCAAGGTGCAGGCCTTCCGCGACGGCAAGAGCCGCTGCGCCGAGTTCGCCGAGGGCAAGCTGACCAACGACAGCGGCATCGTCGGCGACACCACCAGCGAAAACGGCACCCTGGTAGAATTCGTCCCTGACCAGAAGCTCTTCGGCAACTACCACTTCATCAGCGAATACGTCGAGAAGCGCATCTGGAACTACTGCTACCTCAACCGCGGACTGACCATGTACTACAACAGTCGCCGCTACTACTCCAAGAACGGCCTGCTCGACCTGCTGGAGAACAACCTGCAAAGCGATCCGCTCTACCCCGTGATCCACATCAAGGAGGGCGACTTCGAGGCCGCCTTCACCCACATCAACGGGCAAAGCAACGACTACTACTACTCCTTCGTCAACGGCCAGCACACCACCGAGGGCGGCACCCACCAGAGCGCCTTCCGCGAAGCCTACGCACGCGTGGTGAAGGAATTCATCAAGAAAGACTTCTCGCCCGAGGTCATACGCCAGGGCCTGGTCTGCGCCCTCTGCGTCCGCATACAGGAACCCGTCTTCGAGGCACAGACCAAGACCAAGCTCGGCAGCACACACCTCGAACCCAACAAGTCCGACGGCACCAACGACAGCCCCCTGCTGAAGACCTACGTCCTTGACATACTGCGCTCGAACCTGGACAACTACCTCCACATGCACGCCGACACCGCCGAGGCGTTGCTGGCCAAAATCAACGCCAACGAGAAAGAGCGCAAAGACATTGCCGGCATCAAGAAGGTGGCCCGCGAGGCCAGCAAGAAAGCCAGCCTCAACAACCGCAAGCTCCGCGACTGCCACGTGCACTACAACACCAACCACGCACGCCGACTCGAAAGCACCATCTTCATCACCGAGGGCGACTCGGCATCCGGCTCCATCACCAAGAGTCGCGACGTCGACACCCAGGCCGTCTTCTCGCTCCGCGGCAAGCCAAAAAACACCTACAGCATCAGCAAGGTCGACGTCTACAAGAACGAAGAGCTCAACCTGCTCCACAACGCCCTCGACATCGACGACGGCATGGAGAACCTGCGCTACAACAACGTCGTCATCGCCACCGATGCCGATGTCGACGGCATGCACATACGCCTGCTGCTGCTCACCTTCTTCCTCCGATTCTATCCCGAACTCATCCAGACCGGGCACGTCTACATCCTCCAGACGCCCCTCTTCCGCGTCCGCAACAAGCAGAAAACCACCTATTGCTACACCGACGACGAGCGCATCGAGGCCATACGCAACACCCCCAAGGCCGAAATCACCCGATTCAAAGGCCTAGGCGAGATAAGCCCCGACGAGTTCAAGAACTTCATCGGCAAGGACATGCGCCTCGACCCCGTACTGCTGCACAAGGACTTCGACACCAAACAGGTGCTCGGCTTCTACATGGGCGAAAACACCCTCGAACGGCGCGAGTTCATCATGCAGAACCTGCGCGTTGAAGACGACGAGTCCATTGTTGTGGCATAAAAAAATTTGGCCATATCAAAATAAGTTACTAATATTGCACCAAAATAGCACCACTATGCCCACCGCCAAAAAGCGAAAGAAAAACCTGATAGTCAGCTACAAAAACCTGACCGACGACCTCAAGGAATTGTTCAAAGAAACCTATCCCGACGGTCATAACGACTACTTGCAACGCTTCGTCAAACCCAATGGCGAGACCATTTTTGTTGTCCCCTTCGAGACCGACGATACCGCCTACATGGTCAAATTCGACGTTAAAATCGACACCCTCGGCGAAGACCTCGACAAGGCCCTCTTCGACGACGACGTGGAGACCAAAGAGGACGAGTTCGCCCCCCTCAGCGAAGCCCTAGAAAAAGAGGAAATCGACCCCACGCACAAGCAGCGCGAGCTGGTACACGGCGCCGCCTACGAAGATGTCCTCGCCGCCGACGAAGAGCGCAAGAAGAAAATCACCCTCGGCATCAACAAAGAGGAAATCAAGGCCGCCTTTGGCGACGACGATGCCGAGGAGCTTGACAGCTACGAGAAAATCGGCGACGACGACGAGCCCAACGACGACGACTTCGAACCCTCGGACGAAGACCTCCGCGACATCGAGGATGAATTCCTCGACGCCGAGATTCCGCCCCTCGACGCCACCATCCCCGACGAGGAGCTGGCTCCTGTCAAGCCCAAGGCAAAACCCAAGACCGCTGCCAAACCCAAGGCCGCTGCCAAACCCAAGGCCAAAACCGCAGCCAAGAAAAAATGAATAATAACCCCAAAAAACGCATAACAAAATGAAGAAAATCGCAACCACCCTCTGCCTCGCAGCCATCGCCCTTGCTATCGGCACCGCCGCCCAGGCCCAGGACCGCAAATTCTACCAGTCTGTCTACCTCAACGGAAACATCCCCACCGGCAAGTTCGGCAAGAGCATCGCCGCCTCCGAGACCATCGGACACGACGCCACCGTACCCCTCGGCTACGAAGCCGTCGGCAAAGACGCCTCCATAGGCTTCGGCCTCGGCTACCGCGCCAGCTACCACTTCGACGTCGGCCTCGGCGAAGTAGCCCCCTATGCCAACATCGACTTCCTCTGGAACACCATCTCCGGCAAATGGCGCGACAAATACAGCATCGCCTACCTCACCATCCCCACCTATTTCAACATCCCCTTCCAGGCCGGTGTCACCTACATCTACGACGAACTGCCTTGGCCCGACATCCGCGCCTACGGCGAGTTCGGCATCGGTACCGACTTCCTTTGGATCACCTCCGAGGGCAACGGAAAGGGCATACCCAAATTCTCCTACAAGCCCAACTTCGCCTTTGCCTGGTCGCTCGGCGCCGGCGCCTACTTCGGCCGCTACTTCTCCGCAGGCCTCTACTACTACGGCATGGGCAAGCACAACGTCGACTACACCGACGGCACCATCGAAGACAATACCATCGCCGCCGCCCAGAAAGCCACCGAGACCAGCCGCCCGCAAGTGTCTGTCGGCTCCGTCATGCTCCGCCTCGGATTCCACTTCTAATAGCAGCAATCCTGCACCCTACAAGTCCACCCCGAGGGGTGGACTTCTTTTTGTCTCCAAATATGCCCTATATAAAGACTATATAAGAACGACCGAAGTCGGGGCGAATCGGATACCTATCCGGGTCGAAAAGAAAAAATATTTGGTTCATCCGCTAAAGGGATAGGTGGAGTCGTGTAGGGAGAGGAGTTTGAGTTTAAAGAAAGGCATGTCTCTGTAGCCATAGGCTTGGCGTTTCATGGTTTTGATTTTATTGTTGATGCCTTCGAGTTTGCCGTTGGTTATCGGGAAGTCATACCAAGCGAGGATGCCATCGTGGTGTTTCAGGGTTGTATGTGTCGCGTCTGACCTTGTCCAATTTGCCGTTCATCAGCTTTATGATATGGAAGTGGTCGTAAACCCGCACCGCATCGGGCGATACATGAAGCTGGTTTCCATCCCGTAAGTTTTATTTTGCATCTACATTACGAAATGCCAGCTTCTTTTATTGTGTCTCACCTACGCATTTTTCGGAAGATCCAAAATTATGATACGTTATAATGCTAATTTCCCTCAACAGAGGGTTGGTACGGGTGCTTAAAACAAACCTGAATGAAATGAGAATCGTACAGATCTCGTCACCGATGCATGCCTTCACCTGCCGAAAGGGTTGGGGGATGGTAGGGGAACGGTAGGTACTCTCTAGGTGAATACTTCGACTCTTTCGCATCATTACCCAACGATGGGAAAATAGGGGAACTTTGGGGTGGACAATAGCGGAAAGTATTTATCGCCGCGCTGCGGCTAGAACCAGCCCGTGAGGCTCAGGAGGCCCGAGGTGGCGATGTAGCGCAGCAGCTTGCCGACGAACATGATCAGCATTGTCCACCAAGGATTCAGGCGCATGAAGCCCATGGCGATGGCCAAGGGGTCGCCGACGATGGGGAGCCAGGTGAGCAGGGCAGCCCAGACACCGTACTTCTCGATGTGGACGCGGAAGCGCTCGATCTTCTCGCGCTTGATTTTGAACCACCTCTCGAGCCATTCCCACTTGCAGAGCCAGCCCATATAGAAGCTGATCATGCCGCCGACGGTGTTGCCCACGGTGGCCACGGCGACGATAGCCCAGCGGCTGTAGCCTAGGGCCATGGCGCCCGCCACGATGGCCTCCGACGAGAACGGCACGATGGTGGCCGAAAGCAGGCAGGCCAGAAAAAGGCCGAAAAGTCCCAGTTGCTCTAACATATTATACTGTTGCCTGCAATATTCGTGCCAATGTTGGCACTAAAATTGCAGTGAAAACAATAGGATGAAGACGAAATACCATATAAGAAAGGCCACCTCAGGGGACATCGATGTGATACTGAAGATGTTCGACCACTCGCGGAGCGTCATGCGCGCCGACGGCAACACGAACCAGTGGGTGGGCTACCCCACGCGGGCCGACGTGGAAGCCGACGTGCGGAGGGGAGTGTCTTTTCTAATTGAAAATTCAAAATTGAAAATTGTAATCGGCACCTTCGCCCTGGTGCCCGGCGAGGAGCCCACCTATGGCTATATCGACCACGGGCGGTGGATTAGCCCCACTCGTCCCTACTGCACGCTGCACCGACTGGCAGCCATGCCGCACACCAGTGGCATCGCCGCGGCGGCCTTCGCCTTTGCCAAAGGGCAGAGCGACTACCTGCGAGTAGACACCCACGCCACCAACCGCCCCATGCGACATATCATTGAGCGCGAGGGGTTTGTGAAGAGCGGCATTATCTACATGCCCGACGGCGGCCCGAGGGATGCCTACGAGTGGTGGCGCTACGACGAGGTGCCCTCAGACCTGAAGCAATACATTGAAGAAGCGATACTTCCGCGCTACGACCACTTCGACCCCGCCCATCGCCGCGACCATGCACGCAGGGCCATCGCGCGCAGCATGGCAATGAAGCCATCGGCCATCACTTACGTCGCCGCTGCCATGCATGACCTGGGGCTTGCCGAAGGGCGTGAGGAGCACCACCTGGCCTCTGGCCGCATCATACGCGCCGACAGGGAGTTGCGACGCTGGTTCAGCGAGGAGGAGGTGGAACTCATCGCCCAGGCTGCCGAGGACCACCGCGCCTCGGCCGCAAGGCCGCCGCGGTCGCTGCTGGGATGCATCGTGGCCGAAGCCGACCGCGACATCGAACCCGAGACCATCGTGCGCCGCACCGTCGAATACGGCCTCGGCCACTACCCCACCCTCGACCGCGAAGGCCACTGGCAGCGCACCCTCGACCACCTGCACGAGAAATACGCCGAGGGCGGCTACATCAAACTCTGGCTCCCCGACAGTTCCAACGCCGCCCCCCTGGTCGACCTGCGCGCCCTCATCCGCGACGAGGCGCGCCTGCGGACGCTCTTCGACACACTCTTCGACACACTGACCAACGAAGAAACACTCAAAAATCAGAAATCAAAAATCAAAAATCAATAATCCCATGAACACTTTCCTGATTATCATCGCATTCGTTTGCCTCGTGGTGGGCATCATCGGATCTGTGGTCCCTGCGCTGCCTGGTCCTCCCATCAGCTGGGTAGGGCTGCTACTGGCTGGCCTGACGCCGTGGGTCAGCACCAGCACACCGCTGCTCATCGTCACCGCTGCCGTGGCCGTGGTCATCTGCGTGTTCGACTACGTCATGCCGTCAATCAGCACCAAGCGCTTCGGCGGTTCCAAGCACGGCATCTGGGGCTGCAACATAGGCCTGCTGGTGTCCATCTTCGGCCTTCCATTCGGCCCTACGGGTCTCTTCGGGCTCATCTTCTGGCCCTTCGCCGGCGCCTTCATCGGCGAATACATCAAGAAGCAGGACCTCAAGCCCGCCCTGCGCGCCGCCTGGGGCGCCTTCATCGGCTTTCTCAGCGGCACGCTGATGAAGGTCACCTACTGCATCGCCCTGCTGGTGGTGGTCATCGTGGCGATAGTGTAGTCAGCGCAGCTTCAGAAAGACAGCCTAAAGGAGAGACCGGCTTGAAAAACCGAACTACCTGGTTCCGGTTGGTTGTAGCTCAACAAGGGGTCTACGGATAGAACATACCCGTTGGCAATGTTAAGCCTGTTTGCCGTAATGACGGCATCGATGCTCGCGCCGATGCAGGTTATCAGCAAAGCCACACTGCAAAGATACTACAATTTCGCGATATGGCCAAATTTATTTTTGCAAAATACAAAAAACAGCCATCACCATTATGGTAGATAGCTGGTTTCTATATTACAAAGAACCAAAGCGCAGACCTGCCAAAAGTTGGCATTCTCACGGATTACCTACGACTATCCGCATTGGTGTCTGGATGGCGAACGTTCATTCCACCCCTTCGAGGCTCATCAGGGCGTGGACGGGGGCGACGGGTTCCAGCAGCTTGCGTCCGCCGAGGGCGGGCAGCTCGACGAGGAAGATGAACTCCCTGAGGCGTATGCGGCGGCCGCCGATGGACTGCTGTTGCAGCGAGCGGACGATGCCGTCGACGGTGCCGCCGGTGGCCAGCAGGTCGTCGAAGATGGTGACGTCGATATAGTCGCCCGAGGGCTGGCAGGCGGCAAAATCGCTGAGGCGGTAGAAGAGCTCGTCGCTGCCGTACTCCTTCTCAATCTCCACACGCACCAGGTCGCCTTCGGCATGGGGCAGCTTGCCTTTCTTGCGGAAGGGGATCAGGGTCTGCACATGATCGGACACCGAAAGCAGCGGGGCGCCGAAGAGGAAGCCGCGGGCCTCGACGGTGGCGAGGTTGGGAGCGGTGATGAGGCGATCAATCTCGCGGATGGCCTCGCTGAAGGCCTGCTTGTCGTGCAGGAAGGGGAGGACGTCGATGAAGTCGATGCCGGGCTTGGGGAAATCGGAGTAATGCTTGATGACGTTTTCGAACATGGTTTTCTTTTAATTAGAAATTAGGGATTAGAAACAAATAAACTATAGCGCCCAGACGAGGAGGCCGCCGCAGATGATGATTCCGGTGACTATAAGGTCGACCAGACAGAAACCCATGATGTCGCGGGCGCTGAGTTTGGCGATGGCCAGGGCCGGGAGGGCCCAGAAGGGCTGGATGAGGTTGGTCCAGGCGTCGCCCCAAGCGATGGCTATGCCGGTGAGGCCGGGGTCGACGCCAAGGTCGGCTCCCGCAGGGAACATGATGGGTGCCTGCACCGCCCACTGCCCGCCGCCCGACGGGACGAAGACGTTGATGACGGCAGCGCTGAGGAAGGTGAGCAGCGGATAGGTTGCGGGGTTGGAGATGCTGATACAGGCGTCGGAGATGACGCTGCCGAGGCTGACGCCGCTGCTGCCGGCGGTGGTGATGATGCCCATAATGCCGGCGTAGAAGGGGAACTGCAGGATGATGCCGCTGGCACCGGTGGCCGCCTTGCCGAAGGCGCGGACGTAGGCCAGGGGGGTACCGTGGAGCATGAGACCCAGCGAGAGGAAGATCATGATGACGATGCCGAGGTCGAGGCTGCCGCCGCGAAAGCCCAGCTTGACCACCAGGTAGGCTACCATGAGGAGGGCGATGATCCACGAAAGGATAGGGCTGCGCTCCATGCGCTGGGCAGGAGTCGTTTGTGATTGCTGATTTTTGAATTCTGAATTTTGAGTATCGTCATCCGCCAGCAGCGCCGAATCCACCACCACGGCGCCCTGCTTGGGGTGCATGAGGGTGTTGGCGACGGTGATGCCCACGATGACGAGCAGCACCATGACGATATTGTGTGGGTCGAGGATGGTCTGACCGACGGGTATGGGCGACGCGAGGACGCCACCCGTGGCCTGGGCGAGGGCATCGCCGTGGGTGGCCATGGTCAGCGGTATGGAACCCGAAAGGCCTGCGTGCCAGACGACGAAGCCGCTATAGGCCGAGGCGATGAGGAGGCGGTAGTCGACGCCCTGCAGCTGACGCGCAATCTCTTTGGCAAAGATGACGCCCACGATGAGGCCGAAGCCCCAGTTGAGCCAGCAGGCCAGAGCCGAGACGACGGTGACCAGGGCGATGGCCGCGGCGGGCGACTTGGGGATGCGGGCCAAGGCGGTGACGGCGCGCTTGACGGCCGGCGCGGCGGCCAGCGCGCTGCCGCAGACCAGCACCAGGGCCATCTGCATGGCAAAGGCCAGGAGGCTCCACACTCCCCCACCCCAATGCTCGACCACCTCGAGGGGCGTCTGGTGGCAGATGGGCATGGCAAGGATGGCCGCCACGAAGGTGAGCAGGATGGCGAAGATGAAAGGCTCGGGAAGCCAGCGTTGGACCAGACGGACGCAGAACTTGATCATAATACTTACGGATTGGCTGACGCAGCAAGACTATTCGCCACTGATTTCCATTAGCCAGCGGATTTTCTCGGGAATATCAGTATTCTCTTGGATGCCAGAGAAGTAGTGGGCACCGGGGCCGAGGGCGAAGACGGGCACCATGCAGCCGGTATGGCTGCCCCATAGGTAGCGCACATCGTTGGTACCCAGCTCGATATTGCCGTCGGGGAGGGTGAGGCCGCCGGTCTCGTGGTCGGCGGTGACGACGACCAAGGTGCGGCCGTCGCGCTGGGCAAAGTCGATTACGGCGTGCAACATATGCTCGAAATCAGCCAGTTCGGCACGCATATAGGCGGAGTCGTTGTTGTGGCAGGCCCAGTCGATTTGCGAACCTTCAATCATCAGGGCGAAACCTTTCTCGTTGCGGCCGAGGAGCGCGATGGCCTTCTTGGCGGCCTGGGTGAGGACGTCGCCGCGTGCCGGGGCGGTGAGGGGGTCGCCCTCGTAGAGGAGCGCCAGCAGTTTGTCGCCAGAGAAGCGGTTGAGGCTGTCGAGGGTATTGACGACGGTGTAGCCGCGCCGCGCGAGGGTGTCGAGCGGACGGAGCCCGTCCTTGCGGTTCTCCGGGAGGAAATATTTGCGGCCGCCGCCGACCATCACATCGTGCTGACACTGGGAGAGTTGCAGGCTCAGCGTGTCGAACATCTTGCGGTAGGGCACATGGCCGTAGGTGGCGGCGGGTGTGGCGTCGAGGACCGAGGAGGTGACGACGAAGCCCGTGCTCATGCCCGCGGCCTTGGCATCGTCGAAGATGGTGTTGTAGCGGGCCGAATCGGGGCCCCAGTTGACGTGGTTGTTGTCGACCTTGTGGCCGGTGGTGAGGGCGGTGCCGCCGGCAGCGGAGTCGGTGCGGTACTTGTTGCGCGAGTAGGTTCGCGAGAAACCGGTGTAGGGGAAGCGGAGGAAGGCGGAGTTGTCCTCGCGCGCGGCGACCACCGAGGCGTAGACCTGGGGGACTCCCATGCCGTCGCCAACGATGAGGATGACGTTGGTGGGAGCCACCAGCTCGTCGGAAGCCGGAGCCTCCTGACCTTCGGACATCGCCAGCGCCTGGTCGAAATCGTGCACCATGTAGGCCATCTCCTCGCACGACGAGAGCACCAAAGAGGCCACAAGAAGGGTAGATAGCAGTATCTTGTTGATATTCATACAGTAGCAAATTTTTATTCCAACAAAAATGACGTTGCAAAAATACGAATAATTTTTGAAACAAAAACCGAAAAACGGGCAATTTTTGCTCATTTTTTATTGGCTGATTGTCAGCAGGTTAAAGGCGCCTGCTTCTGCCCCTCTTCTGCCATGCAAAATCCCTGGTTGGAGGGTGGAGGGGAAGGGGGAAGGCGATGCGAGGTGGGAAAACGACGCGCTCAGAGCTGCGGCAGTATCTCGCGCTCGAAAATATCGCGCCTAACGATACGGTAATGAGGCTGATAGGCCTCTTTAAAGGCAGCGCTGTGGCTGAGGACGTATTTGGGGTTGGGCACGGGGAGCCCCTCGGCACTGCGGATGACGGCGGAGGCCAGTTGCTCGACAGTCATCGTTCCATGCTTGACAATGAGGAGATTAACACGAACGAAGTGGCTGTCGCAGAGGGTATACTCGTAGGCGGGGAAGGCAGTGCTGTCGGGCATCGCCTCCGCCTCACGGCTGATATAGCGTCTGGCGGCAGCGGTGTCGGCCAGCAGGTGACCAGGGCCGTAAAGGTCCTGGAAAACAAGCTTATAGAGGTCGGTAGGCTCGGCCGCGGGGTAGCGCTCGGCATACCGGATGAGGGCTTCGGCACAGAAGGCACCATCGCCGCCCGTTACAGATGGGCTACCCGTTTCGTTTTGAGTATTTTGGCAGGCTGCCAGCAGGAGCACTACAGAGAGGCAATAAAGTAAACGTTTCATTTTTCTACTTGTTTGACAATCAATATACTCAGTTCCCACAAGAGGTAGATGGGCGCCGAGACGAGCATGAGCGTGAAGGGGTCGCCCGTTGGGGTGATGACGGCTCCCAGGATGAGGATGACCACGACGGCATGGCGGCGGTAACGGCGCATGGATGAGGACTTTAGCAGTCCCACCTTGGCCAGCAGCCAGCAGAGCACCGGCAGTTCGAAGACCACGCCCATGACGAGGCTCATGACCAGCAGGAGGTCGACATACGAGGTGAGCGAGATGCGGTTGGGCACCTCGGCGCTGACCTGGTAGTTGCCCAGGAACGACACCGTGAAGGGGAAGATAATGAAGTAGTTGAGCAGCACCCCCGCATAGAACAGCCCCCCTGCCCCACCCATGGCGCGGAGGGTGACGCGGCGCTCGGCGGCATACAGTCCCGGCGATACGAAGGCAAAGAGCTGATAGACAAGGTATGGCGCCACGATGACGAGACCCATACATAAGGATACGCGCATGTGCGTGAGGAACTGCTGGGCGATGTCGATATTGACCAGCCGCACTTCCGCCGGCTTGGGGGCCAGCACGATAGCGAAGAGCGTCTCCTTGAAGCAGAAACAGACCACCGCGGCCACGAGGGCCGCCGCCACCATGCGCCAAAGGTGCGAGCGCAGGGCATCAAGATGGTCCCAGAAGGTCATGCTAACCGAGAGTGGAGAACCGATGACAACCTATTTGGAGGAAGTATCCTTCTCCCCTTTCTGCTCTCCATCCTCCATATCAACGCCGTTCATACCGTCCTTGAAACTCTTGACGCCTTTGCCAAGGCCTTTCATCATTTCAGGGATCTTCTTGCCGCCGAAAAGCAGCAACACGACGAGGACGATGAGGACAATCTCACCAGGGCCTAAGCCTAATAACAAGAGTTTCATACCATTGAGTCTTTAAGGTGGTTGGTGTAATCTTCGATCATGCGCATCTTGTCGGGGATGGCGATGTGCTGCGGGCAATGCTTTAGGCACTCGCCACAGCCGATGCAATGGTCGGCCTGACGGAGGCGCTCGATGCTCTTGTCGTAGCTGGTGAGGAACGCCTTGCGGGCACGGCGGAACTCGCGCTGCTCGACGGTGCCTTCGGTGACGATGTTGTTCTCGTTGAGGCACTTGTTGTAGTGGGAGAAGATGCCGGGGATGTCGAGGCCATAGGGGCAGGGCATGCAGTACTGGCAGGTGGTGCAGGGCACGGCGGGGAAGTGGGCGAACTCGTCGGCAATGCGTTCAAGCAGAGCCATATCGGCCTCGGTCAGGGGCTCGAAGGGGGCATAGGAGCGGATATTGTCCTGGAGGTGTTCCATGAGGTTCATGCCGCTGAGGTTGGTCATGATGCGAGGGAACATGCCGAGGTAGCGCAGGGCCCATGAGGCTATGGTGCGGTTGGGGTCATGCTCCTTGAGGAGGCCGGCCATGTGGTCGTTGAGGGTGCCCAGGCGTCCGCCGAGGAGGGGTTCCATGGTGACGACAGGAATCTCGCGCCGGTCGAGCTCGGTGTAGAGGTGCTCTGCATTAACATTCTCTTTCTCAATCTCGTGGGCATAGTGCCAGTCGACATAGTTCATCTGGATTTGGGCGAAGTCCCAATGGTACTTGTCGTGGAGTGCGACGACCTTGTCGAACTCGGACTGCTGGCCGTGGAACGACCAGCCGAGGTTGCGGATGCGGCCCGCCTCGCGCTCCTTGAGCAGGAAGTCGAGCATGCCATTGTCGACAAAGCGCTTCTCGAAGTCGGAGGTGCCATCCTCGGCCACGCCGCCGAAGGAGTGGAGGAGGTAGTAGTCGATGTGGTCGACCCGCAGCTTCTCGAACGACTCGTGGTACATCTTGAGGCTAGCCTCTGGAGTCCAGTTGCGGAAGTTGGAGAGTTTGGTGGCGATGAGCCACTTGTCGCGCGGATGGCGGCTGAGGGCGATGCCAGTGGCCTCCTCGGACATGCCGCGGAGGTAGACCGGGGAGGTGTCGAAGTAATTGACGCCGTGCTCGATAGCATAGTCGACCAACCGGTTGATAGCCTCCTGGTCGAGCTTGGCATTGGGGTTGTCGCGCAGAGACCCGCCACCCTCGACGGGGAGGCGCATCATGCCGAAGCCGAGGAGCGACACCTGCTGGCCGTGGGCATCAGGGCGGTAGGTCATCTTGCCCAGCGGCACCTCGCCGACGGTCATGCCTTCGGCCGAGACGCTGTTGGGGTGGTCGCACCCGGCGGCCACGACGGCGCCTGCCGCCACGGCCCCGGTGAGGCCTTTAAGAAAATCTCTTCTATCCATTGGGTAAGGTTATCTCTTTTTCATTTCTTCCTGCAACTGCTTGCGCTTCTTGTTGCTGAACCATGTGCCGTAGACCTCGCTGACATTGCCGGCGGTGGTGAAGGCGCTGATTTCGTTCTCCTTGAGCCAGTGCATGAGGTTGCTGAACTCGTCCTTGCCGAGGAGGGCGACAAGCTCGATGCTCTTCTCGCCGCTGTAGCCGCCGGTGACCTCGTAGAGGGTGCAGCCACGGCGCAGGTCGTTGATGATGTACTGGCGGATGCGGTCGTAGTCCTTGCTGACGATGCAGACGCGCTTGTGGTTATTGAGGGTAGCGGTGAAGTAGTCGACCACGAGGCCATTGATCCAGGTGCCGATGAGGCCGATGACTACCATGCGGAAGTCGTTGATGAAGAAGGCGGTGCAGCAGATGACGGCACCGGCGATGGAGACGGAGGCACCGATGTCGAAGTGGAGGAACTTGTTGACAATCTTGGCCAGGATGTCGAGGCCGCCGGTAGAGGCGTTGATGCTGAACATCAGGGCCTGCGAGGCGCTGAGCAGCAGCACGAAGCAGCAAAGGTCGAGCCAAGGGTCGCCCATGACAGAGGGGGTGCCGGTGACGATGTTGTCGTTGGCGATGTTCTGCCAGGGGAAGACGGCATCCCAGAACTGGGTCAAGGGGCCGAGGATGAGGGCGGTGTAGACGGTTTTGAATCCGAACTCGCTGTCGATGAGCAAGAAGGCCAAGATGAGGAGCACGATGTTGATGCAGGTGATCCAGGTGCCGAGGTTGCCACCGAAGATGTTGCTCAGCACGATGGAGAGACCCGAGATGGTGCCGATGATGAGTTTGCTGGGAACCAGGAAGTAGTAGACGGCAGCGGCGGTGACCATCATACCGAGGGTCATGATGACCAGCTCTTTCCAGAATTTGAAGGTGCCAACGTACTTGATAGCTTCGTTGACTTTTGCGGAGATATCCATAGGTTTGGGTTTTAGGTTTTTTTGGGGTTTATGACGATAAAAAATCAAATTTCTGCGTGGTGTTCGCGGCCTTCGACGTAGATGGCCGTCATGGGGCGTGCGGGGCAGTAGTATTCGCATGCGCCGCAGCCGAGGCATCGGTTCTCGTTGACGGCGGGCAAGGGGCGGCCGTTGGGGCCGGTGACCATGCTGATGGCCGCCGAGGGGCAGTGGCGGGCGCAGGCGCCGCAGTCGACACCCTGGCCCGAGATGCAGTTGTCGTGCAAGGTCACGGCGAGGCCGATGCTGATGGCGGTCTTCTCCTCCTTGGTGATGGGCTGGATGGCGCCGGCGGGGCACACCTCGCTGCAGCGGGTGCAGGCCATGCGGCAATAGCCCTGGTCGAAGGCCATGTAGGGCTGCAGGAAGGAGCCCAGCTCGGTGGAGGGGCGCAGCACCTTCTCGGGGCACTGGCTGACGCAGAGCTGGCAGGCGGTGCAGCGACTCTCAAAGTTCTTGAGGCTGACGGCGCCGAAGGGCTTCAGCGGCACGTTGCGCTTGGGTACCGACTTGTCGAGGATGGCGGCCAGTCCGCCGTCGAGTTTCTGCTCTTGCGCGTGGAGCGTGGCGGCAGTTCCGACAGCGAGGCTCGTGGCCACAAAGGCTCGGCGTGAGGGGTCTATGTCGATAGACTTACTAGACTTACTAGTTTTACTAGAAATGCTGATGGCTCCTACCTTGCACTTGGAGAGGCAGTTCCAGCAGTCGACACAGCGCGAGTCGTCGACCTTGCAGCCACCGTCGATGTCGATGCAACCACACTTGCAGCCCTTCTCGCACTGGTGGCAACCGACACACTTCTCGCTGTCGATGCGGATGCCGAAGATGCGATACTTGGCGACGAGGCCCAGCAGGGTGCCCACGGGGCAGGCGGTGTTGCACCAGAGGCGCCCGAAGAAGGTGAAGCCTACCATGACGACGAGGGTTGCAATCGCCACCACGAGGAGCGCGCCGCCGGTGGCAAAGCCTTGCACCATGCGGGCGTAGGCGCTGTAGGGGGCGATGAGGACGGCGATGGCGTTCAGCCCGAAGACCATAAGGATGACAAAAAGGGCCAGCACAGTGTAGCGCAGCCATGGCAACGGCTTGCGATAGTGAAACTTACGGCTTCCAGGCCACACCTTGTGGATCCAGATCAGGAGGTCTTGGAATATGCCCATGGGGCATACCAGCGAGCAGTAGAGGCGGCCGATGAGGAGGGTCACCAGCAGCACCGCTACCACTGCCACCACGTTGATTGCCAGGATGGCGGGCAACAGCTGCAGTTTCGGCGCCCAGCCCATGTAGTGGCGGAGCACCCCCGTGCAGTCGAGCAGCAGGGCGGTGATGCCGACGAGCATCAGCCCAGCCAGGGTCATACGGACGTATTTGAAGTATTTGTACATGTTGTAGGATTAATTTTTCTTGAGCATGGCATAGACCGCCAAGCCAGCCACCGACTTGATGCCGGTCTTGCGGGTGATGGACTTGCGGTGGGTGTTGACGGTGTTGACGGCGATGCAGAGACGCGAGGCTATCTCCTTGCTGCTGAGGCCCTGGGCCACCAGTTCGAGCACCTCCTGCTCGCGGTCGGACAGCGAGTGGTCCTCGGACGGCAGCAGGAGCAACTCCTCTATCTCGGCGTGTTTCTCCAGGTCGCGGCTGAGCTGCATGATGTCGAACACCAGTTCCATCATCTCCTCGTTCAAGCGCTC
The DNA here is from genome assembly GCA_902784865.1 of uncultured Bacteroidota bacterium. GTDB lineage: Bacteria > Bacteroidota > Bacteroidia > Bacteroidales > P3 > Colimorpha. The sequence continues at coordinate 50,810 of CACZWL010000001.1, read as the reverse complement.
GCCGGGGATGTATTTGTAGATGATCTGGGTGAGGTCGGAGAGCTTGTCCTTGATGCTGTCGTGGCTCTTCATATAGTGGTCGCTGACGCCCTTGCCGAGGGGTTCACCCTCGCGGAGAGTCTCGAGCATGGAGGCCAGGTTGCGTTCCTCGCGGCGCACGTGGTCGCGCACCTCGCGGCAGTAGTCGGCGAAGTACTTCTTGAGGATGGCTGCAGACTGCTCGCCGGCCGAGTCGGCTATGTGGTCGAGGTGGCGCTGCATGTGGGGCAAGCGCTCGTTGGTGTAGTAGCGGTGCGACGCCTGCAGGTGCTCGACGACGAGGCGGCTGTCGATCTTGGCTATCTCCTCCTCGTCGGGACGGAAATCGTCGAAGGTGTAGATGTTGCAGACGGTGAGGAAGAAGAAGTCGTCGACCCCGAACTCGCGGCAGACCTCCTTGATGGTCTTCTCGCCGAAGCCGAGGTGGATGCCGAAGCGGGGGAGCATCAGGATGAGGTCGTAGTTGGATGCTATCATGTCGGCCATCTTCATCCGGCCTGTAAAAATCGTTCTTTTTCCCACAGTCTCAATAATTTATACTACATATACTATATTATTTACGGCTGCAAAGATACAAAATAAAAACGAAACTCGTGGAACAAAAAACGGCCATCGCGGCGTTTTTTGCCGAAAACAGACATTCCATTCTGTATTTCAGACAGTTACAAACTTCTGTAAAAGTTGACATTTTTTTCGAAAAAAAACCGAAAAACGGCCTAAAATCGCAGTTTTACAAACAAGTGATTATCAATGCCTTGAAGGCATCCTCTTCTTCCCCTCTTCTACTATGGTAGGACACTGGTTGGGGAGGGGGCGTGAAGGCTGATGAAAAAGGTCGGGGGGAGCACCTCGGGTGCTCCCCCCGACCGGGGTCGTTTTTCCATGCCTGCTAGCTCGCTGAGCGCACAGGGCGGATGGGATAACCTGCATAACGGAAATCGGGATACATGCCCTTGTTCCACCTGTCGAAGCGGTAGGACCAAGCACACTTCATGTCGCTCGGATGAAGCGACGAGGACCAATAATAGCCGTGTGACCCCACGCGGTTGAGCATTGTGCCACTGCGGCTACCCGCGGCGGGCAGGAATATGCTGTTGCCATTAGGGGCGGTGAAAATGAGGCCGTTGACGCCATTTTGCTTTATCAACTTGACGGTGGTGTTTTTGTAGAGCTCGCGCCACTCGTCAACGGTCGGTATGCGGGCGCCGCCAAGGTTGCACTTGGCCCACAAGACGCCGCTGGGGAGGCCGAGGTCGACCCACCGGGTTGTTTCTTTGCCGCTGACAGTCAGCGCTATTACGGCTCCCATGGCCACAAGGGCCAATTGCCTGAATGTCGTTTTCATGTGTGTGTTGATTAATAAATCATGTAATATGTTATGGACTATTCAAAGCGCTGTTGGATTTTGCAAAAGTACGAAAAATATTTGGATTGGGAGAAAAAAAAATTGCACATTCAGGATTACCGCACCTCGTTTGTTTTTTATTCGTATATTTGCAGCATGAAAACGAAGCGCTTCTGGCTGGCAGCAGCCATATCAATAATCTGTATACCAAATATTTGCGCACAGCGCTACCCGTGGCAGGACACCACGCTTGCGCTCGAGCGGCGTGTGGAGTGGCTGGTGGAGCACCTGACGCTCGACGAGAAGCTGAGCCTGATGGTGCACCAGAACCCTGCCATCGAGCGCTTGGGGTTGCCAGCCTACAGCTGGTGGAACGAGGCGCTGCACGGCGTGGGGCGCGCCGGCCTGGCCACCGTCTACCCCATGCCCATAGCCTTGGCGGCCACCTTCGACCCTCGGCTGGTGCAGAGCGTCTTTGCCGACGTGGCCCACGAGGCGCGCCGCAAGCACCGCGAAGCCCAGGATACGGGCTACTATGGTGATTACGCGGGACTTACCTTCTTCACACCCAACATCAACATCTTCCGCGACCCGCGCTGGGGCCGAGGCATGGAGACCTACGGCGAGGACCCCTACCTCACCGCCATGATGGGCCTCGCCTGCGTCCAAGGCCTGCAGCATGGAAGCACCGCCGCCTGCCTCAAGCACCTGGCCGTTCACAGCGGCCCAGAGGGCGTGCGCCACGAGTTCAACAGCGTTGTCTCACAACGCGACCTGCAAACGACCTACTTGTCTGCTTTTGAATACATTATAAAGAACAGCGACGTGGCGCAAGTCATGTGCGCATATAACCGCCTGAACGGCGACCCCTGCTGCACCAACCGCGAACTGTTTGACATACTGCGCAATGAGTGGCGCTACGACGGCATCCTCGTCACCGACTGCTGGGCGCTGAACGACGCCTATGAGACTGATACCGTGATACCTCGCCACCGCACCCACGCCACCGCTGCCGCGGCCTACGCCGACGCCTTCGGCCGCGAGGTGGACCTCGAGTGCGGCAGCGGCCTGCCCGCCCTGCGCCAGGCCGTGAAGCAGGGGCTGGTGCCGGAGAGCAAGGTCGACGAGCATGTGCGTAGGATATTGAGGGTCAGGCTGGCGGTGAGTCTTCGGAATACTCGGAATATTCAGAATACTCGGAGTACTCAGAATTATCCGACAAGCGCCCATGACATCGCCGCCCGAAGCATGGTGCTGCTGAAAAACAGCGGCGTGCTGCCGCTGAAGGAGGGTGAATCCCTCCGCCTCGAAGGCCCTAACATGTGGGACAGCCTGATGCCGCTGGGCAACTACAACGGCACGCCACGCCACACCGTCACCATCGGCGAAGCCCTTGCCAGATACCAAATCCTCAGCGCCGGCGATGGCAAGACGCTCATCTATGCCGGAGGCCTCAATCCACAGCTCGAGGGCGAAGAACTGCAGGTGGAGAAGGAGGGATTTTATAAGGGCGACCGCACCCTGATAGAACTGCCCAAAGAGCAGGTGGCGGAGATAAAAGCCTTCCGGCAGCAGGGCTACCGCGTGGTGCTGGTGCTATGCTCAGGGAGCGCCATAGCGCTTGAGAACGTGATAGATGACTGCGAGGCGGTGCTTGTGGGCTGGTACGGCGGCGAGGACATGGGCACCGCCGTCAGACAACTGCTCTTCGGCGAGCGCGACGACTACGGGCGCCTGCCGGTGACCTTCTACCGCTCGACGGACGACCTGCCCGACTTCGCCGACTACGACATGGCGGGGCGCACCTACCGCTACGCCGACCGCAGCCGCGTGGAGTACGCCTTCGGCTTCGGCTACAGCTACAGCTTCTTCAGCATCAAACAGCCGTGGGTGGACGAAGAGCGGCTGACGGTGGGCGGCACCCTGAGCCTCTGCAACACCGACGCCCACAAGGCAAAGTATCACCGCGCCGTGGTGCAGGTGTATGCGATGGGCGACGACGGCGAAGGCCCTGTGAAGCAACTCGTTGGCACCGCCTCTATCAACGCCACGGAAGAGGCGCCACTGGTTCCGTTCAGCATACAGATAGACCCCTTCTGGCTGCGCCACTACAACCCCGAGACAGGCAAGATGGAAGAGCCCGCCGACGGCACGCAGATGACCCTACAGATAGGCTTCAGCAGCGACGACCGCGACCTGGTGGACCTCCCCTTCACCTACCGCCGCCCGCTTCACCACGGTGGGGAATAGAGATGGCGGCGTGAATCTTGCGCAGCGTGGGCAGGGTGATATACTGCTTGTGCTCGAAGCGCGAGGCTAGGATGATCAGCAGCGTCACCACACCCATCAAGACGGTGAGTCCGAACAGGTTGCGCACACCGACCATAAGCGTATGGTAGTGCCCTGGGCGCTGCGGGCCGTAAGGGCGTTCTGGTAGCCGGCCTCGGCCTGGGCCACCTGCAGGCGGTAGGCCTGCGACTCGATCACCACCAGGGTGTCGCCCTCGTGCACCTCGGCATATTCGTCGAAGCGCACACTCTCGGCGAAGCCCTGCACGCGGCTGTTGACGCTGACAAGGTTGCGGCGCACCTGCGCATTGTTGGTCCACGCCCGGCTGCCGGGACGGACGAAGAGGGAGAAAATCCATACCAGTCCGGCCACCACGAGGGCCACGACGGCGATGTTGACTGCCAAAGTTCTCTGTTTGCGGTTCATAGTATATGCAATAGTATTAAAGGTTTCCGTTGAGGTAATGAATCATGCATTGGTGGTAGCCCACGGCGGCCGAGAGGGCGAGGTCGGGCAGCCACGCCGCGCGGTCGGCGGCATCGGCGGCATCGCGCGCCGCGGCAACCCCACTGCGGGCCGCACGCAGGGACACGCTGCCGCTGTCGGCACACGACAGCAGGGCATCAAGCCCCAGCTCACGCTCCTGCGAGAGCACATTTCCGCTGAAAACAAGCGCCGCCAGAGCGGCAAAAAGTGACTTTTTTGCTCGTATCATACTCCGTTTTTTCAGTTATACATGCGGCTTGTCTGACACCGCAACTGACCTCACTGACAGAGTATTATACGTCCGGGTATATTGTACGACAAACCGCTGCAAAGATACGAAAAAAACATTTACCGCGAAAAAAAAGTGAAGAAAGGCTTGCAGATGTCAGAATTTCTCCGTACCTTTGCAAAGACGAAACAACCACCCCATACCTTCACAACCAACTGTGCGCCAGCCTGATAGACAGGGCGTATAAACACCCCACAGGGGTCATACCTGCACAACGCGCGGATTTCCAGATATTTACATGCGAAAAATCTATACCATCCATATACCATCTATATACCTTCTATATAAATCCTAGGGGAATCGGAGGGGAATGGCTGGGGAGGGGCTGGGGAATGGTTGGGAATTCTGGCAGTCCTGTGCGCACCTTTCCGCAAAGACCGCCCACCCTGCGCGCAGTTTTTGTACCAAAAAAAGTACAGTTTTTTGAATTTTTGAACTTATTTCGGTACAATTTCGTATCTTTGCAGCAGGAAAGACACAGCGCATTCCTATGGAAAACACTGACACAATGAAAATTAAAAAATACCTCCTGGCGGCAGCCATAATTTCAATTTTCAGTTTGCAATTTTCAATTTGCCGGGCGCAGCACGACAGCATCCCCGAGACGGACCCGGCCATCGTGCAGCGGCTCGACGAGTGGCAGGACCTGAAGCTGGGCTTCATGATGCACTGGGGCATCTACGCGCAGTGGGGCTGCGTGGAGAGCTGGAGCATCTGCAACGAGGACTGGATCGTGCGCGAGCGCCTCGACGCCGACGGCCGACCCATACTCGGCACCCGCGACGGCGACTACTACCAGTACCGCCAGGCCTACCAGGCGCTCAACAAGACGTTCAACCCCAGGCACTTCGCCCCGCAGCAGTGGGCCGAGGCCGCCAAGGGGGCGGGCATGAAGTACCTCGTCTTCACCACCAAGCACCACGACGGCTTCTGCATGTACGACTCGCGCTACACAGACTACAGCAGCACCGGCCCCGACTGCCCGGCGCAGACCGACTTCACGCGCGGCATCGTCGACGCTTTCCGCCAGCAGGACATGTGGATCGGGCTCTACTTCAGCAAGCCCGACTGGCACTGCGACGACTACTGGGCCCACGAGTGGGCCACGCCCGACCGCAACGTGAACTACTCCATCGCCAGCCACCCCGACCGCTGGCGCCGCTACCAGGAGTTCACCTACAACCAGATCCACGAGCTGACGCACAACTACGGCCCCGTGGACATCCTCTGGCTCGACGGCGGATGGGTGCGCCCCGCCTGGAGCGTCAACGACGAGACGCGCCCCTGGCTCGGCTGCAGCGGACAAATCCAGGAGCTCGACATGCAGCGCCTGGCCGCGATAGCCCGCGAGCGCAATCCACAGACACTCATCGTCGACCGCAGCGTCGGCGGCCGCTACGAGAACTACCGCACCCCCGAGAAGCAGGTGCCGGACACCCTCCTCCCCTACCCCTGGGAGACCTGCATGACCCTGGGCGAGAGCTGGAGCTACTCGCCGCGCGACCAATACAAAAGCACCAAAGAACTCATCCACATGCTCGTAGACATCGTGGCCAAGGGCGGCAACCTGCTGCTCAACGTGGGCCCCGACGCCGACGGCAACCTGCCCGCCGAGGCGCTGCAGCGCATGGCGGAGCTGGGCCAGTGGCTGAAGAAGAACGGCCACGCCATCTACGCCACCCGCCCCCTCTACCCCTACTGCCAGGGCAACAAGCGATACACACAGAGCAAGGACGGCAAGCGGAAGTACGAGATCACGCTCACCGACGAATACCCCTACGCCACGGTGAAAAAAGCCTCACCCCCCAGCCCCCTCTCCTTTCAAGAGAGGGGGAGAAGATAGGCGAGCGGGGCAATTCGAGCAATTAGCCGTAAATTGGCCTGCGCAAGCCTTCGCGTAAATCGCACAATTCGCCGTTAAAAAAGTGAAAAAATAATGACCAAAGAAGAACGCTACCAGGCCCTGCTGCCGCAGGCCGAGGCCCTCTGCGAGGGCGAGACCGACATGATAGCCAAGATGGCCAACATCAGCGCGCTGCTGCACAGGGAGATGGGCTTCTGGTGGACAGGGTTCTACCGGGTGGTGCCTCACCCCCAGCCCCTCTCCTTCCAGGAGAGGGGTGCAGTCCGGGCCGTCTCCCCCTCTCTTGAAAGGAGAGGGGGGCAGGGGGGCGAGGCCGAACTGGTCCTCGGCCCCTTCCAAGGCCCCGTCGCATGCACCCGCATCGCCTACGGCCGCGGGGTCTGCGGCACGGCATGGAAGGAGCGGCGCACCATCGTGGTGCCTGACGTGGAGCAGTTTCCCGGCCACATAGCCTGCAGCAGCGAGAGCCGCAGCGAGATAGTGGTGCCCGTGTTCGAGGGAGAGGAAGTCATCGCCGTGCTCGACATCGACAGCCGCGACCTCGCCACCTTCGACGACACCGACCGCCTATGGCTGGAAAAAATCGCCGCCTGCCTTCCTGGGTAAAGGGGCTCACCTCCACAACCAAAAACAAGACAAAAACACCACTGGGCGCATTTAAGTCTGATTGACAGCCCCCCCCACCACCAAAAAAACAAATATAGAGCCGCAGGTTCCCCGCGGCTCTATATCTTAATTCAGAACTCTCAACCCTTAATCACCATCACCTTGCGGGCGGGCAGGTCGCCGATGCGCACTAGGTAGACGCCCGAGGCAGGCACGGGCACGCCCTGCTCTCCGTTCTCCGCACTACTTTCCCCTCTCACCTGCCGACCCATCATGTCGTAGACGCAGACCTCGCGCCCCTCGCCGCCCTCGACAAAGATACGGCCCTCGACGCTCCACACGCGGACATTATTGCCTTCTTCTTGCACATCCTCTATACCAACCTCCATGCATTGAATATTTGTGAATTCTGACCATGCACTATCGGCGCGGTAGGCATCCATGGCGCTGCAGGGCACGGTGAGCGGAATCTGGCGGTCGGTTGTGGCGAATGCCCAGCTGCCCACGGCAGGCGGAGTCATGGCATACGATATGATGGCCGTCAGTGCATAAGTAGGTTCTTCGAAGGAAAAGTCGACAAAAGCCATATCTGGGATTTTCGACACACTGTCTCCTACAACCAACACAAATTCCCCACATGCTTCGAACAATGAGCTGGGATAATGATCTTCATCGTCGATAATTGCCATCTCGCAGTCGACTGCATAGAAATAGAGCGTGTCAAGTGCTCTACAGCCGTAAAATGCCCCGGAACCAATATAGGAGACCGATTGGGGGATGGTTATGGTGGTGAGACTGCTGCAGCCGGAGAAAGCATTTCTCTCGATGGAGTCGATAGAATTGCCTAGGGAAATAGAGGTTAACCCCGTGCAGTAATTGAAGGCCCGATACGCAATATGGGTGACAGAGGATGGGATGGTGATGGACGTCAGGTCGACGCAGCCTTCAAATGCCTCGAGACCGATAGCAACTACTGTGTTGGGGATGACGGTGTTCGAAGACCCCTGGGTCAATATGTTAGTAGCCGTTTCGATGATGGCATTGCAATTGTCTCTGCTGTCGTAGACCGGATTGTCACTATCCACGGTTATATTGGCGAGGTTACAGACTTCGAAAGCCCATCGCCCAATCTCAGTAACAGAACTAGGAATGTGGACAGAAGAAAGTCCATAACAGCCACTAAACATAGCTATGTCGATTAGGGTGACGTCTTCGCCGATGTTCAGTGTGGTCAATGCAGGACAATGGCTGAAGGGGCTGACTTCTATATACGCGTTTCGGCAACTGTCAGGATTGAAATTTACAGTGGTGAGCGCTGTGCAGTAACTGAAAGAGTATGGTCTTTCCCAGGAGTTTCCCCGGAAGCCGATTTGTTCAACACCGCTAGGGATGGTCACCTCGGTGAGGGTGCTGTTTTGGTAGAAAGCTTGGTCGCCAATTACCCTGACTGTAGACGGGATTGTCACGGAACTACTGCTGCCATTGTAGAGTAGCAGAGTGTCCTTGGTTGCGTTGGTGTAAATGAAGTCGCCGTCCTGGAAGGCATTCATGAATTTGGCACCCCATGGGGCTCCTGTGGCAGAACCGTGATACTCTATGAGGTATACATTTAGAAAGGCATTCTCACCGATATTAGTCACCGTGTTGGGGATGACAGCGTTGCACAGTGCAATGCACCCAGAGAAAGCCATTTCGTCTATGTACCGACAGGACGGAGGGATGGTTATCGAGGTAAGACCTCCGCAATAGGCAAACGCTTCGGATTTAATCGTGGTAATTGAACTAGGAATAACTAGTGAGGTTAGCCCACCACAGCCAGCAAATGCCCGCTCTCCAATCTGGACAATGGTACCAGGAAGGGGCAAAGAAGTAAGGCCGCTACAGTGTTCAAAGGCACTACTCCCTATCTTGGTAACAGAGTTGTTGAGAGGCGATAAAGCAAGGTTATAACAATTATAGAACGTTTGAGGTGGAATTTCTGTAATGCCATTGGGGAGCGAAACCGATGTCAGGTTGATACAACTATAAAATACACCCTCCCCCATTGAAGTAACCGAGTTGGGTATGGTGATGGATGTCAGGTTATGGCAGTCGGCAAAAGCGTAGTCGCCAATCGTCGAAATCGAATTCGGAAGGGTTATTGTAGAGATGCTGCTATTTTGGAATGCATCACTGGCAATTACTTCGACAGAGGAGGGGATTGACACATTGGCACCAGTGCCAGTGTACAGCAGCAATGTGTCTTTTGCTGTAGTCGCATAAACAAAGTCACCACTGACGTGGCGGTTCATGTATTTTGCGCCCCATGGAGCACCTGTCGCAGTGCCATGGTATTCAATATGAGGTATTCCAGAGAAAGCATACTCTTCAATATAATTCACATGGCTGGGAATAGTCAGTGAGCGGAGGCCAGAACATCCAAAGAACGCCCACTCGCCTATCCGCCACAACCAATTGGACCATGTGACTGAGGTCAAACTGGAGCAGCCAAAGAATGCTCTAGGACGAATCACTTGCAACTCGGTGGGCAAAACGACCGATGTCAGACCTACGCAATTCATGAAGGCGTTGGTATCAATAACCCAGACCGGGTAAGACACACCGTTGTGTTCGACTGAAGATGGGATGGTGAGCGAGCCTGTTAGGTTGGGATAGCCGCCGTAGGTGTTTGGACTTGTAATCTGACACCACGTTTCAGTGAAATCTTCATTTGAGATGCTATAAATCTTGTAGTAGAGCGTTTGGCCAGTCGGCGCCACTACGGTGCCGTCGTAGGCTTTAGCCATGCTGGGGAATACCAAGGCCATCAGCAGGACGGCCAAAAGGAATAGTCTTTGTTTCTTCATGTTGTTTGTTATTTGTTTGTTACTAATTGTTATCGTTAAACAACATATAAAAAGAGCGCGGGAATCTGCTTTCTTTGCTTATCCCGCGTATCCGGCCTTCGCATTGCCTTTGGAACAGAATAAGCAATGCCGAAGCCCACGCTGAAGACGCATAGTGAAGACCACTATACACCAAACCATGGACGAAGAACATTGCGCTATTGCGGTTCCAATTACGAAGTTGCGAAGTTCGATACGCCGCAGATAAACGCCGTTACAACGTCTTTCTTATATGTGCCGTCGCCTGTGGCACAGGAGGGGGTACCCCCGCCCCACCCGCTTGACCCGTCGCTCTCGAGGGGCTTCGGCGGTACGGAAACGACGATGCAAAATTACACACTTTTTTCCATACGGCAAAAAAATATTTTCCACCGCGTCAGGACTAACTGGTGAATGGAAGGGGTCGATTTGTTAAAATAGTGTTAATTTAACTTTTATTGGGAAAGTTGGCGGCCCGTTTCCGGGAGTTTCGCGGAAGGGGGATGGCGGGCAAAAAAGGCGTTTTCGGACCCCGCAAACATCTGTCGCACAGCAGAATATACTTAAACTATTATTTTTCAGCACTTTAAGCCATCTGGTAGGTGAATGGTAGGTATATGGTTCGACTCTGGCAGGTGACTGAAAAACGATTTGTTAATGGATGTTAAAAGAGGGGGTGTTTAACATCTATTAACACTTTTCTTGTCGGCGAATGGTACGAATTATGCGAATTGCTTGCGCAGAACTGATTTACAGACAATTACTCGAATGGGCTTTTCGCTTCTCCGAGACTGCTGAGAAATCAGTCATGTATGAAACTAGAACCAAATATGTGTTTCACTCGCGGCGGCTAGAACCGGCAGCCGACGCCGACGGTGATGCGGTAGGGGTAGACGTAGGTGCCGTAGGTCTTGAGGTTGAGGATGTCGGTGACGCCGAACTGGTTTTCGAGCTGGACGATCCAGTGGTTGGTGAACTCGTAGCCTAGGGTGAGGTCGAGTCCGGCGTGGATGTCGCTCATGGCGAAGCGCGACTTGTCGGAGTCGGGGTCGATGTAGATCTGCCTGCGGTAGAGGTTGATGCCCTCGGTGGCAGCGGAGTAGAGGACGAAGTAGCAGTAGGGTCCGAGCGAGAGGTAGGCGTGTCCGGCGCCCCATCGCCAGCGGTAGAGGGCAGAGAGGCCGAAGTCGGCGCCGAAGGTGAGCATGTGGCTGTGGTGGTCGGCGTAGCGCAGGAGTGCCTGTTCGAGGGCGACCTGTCCGTTGAACTGGAGGGCCCAGCGGTCGGTGATGTGGTAGTCGAAGAAGAGGGAGAGGCTGAGGCCCGTGGAGGGGAGCGAGCTGAGGACGGAGTCGGCGATGAGGGTGTCGCGGAGCAGGGGGTCGACCTTCATGATGTAGGACGAGATGTTGGGTCCCGCGGTGAAGCCCCAGCTGACGTACTGTTGGTGGTAGTCCTGGGCGTGGAGGGGGGTGGAAATTGAAAATTGAAAATTGAAAATTGAAATTAGGGCGGCTGCCAGGATAAGAGTCTTTTTCATAACTGCTTGGTTTATTATGTCTGCCACGGGCGTATGGTTGAAATCGCGTCCCTCCGGGACGCTGTGGGCGCAGGGGTTGCCAGCCCCCAGACTGCGCTCCGCTTGTCTGGGGTTATTAAGGTTATGCCTCTCCGAGGCATGGGTGCGGCTTGTGCGGATCATCATTTTCTATATTTTAACTATCCCCTCCCCCTCTCCCATGGGAGAGGGGGCCAGGGGGTGAGGCTAGAGTGCAAACTTGAGGTCGAGGCGTATAAACCAGCGGTCGGCGGGCTCGAGGCCGTCGAGGTAGGCGAGTCGGCGGACGTAGTCGACGCGCAGGAACTTGAAGATGTTCTCGACGCCGACGCTGTATTCCATGTAGGGCTTGGTGCCGAAGGGGATGGTGTTCTGCGGGAAGAGGTAGAGGTCGGTGTGGTCGTAGGCGGGGTCGTTCTTGGTGGAGAGGCCGCCGTAGAGGAAGTTGAAGCCGACGACCTCGCGGAGGCGGAGGCGGTTGATAAGGGGTATGCGGTTGAGGATCCAGCCCTTGAGGTGATAGGTGGCGAAGAAGGCTACATACTGGTCCATGATGAACTCCATGGGCTGCATGGCGTTGAAGGCGCTGGAGGAGAGGAAGAGTCCGGCGTTGCCGGAGGGTATGTAGAGGCGGGGATAAGGCACGCGGTTCCAGACGACGCCTGCCGAGACCTTGGCATCGATGTGGCCGAAGGCGCCGAGCCAGAAGCGCTTGTCGGCGGAGAAGTCGGTGGTGTGGTAGAGTGTGGAGTTAGGCGAGAAGAGGGAGGCGTTGTGGGAGAGGAGGGCCACGGTGTGGGAGAGGTTGATGGTGGGGGCGTCCTTGTGGAGGTTGGAGCGCCGCTCGTTGCGCCGCGAGGCGCCGGTGAGGTTGGGAGTGAAGGTGAGACCGGCGTGGAGCTCGGCCTCGGTGAAGAAGTCGACGTTGCGGAGCGAGCCGTCGGCGCGGTACTGCTGGTAGGAGAGGAGGCCTGCGGGCTCGTAGCGGCGGGCGGTGGCCCAGGTGTCGAGGCGGAGGTGGCTCTTCCACTCCTTGCGGAAACGGAGCTGTGCGTGGGCCACATACTGTGCCTTGAAGGCCTTGTCGGACGACATGAGTATGTTGTCGCGGTCGAAGTTGTCGTAGGCCTGGCCAGGGGTCTGGAGGTCGTAGCCTGCGGCGAGGGAGACGTTGCTGTAGGGTGCCTCGTGCGAGTGGTGGTTCTTGTCGTCGAAGGTGTAGGTATAGGTGGCGTTGAACTTGGGGCGCTGGTCGCGGAAGCCGTAGGCTATGTAGCCCTCGCCGAAGTGCCGCGGCGAGAGGCGCGCGGTGGTCATGCCGCCGAGGCGGAGGCGCCAGCCCTCCTCGTGGTTGTGGCTGACGACATTGAAGACGGGGCCGAAGTCGAAGCGGCTCTCCTTGCGCTGGCGGTGGGTGGGTATGTAGCCTGAGACCATGACCTCGGCGAAAGCCTTGAGGAAGCGGAACTCGGGGAGGCGGCGCAGCTCGATCCACATGCTGTCGAGGACGGTCTGCTTGGCTGTGAGCTTGACGGGGCGGCCCTCGTTGAACTCGCTCTTGTAGCGCTTGAGGTCCTTGCGCGGCAGCTCGACGACGGTGTTGAAGGCCGAGAAGAGGCTGTCGGGCAGCAGGCGTGCGGTGTCGCTGAAGTCGTAGCCCGTGAAGACGCGCATCTTGTGGACGTAGATTTCCTGAATCTTCTTGTGGATATAGAGTCGGCCGTAGGTGTCGCAGCGGTCGGGGATCCATTTTAGCGAGGAATTCCCCGCCACCTGCTCTCCGCTCTCTACCTTTTTGAAAGTCTGGACGATGGTGAGGTCGCGGACGAAGTTGAGGTTGACGTGCGGCGAGACGGTCATGACGTAGCGCGTCAGGGCGAAGGAGCTGTCGGCATCGAGCGAGATATACATCTGGCCGGTGAAGCCGTAGCTCTGCTTGTTGGCGGGGACGAAGGAGAGCTCGACGCAGCGCTGGCCGTCGACGAAGAGGGTGTCGGTGATATAGTACTTGTAGAAGGTGACAGCGAGGAGCGGCGAGAGGGGGCTGACGAAGTGGTTGAGCATCAGCTCGATGTCGGCATCGTAGATGTCGATGGGTGTGAACATGGCATCCATATTCTCGTCGATGCCCTCGTCGGTGAGTATTTCGTCGACGCCCTCGCAGCGCTTGCCTGTGACGAGCGAGCGCATCTCGTGGGGGCTCTTGCGGTAGGACTGCTCGACGAAGGACTCGCGCATGGAGACAACGAGGATGGGGGTGTCGTCGAACTCGGTGCGGTCGATATATTTTTCCAGGAAGTTGAGCTTGCGCCAGAGGCGCTTCTTCTCGAAGTCGGGGCGGAAGTCGTCGAGCGACATGGAGATGCGCTCGTAGACGTCGCGGCGCCAGCGGTCTTGGCTCTCGATGCGGTTCTGCTCCTTGCGGTCGATGACTTTCTTGACCAGCTCGACGGCGGGATTGTTCTTGCGCTTGTAGCGGCCCTTGCCCTTCTTGGCGGTGACGGTCACCTCGCCGAGGGTCTTCGACTGGGGGGTGAGCTTGACGGTGGCGCGCTTCTGCACCTTGCCCTTCTCGAGGGTGACGGTGTGGGGCTCGTAGCCCATCATGCGGAAGAGGAGCTTGGTCTTGTCGTTGGTGTTGGAGATGGAGAACTTGCCGTCCATGTCGGAGGTGGTGCCGACGAGGGTGCCGTCGAAGACAATCTGGACGAAGGGGACGGCCTCGCCGGTGACGGCGTCGACCACCTTGCCCTGGAGGCCGGTGGCGGGGAGTTGGGCCGAGACCACGAGGGCCGGCAAGAGCAGGATGAGCAGTAAAATCCTCTTTATCAAGCTAGTAGATTGCATGTCGGTTGAGTATTTGAAAATGCAAAAATACGAAAAAAAAATTGTTTCTGCAAGAGAAAAATGCACTTTCGTTACCAACTGATTTACAGCAAGTAAATGGTACCCTCTTCTTCCTTGGTCCGACTATGGTAGGACTATGGCAGGCCGACGGCCGCCGCGGCTGCCGACGGAGGGGGCGCGGGGCGAAGGGCAGGAATGGACTTGGCATACTGATTCACAGCGGGTTGTGCGTCAAGGCAAAAAAATATTTTGCCATGTCGGGCAAATGTAGTAATTTTGCACTTTATTATATAATAGGAAATGGGTAACTTTCTATCCGGCACAGTGAAACGATTGGGCATGCTTTACAAGCTGATACTGATGATTGTAACGGCAGCCCTGATAGTGCTCCTCTTCCCCCACGAGCGCCACGGGGAGCACTACGACTACAAGGTGGGCGCCGTGTGGCGCGCCTCCGACCTGCGCGCGCCGTTCGACTTCGCCGTGATGAAGAGCGAGGGCGAGGTGAAGCTGGAGCAGGAAGCCGAACGCAGCCAGGCGCTGCTGTACTACCAGCCCGACAGCCTGGCACGCAGCAAGGCCACGGCACGGCTCGAAGCCGTAGGCCGCAGGCTCGACGGTGCCACCCTGCGCAGGCTGCGCCAGCAGGTGGACAGCATCTACCGCCTCGGATACCTGGAGACCGACGAGCGCCTCGACAACGAACGCAAAGTGGTGGTGCTGCGCGGCAACGTGGGCAGCGAACACCTGATACGCGAATACGTCACCCCCTATGACCTCGAACCCGGCCTGCTCCGCGACAGCGTGCTGACATTCAGCCTGGTGCTCGACCGCCACCGCACGGCGCTGGAGCTCGACTCGAGGCTCTCGCAACTGAACTACACCAGCCAGCTGGTGATGGCGGGCGACCTGATAGTGAGCAAAGGCGAAGAGGTGACCGCCGAGAAGGCACAGGTGATAGCAGCCTTGGAGGGCGAGAACGACCGCCGCTTCTCGGACAGCTACAGCGTGTGGGGCCGCATGCTGGGACAGCTGCTGCTGGCCATCATAGCCTTCACGGCACTCTACATGTTCCTGCGCAACACCCGCCACCCGCTGCTGGAAGACAACCGCAAGGTGACCTTCGTCATGCTGCTCATACTGCTCATGTCGGCATGCGAAGCGCTGATGGTGCGCACGGCGCCCGAGCTGGTGCTGCTGGTGCCGCTGTGCGTGGTGCCCATCCTGACGCGCGTCTTCTTTGGCATGAGGGCCGCCCTGTATATCCACCTCACCACGGTGATCATACTGGCCAACCTGGTGCCTAACTCGTTCGAATTCATATTCTACCAACTGGTGACGGGCATGATGAGCATCATAGCGGTGCGCAGCCTCGAGCGGCGGAGCCAGTTCTTTGTGCTGGCACTGGTCATCTTCGCCAGCTACTCGCTGATCTACACCTGCGGCGTGCTGAGCCAGGACACCAACCTGACGGCCCTCGACCCGACGAAGTACCTGATATTCATGCTCAACGCGGTGCTGACGCTGCTGGCCTACCCGCTCATCTACCTGTTCGAGAAACTGACCGGCATCACCACAGAGCTGACACTGCTGGAGCTGAGCAGCACCAACAACCCCGCGCTGCGCGAGCTGAGCCGCCGCGCCCCCGGCACCTTCCAGCACTCGGTGCAGGTGGCCAACATCGTCGAAGACCTGGTGAGCGAGATTGGCGGCGACGTGCTGCTGGCCAAGGTCGGCGCCCTCTACCACGACATCGGCAAGACACGCAACCCACTGTATTTCACCGAAAACCAAACCTCGGGATTCAACCCGCACAACGAGCTTGACTATGTGGAAAGCGCTCGCATCATCACAGGCCACATCACCAAAGGCCTCGAGCAGGCGCGCAAGTACCACCTGCCGGCCGAGGTGCAGGACTTCATCCGCACCCACCACGGCACCACCTACACCGGCTACTTCTACGCCAAAGAGATGGAACGCCACCCCGACGGCAACTTCGACACCGAAGCCTTCCGCTACCAAGGACCGCGTCCCTACAGCCGCGAGACGGCGGTGGTGATGATTGTCGACACCGTCGAAGCAGCCTGCCGCAGCCTGAAGCAGCACACCAAAGAAAGCACCGACCAGATGATAGACAAGCTGATTGACGGCAAGATAGCCGCCGGACAGCTTGACAACTGCCAGCTGTCGTATGGCGACATCGCCAAGATACGCAAGATACTGAAAGCAAAGATGATGAGCATCTACCACGTGCGGGTCGAGTACCCGACGGTGAAGGGAAACGAAAAATAAAAACGAAAACGGACAACTATATCTTATGAAAAAACAGATACTTACACACGTCGGAATTATCGTGGCCATGCTGGCCGTGGCCTGCGTCTACCTCTCCCCCGCCCTGGGCGGCAAAGCGATACGCCAAGGCGACATACAGAAATCGGACGCTATGGCCTACGAGCAACGGCAAGCCAAGAAGCACCTGGGCTACACGCCCCACTGGGCCTCGTCGATGTTTAGCGGCATGCCGGGCTACCAAATCACCAACGACCCGCAACACTCTGTGTTCCAGCCCGTAAAAAACGCGGTGACGCTGACGCACATAGGCTGGGAGCGCAACATCGGCATCATCTTCCTCTACCTGCTGGGCTTCTACGTGGCCATGCTGGCCTTTGGCGCCTCGCCATGGATAGCGCTCATAGGGGCGCTGGGATTCGGCCTGGGCAGCTACAACATCATAATAATCGAAGCAGGCCACGTCACCAAAGCCTGGGCCATGGCCATGATGGCACCCGTGCTGGCGGGCATGTTCCTGACGCTGAACAGCGCCACAGACCCCGAGCTTGAGAAACGCCAGCGGACGCTGCGCGTGCTGTGGGGCAGCCTGCTGTTCACCCTGGCACTGATACTGCAAATCTCATTCAACCACATACAGATAACGTTCTACACCGCCATCGGCTGCGTGGCCATGGGCATAGCCTACCTGGTGCGCGCCATCGTCAAGCGCCAGCTGGTGCCCTACCTGCTGAAGGTGGGCATCCTCGTGGTGGGCGCCGCACTGGCCTTCGGCAGCAACGCCAAGCTGCTGCTGGTGAACGAGGAATATGCACGCCACACCATGCGCGGCGGCAACGAGCTGAACGTCAGCCCCGCCGACCTCTACGGCGAGAACCTCGGCGAGGCACAGAACACCTCGACCGGCCTCAGCATCGACTACGCCTTCAACTGGAGCTACGGCGTGGGCGAGACCTACACCCTGCTGGTCCCTGGCGCCTACGGCGGCGGCAGCGGCGAGAAAGTAAGCACAGAATCAAGCTTCTACAAGAGCTTCCGCTCGGAATACGCACCGCTGTACTGGGGCGACCAGCCCTTCACCAGCGGCCCCGTCTACTTCGGCGCCATCGTGGTGCTGCTCTTCGCCATGGGCCTCATCGTGGTGAAAGGTGCCGAGCGGTGGTGGCTCCTGGCGGCGACGCTGCTGGCCATCCTGCTCTCGTGGGGCCACAACCTGATGGGCTTCAACGAGTGGGTGTTCAACACACTGCCTTTCTACAACAAGTTCCGCACCCCATCGATGGCGCTGGTGCTGGCCAACGTCAGCATGGCCATCCTGGCCTGCCTGACGCTGAAGAGCGTCTTCAACCGCGAGAACAGCGACGCCGACCGCAAACGCATCAACCTCGGCCTCTACTGCGCCACGGGCGCGCTGGTGGCACTGATGCTGGTGGTGATGATTGCCTCGGGAAGCTTCAGCTTCAGCGGCACCGCCGACCAACAGATGGCAGCACAATACGGCCCCCAGTGGGACACAATCTTCGCCGCCCTGGCCAGCGACCGCGCCGCCCTGCTGCGCAGCGACACCTGGCGCTCGATACTCTTCATCATACTGGCCGCTGCCGCTCTGTGGCTATATAACAACCAGAAAATCAAGAAACCGGCCATTATCATAGCCCTCGTGGGCGTGCTGGTAGTGGTCGACCTTTGGGGCGTGGACCGCCGCTACCTGAACGAGGGCAACTTCGTGGAAAAGAGCCAACTGGAGCTGCGCCGCGACCAATACGACTACGACATCGACCAACAGGCCGCCGCCTTCGGCGACCAAGACTACCGCGTGTTTAACCTGGCAGTCAACACCTTCAACGACTCGAAACCCAGCGCGTTCCACCACCAGGTGGGTGGCTACAGCGCCGCCAAACTGAGCCGCTACCAGAACCTCATCGACTTCTATCTGAGCCGACGCATCAAGCCTGAAGTGCTCAACATGCTGAACGCACGCTACATAGTGCAGGCCCAGAACGGCAAAGCCGTCGTGATGCGCAACCCCGACGCACTGGGCAACGCCTGGTTCGTCAGCGACATCAAATGGGTCAACAATGCCGACGAGGAAATCCTGGCACTCAACGACTTCAACCCCGCCACGACGGCCGTGATAGACCTGACTCAAGCCGAGAGCCTTAAGGCCTTCTCCCCCACCCCCGACAGCACCGCCACCATCCGGCTGGAACACCAGCAGCAGAACAACCCCGACTACCGCAAGTACCTGAGCCACAGCAAGAGCAACCAGCTGGCCGTATTCAGCGAGATACACTATGCCCCCGACTGGTACGCCTACATCGACGGCAAGCCCGCCGAATACGTCAGGGCCAACTATGTGCTGCGCGCCATGGTGATTCCCGCAGGCGACCACGTCATCGAATTCAAGAACGAAGCCCCACGTGCAGCCAAGTTGAACAACATCACGCTGGTGGTGTCGATTGTCACCCTGCTGGCCATGTGCGGCGCCATCGTGCTGGTATACAGAAAGAAAAAGACAAAAAAACAATAAGCCATGCTGAGCGTCATCCTGTGCACCTACAACCGCGAGCGCTACGTCTACAACGTGCTGCGCAGCATCGCCGCCGGTAGCTACCGCGACTACGAGATTGTGCTGGTGGACAACAACAGCAGCGACAACACCCGCGGCGAATGCGAGCGCTTCGGTGCCGACCACCCCGAGGTGGCACTGCGCTACTGCTTCGAACCCCAACAGGGACTCTCGCACGCTCGCAACCGCGGCATCGTGGAATCGCAGGGCGAGGTGCTGGTCTATGTGGACGACGACGCGCTGGTGAACCCGGAATACCTGCAGACCTACGCCGACTTCTTCAACAGGAACAAGGAAGCCGTGGCTGCCGGCGGCCCCATCACACCGCGCTACGACGGATGCGAAGAGCCCGGCTGGATGAGCCACTACACACGCCAGCTGGTGACAGGCGAACTGAACCTCGGTACCCACGAGCGGGAATTCCCCAAAGGAACCTTCCCAGGGGGCGGCAATGCCGCCTACCGCAAGAGCGTCTTCGACACCGTGGGACTGTTCAACACCGAGCTCGGCCGCAAAGGCAACAGCCTCATCGGCGCCGAAGAGAAAGACCTCTTCGACAAGATGACCTCGCGCGGCATGCGCTTCTACTACCTGCCGACGGCCATCCTCTATCACCTCATCCCACCGAAGAAACTGACACAAGACTACTTCGACCGCCTGACCTACGGCATCGGCGTCAGCGAACGCTACCGCACCAAACAGATCGGCCCAGGGAAATACCTTGGCCGCCTATGCCATGAAGCCGTCAAATGGGGCGGCACCCTCGTCCTCTGGACCGGCTTCGCCCTCCGCGGCCAATTCAATAAAGGAAACAAACTGATAGCCTTCCGCAAGAACGTCACTCGGGGGCTGATAAAAGGTAAATAACCAAACACACAACATATATGACAATCGGATACACAACAGGAGTCTACGACCTATTCCACATCGGGCATCTCAACTTATTGAAGAATGCAAAAGGGATGTGCGACATATTAATTGTTGGTGTAACTGTCGACGAGTTGGTTGCCTACAAAGGGAAGAAAGCCCTCATACCGTTCGAGGACCGTATTGAAGTGGTCAGGAGCTGTAAGTATGTAGATGCCGCCGTGCCACAATACGATATGGACAAACTAACCGCCTGCAAGAAACTTGGGGCCTCTTATCTTTTTGTCGGTGACGACTGGTATGGTACGGAAAAATGGAATGCCTATGAGAAACAATTTGCTGAAGCAGGAATCAAAATCATCTATTTCCCCTACACCCATGGCGTCTCCTCTACCCAGATTCGCAACGCCCTCGACACTTTGAGAAAAGACAACCTTGAAGACGTGAAGTAACAAATGGGAAAGACTGTCGATAAAGAATTCTGCATGAGCAGCTGGCTGATGTTCAGGACCATCGTAGACAAGGACCTGTGCTTCGCCGAAGGCATCAAGGACTTCCACGTCCACCCATCCACAGACAGGACCCCCATCCACAACAGCCAGGAGCTCGAGAACGCCCTGCGACAGCAAATGGCCATCGCCACAGCCGGCGGGCATACCGCTCTGGCATTGAGCGGCGGCATCGACTCCGCCATTCTGGCAAAGATGATGCCCAAAGGCAGCCTCGCCTACACATTCAAATGCATAGTGCCAGGCATGGACGTGGTGGACGAAAGTCCTGCAGCAGCGCAATATGCCAAAGAATGCGGTTTAGAGCATCGCATTGTGGAGGTATACTGGGACGACATGGTCCAATTGGCGCCCATCCTCATGCGACATAAAGGCAGTCCCTGCCACAGCATCGAGGTGCAGATTTACAAAGCCTGCATGCAAGCCAAAGCCGATGGATGCAATGCCATGGTGTACGGAGAAAGTGCCGACATCGTGTACGGAGGCATGAGCGGACTCCTGTCCAAAGACCGTACCGTCGGCGACATCATCGAACGATACAGTTATGTACTCCCCTACAAAGTGCTCCGACACCCACAACTCATCACCTACCCCTACACCCGATGGGAGAAAGACGGATTTGTCGACGTGCACCGCTTCTTGAACGACACCATGTACGAGGAGGCCATCAACAGTTACGAGGATGCCTGTGCCACGGCCGGTGTCAACCTGTCAATGCCCTACTCGACCACCTTCCTCGACACCGAGCTGGACTATGCCCGAATACGGCAGGGTGAAAACAAATACCTCGTACGCGAAATATTCAACCGCCTATATCCCGGATGGGAGGTGCCTGTCAAAACCCCCATGCCACGCCCCCTCAACGAATGGATGCGAAACTGGCAGGGACCCCAGCGGCCGGAATTCTGGCCGCATTGCACCGACGAGATGACCGGCGACCAGAAATGGTATGTATATGTCCTTGAACAATTCCTCAATTTAATCGACAATGGAGACTATGTCAAACAATAACAAACCTGTAGCCATCGCCCAGGCCGACAGCTATCGTCCGAACAAAATCAACAGGGCGCTGAACGAAATCTTCCGCTCTCTCGGCATGAACCCTGACAATCCGTTCGAAGAGTTCATCAAGCCCGGCCAGCGAGTGTTCATCAAACCGAACTGGGTAGCCTCGCGCTGGCGCAAAAGTTGCGACCATACCGACGACCTCTACTGCGTCATCACACACCCCAATGTCATCGAGGCCGTCGCCGACCGCGTGGCTCAAGCTCTCCATGGGCAAGGCGAGATAATCATCGCCGACAACCCAAGCATCGACGCCGACTTCGAGGAACTAATGGAGTTCACCGGCATACGCCGTCTGGAAAGCAAATATGATGTCCCCTGCCATATCTATGACCTTCGTCCCCTGGTGTGCAAGGACCTCAAAGACTATGGCAAAAAGGACAAGATGGCTCACCAGCCTGGTGACCCCAATGGCGAATTCGAAGTGAACCTTGGGCGAGAGAGCCTGCTGCACGATGTCGACTCCTCTCTTTTCCGCGGTGTCTTCGACGAACGCGAAGAGACTGTGGCTGCGCATACCGGCGACACCCAGCTCTACACCATCAGCGGCTCCCTCTACACCGCCGACACATATATCTCCATTCCCAAACTGAAAACACACCAGAAGGTTGGCGCCACACTCAACCTCAAAGGGCAGGTCGGCGCCATGACACGGAAGAACCAACTGGTGCACTGGCGCATTGGCAGCCCGGAAACCGGGGGCGACGAATATCCCGACCGCGAAAGCTGGGAGCGCGCACAGCATGCCAAAGTGACACATCGCGGAGCCCACCCCGGCAACGACACCATCTGGCGCATGGTGGTGGACCTGTACAAAAGCCTGCTGACAAAAGAGCGAAACTACTTCACCATCATCGACGGCATTATGGCCGGCGAAGGACAAGGGCCCTTCTGCCCCACCTCGAAGCATGCCAACGTGCTTCTGGGCGGCAACGACCTGCTTCTTACCGACATAGCCGCAGTGCGCTATATGGGACTTGACCCACTCAAAATCAAATACCTGGAATACTTTATCCGTACCTGGAATATCGACCTCAGCCAACTGCCAGTCTATCTCTTCGGCGAACATCGCGAAGATTTCTTCTCTGCCCCCACACGCTATGCCGACTTCGAAGTCCCCTTTGCCTGGCGAGGAATCAAATACACGGTCTAAAACAGACTATACTCACAATTTGGGATAGGTAAGATGGCGCGTCTGACCCACCATCTCTTCCCAATCCAGTATGCACGACACCTTCCTGTGGTTGTCCCACTTGGGATTGGGTGTCATATAGTCCTCACCATAACGGAATATGCACTGTTCTTCGGCATTGACAGGCACTGGCAGCATCAGGTCCTCAAACCTCTCCATCCGGGTCTCACGCACAAAGGGCATCTCTTGGCGTCTCGGCATATAGGTGCCTGGCGCCATACCCGGCTCGTTCCAGTAGTCGGTGATGTAAGGCAATTTGTCGACGGCAGGGTAAATGTAGAAGATATCAATGCGACACCCCTTATAGTCGAAGGTGTCTTCCCTGCCGTATTTCCCGTCAGCAATCTGGTAGGAATAAAGCCACTCAAATCCGTAGCGCTTGAGGTCGTCAATCATTTTCGGCTTGTAGTCATCTATCCACATACTGACATCAAGGTCCATGTCGTGCTTGATGAAACCATGTTCCCGTATAGCCCCAAGCATGGTGCCTCCAATGAGCATATACCTGTATCCACAATCGGTCATACAGGCATTGAACTGGCGGGCCGTTTCCATCCCGTAGGCCTTGTAGGCCTCAATCCTCATCTTTTCCCTGCGGGAATTCATTGTCCTACCCACAAACGGGAATGTCTTCTCAACCCATCTCTTCGTCCGGGGCATCTTGTTAGTAAAGAAAGTAATCAGGTCCATAAACCACGCATTTCTTTAGGGAAAAAAACATTATTACAAATCGCCACTGAACGTGATCTTGCGGTTCTCTTCGCTGCCTTCAACCACAGCAATCTTTGTGCCGGGCATATAGGTGCGGACCACGCCGCAGTCGTCGGTGGCGCGGAACCGGGGGTCTTGCAAAGCACGCTGGTAGGCGTCGCGGATCAGCGGTAGACGGAAAGCCTGGGGAGTCTGTGCACGCCACATCAGGCGGCGTTCCGGTATGCGGGCCACGAAGCGCGGAATGATAAACTCCGAACCTCCAGCACCGAAATCAGAATTCAGGTCCGGATGCACCTCCCACACCGTGTCTGTACTGGGAATGCCCACGCCAACAGCCTCATGGGTCTTCAGCGCTTCGGTCACCCGCGTCACCACATCGCCGCTCAACCACGGCC
Organism: uncultured Bacteroidota bacterium; assembly: GCA_902784865.1. Classification (GTDB taxonomy): domain Bacteria; phylum Bacteroidota; class Bacteroidia; order Bacteroidales; family P3; genus Colimorpha. Next base: position 27,023 of record CACZWL010000001.1, on the reverse strand, counting down.
GTGCCGCGTCGTGAAGCAGCAGGTTGGTGTCGTCGGGATAGTCGATGTAGGCCATCACGGCGTTGAGCGTAGACATATAACGCTCTGCACCACCGTCGATAACCTTTCCTAACTTATGCCACTGGTTGCGGGCCACGATGGCCTCCAGCTCGCCCCGCCAGTCGGGATGAACCACCACGGCCACCTCGTCGATCGCCTCGTGGCCGTCGAACACATCAATCGAAAACTCAATCACGGCACGCCCCCGCAGCTGCATGAACTGCTTAGGCACCGGCGAACCCATACGGCTGCCCGTGCCCCCTGCAAGGACCACCGCGACATTCCTCATCTCACCCACCTATAGCACACCGCAAACAAACCGCCCCAAAGCAGCACCGCAAACGCCTGCACCGCCCAGTCCGTGCCCACAAGCACAGCCCCAGGCAGCAACAGCGCCTTCAGACCGTAGTACACCCCCTTGCCTGCAACCACAGCCAGCAGCACGGCAGGCAGGACAGGCATGCGGCGCGAAAGGAGAGCGAAACCGGCCGCCACCACTGCCAACTCGGCCACCATGCAGGGCAACTTCGCCACCACGGGCATACCCACCAGCAGACTCGACACCAGCGGCATCAGCAACGCCAGCATCAGCCCATTGCCCGTCTGCCAGCCGGCACGACGCCCCACCAGGAGACCCGCCAGCAACAGCGCCAGCATAGGATTAAGCATATACAGCGGCCACGCCGCCAGATGCGAAACGGCAGGAACAAAACAGGCAGCGGCCACCAAAGCCACATCGGCAACGGCCACCAGGGCCAACGAACGGGAACGTGTAACAGTTGTCATAAGCATGATCGTTATATTATTACAACCACAATAACACCCATCCCGCGGAAATATTGTGCAAGAACAAAAAAAAAAGTCGCCGGCAGCCCCGCAACGCCCACCCGCCCGCCAGGCATCCGCCAGGTATCTGGTAGGTGTCTGGTAGGTGAATACTTCGACTCTTTCCCATCATTTCCCATCGATGGGAAATGATGGAACCCAACCCGGCGCGATCTGGAGAGGCTGAGCGGCACATGGCTGGCCCCCAGCCACTTGCAGCCACCGGACAAAAAACTTCGCGCCCGACACAATATTTCGGCCTTTTCCGCGTAATAGGGAAATATGAAAAAAGCACTACTGACCGCACTCGCACTGCTCGCCGCACTGACCCTGAAAGCCCAGGAGGACAACCTGGGCACGTGGAGCAGCCTGCAGGTGTGCCACCAGCTGAACAGCACCTGGTACGGCAACCTGCGCCTGGAATACCGCACCATCACCGCCACCGACGCCGCCGGCGAACGCGGCGACCTGGGCCTCAACCTGTGGTTCGCCCGCGCCACCTTCGGCGCCAAACTCCTGCCCTGGCTGAAAGCCGACCTCGGAGTCGACCGCATGGAAACACCCTCGGCCTACAAGCTGCGCCTCCTGCCCACCGCCACCCTGTCGCTGAAACAGGGCGCGCTGACTGTCGCGCTGCGCGAACGCTACGTGGCGGCCTACACCCCCTCGGCACCTGAAGGCGACCGGTGGAGCCATGTCATACGCTCGCACCTCAAGGTAGGCTACAACACCTCCGGCCACCTGCTGGCACCCTACCTCGCCGTGGAAGTCTACGGCTGGCAGAACTGGCAACAGACACACTACTTCGCTGGCACCCAGCTCAAACTGACCAAACGCAGCACCGTGGACCTCTTCTACCTCTTCGCCACATCGAAAACCGCCCCCGACGCCCACATACTGGGCTTCGGCTACGACCTGAACATCTGAAAACCAACCGCATAGAATCATGAATACAGGAAAATGCCTACTGCTGGCCGCAGCGCTCACCCTCGGCAGCGTCACCGCCTTAGCGCAAAACACCATCGACAAGCAGGGCCGCCGACAAGGCCACTGGATAAGAACCGACAAAGACGGCTCGAAAATCTTCGAAGCCGACTACGTCGACGGCCTCGAGACCGGCACGTCGACCTACTACTACGCCGACGGCACCGTCCGCATCCGCAACACCTACACCGAACCCGGCAAACGCTGCATACACGAGGCCTACGACGAGCGCGGACGCCTGCTCGCCACCGGCGAATACAACCAGCGCAACCGCGACGGCCTCTGGCGCTTCTACGCCGAAGACGGACGCCTCGTCAAAGAAGCCCACTACCGCATGGGCATCAAGGACGGTCAGCACACCATCTTCGGACAGCAGGGCGACACCGCCGAGGTCACCCACTGGCAGAACAACCACCGCCACGGACGCTGGTGGCGACGCATAGGCCGCAAAGGCTACATCACCGGCTCCTACATCAACGGCCTGATGGAAGGACGCCTCGTGGAATACGACGAAGAAGGACGCCTGGCCCGCGAAGGCCACTACAGCGGCGGCCTCAAACACGGCACCTACCGCTACTACACCAACGGCCGCATGACCATCGACGAACACTGGAACCACGGCGCCATGGGCAACCGCAAAATACTCCTCGCCCTGCCTGCCGACCACTACGAGTCGGTCCACGACATCGTCTGCCTCATGCCGCAAGGCAAAAACCGCGTCCTCGTATGGCTCGCCGACGGCACCAAGCTCACGGTGCAGGAAAGCGCCGACGACGTCTACAGCCGCATCGGCAACGAACTCTTCGCCATGGCCAACCGCAAAAGCAACGTCATGGTGGCACTCAGCGCCGTGCAAGGCATCGGCAAGGACGGCGAAGGCCGCGAAGTGATGCTGCTCGACCCGCAACCCGACGTCCCCATCTTCCCCGACGAAGACGGCAAACGCATGGCCGCCACCCTGCGCTTCGGCGACAACACACCCCTCGACGAACTGCAAGGCCGATGACCTCAGCCACCAAAAAACAAACAGGAAAAAAGAAGCGGGGCTCCAGATTGAGCCCCGTTTCCTCCATTAAACACTATTACAAAATCCAAAATTTAGAAGGTATTCTGGAAACCTTTTCCCTTTTGTTTTCAGTCAGATAAGCGAGGCCTTACCCCCTCAAATCCGAATGCAAAGATACAACCTTTCCATAAATCTGACAAATCAATTTGCTACAGAACGACCTTTTGACACTCTCAACAAGCCAAAATCCGCCCCGAAACAAATCATACAACCAAAAAAAACCTTAAAAAAAGACCCCCGATGCGTATAGCCGCACACACTTTGGGCTGCAAGCTGAACTTCGCCGAAACCACCGACCACCTGCGGCGGCTCGCCGCCGCAGGACACACGATAGTGGACTTCCGCGCCGAAGCCGACCTCTACATCATCAACACCTGCACCGTCACCGCCGTGGCCGAGAAGAAATGCCGCACCGCCATCCGCCAGGCCCACCGACTCAACCCCGCGGCACAGATCGTCGTCGTGGGCTGCTTCGCGCAGGTGGCCGCCGCCGAGATAGAACGCATCCCCGGCGTCACCCTCGTCCTCGGCAACGACCGCAAACACCTGCTGCCGGAAATAGTGGAGAGTGGATACTGGCCAGTGGTCAGTGGCCAGTGGTCAGTGCCCAGTGGCCAGTCGGCTGACGCACAAAACACTAACACAATAACGCCTGCCCGACCGCAGGGAGCGGCCTTGAGCACCGCTGAATCAAATCAAATTAGCGAAAAATCACGCAATAACGCAATCACCAATACCTTCCCCCTGCAATACTCCTCCGGCAACCGCACGCGCGTATTCTTTAAGATACAGGACGGATGCGACTACTTCTGCACCTACTGCGCCATCCCCTACGCCCGCGGCCGCTCGCGCTCGGCCACCATCGAGGAGACCCTCTGCATGGCCCGCCGCATCGCCGACGAGGGGGGCCGCGAAGTGGTGCTCACCGGCGTCAACACCGGCACCTTCGGACAGCACAACGGCGAGAGCTTCCTCGACCTGCTGCGCGGACTGGACCAAATCGAGGGCATCCTGCGCTACCGCATCTCCAGCATCGAACCCAACCTGCTCACCGACGAAATCATCGACTTCGTGGCCCAGAGCCGCGCCTTCCTCCCACACTTCCACATACCCCTACAGGCCGGCAGCGACCACGTCCTCAGCCTCATGCGCCGACGCTACGACACCGCCCTCTATGCCTCCAAGCTCCACCGCATCAAGGACGTCATGCCCGACGCCTGCATCGCCGCCGACGTCATGGCCGGCTTCAACGGCGAGACCGAGGAGGAGTTCCAGAAAGTGCTCCGCTTCATCGAGGGGCTGCCCATCAGCTACCTCCACGTCTTCACCTACAGCGACCGCCCCGGCACCGCCGCCCTGCGGCTGGACGAGAAAGTGCCCGTCCCCGTGCGCCACGACCACACCCACCGCCTCCTCGGGCTCAGCGAGCAGAAGCACCGCGCCTTCATCCAGAGCCAGCTCGGCAAGCGACGCCCCGTCCTTTGGGAAAGCAAAGAAGTGGAGAACGCAGAACCTCTATCGACTCTCAACTCCCGACGTTCAACTTTCATGGAGGGCTGGACCGACAACTACATACGCCTGCGGCGCCCCTACGACACCGCCCTGGTGAATACCGTCACCGAAGCCGAGGTGCGCCTCGAGGACATCGTGCGCGAATAGAGCCGTCATTCATCCGACAAAAACAGCCGAGGGCGCCCCGCTTGCGGGGCGCCCTCGGCCTATGGTTCAAGGGGTTTACTTCTCCTTGCAGCAGGCGATGCCTTTGTAGGCAAGGCCGGCCAGGGCGGCACCGACGAGCGGAGCCACGATGAAGAGCCACAGCTGGCCGCAGGCGCTCCAGCCCTCGGCGTTGCTGAACAGAGCCTGGCTCAGCGAGCGGGCGGGGTTGACGCTGGTGTTGGTCAGCGGGATGCTGATGAGGTGGATGAGGGTGAGGGTGAGACCGATGGCCAGGCCGGCGAACTTGCCGTTGGCATGGCGGTCGTCGGTGGCACCGAGGATGACCATCAGGAAGACGAAGGTGAGCAGGGCCTCCACCAGGAAGGCGCCACCCGTGCTGAGCTTGAGGTAGCCATCACCTGCGGCAGCAGCGAACTCGGCACCGTAGCCGTTGGCGGCGAAGACGCCCGTCTGACCCATGCCGGCGGCATTCCAGACGGCCAGCAGGACAGCACCGGCAATGACGGCGCCGACACACTGGGCAACCCAGTACAGAAGCATGTCTTTCAGCGACATACGGCCGTTGACGAACACGCCGAAGGAGACGGCGGGATTGAGGTGCGCGCCGCTGATGTGGCCGATGCCATAGGCCATGGCGATGACGGTGAGGCCGAAAGCAATGGCGACACCGAGGAAGCCGACGTGGCCGAACAGCGCAGTGCCGCAGCCACCGAGGACGAGCCAGAATGTTCCGAGACATTCGGCGAACATTTTGTTGGTAATCTTCATATTACGATGTTTTTAAAGGTTAATAACTGCCCACTTTAACGAAATATTAACTTAAATATTGTCCGGTCGGCAATAATTTTTTGCATCGACGAGCAGCGTCCGAGCGCCCCCCCGACGCGAGAGGACTGAAATGTTAAAAAACAGTTAAATTAACATTTATTAGGAAAGTTGGCGGACTGTTGGCGAGGGGTTCGATTGGGGCGGACGGAGGGTCCGGAGGGTGGTGAAAATCCCTGCAGCGCACTGAAACACAGCAAGATACAATTATCTTGCTAATAATGAGCATTTTAAGCCATCTGGTAGGTGAATGGTAGGTATCTTGTTCGACTATGGCAGGTACCTGGAAAGTGAATATGTTAATAGATGTTAAACACGCACGTGTTTAACATCTATTAACAATTGGTTTTTGACTGCCTGTCGGCGGGGTCAGCGGACGATGTCGAAGGCGACGTCCATCATCTTGGTGAAGGTGGTCTGCCGCTCTTCGGCGGTGGTGGCTTCGCCGGTGAGTATGTGGTCGGAGACGGTGCAGACGCCCAAGGCTTTGCGGCCCGCGTAGGCGGCGTTCATGTAGAGCTGGGCTATCTCCATCTCGACGGCCAGCACGCCCATGCGCTGCCAGCGGTCGTTGTGGGCGTTGGCGGTGTAGAAGGTGTCGGACGAGAGTACGTTGCCGATGCGGTGGCTGTAGCCGCGGCGTTCGCAGGCTTCGACGGCGCGGCGCGCGAGCCCGAAGTCGGCGACGGGGGCGTAGGTGCCGGGGAGCTCGTACTGCGCGGCGTAGTTGGAATTGGTGCAGGCGCCAGTGGCGACGACGAGGTCGCCCACGTGGAGGTCCTCCTGGATGGAGCCGGCGGAGCCCACACGGATGATGGTCTGTACGTCGTAGAAGTTGAATAGCTCATAGGTGTAGATGCCGATGGAGGGGCCGCCCATGCCGTGGCCCATGACGCTGATGCGGCGGCCGCCCAGCATGCCGGTGTAGCCCAGCATGCCGCGCACCTGGTTGAAGAGCACGGGGTTGTCGAGGTATTTCTCGGCCATAAATTTCACGCGCAGCGGGTCGCCCGCCATGATGACAGTCTCGGCAATCTCGCCTTTCCGAGCGCCGATGTGTGGAGTGGGGGTGTTGTTCATATAAGGTTTAAGGTTTTAAGTTTATGGTTTAAAGTTTTAAGTTTTATGGTGGTTGTCGTGGTTATTCTCTGTCAGTGATGTCCTTTTAACGAAAGTTCGCAAAAAATATTGCAACCCGAATGGGAAAAGTATGTGGAAAGTGAGGCTGTCGCACCCAAAACACCTCCAACTTTCAACTTTCAACTTTCCACTTACAGTACTCCCCCACCCGCTTCAGCGACACCCACACTCCCGGCACCGCCATTTTCGCCCTCCGAGCGGAGCAATTTTCGAGCGGAGCTGGAGCGGAGTTAGACCGGAGTTAGAGCGGACCTGAACAATAGCGGGGAGTTGAAAGTTGAGAGTGGGGAGTGGAGAACAACTACCTACTACACACTACCACACATTAACGCATTCCTATCAAAGTTTTCAGTTTTGGAGTTGAATCTCAGAGACAGACGTTTTCTCGCAGTGACATAATTCAAACACTGTTTCGGTAATCATTATTTCCTCAACAACATGCAGTCTTTATTGCAACATTTATTGAAACATTTATTGCAACATTTATTGCAACATTTATTGTAACATTTATTGTAAATCAGCTATAATCCAATAACCTTTTTTCTTTGATCCTTCTCTCGCAATCATCTCTATTGACGACAAATATGCGATATCTCTATAAACGGTTTGTCGACTTACATTAAGTTTTTTTGCCATTTCAGCTTGGCTAACATGAGGAGCGTCTTGAATCAACTGAATAATTTGTTTCTGGCGAGCGGACAATATATTGAGCTCTACCATATCATTCAGGCTCTCCTTCTCTACATCTTGGTGCCAATAAGGATGACAAGGTATGTCTATCAAGAAATAGGTCCTGTCTTCATCGGTTTCTATAACGGCCTTTCCCGAACCATTCTTACGTAGTTCCTCTTGGATGGTTGGGATGCCCGTTGCGCGGCCTTCTGTCAACTCTAGTTCTTTCAAGAACTCACCGAGACGACGATTGCGATAACGTCGCGAACGCAATATTCTTGCCTCTTTTATTGCCTTTAAACTGATGGAACGGTCCGGGCCTGCATGACTGAGGATTGTAATTCTTTCGGGCTCTATGGTTATCTCGACAGGTTCTCTCAGTTGGTAATTCCTATGGTACAAAGCGTTGACAACGGCTTCTTCCAGAGCCTGATAGGGGTAGTTGAAGAACCGCATTGACCTTTCGTCATCCTTCGGCTTGATTATTTGTTCTTTAATTACATTTGTGCGAAGATAGTTTAGTGTCTCGCGAATCATATAAGGGACGGGGCCTTTTATAACGGGTGCCTCAACAAGATTGTTAGGATTTGTTTCCCGGCCATCCGGGAAAGTGACAATCTCCACCTGTGAAACTGGGAAGAACCTAGCTGGCTGATCACAGAACATCATAGCAGCCACGTTTTTCAGCATTCGATTTTCAGTCGGTCCATCCAAAAGATTCATTTGGTCCAACACACCCATTAGATTGCCCGCAATATCCTCCGTTGCCAGCCGACTGCTTATTGTCACAAGATAATCTCGAAGCAGCGTGGTTGAAATGTCCGTTAGGTGGATTGCGGAATTACCCCTGTCGTCAAAAGGGACTCGATTAGCCAATTCACGAAGGTCGTCGAGACGTTCACCTTTTGCTTCTATCGAAGAAGTTCCATAACGAATGTAAAACGAGTATTGTTTATGTTTGGCTGTAATATCTTTGGGGACAGCGTAAGGACGGTTGTATCCACTAGGCACCCATACAACGAGGATATGCACACCGTCGACCTCTTCAACAGACAATCTTGGTGAATAAAATGGGTCAATAAGGTTGTTGAAGTTCACAATTTCGCGTTGTATTTTATCCAACTGTTCGATTGGAATGCCTTTTACAGGCCGAACAGCGACACCAGCGCTCTCTTCAACACCGATGAGAATATACCCACCTCCGATATTATCAATATCATTTGCAAAAGCACAGATACTATGATAAATGCTAATAGGGTTCCAACCTTTCTTAAATTCAATTCGGTTGCTTTCAACTTTCTGCTTATTCAGCAAGTCTTCTATGTTTATCGGTAATGCCATAATCCAATTCTTATTATTTTACACGTTTGCGTGTTAACACATTCTATTATCTCTATTGGGTGCAAAGATACGGGTTTTATTTCAAATGTCAGTCATTTATAATAGCGCATTGCTCATTTTATTTTTTCTTTTTCTGCAGTATTCGCGGCCTACGGCTCACACGTTAACGCATTCTCACAATCTCATTTTCAAAATCATATCCTTGAGCCCTTTCTTTAACGTTTAGGTAGTATTTCTAAGAAAGGAGTAGTTGAGAATGGCAAAAGATTCAGTTTGTACGACAAATCTTCAATACAATCAGGTACGTTCACAATTGGATTAATATCAGTTGCACGGAAAACATTTATTTTCTTAAGGACAAAACGACGACTGTTTATTTCTGATGGTGAGATGCGTCTTTTCTCTTTTTCAATGTTTATACTAAAATTCATGCTATTGCAAATTTCAGGGTCTTGCAATAGCCTTGTTATCAATTCCTCTAACGTACAGCCAGAGTTATTTTCTTCGATTGATACAGCTACAAGGTAGTTGTCCTCTGAATTTACAAAAAGCTGATTATGCTTAATAGTAAAACTTAGAGTATCAGACGCTGTTGTCTTGACTTCGAAGTTAGCATATGGACATGTGAAATCCAAACGAGAAGTTGAACCTTCATTATGCCAATACAGAGATAAGTCTTCTTTGAAGTTTTGAAATACATACTCGATTAGCAACAATTCTCCCATTAACCCGACAAGATTCTTATATTGTTGCTCTCTTGGTAATTGGAACAATGACACTAACGAATCAAAGAAGGACATAAACTCCTTTCCTCGCATGTAGGTTGAATGTGCTAAACATAAGTTCACAAAAGCACTGAGGTTCGCTTCTATATCGCTTGATTCAGACAACTCAAGTTCAACAGAATTATAGTAGCCATTTTCGAAAGACGATACGGATTGATTGAAAGCTGAGACGAAGATGTTCGTGTCTAGACTCAGAAAATCGGTCTTTACATTCATAGACGCACAATGCTCATCGTTGCGCACCATGTATAACACATTTCCATTAGACGCGAATAAACCTGTCTCACAAGGAAGTTTTTCCAAAAGGTAAAGCGTGTTATCCTTTGGAACAGAGCGAATCTTGCTTAATAACTGTTCAATATCCATCGTTGTCTTTAATAAAGTACTTCTTGTTCTTTGGCAGATAGATAGCAAACATATACTGGTCTTTTCCCAGTAATGTTTGTTTATTCAATCCCGGTGATACGTAATGTATTTGGATATTAATCTTTGTCGGGTCTACTACTACTTTTTTGTCACCAAGGTAGGTGAGTTTTGTTTCATCCGTGGTATTGGCTCCCTGATGCAGTGCTTTGATTCTGTCTTGGGCGGCATCATTATAAATAGAACGATAGCGTTTCTTGTCTCTATCATCCGTCCACATCAGTATAACAGGTATGTCCAATTGATCTACGAGTTCAAGCAGATATCGTTTGTTAAACGGTTCTCTATCAAATGATGTGTTAATAGACTGGATTAGTTCCTTTAATTGTTCAGCAGAGAATAAAGCATATTGAGCAGTAGGTGCTGCGACATTACTTCCTTTCGTTGTTTTGCTCCAATGCGGTATAGAAGCGATAAGTGTATCTATATGCGAATTGTTCGCCTGTACATCTGCATCGTTCGTTACGATAAACTTCTGTTTAATCCATCGATTTTTGAATGATACAGTTTTGTATTTGGCCTTATTCTTTGCGGTCGGCTTCTGCTTTGTATCTTCGGCTTGGATAATAATATCTTTTATCTCAAGATTTCCTTTCTCTATATCTTCAAATTGCTCCCACAAATCATCTTCAACCTCCGCTAAAACGGTAAATTCTTTTGATATTTCCTCGGTTGTAAATATCTTGCACAAGTCTAAGTATTTACTACGGTATCCGAACCAACGAGCACGTTGGAGGGTGGTATCCATGTTTCCGCCATTTTTTGCAAAGCGAGTAAAATAGGATACTATTAAATTCGGGAAAGTCAAACCACGTTGGAGGAGGTCACCACCGATGTATATCTTATGCAGTTTGGTAAGTTCTAACTCTTTTGTGTGCTTACCACGGCCATTCTGAAGTATAGCACCTGTCGATTGGATGCCCTTGGCTATCTCAGTAATAAGAGTTTCGTCAAACGGGAACTGTGCCTTTATCTCATCACTAAGGTATTTATCGTAACTTCTCTTTAAGAGGTTTATATAATAATCAGTACTTTCATCCTCGATGAATGCCTGTTTGATTTCGCTTAATAAATCATAGATGGATGAATATATACTTCCATGAGCAGCAACAGTTCTGTCCATGTGAATAATCATGTCGGAAAGCATTTCTTTTTTTCGATAGGCACGTAAGCGTTTTATGGCATTGGCAACAAAGAAGTAGAATACTGCACTTTGTAGGGATTTAGACATTAGGGCAGTGGAGTCGTCTTCTGTTACAGATTGCACTATATTGTTCTCTGCCAAATGATAAATACTTGCACCATCATATCCCATTCCTGGTTGAACAGTGTGAATAGAGGCAGGAACAAGATCACTAATATCCTCTTGGAAAATATTAGCTTGTGGTGTGGCTGTTACCGAAAGGTATAATGGGTTTTCTAATACCTGTTTTAGTTTCTGAATGCATTTGTATGTCGGAGTGCTATTACGGGCTTTATCCTTAGCGGTATTTAGACTTGCTTGGTCGCCCTCGTCATCAATGATAAATGGCTTGATGCCAGGAACACACTCCATTACATTCGAAATTGCTCTCAGCGCACCCCTCATTGCCGGCGGACGTTTCAAGCAAGTAATTATAATAGGTCTATCCTCTTCTAATAATTGCTTAACAAATTCCGGATCTAAACTATTGATAGAAATAGATTCTTTCGTCAAATCATTTGTAGTAAACAAGACTGGATTTTCGGTAAAAAGCACGTCATTGCCACCATCGGTGTTAAAGGTTCCTCCAAAGCGTTCAGTACTTTGACGGAGCAGATCTTTATCGTACCCACCTAATATAAGCAAGAAGTTATATCCATTGTCAAAAGCCAAGGCAGTAAACAACTCTAAGTTTGAGGTCTTGCCGGACTGTACCTTACCAACCAAAAGAGAATTGTGATTTCCTCTTGGATTGGCATATAGCTGCTGCATTAGTTTTAGATATGTAGCACGCACATTCCGAACTATGTTATTGGCGCCCGTTTCACCATAAGCATTTATATGCTGCTGATGAATACGCTGAAAGAATTTCCCTTCAGCGATAGCAAGCACTGCACTAGGCTTATTAACAATGTATTGTTCCATTAGTTTTCGTCCGTTAATTCTCTTAAGAAATTATTGATATATGTTCTGAAGGAAATAGGGCTTATCATTCCTTCTGCATTAGCGTTGTTCTTGGCACGAATCTCAGCAAGAGCAAAAGCAATCGCAAATTTCTCCAATACCAATTTAAAATCTTCTTTCTCCGAGAATGGTTTGAAGAATGGATGGTTGATGTTCAATTGTATATTTGCGCTGCTTCCATTTTCTGCGGAATCAACTTTAATCCAGATAGCAGAATTCCCCTTAGTCCATCTGACGTTTATCACACATCTGTTAGCCGCATCCATAGGAATCGTATATGTGCGGACTTTATCATCAATTTCTTCTGGAAGATTATTCTGTTCTGTCTGATATTCTTTATAGAAATCTAAATCCGTTTGAGTGCCTTTTGAAGAATCACACGAAGGAATATTAAAAATAGTGGGCGATTTCTCTGCTGAAGTCGTAGATATATGATTAATAGTTTCCTGTACTTTGTTTTGAACATTATCAGATATTGCCTGAGATGTCGCTTCCTCTTTCTCCCTGTCCTTGTTTGTGATTTTCGCAATATCAATATATTCTTTGATTTGGGCTTTTAGTTCTTTGATAAATGTTTCTTCGAGACCATCGTCCCATACAAAACCATCTTTCGCCTGATTAATTGGGAAGTCGTCCAAATCTAATTCTCCAAACAGTTTATGTGCTATTGTACTTTGTGCTTGACCAAAGATTTCATCGGGCTTGTAATTAAAATCTTCACCACCTACAACAACACGATTCCGTCTAAACAATGCAAAACCGGCACGTCCGAAACCACCATTTGCCAAAATGCCAACGAAACCAACAACATGATGAGTTGTTTTGTCAAACTCAAATGAAAAGTCAAGCTCTTTTCGCCAAGTGCGATTTCTAAATGAAAGGCAATCATATTCATCATAATATAGAGCATCCCCATCGTAAAAGATACGTACCAAACCGTTGTTTAGATCTCGACGGTACATACTCTTGAGAAGGTCAACGATTTTATTTTTGGTACGTGGAGAACCTATTTTCTTTGTGACGTCACGAATGATGATGGTCGTACCATGAGCAAACGTATCTGTGTGTGTACGTTTAATAGAAACAATGTTCACATTATTCTTACGCAACTCTGGTATATTGATCTCGGTGAAATACTCATTTGTAGAACCTAATTGTGTAGAACGAACAGACCAGATATTTCCAAACCACGATGCCGCAGTTTTAAGCCCCATACCGAACTCGTTTCGTCCATCTTTTTTTTGGGGAGGAGAATCGATTCTTACTGCTCTGCTGAAGTCTTCTATCTCCATGCCAAAGGCGGTATCTTCTATTGTGAGAATATCGTTCTCTGAATCGTAATTAATGATTACTACCACCTCTCCTATTCCTGCATCGGCAAGTTCTTTTTGATGAGAGTAAAATGATTGTGTTGAATTATCTACAAATTCTGCAATAGCATACCATGGCTTATAATTTAAGCGAGAAAAAACGCCAATAACGCCAGCTTGCGGTTGGATATTCAGTTCTTGTATATCATATTCATTTTCCATAACTATAAATTAGCGTATTTTATCAAATCTTTTGCGATCATCTTTACAATCTCCACATCTACAGCATTTCCTAAAGCCTCATAAATTCTTGATTTGTTTAATCCCTCAAAAGATAGATCACCCATACCTTGTATTCTGGCAGCCTCAACCATTGTCATAAACCGTCCATGATGCTCGTTTCCTTGCTCATCAACATAGTTCTCGCCAGGAAATACAGGAACTTGGGATGCCATGAATGTTAGAGCGGGGGAATAAGTTGGACGTTTGACTCGTAGACCTGAAGGTCGGAATTGAAGAATTTTATCGTTAATAGTCATATGTTCCGACTCATCACAATTCCATTCAAACTTCATAAAACTATTTTCCCAATCAACTATTTGCGACTTCCACTCGTCAATCCAATTTTTATTTTCCAGATAAAATTTTCTGTTCTCTCGGATAAATTTCTTTTTCCAATCAGGGAATGTGGAAGTCTTGTTTGTTTGTGCATAATTAGGAAGTTGGCTAAGACATTCTTCTATTGTTTTTCCCTCAATGATAACGCCTAATTTGCCATGTCGCCCCTTTAATTGATCCACACTCTGAAATGCAGGTGCTTTGCCTTCAAATGCATAATCCGCTCCGAATTCCATGGCCCAAATCGGTGAGGCTGGTAGTTTGGCATGATGTTGTCCGCATAAATCTAAGAATTGCTGCCAGACATCAATATAGTGCCGTTGGATTTCTTTGAGTGGTTGTGGGTGTGTAGGATTGTTTTTTTCAACTATTTCGTAAATATTGCAAGTTGCTTTCTTTGGTTTTCTCGGAAATTCAAATCCATCTAAGTTTTCACCATCATCCTTTTTGATACCCACAATATATATGCGTTTGCGATATTGGGGGTAACCATATTCGTGTGGAGATATAACGATAGACCGTATGTCGTAATTTAGTCCTCCATTGTTTAATTCTTTAGTCAAACGTTCTTGAATAATTTTCCATGTTTTTCCGTCATCATGTGTTTCTAGATTTGACACATTCTCTAAGAAAATTAGTCTTGGACGCCGTATTTCTATGATTCTGGCGATATAATCAAAAAGAACACCTCGGCCTTCCTCGTCTTCAAATCCTTGTTGTTTCCCTGCCTTGCTAAATGGTTGACATGGGAATCCTCCACACAAAATATCATGTTCTGGAACGTGATTTAATATGTCTTCCTTTGTTTGTAATTGTGTTATATCTGGATTGATATGTTCATATGGAAACCGATAATTTCGTGAATAAAGGCGACGTAAATCCTCCTTTAATTCGGAAACATATACGCAATTCACGGCAAATCCCATTTCCTTACCTAATTTATTGAAGGCATGGTGGAATCCTCCTAGTCCAGCAAACAGATCTACCATTCGCAAATCATCCAAATTCTCTTGTAGTGGTAACTCTCCTTGAATGGCTCTTAATATGTCATTGCCTGTTATATAAATCGGGGCGGCAAACACTTTTTTCGCATAATCTGGATATTTAATATGCGCATAGTTGACAATTGCCGAAATGGAAATATTCGATGAAATATACTCTCTGCCTAACTGATATACAATATAGGACTGCCTCTTTTTTGTTCGAGTATTCTGCGGGTACTGCATTGCTTGCATCTCATCAAATGTCTTAATAGAATAATGAAGACATTCAAAAATTCGTACCTTTTTATTATCAGAATAGTTATACAAAATTATGTAATCAGGAAGTTCTCCTGTCCCGATAGCACCATTTCTACATGAATCTTCTGCTACTGCAAACCGGGTGTTATATAGACAATAATTTCTTTGTGGATTTCTTCCGAAAATCCATTTTGCCTGTCCTTGTCTATATCCACCAACAAGAAAAGATTTGTTGGCGTTATTGTTTATATCAAGCGTGGCAAGATTACTATGTTCTATAGCCTTGGCCATGTTTCTTTTAAGTAAGGCAACACCCTGCAGCGTCCAAAGGAAGACCAATTCCCATCGCCGCATAGTTGTGTTGCCTGTTGTGTTTGTTGTTTCCGCATAACGTTTCTGGTCTTTTATGGGTTTGCGGATGCCGGTTCAATCGAGGAACACCCAACTATTGGCGATGTCGCTGATACTGTCGACGTCGGGTTCGCGCCCTTCGTCGCCGTCACGCACCACACTCTCGATGGCGTAAACGCCGTCATCGTCACTGACAGGCAGGTTCTCTGCTATCTCCGCACGGTGCACCATCTCATCGCTGTCGAGGTACACATGTAGCACCGGTTTGTCGTAGGCGTCGGGAGCATTGAGATACTCCCCCACCGCCTCGTAAATTCTGAGCTCAAGGGCTCTAATGTCTTGGATTGTAGCCATAATGTTTGGTCTTTTATGGATATTATTGTAAATTAATCAACTGATAATTATAGTCATCACATTCAATCTACGTTGTTATTATAATACTAATTGATCTACCACAGATTTAACACATCTTGAATAAGGCTTGTCTTCTGCCATTTCCTTTATTATTTCTTTTTGGAGGAGGGCTTTAAGGGTGGCGTTTGTTTCCGCAGAATATTTATCTACTAAATTTCTTATTGCATCTATTCTTTCTTTTCTTGCTTCCATCAATTCTGGTCTATTTAAATCCAACAACGTCTCTGTTATTTCTCCCCGTTTATTCGTAGGTTTATGAATGACCATTGTCCCAAGAAAAAGCAAATAATCCTCTGGATTATCAACATAGGGATTTATTATTGGATAAGCCTCATCAAATTCATTTAATTTATTTATATTGCATTTGGGGCATGACAAACCCAGATTAGTCCACTCAAAAGTCAGTTTCGGGTATTTTGATTTGGGACGATAATGTTCGATGTGTTCAAATGCGACCTGACCAATTGTACTTTCACAATACATACATTTCCCATGTGTTTCTTTTTTTAATTGTTCCCTTATATCATCCTGATTATACCTGTTTTTAATACTGGCGGGGATGGATTCTCCTTTTTTAACGTATTCCATTAAATCATTTGTCCACTCTTCTTTGTGGTCTCTTAGGCTATTTGGAATATCTGTTTTTTTTAATCTAATCATTCAATAACTTCTTGTATTGCAATAGGCATTAAACTCTCTAACCCATTTTCCTTAAACTCTGTCCTCATGGATTCAAATGTTTCTTCTGAGAGTCTTTGTACCTTGTATTTATTAATAATTTCTTTCAACTTGTCCTCAGCCCAAATAGGCATTGTAAAGGGTACGCCTAAAACCTCACTTAATATTTCAGAAGCAGTTCTTGCTTTGTTAACCAAGTCTAATTTTTCACTATACACCCGATTCTCTTCATTGTATCGGAACGCATATACATTTGAATCTTTTACAGAAGCCACAACTAATGGACTATGTGTTGACACAATAAATTGCACATTTGGAAATGCTTTTATTAAATCAGGCAAAATAGAACGTTGCATGCCAGCATGTAAATGATTCTCAATTTCATCAATTAGTACAATATATTTCTTGGTGGATTCTGTAAAGTTGAATATCTGCCAGCATAAATCAATTATAGAAGCTAATCCTCCCGAAACAGAATCAATCATAAAGTCTCCAGAATCAGTGGATAGGACAATCTCAAAATTCCTAATAGATATCTCTTTAAATCCAATGTTCTTAGGGATTAATAGACGTAACTTCTCTTGAAAGTCTATAAAATTACTTCTTAATTCTGCATCGGGCTGAATGAATTCATTACCACTTCCCCCCATCGCCCAATTTAACAAAGTCTCCTTTATATAGTAATTTATGGCTTTGTGCTCGAAATATCCAGTTTGCAAGGTCTCTTGCTTTGTATTTTGTTCTGCTAATTGGTATGCACTTTCTTTGCCTCTTTTTTGAGTGGAAACCGTTGGCACCTCCTGGTATTTAAACACATTTCTATGTGACAGAATATTTAGTCCTTTTACTTTCTCGTTGGGTTTTAGAACAGGGTTATACCTAAACTCAATATCATACTTGGCAGTTTCGTTGTGATTGATAATTAATTCCGCAACATTACCATTATCATATGATATTTTTCCTATAACATTGTCGTCTATAATATTCAAATCCTTTTTAAACCATCTGGCAAAAAATCTTATTTTCCCCGAGGAAATATCCTTCGCCGGAGTTGCCAGTTCCTTGAAATCCCATCCAAATTGCCTGGCTAACAAATGCAGTATCGTCGTTTTCCCCGAACCATTTGCGCCGGTTAGGATTGTTATCCTTTCATGGAATTCAATATTAACAGACTCAAACTGTTTCCATTTATTAATAGTTAGCGTTTTAAATATCATTATTTACAATGTTAATTGATTAAAATTAATCATTTAAATGATTTGAACTGCAAAAATACGAAAATTCTTTCAATTGGCAAAAAAATGTTTCGCGCGGGCGCGAAAATGTTTTAATTGGAGGGTGCCGAGGCAATGTCTGATAGAATGTGGGAATGCGTGAATGTGGGAATGTGTTAGTGGGGTTAATAGGTAAGATGAATCGTGGAATAGGAAAGGGTCACCGAGAGACCACCGAAGGATCGCCGAGAGGTCACCGTGGTTTGCCGTCGGCTTGGCTGACAAGGATTGCCAATAGTCTTTGCATAACCGACCTCTTTTCTTCCGATTCATGGCACTATACAGAGACCTGGAATAGACACGTTTCCTATGTTCTTGCGAATGGATTATTCCTTGTCCTCCTCTATGATTTCCCAATGTCCGTATCGTCTGCCACCCACTCGTTTTATCTTGTTGTCTTCCTGCAACTTGTTCATATATCGTACCAGCGACCTTCTGGCTATTCCCAGAGTATTGGACAGATTGTCCATCGTGGCTGACGGCTTGGCGCGTAAGGCGCCTATAATCCTTAGTGCCATAGTGCCATCCAAGGCGCTGTCGGATTTGGCACTATGGAATTCATCGCCCATGCTATGCTTGTACTCCTCAATCTGTTTCAGCAGGTTATCGCAATGATGCTGGAGCATGAAGGTCTTGAAATTCTTTGAATCTTTTGCTTCTTCGCTTTGTTCAAGAGAGCTGATGTATTGCTTACGTTTCTCCTTTTTCACTATCGACGGCACCACGCCAAATTCGTACTGAATCATATTCATCACCAGTCGGCTCATACGACCATTACCGTCGGCCCAAGGATGAATATTCACAAGCCTGTAGTGGGCTTCGAAACTCAAGTCATATACCGCTTCAATGTCTGCTTCGTGCAGGTGTTTCCGCTCGGCATTGAGCCATTGACAGAATTCCTGTAGCCGAGCGGGAACCTTCTGATACGACAGATATGACCTTCCACCTATTCCGGCACTCACATTCAAAAGTCTCAACTCACCCTTGGCTGCCGAAAAATTGCCCAACATGGTGTTGTATTCCGACCCCGTGTTTTTCATTACCAATGCCGAAAGGCCACGTAGCTGTTCCACCGTATAGTCGTTATGTTCGCGGGCATAGACAATGCTCTGTTCGTAGGCGGCTTTCAGGTCGATGTTCATCATCTGCTCAATAAGGGGTTTCTGTGCCCCGATGCCTTCGTCGAACAGCAGGCGGTTCTCTATCTCCGTCACTGTCGAGCCCTCGATGGCGGTAGAGTGGGTGATGATGGAATAGAGATAGAACTTGGCGTAATCTATCTGCTCTCCTATACCAAGTTGATTATATTCATGAAGGATGTCCTTAATATTTTTCATAAAGTATCCTCCTTTCTGTCATTTGAGTGGCATTGGTGGATTGCAGCGTCTTGTTGTACAACGTCGCCAAACCACCACTTGTATCATAATATTTATATAATTTGTCTACCATCCAAATGCACCTTTTTATAAAATGCAAAGGTACGAAGATTATTTGAATTGACAAAATTTTGTTTAGCGCGAGAGCTAAACACGGGATATACTGCGCTGATTCAGGTTGTCACTTTTGTGTCCGGCGACTGGATTACGTTGACAGGGTAATAATCTGTTGTCAGTCGGCAGCCGCTGCGGCTGATGGTGGTCGGACATACAGCGGAGGAACATGGGAGCTACTACGGTGTTACCATAGAGGCAGGTAAAGTTTGAGTAAAAGATGAGTAAAAGGTGAGTAAAACCCATAGACTCACTTGTGGCTATAAATCAAGGCATTGGGACAGCGTAAAATCAAGCGGCAAGTGACATCTGCCACTTACCGCTTAATTCTATATAGGACAAGGCGTTATCAGTAGCTGCGGGCGAAGACGACGCGGCGGTGGGAGGGCTTGCCGCTGTAGATGCATTTGCCTTCCTCTTCGGGGGCGTCGAAGGGTATGCAGCGGATGGTGGCCTTGGTCTCCTCCTTGATGCGCTCCTCGGTCTCCTGGGTGCCGTCCCAATGGCAGAGGAGGAAGCCGTTCTTCTCGATCTCCTGCTTGAAGTCCTCCCAGGTGTCCACCTTGCGGGTCATGCTGGCGCGGAAGTCGGCGGCCTTCTTAAAGAGGTTCTGCTGTATCTGCTCCATGAGGTCGCTGACGTGGTCGGCGATGCCTTCGATGGGCATGGTGATCTTCTCCAGCGTGTCGCGGCGGCAGACCTCGCAGGTGCCGTTCTCAAGGTCGCGCGGGCCGATGGCGAGGCGGACGGGTACGCCCTTGAACTCGTACTCGTTGAACTTCCAGCCGGGCTTGTACTCGGTGCGGTTGTCGTATTTGACGGTGAGGCCTTTGGCTTCGAGGGCTTTGACGATGGGTGCGACGTGTGCGTCGAGCTCGGCCATCTGCTCGTCGTTCTTGCAGATGGGGACGATGGCGACGTGTATGGGTGCGAGGTGCGGCGGGAGAACGAGGCCGTTGTCGTCGGAGTGGGTCATGATGAGGGCGCCCATGAGGCGGGTGCTGACGCCCCACGAGGTGGCCCAGACGTATTCGAGCTTGTTCTCCTTGTTGAGGAACTGCACCTCGAAGGCCTTGGCGAAGTTCTGCCCGAGGAAGTGGCTGGTGCCTGCCTGCAGCGCCTTGCCGTCCTGCATCATGGCCTCGATGCAGAGGGTGTCGAGGGCACCGGCGAAGCGCTCGTTGGGCGACTTGTGGCCTTTGAGGACGGGCATGGCCATGTATTTCTCGGCGAACTCGGCGTAGACCTCGAGCATGCGGCGTGTCTCCTCCTCGGCCTCCTGGCGGGTGGCGTGGGCGGTGTGGCCCTCCTGCCAGAGGAACTCGGCGGTACGGAGGAACATGCGTGTGCGCATCTCCCAGCGGACGACGTTGGCCCACTGGTTGCAGAGGATGGGCAGGTCGCGGTAGGACTTGATCCAGTTCTTATAGGTGGACCAGATGATGGTCTCGGAGGTGGGGCGCACAATGAGCTCTTCCTCGAGCTTGGCGCTGGGGTCGACGACGACGCCGCTGCCGTCGGGGGCGTTCATGAGTCGGTGGTGGGTGACGACGGCGCACTCCTTGGCGAAGCCTTCGACGTGCTCGGCCTCGCGGCTAAGGAAGCTCTTCGGGATGAAGAGGGGGAAGTAGGCGTTCTGGTGGCCGGTGGCCTTGAACATTTTATCCAGCTGGTGCTGCATCTTCTCCCAAATGGCATAGCCGTAGGGCTTGATGACCATGCATCCGCGGACAGCGGACTGCTCGGCCAAATCGGCGCGGACGACGAGCTCGTTGTACCATTCGGAGTAGTTTTCGGTGCGTTTTACAAAATCTTTTGCCATATATTTTATTAGTTTATACAATAAAAAGGGATGCTTGTCGTTACACAAGACGAAATGCAAAAGTACACAAATTTTCTCACGTGGAGAAATTTTTGTTGAAAAAAAGAAGAAAAGAGATGACAAGAAAGATAGCGATGACGGTGGCGATGGTGGTGGCGATGGGCAGCGCCGCGGGGCAGGTGAAGCTGCACGTGGACACGCTGCAATGCCACATTGTGGGCTTCTCGGCCGGCTTCCAGGCACCGCTGGGCGGGAGCAACAGCGAAGGGCTGGAAGGCGGCAGCATGAAAGAGCTGTACGACGGCCCGTACCTGGACTTCGGCCTGGAATGGGCCTACCGGTTCAAGAACGGCTGGATGCTGACGCTCGACGGCGACCTCTGGTTCGGCCACAACAGCGACAACCTGAAATACCGGCAGGAGCGCATGGGCGACGTCTTCAACAGCCAGGGCTACGTGATGGGCAACGGCACCGACGGCGTGGTGACGGCCTACAACCGCGGCCTGGCGGTACGCCCCGGCGTGGCAAAAAGCATCAAGGTCATTCCCGGCGACCCCAATTCGGGCATCTTGCTGAAACTGAGCGGCGGATGGTTCATGCAGAAGACCGTGTTCAACCAGGAGTACACCGAGAGCGTGGTACCACAGCTGTCGGACGAATACCAGCCCCTCTACGACCACCTGCGCAACGGACTGATACTGACCGAGAGCATCGGCTTCGCCTACATGAGCAACCAGCACACCTACATCAACGTGAAGATAACCCTCGACTTCAGCCAGTGCATCAGCTGGGCAAGCCGCCCCTACACCCTCGACAACCTGATGGGGCTGCACGGCAAGGACAACAGCCGCTACCTCGACCTGATGCTGGGCCTGAAACTCTCGTGGATGTTCCCCATCACGGGACGCACCTCGTATGACTATTACTACTACTAGTATGAGGATCATATACACCATCGGGATATACCTGTACGCCCTTGGCATCCGCATGGCGGCGCTGTTCGGCCACGCCAAGGCGCGCCAGATGGTCGAGGGGTGGAAGCACTGGCCCGAACAGGTGGCCAAACTGAGCCACGAACGCCCCACCGCATGGTTCCACGCCGCCTCGCTGGGCGAGTTCGAGCAGGCAAGGCCAGTGCTGGAGGCCTACCGCTTGCGGCACCCCGAGAGCCAGGTGCTGGTGACGTTCTTCTCCCCTTCCGGCTACGAGGTGCGCAAGAACTACGCACAGGCCGACGCCGTCTGCTACCTGCCCATGGACACGCCGCGCAACGTGCGCCGCTTCCTCGACGCCGTGCATCCCGACATGGTCTTCTTCGTCAAATATGAGTTCTGGTACAACTACTTGAACGCCCTCCGCAACCGCGGGACCATGACCTACATCTTCTCCGCCATCTTCCGGCCTGAACAATATTTCTTCCAGTGGTACGGCGGATGGTTCCTGCGCCAGATCGGTTTCTCATTCCAACACCTATTCGTCCAGAACGAGGAGAGCCTGCAACTGCTCAAAAGCCATGGCATCAACCATTGTTCCATAGCCGGCGACACTCGTTTCGACCGCGTGCACCAGATAGCCCAGGCCGCCGAGAAGGACGCCGTGGCCGAGCGCTTCCTTGCGGGGCACGAGGGGCCGGTGCTGGTAGCCGGAAGCACCTGGCCGCCAGACGAGGAGCTGCTGGCCGAAACCCTAGCACAGCAGCCGACACTCAAAGCCATCATCGCACCCCACATGATCGGCGAGGAACACCTGCAGCAGATAGAGCGGACATTCCCGGGGAGCGCCAGATACTCCAGATTCCCCAGCCACACTGGCGATACAAGAATCTTGATTATCGATAACATCGGATTGCTGTCGAAGCTTTACCGCTATGCCACGGTGGCCTACATCGGCGGCGGCTTCGGCGTGGGCATACACAACATACTGGAGGCCGTCACCTTCGGCAAACCCGTCTTCTTCGGGCCCAACTACCGCAAGTTCCAGGAGGCGCACGACATCATAGCCCGCGGCGGCGGGTGGAGCGTCGGGCCGACGGTAGCGGCTGCACGCCCCACTTTCGGGGCCCGGCTGGCCGAACTCCTCGACAACCCCTCGGCGCTGCAGCGCGCCACCGAGGCCTGCCGGCAGTACATGCAGCAGAACCTGGGCAGCACCGACAAGATACTGAATACCATTGAAAAATAGACTGCGACATATAATCCTGCTGCTGGCTCCGCTGCTGCTCACGGGGTGCTACACCAACCGCTACATCCCCGAAGGGCGCCACCTGTTGCACCACACGGAGCAGACGGTGGTGATGGCCGACAGCAGCGAGGTGCCCCCCGAGGTGAAGGAGGCGCTGAAGAAGTCGAACAACTACTACGTGCAACGCCGCAACTCGAAGGTCTTCGGGCTGAAGCGGCTGCCTGTGGGGCTGTGGCTCTACAGTGTGGCCAGCCCCAAGGACAGCAGCTTCTGGGGCAACTACTGGCGTCGGCTGGGACAGGCGCCGGTGGTCTACGACGAGGACAAGGCACGGCGGACGGCACAGCAGCTGCAGGGACTGCTGGAGACGAAGGGATGCTTCAACTCCAAGGTCACCTTCGACACGCTCGAAATCGAGAAGAAGCGCATATCCATAGGCTACCACGTCACGGCCACGCAGCGCTATGTCATCGACGAGGTGGGGTACCACACCGACAGCGACACGCTGCGGCGGCTGCTCGACCGCTGGCGCGAAGGGTCGCTGCTCCGCAGCGGAGACCCCTACGACCAGGACAATCTGGCCGCCGAACGCTCGCGCCTGGTGACCAACCTGCGCGACGAGGGCTTCTACTACGCCACCACCGACCACGTCACCTTCCTGGTCGACACCACCTACCACAACCGCAAGCTCTCCATCGACGTCTATCTCGACTCGAAGAACCTGCGCATCTACCACATCAACAACATCTACATCTATCCCAACAGCACGGCAGGCCTGCGCAGCGGGGAGTCGGTTTTCGACACCCTGATCTACAACTACCCGGGCCTGACGCGGCGTTTCGACTACCAGTTTGTCTACGACAAGCCGATGACGCTGCGGCCGCAGACCGTCAGCCGCGCTATGATGCTCTTCCCCGGCATGACCTACAGGCCGCGGTTTGTGCAGAACACCTACAACTCGTTGCTGAACCTGAGGAACTTCAAGTATATCAATGTCGAGTTCAGCGAGTCGCCCTCGTCGGCCGACAGCCTGCCGCTGCTCGACGCCCACGTGCGCCTGATTAATGCCACGCAGCAGCGCCTCTCGCTCTCGCTCGAGCTCACCAACGCCTCGCCCCTGGGGGCGCAGGACAGCGGCAACTTCCTCTCGAACGGCAACCTGGGCCTCGAGACGGCGCTGGAATACCAGCACAAGAACCTCTTCGGCGGCGCCGAACTGCTGCGCGTCAAAGGGTCGCTGCTGCTCGAGCTGCCCAAGCTGATATTCAAGAACAGCGGCGAGACGTTCTACGACAACTTCAACGCCTTCGAAACCAACCTCGACGCATCGCTCGACATGCCGGTGTTCCTGCTGCCCTACTCGTCAGACATACGGTGGCAGCGCACACGTCCGCACACCCTCATCTCGCTCGGCGGCAGCTACCAGTACCGCTACTGGTTCGAGCGCATACTGGCCAACACGTCGTTCGGTTACGCCTGGAGCCAGAACCGGCAGACGCAGCACCAGCTGCTGCCCGTGGAGCTGACCTTTGTGCGCATACTGAACCTCGACGACAGCTTCGCCCAGCGCCTCTCCGGCATCTCCGACCTGCGGCTGAAGTACCAGTACAGCAGTCACTTCATCATGGATGCGCGCTACGACTACTCGTACTCGAACCAGCAGTACGGCACGCGCCAGAACTTCACGCTGCTGCGCTTCTCGCTCGAGTCGGCGGGCAACCTGCTGTCCGGCGTGGGCAAGATGGCGGGGCTGGAGAGCGACAGCAACGGGGTGCGCCAGCTGTTCGGGGTGCCTTTCTCGCAGTATGTGCGCGGCAACGGCGAGTTCACACGCTACCACTACGTGGGCTCGTCGGGCGTCTTCGTGACACGCCTGCTGCTGGGCGTCGGCATACCGTACGGCAACTCGGTGTCGATGCCCTACGAGAAGAGCTTCTTCGGCGGCGGCCCCACGACGATGCGGGCGTGGCAGCTGCGGCACCTCGGCCCGGGGTCGTACAACTCGGGCGACATGATGCTCGAGCGCGTGGGCGACCTGCAGCTGGTGGCCAACTTCGAAAGCCGTTTCCCCATAGCCGGAGCCTTCGAGGGGGCGCTGTTCGCCGACGTGGGCAACGTGTGGCTGCTCAACCCGTCGGAGCAGTACCCCGGCGGCGAGCTGCGGCTCGACGACCTGCTGACCGAGATCGCCGTCGGCATAGGCGTGGGCCTGCGACTCAACATATCGGTGGCCACGCTGCGCCTCGACCTGGCCATACCGCTCTACGACCCGGGCTACACCCACGACCAGCGCTGGCGCCTGCCGCACTGGCGCTTCAACCAACTGGTGGCCAATTTCGGCATCAACTATCCATTTTGATTCTTACACATGCGCAAATCCAACCTGCTGACCTACACGCTGCTCTCGCTCTCGGTCATCTTCTGGGGCGTGAGCTTCATCTTCACCAAGGAGCTTTTCCTGACGGAGCCGAACCTGACGGTGACCACCCTCATCTTCCTGCGGCTGGGGCTGGCCTCGGCCGTCATGGTGCCGTCGCTGCTGGTGCTGCGGCGCCTGCGGCGCGACGCCTCGCTCCTGCCGCCACTGCGCAAGGGCGACCTCAAGTGGTTCCTCCTGCTGACGCTCTGCGAGCCCTTCCTCTACCACCTCTGCGAGACCTCGGGCGTGCAGTTCGTCAGCGGCTCGCTGGCCTCGGTCGTCATCGCCACCATACCCCTCTTCGTGCCCTTCGGCATGTGGGTCGCCTACCGCGAGGCCATCCGCCCGACGCTGCTCCTCGGCGTGCTCCTGTCGCTCGTCGGCGTGGCCCTGACGCTCCTCGGCGGACAAGGCCTCACGGGCAACCTGCGCGGCATACTGCTCCTCTCCGGAGCCGTGGTCATAGCCGTGGTCTACACACTGCTCCTCGTCAAGGTAGTCCACCACTACAACCCGCTGGTAATCACCACCTACCAGAACCTCATCGGCCTGGCCTTCTTCCTTCCGCTGCTGCTCCTGCAGGCCTGGCTGACGCCGGCAGGCGAGCCCGGCGCGGGGCTGCTGGCCCTCGGCTGGTCGGCCAAGACGCTGCTACTACTCCTGACGCTCGGCATCTGCTGCTCCACCCTGGCCTACGCTTTCTACAACTACGGCGTCCGCCGACTCGGAGCCTCGCGCGCCTGCATCTTCAACAACGCCATCCCCATCTTCTCGCTCATCGCCGCCATCCTGCTTCAGCAGGAGACCTTCGCCTGGTCGAAGGTCGCCGGCATCGTGCTCGTCATCTCGGGCCTCCTGCTCGCCCAGCGCACCCCAAAGGAAAGCTGAGCCCAACCACAGCCCGTCAATCCCCTCGCCGCAAGGCAAGCGCCGCCCGCCTGCCCCCTCGACGCAAGGCAGACCGAGCCCAAGCACCGCCCGCCCGCCCCCTTTCCGCAGGCAGAAACGCCATTGATTTGCAGTCAATTACCGGTATCAAAGTTTGCTATAAGTTTGCAATTATTTTTCATTGGCAACACAATAAAAAAACAACCCAAACGTTTCTGCTAATTAAGAATTAAAAATCAAGAATTAAGAAAACATCATATCATGGCCAAGTATTTTCAAGGTATTCTGGGCCCGTTCCAGGGCAAGGTGGGCACGGTGGTGGGCTACATGTGGCGCGACAAGTGGTGCATGCGTGCACGGCCGCGCTGCTACCACGACCGCCAGAGCGAGGCGCAACTCGCTCAGCGTTCG